>NZ_JBXWQH010000001.1:0-808839 GCF_059612275.1 Ruegeria sp. CDSA034
TGGCTCCGGCGGTAGGGATCGAACCTACGACCAATTGATTAACAGTCAACTGCTCTACCGCTGAGCTACGCCGGAACTGAGGGGCGTATAACAACCCGTTTTTTGCCCGTCCAGAGGGGAACTGCATCAAACGGAAAAAAAGTTCTGCCTGTTCAGGCTGACCTTGAAAACATGGCATCGACTGAAAGTGCGTCGAAAGTGTAAACTTGTGATTTTCTATAAAGATCAACTAGATGTGCGAACACGTTGCGTTCAGCCGCGGGCAAAAGCGCGGCTGGCGTGCCGGTATAGACGCGCTCGGCCAGATATCGGGCGTTTCCGGGCTGCTCCTCCAGTGCCGCCAGTATCTGCGCCTCGCGGGACAGCCGGTGAGTGATCAGCCAATCCAACCGTTCAGAAGGGTTGGTGATCTCTGCACCGTGACCCGCGTGAAACACAGCCCAATCCCGCGCACGCAACTTGTGGCACGCCTGCATAAAGTCTGTCAGGTCCCCATCCGGTGGAGAAACCAGCGAGCTGGCCCATCCCATGACATGATCGGCAGTAAAGCAAACATCACCCCAGCCCAAAGCGATATGATTGCCCAAGTGACCAGGCGTATGGATGACCTCTAGCTGCCAGTCATCGCCCGCAATAACCTCACCATCTGCCACCTCGATATCCGGGCGGAACGCTGTGTCGATTCCTTCGCCACCTCCGGCCAGACCCTGCCGCGCCAGTTGCGCCATCACTTCGCTGCGTCCGGCCTGCGGTCCGCCAAAGGCCAGAATCGGCGCGCCGGTGCGTGTTGCCAATGGTGCAGCAAGCGGCGAGTGGTCCAGATGGCTGTGCGTGACGATGATATGGCTGATCCGCTGTCCGGGGCGCACCGCATCCAGAATCGCTTCAAGATGAGCATCGCTCAAAGGACCGGGATCAATGACCGCCAAATCACGTTCTCCCAAAAGGTACGTGTTCGTACCGCGATAGGTCATCGGGGACGGATTCGGTGCAAGTATCCGACGCAGGCCGGGCTGTAAGTCCATCGCCAGACCGGGGGGCGGGTTGAAATCGTCAGGCGCCTGCATTCTGAGCTCTTTCTCTTGGCGGATCAGCCCGTTAGGTTTAGCGCATGTTCAGTCGATGGCTCAAACAATATATGCCGCGCAGCCTGTATGCCCGGGCCGCACTAATTCTGGTTCTTCCAGTTGTCGTGCTGCTGTTGGTGGTGGGGATTGCCTTTTTGCAAAAGCATCTCGAAGACGTCACCGCGCAGATGACCAAGACCGCCACGCGCGAAGTGACGTTGGTGCTGGAAACCATGAAAAAGGCCGAGACCCAGCAGCAGGCTCTGGCAGCGATACGCCTGGATTTATCGGTTCTTAATATGAAAGCCCGTTTTGTTGACGGCGACGAAAACCTGATGACGGACGGGCGTCGATGGTACGATTTTATCGCACCACAGGTCGAATCCCATTTGCGTGCGGGGCTGCCCGATCTGGCCGCCGTCGCTTTGCCTTCGGGTGATGAAGCTCGGTTGTACCTTGAAACCGATCTGGGGCTGCTTCAGCTGACGATAGATCGCCGCCGCCTGTCGCCCACGGCGCCGCATCAGTTGATTGTGACCATGATGTTCTTTGCCGTTGTGATGACGACGATCTCATTCCTCTATATGCGCAATCAGCTGCGGCCTATTACCCGCCTTTCTGACGCTGCGCAGGCCTTTGGTCGGGGCAGGGTGGTGCCATACACGCCAGGGGGCGCAATTGAAGTGCGCGCTGCTGGCAGTGCGTTTCTGGAAATGAGGGCTAGAATCGAGCGACAGATGGAACAGCGTACTATGATGCTGTCGGGTGTAAGCCACGACCTGAGAACACCGCTGACGCGCCTGAAACTGGGGCTTTCCATGTTGCCCGAGGATGAGGCGGCACCGCTGAAACAGGACGTGGACGAAATGCAATTGCTGCTGGATGCGTTCCTTGATTTCTCACGTGGTGTCGCCGAGGGGCCAGCCGAGGCGATCGAACCCGCAGTGTTGTTGCGTCAGATCGTCGAAGACGCGCGACGGGCAGGTCATCAGGCTGAATTGGTCTCAGTCGAAGGTGACGGCACGGCGATGCTGCGCCCCATGGCCATGCGCCGCGCGGTCGAGAACCTGATTGGCAATGCGGTGCGATACGGCAACAGCGCCGAGGTCAGCTTGTCCCTGACGCCCAAAACCACGCGCATCCGGGTCGAAGATGACGGACCAGGCATTCCGGTAGAGCAGCGCACTGAGGCTGTAAAACCGTTCTCGCGTCTTGATCCTGCACGCAACCAGAATCAGGGCAGTGGCGTTGGTCTTGGGTTGGCGATTGTTGCGGATATTGCCCGCGCACATGGCGGTGTTCTGCGGCTTGGTAAAAGTGAAAGGCTGGGCGGTCTTTGCGCAGATATCATTGTTGGGCGATGATTTTGGTAGGACCGGAATTCATGATTTGTGTCGCAGCCACAAGCGGCGCGTAAGATTTTTCTTTGGTCTAAAGCACCGATCACCCCGTACAACCTTTAGAATGGGAGGAAGTCATGACCAATAGTTTCGACGTGAAATCATCGTGGGTATCGGTAATGGATGAAACGAAAAACCCACTAAAAAAATACTCTCTATCCACAGCACACATGCTGATGCAGATGTTGGCATGGATGTGGAGCGCAATCTTCTCGCTGATGGTTGGTAGCTATTTTGTTTTCGGTGTAACCGCATTGGGCCATTTGCTGCTGATCGGAGGGTTGTTTGTCACCTTGGCAGTTTTCCAAAAGGCTGAAGCGACAGATCCTGAAGCGTAAAGTTACCGCCCCATATTAGACCGAACGGCTTTACCCGGGGTTTTTTGGTCCAATTCTTGACCCGCTCCGTATCGCCTTCACTACCCCAACTGCCTCCCGCGTTGTTTGTAACGGTTTCCCTCCGAACAACGCGGGTTTTTTTGGGCGGGGACGAGTTCGTACCCTAGCGTCGAATGCTGTGTAACTCGCCCATTAGACTTGAGGCGCATTTCTATCGTAACGTTACAGAACGTCTTTTACGGCATAGGTTTAGGTATGGACAACACTGTATTGTATTTCTTGGTTGGTATATTTGTCGTCGGGCTCGTGACGCTTGGATATTACTCAAAAAGCAGTGGCGCATTGATCTCGATTGTCATCGTAGTTGGCGTATTGGGTGCGATGGTCGGGTACTTTGGTGGATACTTAGGTGAACCTCCAAAGTAGGAAGGGACTTCAATTGGAGGTTTGCCGGTGCGCTTTGGCTTTGAAAGCCTATTTCCATTTCGAAAACAGCACAAAAAAACCAGCTTCGCGGTCCGAGTGAGCGGAGGGGTCGCGAAGCCGGTCAATTTCCTCCTACTGGGTGCGGGTCGGAGGCTGGGATGCACATGTATGGGACGTGCAAGATCATAAAAACATGAATTTTCAAGTTTCACTAAATGGAAATGGGATAGCCAAAAACCCATTCGAATAGGTGATATATCCAAAAGTATAGTATGCGGATGTGTCATTTCTCTTGAATGTACCAAATGGCACTTCCGCTTGAGCGGGGACTCCGAACTCTAGGGGTTTGAATAAGGTTCAGAGTTACTGGGCAATCCTGCAGATTTAGAAGAATGCATCTTATGTTTGGGCAGGACAGTAGAAACACCATGCATCGCTGGTCTGGCAAGCATCTGAAACTGATAACAATGTACAAGTAGACGGTGGTAGGCCCGGCAGGACTTGAACCCGCAACCAAAGCGTTATGAGCGCTCTGCTCTAACCAATTGAGCTACAGGCCCGCCTGAGCGCTTTGAGTACCATGGTGAACGGCCGCGTCAAGCCTGACCGTTGCAACAAGTCGCACAATCGACTAACCCGCGCGGGAACCATTCATAAGGGGCTGGCCATGACCACGGGCAAGAACGGAATCACCTATGCCGATGCAGGCGTTGATATTGATGCGGGGAATGCCCTAGTCGACCGGATCAAGCCGGCCGCAAAACGAACCAACCGCTCGGGTGTGATGAGCGGGCTGGGCGGCTTTGGCGCTCTGTTCGATCTAAAGGATGCCGGATATCAGGACCCGATTCTGGTTGGGGCCACCGATGGGGTGGGCACCAAGCTGCGCATTGCCATTGATACCGGTGTTGTCGACGGTGTGGGCATCGACCTTGTGGCCATGTGCGTCAATGACCTGATCTGTCAGGGTGCTGAGCCGCTGTTTTTCCTGGATTACTTTGCGACCGGCAAACTGGATACCGACACAGCCGCGCGGATCATCGAAGGCATTGCTGAAGGCTGCGTCCAATCCGGATGCGCTTTGATCGGCGGTGAAACTGCTGAAATGCCCGGCATGTACCCGGATGGTGATTTCGATTTGGCCGGGTTCTCGGTCGGCGCGATGGAGCGTGGTGCGCATCTGCCGGCCGGCGTTCAGGACGGCGACGTGCTTTTGGGGCTGGCGTCGAACGGTGTGCATTCCAACGGCTACTCGCTGGTTCGGAAACTTGTCGAAATTTCGGGCCTGGACTGGGATGCAGCATCCCCGTTCAGCGACGGTTCTCTGGGTGAGGCGCTGCTGACCCCAACGCGTCTGTATGTGAAACCTGCGTTGCAGGCGATCCGGGCAGGGGGCGTTCATGCACTGGCTCATATCACTGGCGGTGGCCTGACCGAAAACCTGCCGCGCGTGTTGCCCGAGGGGTTGGGCGCCGAGATTGACCTGAATGCATGGGACTTGCCGCCTGTATTTCGCTGGATGGCGGAAACCGGTGGAATCGTCGAGGCCGAGATGCTGAAAACCTTCAACTGCGGCATTGGCATGATCGTCGCATGTGACGCGGATCGCGCGGATGATCTGGCGGGGTTACTGGCCGACGCGGGCGAAACGGTTGCGCGGATCGGCACTGTGACCGGGACAGCGGGCATGGCCTATTCGGGCACCCTGTTGTGAGCCACAAACGCGTCGCAATTCTGATCTCTGGTGGGGGGTCGAACATGGTGTCGCTGGTCGACAGCATGACCGGCGATCACCCTGCGCGGCCCAGCCTGGTTCTGTCCAATGATGCGAACGCGGGTGGGCTGACAAAGGCGGCAGAGCGTGGCATTCCAACCGCGTCGGTGGATCACAGACCGTTCAAGGGTGACCGCGCCGCGTTTGAGGCCGAGTTGCTGAAACCGCTGGAAGAGGCGCAACCCGATATCGTTTGCCTTGCAGGGTTCATGCGCGTTCTGACCGGTGATTTCGTTTCGCGCTTTCAGGGGCGGATGCTGAATATCCACCCTTCGCTTCTGCCGAAATACAAGGGTCTCAATACCCACGCGCGCGCTATTGAAGCCGGGGATGCCGAACATGGATGTTCGGTCCACGAAGTCACCGCAGCTTTGGATGACGGACCGATCCTTGGGCAGGCGCGGGTGAATATTGAACCGCGTGATACGCCCGAGGGATTGGCCGCCCGGGTGCTGGTGTGGGAACACAAACTCTACCCTACAGTGTTGCGCCGTTACGCCAGTGGGGATCGGACTCCGGTGTTGCTGCCCTGAACGTCTCAGGATGATTTACACCCGCGTCAAATTCATCCTATGGTCCGCAATACGGCTGGGTACGGAATGAAACTGATAATCGGCCGCACAGAACAAGAGCAAGAACAGCACCGCGCATGAAAACCCTGACGACGACGCAAGAGCTGGCCGATTTCTGCAAGGCCGCGGCGGAATATGACTATGTCACCGTAGATACCGAGTTTCTGCGCGAACGGACTTACTATTCAAAACTCTGTTTGGTGCAGCTTGCGGTTCCATCTGATGATGAAGGCAGTGCCGTTCTGGTGGACCCATTGGCCGATGGCCTGTCATTGGATCCGCTTTATGAGCTGTTTCGTGATGAAAGCGTGGTCAAAGTGTTTCACGCCGCGCGGCAGGATCTTGAGATTTTCTGGGTCGAGGCGTCCGTGTTCCCGCAACCTCTGTTCGACACCCAGGTCGCCGCGATGGTCTGCGGCTTTGGTGAGCAGGTGGGCTACGAGACTTTGGTGCGTAAAATCTGCAAGGAAGGCGTCGACAAAACCTCGCGTTTTACCGATTGGTCACGTCGGCCGCTGTCAGATGCGCAAAAGACCTATGCCTTGGCAGATGTCACGCATTTGCGGCAGATCTACGAATATCTGGCGTCCCAGTTGAACAAGTCGCAGCGCAGCCATTGGGTATCCGAAGAGTTGCGCACCCTGACGCAGCCCGGAACCTACGACATCCGTCCCGAAGATGCATGGAGGCGGGTAAAAACCCGGACGAATTCGGCCAAGTTCCTGGCCGTCGTGCGCGAATTGGCGCAGTTCCGCGAGGCCTATGCGCAGGAGAACAACGTCCCGCGCAGCCGTGTGTTCAAGGATGACGCCCTGATCGAGCTTGCCTCAACCAAGCCCAAATCTCCATCGGACCTTGGTGGTTCTCGCCTGCTGCTGCGCGAGGCGCGCAAAGGCGCGATTGCCGATGGTATTCTGGCGGCGGTGAAACGCGGGGTAAACTGCCCTGCCGATCAAATGCCGCGCGTCGATAACAGCCGTGACAAGCTAAAGATCAACCCGGCGCTTGCCGATCTGCTGCGCGTGTTGCTCAAGTCCAAAACCGAAAGCTCAGGCGTGGCGGCGAAGCTGATCGCAACAAGTTCCGAACTGGACCAATTGGCTGCGGGCGAGCGCAAGCTGCCTTCAATGTCAGGCTGGCGATTTGAGGTGTTTGGCGAAGATGCCCTGAAACTGTGTGACGGCAAGATCGCTCTGGCCGCCAAGGGGCAATCCGTACAAGTCGTGTCGCTTTAGCGACCGTTAGCGCCGCCGGGATTCCAATGTGTTCTGTTCGCCGCGAACGCGAACCAGACGGATGTTTCGCAGCTCGGCTCGGCCAACCGTAGTGGCATCATTGACCTCACGCGATCTTTCGGAGCCCAGATTGGTTGCGTAGCTTGGGTAGCTGACTTCGAACGTGTATTCCAGAATGCCGTTCTTTTCGTTCTCTTCGCTTTCCACGCGTACAAGGCGCGCATTGTAAGCCCCCTGTCTTGAGGCGGTACCTTTGACATAGATGATTGCCCCAGTTGGTGTGGGGTCGATGCGTAGCTCATCTACCTTGGTTATGGCAAAGCCGATCACTTCCTTCTCAGGTCGCGAAAACAGGCCCGGGCCGTCACGCCCTTCGGGCACCAGAGCATCGGCTTCGTTTACGGATACTTCAGTAGGGGCAGGTGTACTGGACCCGAACCAATTGGTCGGATTCACGCGCGACTCGCTCCAGCCGCTGCAGGCCGCCAGTGCCAGAGTGCTGACCAATAGAAGAGGTGTTGATTTTTTCATGGTCCCAAAGCCCAGAGAAGTATTTTCAGCAATGGGTTATCGTAAATTCCAAAGATTGAAAACCCACACCGGGGCTGGACAGGTGCCCAACAGAGGCATAGGTCACAAATGTGATCGCAACAAAAAGGACCGCTGCGAAATGGCAACGCCCGCCTTTGAGGAAATCGTCGAGGATTTTGAGTTTCTGGATGACTGGGAAGACCGGTATCGCCACGTCATCGATCAGGGCAAGGCGATGGAGCCGCTGGATGACGCGCTCAAAGTGCCGGCCACCAAGGTGCATGGCTGCGCCAGTCAGGTGTGGTTACATCCCGTAATCGACGGCGGTGTTTTCCGGTTCGACGGCGACAGCGACGCGCTGATCGTGCGCGGGCTGATTGCGGTGCTTCGGTCTTTGTATAATGGCTTGCCTGTTGGCGAAGTTCCAAAGGTCGACGCGGGCGGTGAGTTGGCGCGCCTTGGCCTGAATGATCACCTGTCCGCACAGCGGTCAAATGGTTTGCGGTCAATGATTGAGCGTATCCGCGAAGTCGCGCAAGAGAACGCCTGACGTTCAGGCCGTCGGCTTGCGGGTGGCCCACTCGGTCAGAGTTGTCTCAAGATCGCCATAGCCGGTGAAGCGTCGTTCAAACGTCAAGCCCATGCGTTCGGCGCATTCCTGTGCGCGGGCCGTCAGGTCCGGGTCGTCTGTTTGGGCTTGATAGACAAGCTTGGTATAGTTCCCGAAATACATGTCCCGCAACTGGGGGTGACGATCTAGGCCCAGCGGTTTCCACACAAAGGCGTCAAACTGACGGGCCAGAAAATCTGTCAGATAAAAGGCCGTCGTTTCATCATCGCCATGGTCTTCAAAGGCTTGATTTCCTTCGAAAAAGGAATAGCAGTGCGGGCCCTTAATCATCTCAATGCCCATCTCTTCGCAAGCCTTCTGCAACAACCCTCCGGTGCCACAGTCGGCATAGACGACGAAGATCTGATCAAAGTTACCGCGGTGCTTGGCAACAGCTTCTTCGACAGCCTGCGTAATCCGTTCGGGGTGGACGTGCAGTATGGCGGGCAGGCAAGTCAGGGTCATATGATCCCAGCCGTTGCGCTTTTTCAGATGCAGGATTTCGCGCGCCAGCGCACCGCATGCCAATAGCAGTATGCCGCCTTGCCGAGTGTCTTCGGTATAGCCTTTTGTCGTCAGGCTTGCGTCATCCGGTGTGGTGTTCTGCTGCATCGTCAATTCCCTGAAGGATTGCAGCATCAAAGAATGAATGCCGGATTAAGGCAAGCCCGCTTCCGACATCCCGTGTCAGGCCACCGACGCACGCGTTTCAAAAGACTGAAGCGATGGGCGGGCAGGGGGGCCATAGGCGGTGATCCCGTGACTGGTGAGTTCCGGAAATAGCGACAGGATCTCTTGCCGTGTTTCATGCTCAAAACTGTTCCACGCCTGGATTCCGGGGTGAAAGCTCTCGCTCAGGCACCCTTCGCCCCAGATCAGTTCGTGCTGATCGAACATTAGGTGATAATAGGTCACAAGACCGCCGGGCTTCATCACGATATCGCGGCCATTCTCCAAATGCTTGGCAGGCACCAGCGCCTCAGCGTGGCCCGTATGCAGCTCGACCCGCCAGTCGCTGATCAGCATCCTGTGCTGTTGCGAGACCAAGAGATCGCGATCATTGCCAAGCGCACCCGCCCTGATCAGCACAGGCGTGAACACGCCTGCGGCACGCGCGGTCTGAGAGCCAATCCAACGCAGTGTTTGCAGCCCATGATCCAGCGTCGGAATTTTGTCACCCACGCGCAAATTTTCGACCTCGACCAAACCACGTTCCGTTTTGATCAGAGTGCCGGTTGCGAAACATCTGACGATGTCCCAGGATTCACGGTCAGCGTTCAAACCCGTAGTTGTGGCGGTGTTTATACTGTTGAGCGTTAGTGACCTGATGCCCGCAAATTCCAATGCGGCCTGATCGCTGTTGGCTGAGAATTCTGGAACCAGAAAAGTGTTCCCGAGCGTGTCTTGCGCGATGACTGCCGTTATGTCTGCCGTTGTGCCGTCGACATACGTAATTGTCGCATTGTAGGCGACAGCTGCATCGAAAGTGGTCGCAGCGCCATCAATTGCAAAAAAATCCACGTCAGAGTTGGCGTTGTTTTCGTAGGTTCCACCAGGGTTTCCTACCGGTGTCCAAACGACAGCGTCGTCAAGTAATGGATCACCCGGACCACCAAAAGTTTGTCCAACCAAAGCGCCCGCGTTTTCAGCAGTGTTGTTACCCTCAGTCGGGTCGATGATTGCAAGATTACCAAGAAAAATAGCATTGAATGTCGTCGGCATTCCGTACCCCAAAAACTCTTTAACCAAACCCGCGTAACAAACTGGGCCTTAACTACAGGCTTAATTTGTCCAAATTTCCATGAGTAGCAAGCCCAAAAACGAAAAAAGCCGCCCTTTAAAGGGCGGCCTTGATCATTTCCCTGTGAGCAGGATCAGCCGGCAAGCTGGTTGTGCTTGCGCGAAACAAAGTCTTTGGCCGTTTCCACCGCCACAGCGGCGTCACGGCAATAGGCGTCTGCGCCGATGGCCTTGCCGAATTCCTCGTTCAGAGGGGCACCGCCAACCAGTACGATGTAATCTTCACGCCGTCCCTGTTCGATCAGCGTGTCGATGACCACTTTCATGTAGGGCATCGTAGTGGTCAGCAAGGCAGACATGCCCAGAATGTCAGGCTGTTCGGAATCCAGGGCTTCCAGGTAGTTTTCGACCGGGTTGTTGATGCCGATATCGACAACTTCGAAACCAGCGCCTTCCATCATCATCGACACCAGGTTCTTGCCGATGTCGTGGATGTCGCCTTTAACGGTCCCGATCACCATCTTGCCAACGCGCGGCGCGCCGGTTTCGGCCAGCAGTGGTTTAAGGATCGTCATGCCACCTTTCATCGCGTTAGCGGCCAGCAAAACTTCGGGAACGAACAGGATGCCGTCCCGGAAATCGTGGCCCACGATGGTCATGCCACCGACCAGAGCTTTGGTCAGGATGTCATATGGTGTCCATCCGCGTTCAAGCAGGATGTTCACACCTTCTTCGATCTCTTCTTTCAGGCCGTCATAAAGATCGTCGAACATCTGTTCGACAAGTTCGTCGTCGTTGAGTTCGGACAGGACGATGTCTTCTTCATCGGACATGGGGCATTTCCCTGTGCTGGGCGGGCCATCGGCCCGTGGTGGCATTTTTTCCGTTTTGGCCATTTCGTCGCAGTTAGACTGTTACGATTGCGACCTTGGCGGTTCCGGGACCGACCTATACGTCAAATTGTTTGCGATCACGATGGAATTATCTGCAACAACATCCTGCATTCTGTTCACAAACGGGGAAAAACCAGGCGCCCGAGATCGGGGGCTAAAAGGGCGGTTCGCGCAGTTTTCCTTGTCGCATGGCGATACAGGGTTTATTGATTCCCGAATGAGAACGTAACAGGAACAAATATGCCTGCACTCAACATAAAGGCCCGCGGCGTGGCCAGCAATGAATCAGGCAGATTCGAACGCTTTGCGACCGAAGCCTGCGATGACGGCTGGGAGATGGAAGAGGAGCTTCCGACGCTCAGAACTGAAGTCCGAGAAGAGGTAGCGCGCAGTGTGGTCACCTACAACCGATCGCCCGATCTGCCGTTCGACCGCTCGATTAACCCGTATCGCGGGTGCGAGCATGGGTGCGTGTACTGTTTTGCCCGTCCGACCCATGCCTATCTAGGGTTGTCGCCGGGATTGGATTTTGAAACCCGGTTGATCGCCCGGCCAAACGCGGCCGAGGTTCTGAGGAAAGAACTGTCCTCGGCCCGGTACAAAGTAGCGACCATTGCGATGGGAACGAGTACCGACCCGTATCAACCGATCGAGAAACAGCACAAGATAACGCGGGCTTGCCTTCAGGTCTTGCGAGAGTTCCAGCATCCTGTCGCGATCGTGACCAAAGGCGCGATGATCGAACGGGACTTGGATATCCTTACCCCTATGGCGCAACTTGGATTGGTTCGGGTCGGCATTTCGTTGACAACTTTGGACCCAGGCTTGTCTCGACGTATGGAACCACGCGCGCCATCCCCTGTAAGACGGCTGGCGACGATCCGACGGTTGACCGATGCAGGTGTGCCGGTGCGCGTCATGACATCGCCTTTGATACCGGGTCTGACGGATCACGAATTGGAATCCATGCTGGAAGCCGGGCGAGACGCGGGCGCTGATTCCGCAACCTGGATCATGCTGCGCCTTCCGCGCGAAGTCTCTGAGCTGTGGCAATCCTGGCTGCATCAGCATGAGCCGGCGCGAGCTGAAAAGGTCATGTCCAAACTGCGCGAAATGCACGGCGGTCGTGACTACGACCCGCGTTGGGGGCACCGCATGCGGGGGGAAGGTGAGTATGCCGGGCTGGTGGCCAAGCGCTTCAACCTCGCGGTCAAACGTTTGGGGTTGGCCACAAGAACGCCGCCGCTCCGATGCGATCTGTTTTCCAGGCCCGCGCAGGCAGGGGACCAATTGACCCTTTTCTAAAACGAAAAACGCCCCGGACACGGGTCCGAGGCGTTTCGAAATTGTAACCGGCAATCAGCGGTTTTCGATGTCCACATAATCGCGGGTCGTTTCGCCCAGATATAGCTGACGCGGACGACCGATTTTGTTCTGTGGATCTGCGATCATCTCTTTCCATTGGCTGACCCAGCCAACGGTGCGCGACAGCGCGAAGATCGGCGTGAACATTGAGGTGGGGAAACCCATCGCCTCGAGGATGATGCCCGAGTAGAAGTCCACGTTCGGGAACAGTTTTTTCTCGGCGAAATACGGATCTTCCAGCGCCTGCTTTTCTAGTGCCTTGGCAACCTGCAGCTTCGGATTGTTCTCGACGCCAAGCAGTTCAAGCACTTCGTCGGCTGATTGCTTCATCACAGTCGCGCGCGGGTCGAAGTTCTTGTAGACGCGGTGGCCAAAGCCCATCAGGCGGAACGGGTCGTTTTTGTCCTTGGCACGGTCGATGTATTCCGGAATACGATCGACGGAACCGATCTCCTCCAACATCTCCAAACACGCCTGGTTTGCGCCACCATGGGCAGGGCCCCAAAGGCAGGCCACGCCCGCCGCGATACATGCGAACGGGTTGGCGCCCGACGAAGATGCCAGACGCACGGTCGAGGTAGACGCGTTTTGTTCGTGATCCGCGTGCAAAGTCAGGATCCGGTCCATCGCACGGCTGAGGATCGGGTTTACCTCATATTCTTCGGCGGGAACCGCAAAGCACATGCGCAGGAAGTTGGACGCGTAGTCCAGATCGTTGCGCGGATAAACGAAGGGCTGGCCGATGTGATACTTATAGGCCCATGCGGCGATTGTCGGCATCTTGGCGATCAGACGGTGCGAGGCGACCTCGCGCTGATGCGGATCAGATACGTCGGTTGAGTCGTGATAGAACGCCGACATTGCGCCAACGACACCCACCATAATCGCCATCGGATGCGCATCCCGACGGAAGCCGCGATAGAAGTACTGCATCTGTTCGTGCAGCATGGTGTGGCGCGTGATGGTGGTTTCGAACTGCTCTAGATCTTTGGCTTGCGGCAGCTCTCCGTACAGCAGCAGATAGCAAACTTCTAGGAAATGCGATTTTCCGGCCAGCTGGTCGATCGGATAGCCACGGTGCAGCAGCTCGCCTTTTTCGCCGTCAATATAAGTAATGGTGCTGTCACAGCTTGCGGTCGACGTAAAACCGGGGTCGTAGGTGAACACTCCGGCATCGCTGTACAGTTTACGGATGTCGATGACGTCAGGTCCAGCGGTCGGAGAATGAACCGGCAACTCGTACGTTTCACCATGGACTGTCAGAGTGGCTGTTTTATTGCTGTCGGTCATAGTGTCCCTTCCTCATTCTTACGCATGTCGAATCGCTGTCCGACCTTGCGGGCAACGGCTGCGCGCGGGCGCGCAGTCCGGGTGTTAGCGGAGCAGCGTTACCCAAATATGAAGATTGGGTTTACGTCGCTGCGTCAGAAAGCCGGGCCAGGGTTTCTTCCTTCCCCAGCACAAGCATCATGTCAAAAACTGAAGGCGTCACTGCCCGACCTGCCAACACCGCCCGCAACGGGCCCGCCAGTTTGCCGAACTTAACCTCTTTCGCTTCTGCAAACGAATTTAGGGTTTGCTCCAGTTCGTTTCGCGTCCAGCTAGCATTTTGCACGTGCGGCGTCAATTCACTCAGTATACCATCGGATACTGAGGCCAGCGCTTTTGCAGCCTTTTCATCGGGGTCAATTGGCCGAGATGTCAACACAAAGTGAGCTTTTTCAAGAAGTTCCGGGAACATCCGCGCGCGATCCTTGAGGCAATACATCGCACGTTCCAGATCACCGGATTGTGTTTCCGTGAGGTTAGGTAAATTTGCCGCTGCCAGATAGGCTTCGATCTCTTGCCGCAATGCAGCATCATCCGCGATGGCGATATGCTGCCCGCACAGATTTTCCAGTTTTTTCAGGTCGAAACGGGCAGGGCTTTTGCCGATTCCGTCAAGATCGAACCACTCTTTGGCCTGCGCGTCCGTAAAGAATTCATCATCGCCGTGGCTCCAACCCAGACGCGCCAAATAGTTGCGCATACCTGCGGCTGGATAGCCCATGGCCTGATATTCCTGCGCGCCCAAAGCACCGTGGCGCTTGGACAGCTTTTTACCATCCGGCCCGTGGATCAGAGGGATATGCGCCCAGACCGGGACGTCCCAGCCCATCGCCTCATAGATCATCATCTGCCGCGCGGCGTTGTTCAGGTGGTCGTCGCCACGGATTACATGGGTCACGCCCATGTCGTGATCGTCGACCACAACTGCAAGCATGTAGACCGGAGTGCCGTCCGACCGCAGCAGGATCATGTCGTCCAACTGATCGTTGCGAATGGTCACGTCACCCTGAACCTGATCGCGGATTACCGTTGTACCGTCCTGAGGCGCCTTGATGCGGATCGCAAACGGAGCGTCCGGATGGGAGGACGCTTCTGCATCGCGCCAAGGGCTGCGGAACAGGGTCGATTTCCCCTCGGCCCGCGCTTGTTCGCGGAAGGCCGAGATCTCTTCCTGCGTTGAAAAGCACTTGTACGCCTTGCCCTCAACCAGCAACTGATGCGCCACCTCGGCGTGACGTTCGGCACCCTCGAATTGACTGATTACATCGCCGTCGTGATCAAGGCCCAGCCACTCCATCCCTTGCAGGATCGCAGCCGTTGCTTCTGGGGTAGAACGCTCGCGGTCGGTGTCTTCGATCCGCAACAGGAACTTGCCGCCGCGGCCGCGGGCATAAAGCCAATTGAACAGCGCCGTACGGGCCCCGCCGATATGCAGGAAACCGGTTGGGGACGGGGCGAAACGAGTGACGACCTGATCGGACATTGTGTGGATTAACCTTTTGGTAACCGTGTCGGGCATAGATTGGCGCCTGTCTAACGAGCCGGAAGGACGGGGGCAACCATGCGTGTTCTGGCACGGGTCGAGACCGCATTACTGAACCAGACAGGGTATTTGTTTCAGTGGTCTCCGGTGTGTTTGGCAGTCGGGATTGGTCTGTATTTCAGCCTGCGGTTTGAACCGGGGTGGATGATCTATGCAGGCCTCGTTGCCGTGATCGCGATTTGCTTAGGCTTGGTGCGCTGGCTTCCGTCTGGCTGGGCTGCGTTGACAACAGGGGGGGCGCTGATCGCTGCCGGGTTTATCCTGGCGGGCGGGCGCGCCCACACGGTGGCAGAGCCGGTCCTGTCCTGGCGTTATTACGGCCCGGTCGAGGGGCGGGTTGTAGCCATGGACCGCTCTGCGTCGGATGCGCTGCGGATTACGCTGGATCGGGTGCGTATAGGGGATGTGCCCGGTGACCGGCGGCCGCAGCGCGTCCGGCTTTCCTTGCACGGCGACGCACGCTCACTAGCGCCCGGCCAAAGGATCATGACCACTGCCCATTTGTCGCCCCCACAAGGCCCGGTGGAACCGGGAGGGTTCGATTTTCAGCGACACGCGTGGTTTCAACGGCTGGGGGCCGTGGGATACACCCGAGTTCCGGTGCTGATCGCTGCGCCCCCGCAGCCCGAAGGCATCCGCATTACGGCATGGCGAATGGCGATTTCCCACCATGTCCGCACGATCCTGCCGGGTGAGATTGGCGGGTTTGCGGCCGCCGTCACAACGGGTGATCGCAGCGGTATGGGGCAAGAAACGCTGAAGTCACTACGCGCATCCAACCTGGCGCATCTGTTGGCGATTTCGGGCCTCCACATGGGCTTGCTGACCGGGTTCGTCTACTTGATGTGCAGGCTTTTTTTCTCAACCATTCCTGCGCTGGCTCTCAGATTGCCTGTGCGCAAACTGGCGGCTGTCTGTGCGATGGTCTCGGCCACGATCTACTTGTTGCTGTCTGGGGGAAACGTCGCCACGGAACGCGCTTTTGTCATGGCAAGTGTCATGCTGATGGCCATCCTGATTGACAGACGCGCGATTTCCCTACGGGCCGTTGCGGTCGCCGCACTTATCGTACTCAGTCTGCGCCCCGAATCCTTGCTTAGCCCGGGGTTTCAAATGTCTTTTGCCGCAACGACAGCGCTTGTGGCGGTGTTCGGAGCGTTGCGTGACATTGGACCGATGCCGGGGCCAAAGTGGCTGAAACCTGTTGCGGGCCTACTGATGTCCTCAGCTATCGCGGGATTTGCAACCGCGCCAATTGGTGCGGCGCATTTCAACACATTGTCTCACTATGGTCTTCTTGCCAACATGCTTTCGGTGCCCGTCATGGGCATGGTTGTCGTCCCCTCGGCCGTGGTGGCAGCACTGCTGTCGCCATTCGGTCTTGAGATGGTGCCGCTGGCAGTGATGGGGCTGGGTTTAGAGTGGATTCTTGCGGTTTCGCAATGGGTATCGGGATTTGACGGCGCGCAAGGATATGTTGTCAGCCCGCCGCACCCTGTCCTGCCGCTAATTGCGGTTGGCGGCCTGTGGCTTGCGCTGTGGCAAGGACGGGCCAAATGGGTTGGGGTGGCACCAATGGCCGTGGCGTTGATATTATGGGGGCAGGGAAATCGCCCTGAAATACTGGTTGCGGATAGTGGTGGTCTTGTTGGCGTGATGACCGAACAAGGACGCGCCTTGAGTAAGAAAAAGGGAAGCGGGTTTGTCGCAACCGTCTGGCTGGAAAATGATGGGGACGGGGCAGATCAGCTGCATGCGGCCAGCCGTTGGCCGCATGATTCCGGCACCATTCAACGGTATGACTGGCAGGGCAAAGAGGTGTTGCACGTTACAGGCAAACGCGCGGCGCGCGGGATCAGTGCCTGCAATGCCGATCAGATCGTGATTTCTGCCGTGGCGCTGCAACTGTCCGGCGGCTGTGAAGTCTTCGATCCGAAACGGCTGCTGGCAACGGGAAGTCTGTCCCTGTCGGGCGGCAAGATCACAACGTCTAGAGAAGCGATGGGCGACAGGCTCTGGTCCCCGAACACATCCGGGAACCGGGATACCAAGCAGTTTTAGTAGCTGCGGATCAGTCCAACCAGACGACCCTGCACCTTGACCTTATCTTCCGGCAGGACGCGGGTTTCATAGGCGGGGTTCGCAGCCTCAAGCGCAATCGCCTGACCTCGGCGGAAGAACCGCTTCAAGGTGGCTTCCTGATCTTCGACAAGGGCAACAACGATATCGCCGTTATCAGCAACCGAGGTTTCCCGGATCACCACCACGTCGCCATCGTTGATTCCGGCGTCGATCATCGAGTCGCCACGCACTTCCAGTGCGTAGTGCTCTCCTTTTCCGGAAACCATTGTTCCGGGTACCGCGACGCGGTGCGACACATGGCTGATCGCTTCGATTGGAACACCGGCGGCGATGCGGCCCATCACTGGCAATTCCATCGCATCGACGGTCACCGGCTCAAAATTCGCGGGGCGGGGGCCGGACGGCTTGTCGCCTTCGATCACACGCGGCTTGAAGGCCACTGTGGGTTCTCCACCCAGGCTTTCCGGCAGTTTGACGATTTCAATGGCCCGCGCACGGTGCGCCAGACGCCGAATGAACCCGCGTTCTTCTAGTGCCGTAATCAATCTGTGGATGCCGGATTTGGACCTGAGGTCCAACGCGGCCTTCATTTCATCGAAACTGGGCGGAACACCGTCCGCCTGAACGCGTTTGTGAATGAATTCCAACAAATCCAACTGCTTCTTGGTCAACATTGCTCACACCTCATCGGTAATGCGTTTTCTTTTGTTCTACGCATGTTCACGTTTTGTGTCAACGGATTTGAGCGACGCTTAGATCGGCAGGTACTGAACCTCATCTCCGGCAAGCCGGGCAGGATCATCCGGTGGACGAACTAAAAGAGCGTTTGCCTGCGCCAAAACGCTGAGCAGCGAACTGTCCTGATCGGAACATGCGCGAATGCCGGTTTCATCCAGCATAGCCCGCATGTAATGTTCGCGCGGACCGTTTTCGCCGAGCGGTTCAGCAAGCCTTGCGGTTCGCAATGGGGGCAGAACCTGTTCGACACCCAACATCCGACGCACCATTGGCAACAGGAAGAGATAGCCGCAAACCATTGCACTAACAGGATTTCCGGGCAAGCCGACCATTGCCGTTTGTCCCATTCGACCCGCCATCAGGGGTTTGCCGGGGCGCATTCGGATCTTGTAGAAAGATTGCTCCATTCCCAGCCCGGTTGAGACATTTGACACCAGATCGTAGTCTCCAACCGATGCGCCGCCGATGGTCACAACCAGATCTGCTCCTTCGGCCAGTCCGAAGGCTGTTTCAAGCGATGAGACCGAATCGCGCGCGACCGGAAGGATGCGGACGTGCGCGCCAACGTCCTCTAACAGTGCTTTCAAGCCAAACGTATTGGATGCGATGATCTGATCGGGGCCGGGGGTTTCACCCGGCATCACCAGCTCATCACCGGTGGAGATTAGAGCGACGACAGGCTTTCGAGCCACTGGTACGGTCGCAACATTCATCGCCGCTATCAGCGCGATGTCCTCTGCGCGCAAACGACGGGGGGCCGAGATCATTGTTCCTGCTTTGAAATCGACGCCTGCAGGTCTGATATTCGTTTTTGGGCTTGGCAGGTCCGAGATTGTGATCAGGTCGCCGCGACGTTCGGTATTTTCTTGTATGACAACGAAATCAGCACCTTCGGGGACCGGGGCGCCGGTGAAGATACGCACTGCCTGTCCGGGCCCGACGCGACCGGTATAGCGATTGCCAGCGGCCGACTCGCCGATGACCTTGAACATGGCGTGCAGCTCGACCTCGGTCGCTTTCAGCGCGTAGCCGTCCATCGAGGATGCCTCAAACGGCGGCTGGTCGCGGGTGGCCTCGATATCCTGAGCCAGAATACGACCTGCGGCGTCGGACAAAGCAACGGTCTCGGCTGGAAGGGGCGAGACCAGTTCAAACAACAGCGCGCGGGCCTCTTCGACAGTGATCATTTCGCCTCGTAACGCCCTGATTTACCGCCATCTTTCAGCAATACACGGATGCCGCCGATTTCCATGGCCTTATCCACGGCCTTGGTCATGTCATAGACCGTTAGCGCAGCCGTGGACACGGCGGTCAGCGCCTCCATCTCGACACCGGTCTGGCCCGATGTTTTGACAGTGGCTTCGACCTGCACACCGGGTAAGTCGGGATCCAGCGTCAGTTCGACAGCTACCTTGGTGACCGGGAGCGGGTGACACAAAGGGATCAGTTCAGGCGTTTTTTTCGCGCCCATAATGCCTGCAAGGCGTGCCACGCCGAGAACATCACCTTTCTTAGCGCGGCCTTCGGAAATCAGATCAAAGGTGTCCTGCGCCATTTTGATGTATCCAGCCGCCACGGCGACGCGGTCGGTGACTTCCTTGTCCGAGACATCGACCATATGGGCCTGTCCCTGAGCATCAAAATGGGTCAGCGGCATCACATGACTCCGGGGATTAGAGGGCTTGCCAAAAGGTGGCGGGTGGCTGCTGCCACGTCGTCATGACGCATCAGGCTTTCACCGATCAGGAAGCTGCGCGCGCCGTAACGTGCGATGTCTGCCAGATCTTCCGGTGTGCTCAAACCACTTTCGCAAACGATCGTCCGGCCCGCTGGTACAAGCTTGGACAGATGCCGTGTGGTATCAAGAGATGTCTCGAAGGTCTTGAGATTGCGATTGTTTATTCCAATCAGCGAGCTTTTCAAAAGGGCGGCACGTTCCAGTTCTTCCTGGTCGTGAACTTCGATCAGCACATCCATACCCCAGTCTAATGCCGTCTGCTCCAGTTCGGCGGCTTGCGCGTCGTCGACCGATGCCATGATGATCAGAATGCAATCTGCGCCCAAAGCACGCGCTTCGACCACTTGATAGGGGTCGTACATAAAATCCTTGCGCAGCGCCGGAAGCTCGGTGGCAGCCCGGGCCTCGGTCAGGTACTCTTTTGCACCCTGAAAACTCGGCGTGTCGGTCAGCACCGATAAACACGCAGCGCCGCCTTCCTCATAGGCTTTGGCCAGAGCGGGTGGATCGAAATCCGGGCGGATCAGACCCTTGGACGGGCTGGCTTTCTTGATCTCGGCAATCAGGCCGTACCCCCGACGCGCCGCTGTTCGAAGCGCATCGGCAAAACCGCGAACCTCGGGCGCGTTGCGGGCCTCGTTTTCCAGTGTTTCCAGCGACTTCTGCGCTTTGTCTGCCGCAACTTCTTCAAGTTTATAGGCTTTGATCTTGTCCAGAACCGTCTCGGTCATGCGGCCTCCTGCGTAATTCGGGCCAGGGCCGCGATTTTGTCTTTAGCTTTTCCGCTGTCGATGCTTTCCCGCGCCTTGGCAGCACCGTCTTTCAAGTCATCAGCAGAGCCAGCAACCACAAGGGCCGCAGCGGAATTCAACAGAACAGCGTCGCGGTAGGCCGATGGCGCGCCGTCCAACAAGGCGCGGAAGGCCACGGCGTTTTCCTCGGGCGTTCCGCCGATGATATCCTCGAACGGGTGGACCGGCAGCCCTGCGTCTTCAGGATGCAGCTCGACCTCTTTCACAACGCCCTCTTCCAGCGCGGCGACCCAGCTTACGCCGGTGATCGTCAACTCATCCGTGCCATCTGATCCGTGCACTAACCAGGCGTGTTCAGCGCCCAGCAGTCCCAACGTTTCCGCCATTGGGCGGATCAGGTCGCGACTGAACGCACCGGTCAGTTGACGCCGAACACCAGCGGGGTTGGTCAACGGGCCAAGAATGTTGAAAATCGTACGCGTTCCAAGCTCTTGCCGGCTGGGCATGACATGCGCAATCGCAGGATGGTGCATAGGTGCCATCATAAAGCCGATGCCGACTTCTTGCAGAGCCTTTTCAACGGTTTGCGGGCCAACCATAACGTTGATGCCCAGCTGTCCCAAGGCGTCCGCGGCACCTGACTTGGAACTGAGGTTTCGATTGCCGTGTTTGGCGACGGTGACACCAGCCCCAGCCACAACAAACGCTGTGGCGGTGGAAATGTTCAGGGTGCCTTTACCGTCGCCGCCCGTCCCAACGATATCCATCGCACCCGCCGGTGCTTTCACCGCATTGCACTTTGCGCGCATCACGGCGGCAGCGGCTGCATATTCGTCCACCGTTTCACCACGAGTGCGCATCGCCATCAGCAGGCCGCCAATCTGGCTGGGCGTGGCTTCGCCATCAAACAGGATGCCAAACGCTTGTTCAGCCTCGGCACGCGTTAAGGGTCGATCGGCAGCGGCTCCGATCAGTGGCTTCAGAGCGTCGCTCATGCAGGAACTTTCATCTCGGACAGGAAATTCTTGAGCAGAGCGTGGCCATGCTCAGAGGCGATTGATTCCGGGTGGAACTGTACGCCGTGAATGGGCAATTCTTTGTGTTGCAGGCCCATGATGGTGCCGTCTTCCAGTTCTGCTGTGATCTCAAGGCTATCTGGCAACGTGTCCCGATCCACGATAAGCGAATGATAGCGGGTCGCCTCAAACGGGGTGGGCAGGCCAGCGAACACGCCTTTACCGGTGTGGTGCATCATACCCATCTTGCCGTGGACAATCTCGTGGCAGCGGACAACATTGCCGCCAAACACCTGCCCAATCGTCTGATGACCAAGACAGACCCCCAGAAGCGGTGTCTTTGTTTCGGCTGCTGCTTCTGTCAGCGCAAGGCAAATACCGGCCTGATCAGGATCGCACGGGCCAGGGCTGAGGAGAATTCCTGCAGGGTTCATCGCCATGGCTTCTTGTACATCCAGGGCGTCATTCCGCCGAATGACCATTTCGGCGCCAAGTTCGCCTAAATAGTGTACCAGATTGTAGGTAAACGAGTCGTAGTTGTCGATCAGCAGCAGCATTTGGGTACTTGTCTCGGCTTGGGCATTTCGGACTGGCGATACAGCCCCTGGCCACGGTATAATGTCGGGACATACATGCTCAGGCTTGCGGGGCAGCGTCAAGAGGACATCCTGTTCAGGGCGCAATCGCAGGCCAAAGGCGCGGTAAACGGCGTTGAGGCGATCGAAGCAGGATGAAGGCGAGAGGCAGTTAAGATGGGCGGATTTTTAGGCGGGATGATCGCAGGGGCGGTCGTTGTTGGTCTGCTTGGTGTGGTACTATCCCTGAATACCCCTTTGACCCGGAAACCGGTTGTAAACGCCGAGGCCCCCGAGCCGGCACCGGCTGCGACCCCCGAGGTCAGCGCCGAAGCGGCTGAGACGGTGGCAGATGCCGATCTGGTAACCGCGGCGCCGGTGACATCCGATGCGTCCGGGGATCAAACGGACAATCTTGCAGGGCTGGCGGATGTAGAGACTGTGCCAGACTCTGAGCCGACGATCAGTGAGGTCGTCACGCAGGTCGAAGGGGTCGAAATACCTGAAACGGTTGAGGTAACCACATCAAACGAGGCTCCGGTTGTGCCGCAGTCGCCTGCGCAATTGCAACCATTGCCGAGCACCGAAGGTGAGCCGATCATTTCGGAAACCGCGCCGGAACCGCCGGTTGCACCCAAGCAAGAAGAGACCATTGCCGAGGTTGAGCCGCAGCTCGCGCCCGAAGTCCTGGAAATACTGCCCGAACCGGAAGTGGAACAGGTGCAGCCCGAGGTGACAGAGACCCAGCCTGAAATCGCAGAGCCGTTGCCGGAAGTCACCGAAACTGAAATCGAACCAGAACCTCAGCCCGAGCCCGAGGTCGCAGCGGTTCAACCGGAACCCGAGCCGCAGCCTGAACCCACGGCAATCGAACCCCTGGAGCCCGAGGTCGATCCGCTTGAGGAAAACCCGATTGCCGTAGAAGGGGAAGAAGACCCACAGCTCAAAAAGCTGCCCCGGATCGCAGCGGTCCCACAGATCGGCGGTGAAGAAACGGATGCCGACGGTCTGACCGTTGGTAAACGAGTCGTCCCGCTGACTGAACGCGATGACGCGCCGGTTTCAGCGGACGAGCAACCCGCGGTACTTCTGCCCGGTAAGCCAATTGATGCCTATGCCGCCAAGTTCGAAAACCCCGAGGCCAAACCGCTTATGTCGATCATTTTGATTGATGATGAAGGGGCCTTTGGAGCCGAGGCGTTGAAGGATTTCCCATACCCATTGAGCTTTGCCGTCAGCCCGTCTGACCCCGATGCGGCCGAAAAAATGGCCCGCCATCGCGCAGCGGGTTTCGAGGTTCTGGCCCTTGCCGACTTGCCCAAGGCGGCCAGCGCACAAGATGCTGAGGTTTCGATGGCTGTGTGGCTGGACACTCTGCCGGAAACCGTTGGTATTCTGGAAGGCGTGGGAACCGGCATTCAGGGCAATCGCAAATTGGCCGATCAGGTGGCCGCAATTGCCGGTGATACCGGGCGCGGGCTTATCACCCAGGATAATGGCCTGAACACTGTCCAGAAACTGGCCGCTCGCAATGGCATCCCTTCCGGGGTCATCTTTCGCGACATCGACGGTGCCCGTCAGGACCCCACGATCATGCGACGTTTCTTGGATCAAGCGGCGTTCCGGGCTGGCCAGCAGGGAACTGTCGTCATGTTGGGACGGCTGCGCCCGGACACGATCTCGGCCCTGTTGTTATGGGGGCTGGAAGATCGCGGTGGCCGCGTGGCCATGGCCCCGATTTCAGCGGTCATGACGCAAGAAGCTCAGTAAGGCTGAAGATGAAAAACGGCTGACCATGAGGTCAGCCGCTATTCTTTAAGAGTTGCCAGAGCCGGTGAATCGGGCCGCGTCTGCAGCCGCACGCCGAATGGCGTTCGATTTGTGGACGGTTTCCATGAATTCGGCCTCGGGGTCGCTGTCATAGACCACGCCTCCGCCTGCCTGAATATAAAGCTTATGGTCTTTCACGATGGCCGTACGCAGGGCGATACACATATCCATGTCGCCGCCAGCACTGAAATACCCCACACCACCGCCGTAAACGCCGCGCTTTTCGGGCTCGAGCTCGTCGATGATCTCCATTGCGCGGACCTTGGGCGCGCCTGAAACGGTGCCTGCAGGCATTCCGGCAAAGAAAGCATCTAGCGCGTCTTTGTCTTCGGCCAACTCACCAACAACGTTGGAGACGATGTGCATCACGTGGCTGTAGCGTTCAATGATGAACTCTTCGGTTGGGCGCACAGTGCCGATCTTTGCCACGCGCCCGGTGTCGTTTCGGCCCAGATCCAGCAGCATCAGATGCTCGGCCAGCTCTTTCTTGTCGGCCAGAAGATCAATTTCGTTGGCTTTATCCTCTTCGGGGGTCGCGCCGCGTGGCCGAGTGCCGGCGATGGGGCGGATCGTGACCTCATCGCCAAAGACGCGGACCAGAATCTCGGGGCTGGCGCCCACGACCTGAAAGCCGCCGAAGTTGAAATAGAACATGAAGGGCGATGGATTCGTGCGCCGAAGCGAACGATAGAGCGCGAAGGGAGGTTGCGGAAAATCCTGCGTCCAGCGCTGCGCCGGAACAACCTGAAAGATGTCGCCCGCGCGGATGTATTCCTTGGCCTTTTCGACCGCTTCCAGATAGCCGGATTTGGTGAAATTCGACACTGGCGCAGCCACCTCGGAAGCATCCCCAAGATCGCGAGTTTCGGCGGGCATGGCACGTTCTAGATCGCGTACTGCGTCCATAACACGTTCTGCGGCCTGTGCATAAGCAGCCTTGGCCGATTGCCCTTCGCTGACCCATGCAGGCGACACAACCGTGACCTCGCCTTTGACGCCGTCCAGCACAGCAATGACCGAGGGTCTGAGCATGATGGCATCAGGCAGGCCGAGCGGATCAGGGTTCACATCAGGCAGGTATTCCACCAGCCGCACCATGTCATAGCCGAGATAGCCAAACAGCCCGGCTGCGGCTTGGGGTAGGTCGTCCGGCAGGTCGATCTTACTTTCCGCAAGCAGCGCCCGCAGGTTATCCATCGGGTTGCCGGTTTGGGGCGAGAACGCATCGGGGTCGAACCGCGCCGAGCGGTTCAGCGCGGACGTCTCGCCTTGGCAGCGCCAGATCAGGTCCGGCTTCATCCCGATGATCGAATAGCGGCCACGAACCTCACCACCGGTGACCGATTCCAACATGAACGCGTCTTTCTGCGCGCCTGTCAGCTTGAGCATCAAGGAAACCGGCGTGTCCAGATCAGCGGCTAAGCGTGTGTAGACAACCTGATTCTCGCCTGCCTCATAAGCGCGGGCGAAGCTGTCGAAGTCGGGGGTCAGCGCCATATTCAGTCTCTTTTAATAGCTCGCCTGAACAGCATTCAGGGCCTGCTGATCTACGACGGGACGGGCACGGACCTGTGCATCGCGGACAAACGCATCAAAGATGTTCTGGGCCAAAGCCTGATCCAGCTGCGCGGTAAGGGCCGCTTGGACCTGACGCAGCTCATCTGTTTCGGCAGGCGGCAGTAGCTCGTCCAGACGCACGATAAACGCGGTTCCGGCACCGGGAATGACGCGCAGATCGCCTTGTTCCATTTCAAAGATCTGCGTCATGAAGTCTGCAGGTACATCTTCCAAAAAGGCCGTGCGGGTCAGGGCGTTTTCAACGCGGAACGGCAATCCGGTGGCCGTAAAGTCACCATCGGCCTGCACCTGTTCCAGAACCGCATTTGCCTGTTCTTCCAATGCCGTGTTGGTTTCGGCCTGTGTCCAGGCGGCAACGACACGATCGCGTGCGGTCTCTAGCGGTTCGGGCCGGGGTTCGAGAACCTCGTTCAGACGCAGAGCAAAGATCGAGCCGTCCTCGAGGAACGCAACCTCGGGGAAGTCGCCGTCCTGTACGGCTTCGGCCGCGCTGCGGAACCCGTCATAGGCGGCCACGCCTTCACCGGTTTGCGCGCTCCAGTCGATTTGGCCCAACTCCATTTCGGTCTCGGAGGTCAGTTCTTCCAAAGTCGCGCCACCGGCCAGCAGGTCATTGATATCCTCGGCCTGCGCCTCAATCTGGCGGCGGGCGCGATCGGCTGCCAATTCCTCGCGCAGGGCAGGGGCGGCATCTTCAAACGACGTGTTGTTTTCGGCAAGCGAGCCATTGATGCGGAACAGCGCCGGTCCGAAGGTGGAAGGCAGCGGGCCGACAACAGCGTCCAGATCGGCAGCAAAGACACCATCGGCTGCTTCGCCCAGATCCTCGCGGGTGACGTCGCCAAGGTCGATATCGCTGAGCTCAAGTTGGCGATCCCGAACCAGTTGTTCGAAGGTTGCACCGCCGACCTCTAGCTGAGCCATGGCAGTTTGTGCTGCTTCTTGATCCGGAAAGGTCAGGCGTTCAACTAGGCGACGCTCGGGCTGTTGGAATTCAGCTGCGCGCTGTTCGTACAAACGCTTTACCGAATCCTCGTCGACTTCCACTTCGTCGAGCAGCATTTCGGGTGACAGGATCGCATACGTCAGCTTTTTGGTGCGCGGCAGGGTGAACAGCTCGGTGTTCTCATCATAAAACGTTTGGACCTGCTCGTCGGTCGGGGCGGCAACAGGTGCGGGCAGGGCGTCAGGCGCCAAAGTTGCGACGGTAAAGCTGCGGCGGGCACCAACGTAGTCGGTCAACACCTGCGTGAGGGTTTCGGGCATCTTCACACCGCTAACCACGGCACTCTGCACGATTGTGCGGGATGTTTCCTTGCGCAGGTCCGATTCGAACTCGGTGTCTGACATGCCGACCTGTTCCAGTTGGAACTGATACGCGTCGCGGTCAAATGTGCCGTTGACGCCCTGAAAAGCCGGAATCGCAACAATTTCTTCCTGCAGGTTCTCATCACCGATCGAGATACCCAACAAACCGACCTCATTGTCCAGCGCTGCTAAAGCCGTCAGGCGCGACAAGGCAAGACGATCCAGACCAAATTCAATGGCCTGCGACATTTGCAAAGGCTGGCCTGTCTGTTGTTCAACCGCGCGAATTTCGCGCTGCAGCTCGCGGACATAGTCATCAACCGAGATATCCTCATTCCCGACTTGGGCCACCGAACGCACGGTGCCAGAGAGGCTTGTTGCGCCAAACCCTGCAAGTCCGAGCATCAAAAGGCCCATGAGAATCCAGACAAAGGTCTTTGATAACTTTTTTACGCCTGCGGCCATTGTGCCCTCTTCGTGCTTTTGTCGGCAGGTAACTGCCCTGTCGGTTGCGGCCCTGAATACGACGCGCACCGTCGGGGAGCAAGCTCAGAAGGACAGAGCAGCCAGCCGTTCGAACAATTGCCCCAATCCGGCGCGGTCCAGATTGGCAAATGCGATACGAACCTGACGTTTTCCGGCCGCATCATTTTCGGGCATGAACATTGTGCCGGGCAGCAGCAGGATGCCGGCCTCGGGGACCAGTCGTTGGGCCAGTTCGTCCGATGGGATATCGAACGGGTGTTCGAAATAGGCGAAATAAGCGCCCAGACCCAGCAGCCGCCAACCCTTGTCCGTCAGGCTTGGCAACAGCTCGGCAATTGCGGCGCGGCGGTCGAGGATCTCATCCCGTTCTCCTGCCAGCCATTGCGACAGGTTATGCATTCCCCAAAGGGCTGCGTGCTGGCCGATCTGGCTTGGGCAGATGGCGACTGTGTCCAAAAACTTTTCAATCTCGGATAGCAGGTCAGTGCCGGTCGCAATCGCGCCGACACGGTGGCCGGTCAGCCTGTATGCTTTGGAAAAGGAATAGAGGTGGATCAGGGTTTGATCCCAGTCAGGCTGGGCGAACAGGTCATGCGGTGGGCCGCTGCGGCTGTCGAAGTCCCGATATGTTTCGTCCACGATCAGCCGGATGCCGACCTCTTGCGCAAGATCAAAGAATGCGCGCACCAAAGGGGCAGGGTATTCCACTCCGCCGGGATTGTTCGGGGTCACCAGAACGATAGCGCGGGTTTTGTCAGTGATCAGAGCACGGGCTGCGTCCGGATCGGGCAGCAGAGCGTCATCGGTTGGCTGATCCACGGTTCGGACGCCTGCCATGTCCAGCCACATCTTGTGATTAAAGTACCAGGGCGTTGGAACAATCACCTCGTCATCCTGATCGGTGATCGCTGTGACCGCAGCCGCAAATGCCTGATTGCAGCCCGAGGTGATTGCCACCTGATCGCTGGACACTGGCGCATCATAGTGCGTCCCGATCTGACGGGCGAGTTCAGATCGCAAGGCAGGATTGCCCAAAACCGGCCCATAAAGATGGGCGCTGTCTTCGGTCACGGCAAAGCTGGCAATCGCTTCGCGCAACGCTAGGGGCGGTGGATCGACCGGGGCCGCCTGGCTGACGTTGATCAGGGGACGGTCATCAGGAAACTCCACCCCCTCCAACCAGCGCCGCGCCTCCATGACCGGAGGCGCAAATGTCGCAGTGGTACGGGACTGGGTCATGACGGGCCTGTCCTTGGTAAGGCTTTGCCTCACTCTTTGTGGGTTGAGAGGGTATTTTTTTAGTCGGTCCCGCGGTAGGGCTCGACATATTGCAGAGCCATATCCCACGGGAAAAAGATCCATGTGTCCTGGCTGACCTCGGTTATGAACGTGTCGACCATCGGCCGGCCCTTGGGCTTGGCGTAAACTGTCGCGAAATGCGCCTTGGGGTACAAGTCTCGCACCAGCTCCAGCGTTTTGCCGCTGTCGACCAGATCGTCGATGATCAGAATACCTTCGCCGTCGCGCATCAGCTGGGCATCGGGGGCTTTCAACACCTGGGCTTCGCCTTGGTCCTGATGGTGGTACGAGCGCACGCTGACTGTGTCGACGGTGCGAATGTCCAGCTCGCGGCTGACGATCATCGCAGGTGCCATACCACCACGGGTGATGGCCACAACTGCGCGCCATGCGCCGTCATCCGGACCTTGCCCGTCCAAACGCCAGGCCAAGGCGCGGGAATCACGGTGAATCTGATCCCAGCTGATGTGAAACCCTTTTTCGTGGGGCAGGCGATCCTTGGCGCTCATGTCATTAACCCTTTTCGACGTCAGGTGCGTCGACGGCTTTCATGCCGACTATGTGATAACCCGAATCCACGTGCAGGTTTTCTCCTGTTACACCGCTGCTGAGGTCAGACAGCAGATACAGAGCTGATTTGCCGACATCCTCGATGGTCACGTTGCGACGCAGGGGCGAGTTATACTCGTTCCATTTCATAATATAGCGGAAGTCGCCGATGCCGCTGGCGGCCAGCGTCTTGATCGGACCGGCCGAGATCGAGTTCACGCGGATACCGTCCTTGCCCAGATCCTCGGCCAGATATTTGACCGACGCCTCAAGCGCGGCTTTGGCGACACCCATCACGTTATAGTGCGGCATCACCTGTTCAGCACCATAATAGGTCAGGGTGACTGCGCTGCCGCCTTCGGACATCATCTTCTCGGCCCGTTGCATCACAGCAGTAAAGGAATAGACCGACACGTCCATGGTCAGCTTGAAGTTCGCGCGCGACGTGTCGACGTAGCGGCCCCGAAGTTCGTTCTTGTCCGAAAACCCGATGGCGTGAACAACAAAGTCCAGCTTGCCCCATTTCTCTTCCAGAGATGTGAACAGCGCATCAATCGAATCTTCGTCACTGACGTCGCAGGGCAGAACGATTTCACTGCCAAGCTGTGCCGCCAGTGGATCAACGCGTTTCTTAAGTGCGTCGCCTTGATATGAAAAAGCCAGCTCTGCTCCGGATTCGGACAAGGCACGGGCTATTCCCCATGCGATTGATTTATCATTGGCCAGTCCCATGATGAGGCCGCGTTTGCCGGCCATCAACTGATTTGACATGTTTGGTTCTCCGCCTGTCTTCGCGTTATGTTGGGATGGTTTATGCCATTGGGTGCGCTGCATCAAGGCCGCGCGCTCTTGCCCGTGGCGGGTTCTCGCCCTAGGGTGGGCTTTATTAGTTTCCAGGGGATGGGAATGAGCGAACGTAGCGGCATATTTGCCGGCACCGATCCGTTTGAAATAGCGGGGCGGTGGCTGGCTGAGGCCAAAGAGAATGAACCGAACGATCCGGACGCTATTGCTTTGGCGACCGTCGATTCGGACGGTATGCCGAATGTGCGAATGGTTCTTCTGAAAGAGATCGAACCGGCAGCTTTTGTGTTCTACACCAACTACGAAAGTGCCAAGGCGGCCGAGTTGGACGGCGCTGGAAAAGCTGCTTTTGTGATGCATTGGAAATCTCTGCGGCGGCAAATCCGAGTTCGTGGTACAATAACCAGAGAAAGCGGGCCGCAGGCGGATGAGTATTATGCGTCCCGCTCGCTAAAAAGCCGATTGGGGGCCTGGGCGTCCGAGCAGTCTCAGCCTCTCAGCAGTCGCTCGGTTTTGATGGCCGAGGTGGCCAAGGTGACGGCCAAGTTGGGCCCGAACCCGCCACGCCCGCCGTTTTGGGGCGGCTATCGGCTGGTGCCAACCGAAATCGAATTCTGGGCCGATGGGGCCTTTCGGTTGCACGACAGGTTCCGATGGCAGCGGGATCAAGTGGGTTCCGACTGGCAGATACAGAGGTTAAATCCATGACGTTCGCGTATCGTGAAATGCAAGAAGCCGAAAACAAAAGGTTTTTTCAGCTTGAATTTGCGAGCCATTCCCATACACATCGGACCCTTAACGAAATGACAATTTTCGCGATGGGAACGCCGTGCCAGAAGATCTGAACAACATGTACCGCGTCCGTGGACACGTGAAATGGTTTGACCCTGCAAAGGGCTTCGGATTTGTTGTGTCTGATGAGGGCGGTCCGGATATTTTGTTGCACGTCAATGTGTTGCGCAACTTCGGCCAAAGTTCGGTCGCAGATGGTGCGGGCATAGAAATCATGACCCATCGCACGGACCGTGGTGTTCAGGCGGTCGAGGTCATCAGTGTCGATCCGCCCGCGCGGACGGACACGATGATGCTGGCTGATTTTGCCGAGCTTGATCCGGTTGAGATCGCCGCTGCCCCGCTAGAAGCCGCGCGAGTCAAATGGTTCGACAAAGGCAAAGGCTTTGGGTTCGCCAATGTTTTTGGCCGTGGTGAAGATGTGTTCCTGCATATCGAAGTTCTGCGCCGCTCTGGTCTGTCGGATCTGCAGCCGGGCGAGGCCCTCGCGATGCGTGTCATCAGTGGCAAGCGTGGACGTATGGCGGCTCAGGTACTGGCCTGGGAAGCTGCTTTGGACGACTGAGTGTTTCATGCCTAAGTTTTTTTCGGGTCTTTTAGCGGTTTTGTTGCTTTGGTCCGGGATGACCTGGGCTGCGTGTAAGCCTGATCAGATCGACATCAAGAACGACTCGGCGCAGATCCGTTTCAATATCGAATTGGCGATTAGTCCGCAGGATCGGTCGCGTGGATTGATGTTCCGCGAGTCGCTGCCAAACCGTTCGGGCATGCTGTTCGTTTTTGACCCGCCGCAGCCCGTGGTGTTCTGGATGAAGAACACGCTGATTCCCCTGGACATCATTTTCCTCGATCGGGCCGGTACGGTAACGCATGTCCACCAAGGTGCGATTCCCGGTGATCTGACGCCAATCGAGGGTGGCGATTCCGTCTTTGCGGTTCTCGAAATCAACGCCGGACTGGCCGCGCGCTACTCGATTAAGCCCGGAACCGTCATGCGGCACGAAATTTTTTCGCAAGGTCCTGCAATTTGGTCCTGTTAGGGCTTTTCAAATCAGATTGGCATGGTTAGGAAGGCGCACGGTTCGGGGCGTGGCGCAGTCTGGTAGCGCACCTGTTTTGGGTACAGGGGGTCGTAGGTTCGAATCCTGCCGCCCCGACCACTTCTTTCACTTATGTTGGTGATCCACCCAACGCTTGGTAAAGCGCGCCAAGCGCCTTATCCAGCGTTTCGCTTTCCACTGGTACTTTGACCGACGGGCCGCTTTTGCGTGGGACGTTGAAATACAGCTCGGCATCGACACGGTAGCCCGAGTTGTTCTTGGTCGTTGTCAGCCGCACCACGCTTTTGGGCAGATCCTGAGGGTAACCGTCATAGTTGAGAATCAGAAAAGCGGTCATGTCCGGAGGTAGAAGCTCGGTGCATTCGAAAACCCGATTCCCGGTACTTTCAAAGCGTTCACCCGGGCCGTCGCAGCTTATCTCGAACGTGTCGAACAGCCTTTTGGGGAAATCATCGAACTGGGCGCTGCGTGCCGGAGGGCGCACATCTTGTGGTGTGCAGGCCACGATCAGGGCCAGAATCGGAAGTAAACGTAACAACGACATCTGTCCGCTCCCCTTTGTGTGATCGCGCCTGGCTGTTTAACCAGCGCCGCGGATCAGAATGACCGCTTCGTGATTCTCATCCAACCTAGACATCTTAACGTTAGATTATCAAATTCCGATAACTGTGCCGGGAAACACAGTTAATTTACCTGCGGGTTTTTGAAATCTCTGCGTGTACCCGGTGGATGAACCTGTGGAGGAATCAGAACAGGGTGTCCGGATGCAAGTTGTCAGAAATGGGTCAACACAAAAGATATCAAAAATGACTTAAAAATGGCGTTGACGATCTATGGGTCGATACGCCAAGTTGTATAGGCCGGAAGGGTTGCCACAAAATCTGGTATCAAAACCAGAATAGGGCACAGGGCGAGGGTCGGAAAGCACATCATAGTAACGTGCAACCGTTTGATCGGTTTTGCGCTGCAGAATGCAGCGGCTGGTCTATTGCGTCCAATTTTATACGGCATGGCGATCGGTCCGCGTGTTGAGGACCTGACGCTGAAAGACAAGTTGATTGAATCTAGGGCGTGCGGACATGAAGATTGACAGGAAATTTACGAAACCGGGGCAGGACGCTTATGCGGAACTGGACTTTGTCTCAGCGACGTCTGAGATCCGAAACCCCGACGGCACCATCGTTTTTCGCCTAGACAACATCGAAGTGCCCACGCGGTGGAGCCAGGTTGCCAGCGACGTCATCGCGCAGAAGTATTTCCGTAAGGCGGGCGTGCCGACTAAGCTGAAGAAAGTAAAAGAGAAAGACGTCCCCGAATTTCTGTGGCGCTCGGTCCCGGCCGATGACGCGGAGTTCGATGGTGAGACGTCTTCAAAGCAGGTTTTTGACCGCCTGGCGGGCGCCTGGGCCTATTGGGGCTGGAAGGGTGGTTACTTCTCGACGGAAGAGGATGCGCGCGCCTACTTTGATGAGATGCGCTATATGCTGGCGACCCAGCGCGCCGCGCCGAACAGCCCACAGTGGTTCAACACCGGTCTGCACTGGGCATATGGAATCGACGGCCCCGCGCAAGGTCACCACTACGTCGACTACAAGACCGGCAAGCTGACCAAATCGAAATCCGCGTATGAACATCCGCAGCCGCACGCGTGCTTCATCCAGTCTGTCGACGATGATCTGGTGAACGAAGGCGGCATCATGGATCTGTGGGTGCGCGAGGCGCGCCTGTTCAAATACGGCTCGGGTACCGGGACTAACTTTAGCCATCTGCGCGCAGAAGGCGAGGCGCTGTCGGGTGGCGGCAAGTCTTCAGGCCTTATGGGCTTTCTCAAGATCGGCGACCGCGCCGCTGGCGCGATCAAATCAGGCGGAACAACCCGTCGAGCAGCAAAGATGGTAATCGTCGATGCTGATCACCCTGACATCGAGAAATTCATCGAGTGGAAGGTGATCGAAGAGCAGAAGGTGGCCTCGATCGTAGCCGGATCGAAGATGCACGAGAAGATGCTGAACGGCATTTTCGAGGCCATCCGCACATGGGACGGCGCGCAAGACGACGCGTATGATCCCAAGAAGAATGACGCCCTGAAGGACGCGGTTCGCGAAGCCAAAAAGGTCGCGATCCCAGAAACTTACATCAAGCGCGTTCTGGACTATGCCAAGCAGGGTCACGACAGCATTGAGTTCCCGACTTACGATACGGACTGGGATTCGGAAGCCTATAGCTCAGTCTCGGGTCAGAACTCGAACAACTCGATCCGCGTGACCAATGCATTTCTGACCGCAGTTGAGAAAGATGCCGATTGGGAACTGATCAACCGCACCGATGGCAAAGTTGCCAAGACCGTCAAGGCACGCGACCTTTGGGAAAAAGTCGGCCACGCCGCATGGGCTTGTGCCGATCCCGGCATTCAGTTCCACGACACCGTCAATGAATGGCACACATGCCCCAAAGATGGTGAGATTCGCGGTTCGAACCCGTGCTCGGAATACATGTTCCTTGATGACACGGCTTGTAACCTGGCGTCGATGAACCTGCTGACCTTCCTCAAGGATGGTGAGTTCCAGGCGGAAGACTACATGCACGCTTCGCGCCTGTGGACCCTGACGCTGGAAATCTCGGTCACGATGGCGCAGTTCCCATCCAAGGAAATCGCGCAACTGTCCTATGATTTCCGCACCTTGGGTCTGGGCTATGCCAACATCGGCGGTCTGCTGATGAACATGGGTTACAGCTACGACTCGGATGAGGGTCGGGCGATCTGTGGCGCGCTGACCGCGATCATGACTGGCGTGGCCTATGCCACCTCGGCCGAGATTGCCGGAGAGCTTGGACCCTTCAAGGGCTATGAGCGCAACGCAGACAACATGCTGCGCGTCATCCGCAACCACCGCCGTGCCTCGCAAGGTGTGACCGATGGGTATGAGAAACTGGCCGTGAAGCCGGTGCCTCTGGACCATGGCAACTGCCCGGACAAGCGTCTGGTCGATTTAGCGATGTCGGCTTGGGACGAGGCGCTGAGCCTTGGCGAAAAGAACGGCTATCGTAACGCGCAAGCCACGGTGATCGCGCCCACCGGCACCATTGGTCTGGTGATGGATTGTGACACGACCGGGATCGAGCCCGACTTTGCCCTAGTGAAGTTCAAAAAGCTCGCGGGTGGCGGCTACTTCAAGATCATCAACCGCTCGGTGCCGTCGGCGCTGGAAAAGCAGGGCTATTCCTCGTCTCAGATTGAAGAGATCGTGGGTTACGCGGTTGGTCACGGCACCATCGGCAACGCGCCGGGGATCAACCACACCTCGCTGACCGGTCACGGGTTTGGCCCAAATGAGCTGGCCAAGGTGGATGCCGCGCTGGAAAGCGCCTTTGATATCCGGTTCGTCTTCAACCAGTGGACACTGGGCGAGGATTTCTGCACCGGCGTTCTGGGCATCCCGGCGACCAAGCTAAATGATCCGACGTTCGATCTGCTGCGCCATCTGGGCTTTACCAAGGCGGATATCGACGCAGCCAATGACCATGTCTGCGGAACCATGACGCTGGAAGGCGCGCCGCACCTGAAGGAAGAGCACTATTCGATCTTCGACTGCGCCAACCCGTGCGGCAAGAAAGGTAAGCGTTTCCTTGGGGTTGATAGCCACATCACCATGATGGCCGCGGCCCAAAGCTTCATCTCGGGTGCGATCAGCAAAACGATCAACATGCCGAATGATGCGACCATCGAGGATTGCCAGAAAGCCTATGAACTCAGCTGGTCGCTGGGTGTGAAGGCCAACGCGCTGTATCGTGATGGCTCGAAACTGTCGCAGCCGCTGGCGGCCGCATTGGTCGAGGACGATGACGAGGCAGCAGAGGTGCTGGAAAGCGGCACGGCCCATGAAAAAGCCGTCGTTCTCGCCGAAAAGGTCATCGAGAAGGTCGTCGTCAAGGAAATCATCCGCAGCCATCGTGAGAAACTGCCGCATCGCCGCAAGGGTTACACCCAGAAAGCGATCGTCGGTGGCCACAAGGTCTATCTGCGAACAGGTGAGTTCGAAGACGGTAAGCTGGGCGAGATCTTCATCGACATGCATAAGGAAGGCGCTGGCTTCCGGGCGATGATGAACAACTTTGCCATCGCAGTGTCGGTTGGCCTGCAATACGGTGTGCCGCTGGAAGAATTCGTCGACGCCTTTACCTTCACCAAGTTTGAACCGGCGGGAATGGTGCAGGGCAACGACTCGATCAAGAACGCGACCTCGATCCTGGATTACATCTTCCGCGAACTGGCCGTGTCTTATCTGGATCGCACCGATCTGGCCCATGTGAAACCCGAAGGCGCAACCTTCGACGATCTGGGCCGCGGCGAAGAAGACGGACTGTCCAACGTATCAGAAATCAGTGACAGCGCTGCGTCCAAATCCTTGGAAGTGTTGAAACAAATCAGCTCGACCGGATATCTGCGCAAACGTTTGCCGCAGGATCTGGTGGTGTTCAACGGCGGCCAACCGGAAGTGAACGGCATGGCAGAACCGGCCGCGCAATTTGAAGCTCCGGTTGCGGAAACTGCCGTTGCCACGGGGATGGACGCACGGACCAAGGCCAAGATGCAGGGGTACGAGGGCGATCCTTGCGGCGAATGCGGAAATTACACGCTGGTGCGCAATGGCACCTGCATGAAGTGCAACACCTGCGGGGCAACCAGCGGGTGTAGTTAAGGAAAACGCTCCGTCAGGCGGGGTGTAGGGATCAGGGTTTCCCCTCGGATGTCCGATCCCGACGAACACGGAGCAAGGCGTTGAGACTTACCAAATACGCCTTGGTCCACTCGGTCGACATGCCCGTGTCGACCGGGAACAGGGTGGGGCGGAATATTTGCTCTTTCCCACTCTCTCACGGGACGGGTGCGCTCGTTCCATGCGACGTCCAGGCCGCAGGCAAACAAAACACCGGGCGGTCAACGAATGGAGCCTGGATGGCGAAACTGACAGGGGGCTTCGGCCCCCTTTCTTTTTGCCCCCCGAGTCGGTGATTTAGGCAGGGCCTTGCCGGAACGGCACAGGCGCATCGGGCAAGAACCGCCGAAACGTGGATTGTACGTTTCGCCCAGCGGTTGATTGCAGACGCGACTCGGACAAACACGCGGAGAATGGCGCGAAACAGGACGTGTTGCCGGGTTGGGGTGACGACGTTCTTCGATTTGGTGTCTGTGGTGCCTGTCCGGACGAAAACACACACAAATACCACTTAGGAGGCATCACAATGAAACCGCAAAACCTGGCAATCATTTCCGCATTCGTATTGGGCCTGCCGGCGATGGCTGCTGCGCAGTCCTCGGCGGACACCAACGGCGATGGAGTTCTGACCATAGAAGAAGTTCAGGCCGTTCTGCCCGAGGTTGACGCCGATGGTTTCTCGGCGATGGACGCCAACGGCGACGGGTCGCTGGACGCAGATGAAATTGCCATCGCGCAGGAAGCAGGGTTGCTACCGCCCAGCAACGGTTAATCCCGCGAAGGCATCGGCGGCCCGTACCCCCACGGGCCGCCGTATTTCAATGGGTTACGCCGGCAAGTAAATGTTAAACCTGCCGCGCAGTTCGGCATCCAAAAGCGGATCGAATCTGGCCGGAGACGGCGTCGAGAGAATCTCTTCCTTCCGCTTCACCGCCTTTTCGATCAAATTGGGCTTGCCAATTTCAACCCATTCCTTCGGAGACGACCGGTCGCCAAAAGTCGGGTAGACATAGTCCGCCTGCATGCGGCTCAGCGTTGCATCGGTTCCCAGATAATGACCGGGTCCGCCGATACAGACTTCGGCCATCTGATCCAGTGCCAGCGTTTCGTCCGTCACTTCGATGCCGCGAACACAGCGTTGCGCTTGCCCGATTAAATCATCGCTGAGGATCAGGCTTTCATGGCAGAATCCCAGCAGCGAGGCATGCATGCCCGCGGACTCATACACCATATTCAAACCCGAAAGCCCGGCCATGACGTTCGAGCACATCTGCTCCCACCCGGCTTGCATGTCGGGCAGTTTCGCATCCGATGCACCGGCGGCCGCGCCGCCCGGCAAGTCGTAGAAGTGGTGCATTTGGGCGCAGCCCGCTGTCAGGAGTGCTTGTTCGCCAGACCCGATGGACATCGCACCTGTGCGCAGATCAAGGCCAAAGGGCCAGGTGCCAAAAATCGCGGGTGCGCCAGGACTTACGGCGTTTACATAAACCAACCCGGCCAGGCATTCGGCGGTGGCCTGCGCAATAGCACCGGCGATTGTCGAAGGCGCGGTGGCGCCGGCCATTCCGGCCGATAGTAGCAGAACGGGCATGCCCGCTTTGATGCATTCCTCCATGACTTCGCAGCTTTCGGTTGCGAATTTCATCGGCGGAACAACAAAGCAGTTCGAGTTCGACATAAAGGGCCGTTCACGCCACTTATCCTCGCCACCAGCGATCATGTGCAGCATCTCGATCGCGGGGGCAACATGGCTGGGTTCGGTGAAGGACGTGCCGATATGTTTGAACGTTCCTGACGTGGTGGCGTAGACCGTGTTCAAATCCATCTCGAGGTTGTCGGCGATGTCGCGGCACACCATCGGGCGCTGAACAAAGTGAATGTTTTCAAGTTGTTCACAGATTCGGGACGCGTCGTGCAGGTCTTGAAGTGTCGAATCCCGGTATTCCTGCCCGTGAACATCAACCATGCTGACAGCCGCGCCGGCAGTACCAAAGTGGACGCGGTTGCCCGACAGTTCCAGATCGGAGTTGCCATCTCTTGAATGCAATGTGACCGAGCGATTGGCCTTGGCGATTGTGTCTTCGACCAAGGCGCGGGGGAAGCGGATACGCCCGTCGTCACCCAAGATACAGCCAGCGCCGACAAGATAGTCGACCCCACTTTGTGGGGCGTCCGCCAGACCAATGGTTTCCAGCGCGGTCAGCGCGGCTTGGTGGATACGCTCGATCTGCGCCGGGGTTAGCACCTTCAGCATGCCGCCCTCCATGCCGGGGCGGATCGGGCGCAGATGTTCGGGCAGCGCTGTGGCACGGGCCGCACGGCGCGCGGCACGACCGCCGCTGCGCGATGAATTTCGGGTTTGTTCGTTCATAGTTTAAGGTCCGGTCGAAAAAGTACGTTCAGGGTGAGTGTACTCAGACCACAACCGGCCGCCCACGCGCGGCACGCCCGCGATCCGCACCAATGGTACGGCTGATCAGGCGAATCTTCCAAACGTCACTTTGCATGCGGGTCCTCAATTGGTGATGCAAACTCTCTCAATACGAGGGCGCACAATCTGTCCTGTTTGCGACCTGAGGGGCCAAAAACGAAGTGTTGTGCCTTGTCGGCATCACGTTCTTGCCGTGGGGTAAAGTTTTTTCCCGAATGTGGGAAAATCTGTTAGGCTTCTATCACTTATTTAAGAGTGGTCCGTGATCTCAATGGATTTTTAACGATTGCAGACCAAGTTTTATGTGATGAAGCCCATCGTTTGGTGGGCGCGCTGCAAGGAATTTTGGAGAGGTTGATGAAAGCCCTGATGGCCCTCATGACCACCTGCCTGACAATCGGCATTGCACCGGTATATGCAGAGGATTGGACGGGGGCGTATGCGGGCTTCAGCTTTGGCTATGCGGATGTAGATGGCCCAAATAACTCTGGCGGAAACGACACGACTTTTGGACCGCTTGTCGGTTATGACCATGACTTCGGGAATTTCGTTCTTGGCGGTGAGCTGGAATACAATCGACTTTCTCTGGATCTGGGGCAGGGTGAAGGCAGCGTGGACAGTCTGACCCGCCTTAAGTTGCGCGGTGGTTATGATTTCGGACCGGCCTTGGGCTATGTCGTCGTGGGCGCGGCCCGATTGGATGCGTCACCGGAAAATGACACCGCTGCAGTGTACGGCATCGGAATTGCCTATCCCATCGGCGACAGTTTCGTCATCAGCGGTGAGGCTTTGCGTCAGGATTTTAACGACGTCACACGAAGTCAGGGCGATATTGACGCCAACGTGTTCAACTTGCGTACAACCTTCCGGTTTTAAGGCCGTCTATTCTGCCGCGTGACTTTCCGCCAGGACGGCGGCGAAATTGCAAATCGTACTGAGTGCTGCAGCAAAGCGGTCGTCATCAATTGTCATCGCAACACGCACGTGTCCTGCCGCCGCTGAGCCAAAACTTTCACCGGGCATGACGGCAATTGCGTGTGTATCCAGCAATGCGTTGGCGAATGCCTCACCGCTTAGCCCCGCTGCGCGGATGTCCAGCATCAGGTACATTGCACCCTGTGCCGGCACGAGGCCAATGGTGTTCTGGGTGGCAAGAATCTCGACCGCCAACGCGCGACGACGCCGGAACGGAGCGGCGATTTCCTCTTCAAGATCATGACCCGCGCTCAAAGCAAAACTGGCGGCGTCCTGAATGAACCCGGGCACGCCGTAAGTTGTGTGCGTTGCCAGATTGATGAGATGGGCGATCACCTCCTCGGGGCCGACCACCCAACCGCATCGGGACCCGGTCATCGCATGCGACTTGGACATCGAACCAACGACCAAAGTACGCTCGGCCATTCCGGGCAGGGTACGTGGTGAGATATGCTCACCTTCCCAGACCTGCGTGTCATAAACCTCATCCGAGATCAGCCACAGGTCGCGGGCACGGCAAACATCTGCGATACCGTTCAGCGTCTCGCGGGAATATACGACACCAGTGGGGTTGTTCGGGCTGTTGATCAACAGCGAAACCGCACCATCTGCCGCCGCATCGATCTGCTGCGCGCGCGGCTGAAATGCACCCTCGGCGGTGGTCTGGATGGCGCGGGCTGTCGCACCGGCGCCCCGGATCGTGCCGGGGTAAGTCGCGTAGTAGGGATCGAGATATAGGCCGACATCACCGGGATCGCACACCGCTACGTGGGCTGCGAATAGCGCAGATTGGCCGCCCGGAGTGATCAACACGTTATTTCGGCTTGTCTTCTGACCAGTGCGGGCCTGAATGCGCGCCGCAACGGTATCGCGCAGCAAATCCGATCCGGGCACCACAGCGTAGCCGGTGTTTCCCTGACGCGCCGATAGATCCATGGCATCCAAAATGGTCGGGTGCGTGCGAATGTCATGCTCACCAATGGTGAGTTCAGAAATGACGTGCCCTTCACTGATCATCCGGCGCGCACGGTAAAATACATCCCACCCATCACTGCCACCTCCGGTCAGATGAGTGATACGCTGCGACAGTTTCATGGCACGCTCCGATCTTGTCTTCAGCGCAGAATGGGCCAGAGGCATTGGAAAATGTCAATCAGCTTCGTGGGGGCAGAGTGGACTGTACTTTTTTCGTCAGGGTAGACCGCACCAGATCGTAAGATGTGGCCAGCCGATGACGCATCTCATCCTCGTCACAGTCAAACGGCAGGCGGATCCAGCTGCTATGAAAATAGGGGGCTTTGGTACCGACGCCTGCTTCGATCAGCATCTGAGCTGTCTCGATATCAGGCGTTTTGACGGACACGCCATCGTTGGCAGTGCCGATGCAGGCAAACATCTTACCGCCAACCTTCCAGGCATCATGGCCTCCGCCCCAAGGGTCGGAAAGGTCAGCGCCTGGAAACGTGCGGCAGATTGAATTGACGAATTCTCGGCTCATGGTTGAAAGGGTGCGCCACCTTGAGATTGAACTCAAGTCTTGGCTGAACGCGTTGTCCATGCTAGGGGAAGGACATGAACCGTATGACCTGCATCATTATCTGCTGCATTACCTGCTGATTTATCAAGCGGGCCGGTTTCTTTCGTTTTCATCCCTGAGACAAGTTGCTAAGCCCGCGCCAAGCGCAATCATATGCTGTCTTTAGGAGCCGACCGATGACGACGATCAAACTGCACAACACACGGACACGGGCGAAAGAAGATTTCGTTCCGATCAGCGCCGATAATGTGCGGATGTATGTCTGCGGACCCACGGTCTATGATCGCGCCCATCTGGGCAACGCGCGGCCCGTGGTGGTGTTTGACGTGCTTTATCGGTTGCTGCGCCATGTCTACGGCGCGGACCAGGTGACCTATGTGCGCAATTTCACCGACGTGGATGACAAGATCAACGCGACCGCGCTGGCACGCCAGAAAGCGGGTGCTGAGGGCACGCTGGAGCAGTTGGTGCAGGAGCGGTCAGATGAAACCATCGGCTGGTATCTGCACGACATGGGCGCGTTGGGCGCGCTTGAGCCCGACGAGATGCCGCGTGCGACTCAGTACATCGCGCAAATGGTTGCGATGATTGAGGATTTGATCGCGAAGGGTCACGCCTACGCGGCCGAAAGGCACGTTCTGTTCGCGGTTGACAGCTGGAAGGAGCACTACGGCGCTTTGTCTGGTCGGTCGGTGGATGACATGATCGCCGGTGCCCGGGTTGAGGTTGCGCCCTACAAGCGGAACCCGATGGATTTCGTGCTGTGGAAGCCCTCGACCGATGAGTTGCCGGGGTGGGACTCGCCTTGGGGTCGCGGTCGTCCGGGGTGGCACATCGAATGCTCGGCCATGAGCTATGAGCTGCTGGGCGAGAGCTTTGATATTCACGGTGGCGGAAACGACCTGATGTTCCCGCACCATGAAAACGAGATCGCCCAGAGCAAATGCGCCCATCCGCACGGTGAGTTCGCGCGGTACTGGTTGCACAATGAGATGTTGCAGGTTGAAGGCAAGAAGATGTCCAAATCACTGGGCAACTTTTTCACGGTGCATGATCTTCTCGAGCAGGGCGTGCCGGGCGAGGTGATCCGGTTTGTCTTCCTGCAGACGCATTATCGCAAGCCGATGGACTGGACTGAGAAAAAGGCCCGTGAGGCTGAGGCGACGTTGCGCAAGTGGCGGGCGCAGACAGCGGGCATCGAGCCCGCCGCCAGCGCTGCACCCGCAGTCGTTGCTGCGCTAAGCGATGACTTGAACACGGCGGGTGCTTTGGCGGAGTTGCACCGTTTGGCGGCGGATGGTGATGCGGCCTCGTTGCTGGCGGGTGCTCAGCTACTTGGTCTGTTGTCGCAAGAAATGGGTGCTTGGGCTGATACGGCTTCGGTGGATCTTTCATCTCATGCAGACAGATTGTCTGATGCGCGGGCGAGTGCAATGCAGAGCAAAGACTTCTCGGAAGTCGATCGCCTAAAGGCAGCTTACCTGGCCGCTGGTCTGGAAGTACGAATGAGCAAGGATGGGGTCGAACTGGTTCCGGGCACAGGGTTCGATGCGGCCAAGCTGGAGGGCGTATGATGACCAAAGAACGCCTCTACCTCTACGACACCACCCTGCGCGACGGGCAGCAGACACAGGGTGTGCAGTTCTCGACCGCTGAGAAGGTGCAGATCGCGCAGGCTCTGGACGAGTTGGGCGTAGACTATATCGAGGGCGGCTGGCCGGGGGCGAACCCGACGGACAGCGCGTTTTTCGATGCGGCTCCCAAGACGTCAGCTTGCTTGACGGCCTTTGGGATGACTAAGCGATCGGGCCGGTCGGCAGAGAATGACGATGTTCTAGCGGCGGTGATGAACGCGGGTACGCGGGCGGTCTGTCTGGTGGGTAAGTCGCACGATTACCACGTGACCCATGCGCTTGGCATCTCGCTTGAGGAGAATGTCGAGAACGTCCGTGCCTCTGTTGCACATATCGTAGCGCAGGGGCGCGAGGCGCTGTTTGATGCCGAGCATTTCTTTGATGGCTACAAGGACAATCCAACCTATGCGCTTGAGGTTTGTCGGGCCGCGATGGATGCCGGTGCGCGCTGGGTTGTTTTGTGTGACACCAATGGGGGGGCTTTGCCTGCGGAAGTGTCTCGGATTGTGTCCGAGATGGTCGCGGCGGGCCTGCCGGGGGACCGGCTGGGTATCCATACCCACAACGATACGGAAAACGCGGTGGCCTGTTCTTTGGCGGCTGTCGATGCGGGCGCGCGGCAGGTTCAGGGAACCTTGAACGGATTGGGAGAGCGTTGCGGAAATGCGAACCTGACCTCATTGATCCCGACGCTGCTTCTGAAAGAACCTTATGCATCGAACTTTGACATCGGCGTCAGTGTCGAGGCGCTGGCGGGTCTGACCCGCGTCAGCCGCATGCTGGACGAGATCCTGAACCGGGTGCCCAGCAAACAATCGGCCTATGTCGGGGCGTCCGCATTTGCGCACAAGGCTGGGCTGCATGCCAGCGCGATCCTTAAGGACCCAACGACCTATGAACATGTGGATCCGGCGTCGGTTGGGAACACACGGATCATTCCGATGTCGAACCAGGCGGGGCAGTCGAACCTGCGCCAGCGCTTGATCGAGGCCGGTTTGTCGGTCGAACCCGGTGACCCGGCCTTGGGCCGCATCCTCGAACGGATCAAGCTGCGCGAGGCAGAAGGTTATTCCTACGACACCGCGCAGGCCAGCTTTGAGCTTCTGGCGCGGGACGAACTGGGTCAACTGCCTGAATTCTTTGAGGTAAAGCGGTACAAGGTCACCGTTGAGCGGCGCAAGAATAAGTACAACAAGATGGTCAGCTTGTCCGAAGCCGTTGTCGTGGTGAAGGTCGACGGCGAAAAGAAGCTGTCGGTCAGCGAGTCTCTGGATGGGTCCGGCGGTGACCGGGGTCCGGTGAACGCGCTGGCCAAGGCGCTGGCCAAGGATTTGGGGCAGTATTCGAGGATTCTGGACGATATGCACCTGGTCGACTTCAAGGTACGTATCACGCAGGGCGGCACCGAGGCTGTAACCCGCGTTATCATCGACAGTGAAGATGGGCAGGGTCTCCGGTGGTCCACCGTTGGCGTCAGCGCGAACATAGTCGATGCCTCGTTCGAGGCGTTGCTGGATGCGATCCAATGGAAACTGGTGCGTGATTGCGGCCCACAGTCGGCAGTCGCCGAGTGAGTGCTCCATTTGACGATGACGTCAAGGCCTGCGCCGCGCTGTTGCATCGGGTGGATCCCGACCGGTTCATGGCGGCCATGGCGGCCTCGGTTTCCGCACGTGCGGTGTTGTTTCCGATCTATGCGCTGAACATCGAAGTCGCCCGGGCACCCTGGGTCACGCAAGAACCGATGATTGCCGAGATGCGCCTGCAATGGTGGCGTGATGCGTTGCAAGAAATTGCTGAAGGTCCGACTGTTCGCCGGCATGAGATCGTTACGCCGCTGTCGCGTGTCTTGTCCCCTCATCTTGCGTCGATGATGGATGAATATGTGGCCGTAAGGCGTTGGGATATCTATCGCGACCCGTTCGAGGACGAAGATCATTTCGACGCGTACATAAACCACAGCGCGGGCACGCTCACGGTGGTAGCGGCACAAGCGCTGGGGTCGGCGGATGAGGAAGTCATGCGGGACTTTGGCTATGCCGTTGGGGTCGCGAATTGGTTGCGCGCCATCCCGGACCTTGAAGCGCGCGGGCGAATTCCGCTGCTGGATGGCACGCCTGCGGGTGTTCAGCGTCTGGCCGAAAAAGCGTACGGGCGGTTGAAACGGGCCCGTACTCAGCGGCGCTCGGTTTCGGTAAAAGCCGCCGCTGCGCTGCATGCCGGTTGGCAAACCGAATTGGTTCTGAAGCAGGCCATAGCGCGCCCGGACAGGGTCGCTGCCGGTACACTCGGTCCGGGTGAAATCCGCCGCCGCCTGTCATTGATGGTGCAGGCGGCGACGGGGCGCTGGTAATTACTCCCAGCCGCCGGCGCGCATTTCGGCCGAGATTTTCAGTTGCACCAAGTCCGACGTTCCCGGGGCAAACATCCCGACGCCATACTCGCTGCGCAAAAGTTGGCCAGCGGCTTCGACAGCAACCCAGTCACCTTTGTAATAATCGAAAAATCCGGCCAGAGGGTGTTCGCCCATGAAGGTCAGGTCGATCTCAAGCGTTGCGGGCTTGGTCTGATCCTTGATTGTCAAATCTCCAATCATTTGCAGGGTGCTTGCACCGGTTTGCACCGCCGAGGTCGAGATGAATTTGATGTTTGGGTAAGCTTCGACATCGAAGAAGTCACCGCTTTTGAGGTGATCGTTGAGCGGCCCCCAACCGGTTTCGACACTTGAGGCGTCGATTGTGATATCCGCGCTGGTTGCGGTGACATTTTCGGGATCAAACTCGACGGTGCCGGATACGGCGGTCCATTCGCCGGATTGTTCGGTCAGTCCCGCGTGGTTGTAGTAGAAACGGATTTCGGTGTGACTTTGATCAAAGTGATAGGTTTCGGCAAGGACTGGTGTGGCCAGTGCCAAGACGAGGGCAGATGCGGTAAACAGCTTCATGACATTTCTCTGATTTGCAGGGTTGATGATTAACATGTAAATGCATCTAAAATTATGAGCAAAGAAAAACCACAATCCTCGCGGAGGCGTGATGAGCGGATTTGAAGAACGAGAGGCGGCTTGGATCGCACTGAACCAGACACGCACCCGGATCTTTTCCCGGGCTGAGCGCGCGCTGGTGGCAGCCGGATATCCACGACTGCACTGGTATGATGTTCTGTGGGAGTTAGAGAGATCGCCGGACGGTCTGCGCCCCAAGCAACTAGAGCAGCAACTTCTGTTTGATCAGTCCAGCTTTTCCCGGCAGGTCGCACGGATGGCGGAAGACGGATTGCTGACACGCCATGCTGCAGCTGTGGACGGGCGGGGGAAGGTTCTTCGCATTACAGACGAAGGCCGCACCCTGAGGCGGCAGATGTGGGATATCTACCGCAAGCACATTGATGAGGGGATCGCCGAGGCACAGAAATTAGGTGCCTTTGCACCGATACTGAACCTTAACGATTAGGCCGTTCGGGGCCGCATCGTCAGCCACAAAAGCGCGCCGCCCGCCAAAGTCAGAAGGGGGATCATCGCGACGTTCACCGCGGTCCAACCTTCGATTGGAGAGCCGCCGGAACAATTCATTAGCCCGCCGGAAGCCAGCGAGGCAAACGTAACGCCACCAAACACCAGCAGGTCGTTCAACCCCTGCATGCGTCCGCGCTCGCTGACGTCGTGCGATTCAGCCAACATGGTGGTTGCGCCGATAAACCCAAAGTTCCAGCCGATGCCCAGCAGGATCAGCGCGACAAAGAAATTACCCAGTTCAACGCCCTGCAAAGCCACCACTCCGGCCGCAGCTAGTATGAGAAGGCCCAGTGCCACAATCCGTTCGACCCCAAAGCGGGCAATCAATTGTCCGGTGAAAAAGCTGGGAATGTACATCGCCAACACGTGGCTGGTGACGACATCCGCCGCGTCATTGGCGCTGAACCCGCAGCCCACGACGGCCAGCGGTGTCGACGTCATCACAAGGTTCATCAGCGCGTAGGACACCATGGCGCAGATGATCGCAACCGCGATGCGCGGCGTCTTCAGAAGCTCGATTCGGGACCGTCCTTTGGGGGCATCAGCCGCAGGCTTGGGCGGGGTCGGAATGTCGAGGAATAAGAACAGGGCCGAGCCAATGACGTTCACTGCGATGACAGCGATATACGTACCGAGAAAAGGGATGACATACGCGGTCGAGGTCAGTTTGACGATCTGAGGCCCGATGATTGCTGCAGCCAGACCGCCCGCCATAACATAGGAAATCGCTTTGGGACGGAAATCGTCCGATGCGGTGTCAGCGGCGGCAAAGCGGTAGAAACCGTGCGCGCTCATGTAGATGCCGGTCAGCAGGCTGCCAGCAAGAAACACCGGGAATGACCCCAGAAACAAGCCATAGGCGCCGACAAGCCCACCGCAAGCGCCCGCCGTTGCCCCCACCAGAAATCCAGCGCGCCGCCCCCAGCGTTGCATGATGGCCGAGATCGGTGTCGCCGCCAGCATTGATCCAAGCACGATCAAAGATATGGGCAGAGTCGCCAGGCAGGGATTGGTTGCCAATGATTGGCCGGCCAGCCCACCGACGATAAAGATCATCGGCATCTGTGCGCCAAGCAAGGCCTGCGCGGCCACCAGAACGGCGACATTCCGTTTGGCCTGACTGTTGTCGGAGGGGGTGGCGGTCATCGTCATGAGCACATGCGTAATGTCGAAAACGATTGTGCACAAGCGGGTTGCATCTGCGGCAAAGCAGCCTAACGTGCAGTCGATCATCGAGGCCGGAGAGCACATGTCCGTTGGACGGATCATAGAAACACCCGACTGTGTGGAAGAAGGCGCGACGTGGCTGGCCGAAAGCTGCCCGCGCATGGCCTATGCGATGGAACAGACCGGTCCGTTGCCCTTGCGCCGTCGCCCGGACGGGTTTGCGCAACTGCTTAGCGCCATAGTCAGCCAGCAAGTGAGTGTGGCCTCGGCCAATGCGATCTGGAACCGGTTGAAGGATGCGAAACTGACCGGTCCGCGCAAAATCATGTGGGCCACCGACGATGATCTGCGTGCAGTTGGGTTGAGCCGGCAAAAAATTCGCTACGCCCGCGCTTTGGCTGAGGCGCGCATTGACTACAAAGCCTTGCGGGACGTTTCAAACGATGACGTGGTGGCGATCCTGACCGAGGTGTCGGGTATTGGCGTCTGGACCGCCGAGATCTACGCCATGTTTTCGCTTGGCCGCGCTGACGTGATCGCGCCGGGCGATCTGGCGCTGCAAGAAGCTGCGCGCATCCTCTTTGATTTGCCCGATCGGCCGACCGACAAACAGCTGCGCCAGATGGCCGAAGCCTGGTCGCCTTGGCGGTCGGTTGCGGCGCGGGTTTTGTGGGCCTATTACCGGGTGGCAAAAGAACGAGAAGGGATCAGATGACACGGGTTTTGAATGCGCTCCGAAAAGAGCCGGTTTCGGGCGACACACGCTCGGTCGTGGTGTTCGTGCACGGCTATGGCGCCAACGGGGCCGATTTGCTGGGGTTGGCCGATCCGCTGGGGGAACATCTGCCCGACACGTTGTTTGTGTCACCCGATGCGCCGGAACAGATCCCCGGAATGCCCAACGGATATCAGTGGTTTCCGATCCCGTGGATTGACGGGTCGTCCGAAGAAGAAGCACGCCGTGGCATGGAAATGGCCGCCGACGATTTCAACGCCTTCCTTGATGCCCTGATGGTGGATGAGGATGTGCTGCCCGAGCAGGTGGTTCTGTTTGGGTTCTCGCAAGGTACGATGATGAGCCTGTACGTCGCGCCGCGCCGCGAAGATCCGGTGGCTGGGGTCGTGGCGTTCTCTGGCCGGTTGTTGGAACCGGACCTGCTGCCCGACGAAACCGTCAGCCGGATGCCCATCCTTCTGGTGCATGGTGATGCCGACGACGTGGTTCCGCCGCAATCTCTGCCCGAAGCTGCCGAAGCACTGCAGGCCGCAGATTTCAAAGAAGTTTATGCGCATGTCATGAAGGGCACCGGCCACGGGATTGCCCCGGACGGTCTTAGCGTCGCGCTGGCCTTCATGCGCGACAAGCTGAGCCTGTAGCGATGATCGCGGTCCGTCCCATGATGCCTGAGGATGTGGCAGTTGCCTGTCGTATTCTCAACGAAATCATTGCTATCGGCGGGACGACCGCGTTTGAAACACCGTTTTCTGAGGCGCTGTTTGCCCAAGTCTACCTGAATGGTGCAGACAAAATCTGTTGCCACGTTGCCCTGGATAAACAGGGCGAGGTGGCCGGGTTTCAATGGCTTGGCACGAATGAGAACCTGCCGGAAGATTGCGCGGATATAGCGACTTTCACCCGGCGAGAGCCGGTGTTGAAAGGGGCAGGGCGGGCGTTGTTCTCTGAAACCACAACCTACGCTGCGGCCCTTGGGTTCAGCGCGCTCAACGCGACGATCCGGGCCGACAACCGGCAGGGGCTTAGCTATTACGACAAGATGGGTTTCCGCGACTACTCGGTCACATATGCTGTTTCTCTGCAAGACGGAACGCCAGTCGACAGGATTTCGAAACGGTTTGAATTGATGAAGGAAACGACATGCTGATTGTCACCGGAACGGTTGAAGTGTCGCTTGATAGTGTCGACAAAGCCATTGAGGCGGCACAGAAAATGGTCGCCGAGACCGTAAAAGAGTCCGGCTGCCTGATCTATGAATTCAGCCAGATACTCGGGCAATCCAACAAGTTCCGCGTATATGAAGAATGGCGGGATCAGGCCGCGTTTGAGGCGCATTTTGCAGCACCGCATATGGCCGAGTTTCAGGCTGTTCTGGGCGAAGTGGGCGTTGTTTCGAGCGACATCTACCGGGTTGCTGGGGGAGAAAAGCAACCGCTGCGCTAAGTGATCAGTTCCACAGGTGACCTTCAGCGAATTCCACCGAGTTTCCGGCGGGGTCCCGAACATACAGCGATCGTGCCCCGCTTGGCCAATCGAACTCGGCGTCTATGGGAATGTTCCACTCCAGCAGATGCTTGCGCATTTCGTCGATCTCAGTCCGCGATAAAGTCATGCAGACGTGACCGGGCCCGCGTGCGCCATGCGGTGGGACGGGCAGGTTCGGATTCTCTGGCGGCTTTGCTGTCTCCTCTGCATTGAACAGCAACAACACCGATCCGCCGACGCGGAAAAATACATGCCGGTTCGCGACGCGTTGAATACACTCTAACGCCAGTATCTCACCATAGAATCGTTCGGCTGCATCCAGGTCGCCGACGTAAAGCGCGGCCTCAAGGATCCCCTCTGGGGATGGTGTGCTTCGGGTGACTTTCATGCCTTAACCCTATCACAAAAGGACGTTTTTGTCACCTGCCCGGTCGGCGGTCCCGTTTGCGCTTCGTTGCGGAATCCAATGTAGGAGCTGTCAGGCTGTCCCATTGACCGGGCGCCAACCCCTCCAGTGTATAGTCCCCGATCCGGGCGCGGATCAGGCGCAGGGTGGGATGACCGACCGCTGCCGTCATGCGTCGAACCTGCCGGTTGCGGCCTTCGCGCAAGGTCAGCTCGATCCAGCTATCCGGTATAGTTTGGCGGACGCGGATAGGTGGGTTTCGTGGCCACAGGCCTTCGGGCTCATCCATCAACCGGGCTTTGGCCGGGCGCGTTTTTCCATCCTTCAGATCGACCCCGTCGCGCAGAGCCTTCAGGGCGGCAGCATCGGGTGAACCTTCCACCTGAACCCAATAGGTTTTGGGCATCTTGTGCTTGGGGTCCGATATTTGCGCCTGCAACCGGCCGTTGTCAGTCAGCAGCATCAGGCCCTCGCTGTCGCGATCCAGCCGCCCAGCCGGATACACACCTGGCAGGTCGATGAAATCCGACAAAGTGCTGCGCGGCGTCTCTGCATTTGCACGGTCGGTAAACTGCGGCAACACATCGAAGGGTTTGTTGAATCGTATGAACCAGCTCATGATCCCGCCATAGCCTGCCAGAGGCAGAGAACGCAACCTGTGGATAACTGTCACGTCTTTGTTACGGAGCAGGCATACTCAATACCCGAGATGTTGTGGAAACTCAGGGCTTGTCAGAGTTTTAACACGATATATAGTTAAGTTAAGGCCGGGGCGGGTGTTCCCCGCTCTGGTGTCAATAACGGGCAGAGCAGAGCGAGGAGCGATTCCGATATGGACGGAGAATTCAGGACCGAATTTGTCAGGGAACCGGGTGCCCTAAAGCACCATCCGGCATTGGTTTTGAACGCCGATTATCGCCCCTTATCCTATTACCCACTGTCCCTGTGGCCCTGGCAAGAAGCGATCAAGGCGGCCTGGCTGGACAGGGTGGATATCGTGGCCGAATACGACGAGGTCGTCCGAAGCCCCAGTACCGAGATCCGAATACCGTCGGTCGTTGTCCTCAAAGACTATGTAAAACCCAGAAAGCGCGTGGCCTTCACGCGCTTTAATTTATTTTTAAGGGACGAGTTCCGCTGCCAGTATTGTGGAAGCCGGGACAACCTGACCTTTGACCATGTTGTTCCGCGGGCTGCCGGGGGTGTGACCAGTTGGCAGAACGTTGTGGCGGCGTGCAGCCCCTGCAACCTGAGGAAGGGATCGAAGTCGCTGCGGCAGGCGGGCATGTCGCTGCGCAAACCGCCGCGTCAGCCAGATGCCGAGGCACTGCGAAACATCGGACGCAAGTTCCCCCCGAACCACCTGCATGACAGTTGGATCGACTTTCTGTATTGGGATGCCGAACTGGACGCGTAGTAACGCTTATTTCGCACGGAACGCGGCCAGCCAGACCAAAACCAGGCCAGCAGATAGCAGAGCGTTCCACCCGGCCATCGACAGGCCGAACATCTCCCACGGGATATCATCACAGCGCACAAGTGGCGCGGACATGATCTGATCCATCAATTCTTCAGCGGACAACCCGCCAATATCACCCGACGTGCAGCTGGTTGGACCTTCCCACCATTTCTGCTCGACACCTGCGTGGTACATGCCAATCCCGGCAGTCACCATCGCAGCAACTGCACCCAAAAGGGGCAGGGGGCGGATGCCCGGAAAGGCAAAGGCCAACACGCCAATCAGAACGGCCGCGCCGTGGGGGTAGCGTTGCCAGATGCACATTTTGCACGGGGCCATGCCGCCCAGGTGTTGAAACGCCCACGCGCCCAGCAAGAGTGCAGCGGAACCGCCTGCCGCAATCAGGATCAACAGTTTTTTGCGTGTCATAAGAACTTCACCGCTAAGAACCCACCGAACAGCAGGATGACAAACAGAGTGAACATAAACCCCAGACGCTTTTCGATGAAGTTGCGAATGGGTTCACCAAAACCCCAAAGCAGTCCGGCAACAACAAAGAACCTGAGCGCGCGGGCCAAAATCGACGTGGCGATGAATGTGCCCAGCGGCATGCCCGTCCAGCCGGACATGATGGTGATGACCTTGTACGGGAAAGGGGTAATACCTGCGCCCAACACGGCCCAGAATCCGAAGTCATTGAACTTGGTGTTGAACTCTTCCATGGCATGCGCTTTGCCCATGGATTCGAGGATGGGTTGGCCGATGCTTTCATAGAAAAACGCGCCGATCGCATATCCCAGCATGCCCCCCAGCACCGAAGCCACCAGGGCAACGGTCGCGATCAGCCAGGCGCGCGACGGGCGCGCAAGAATCATGGGAATCATCAGAACGTCCGGGGGAATCGGAAAGAACGAGCTTTCGACAAATGCCACAATGGCCAGAGCCCAAAGCGCGTGCGGGTGTTCGGCCAGACGAATGGTCCAGTCATAGAGCGATCGCAACATCAGATGCTAAAATCCCGTTCTCTTGTTGCGTCAGCCAAACCATGCGCCTGATGGGTCGTCAACCGTGCCTGAAGAAAACAAACTGAATATCGGTTGTTTTTTGCCTCTGGACCTTCCCGATTATGAGCGCTAATCCAGTGTTCGTGGCCCAAGTGGCGGAATGGTAGACGCAGGGGATTCAAAATCCCCCGTCCTAACGGACGTGCCGGTTCGAGTCCGGCCTTGGGTACCAAGGTAAAAACAGAGGGTAAGGGGAACCTGCTCTCTGTTTTTTCTTTTTTGGCGTTTCAAATGCTCATGTTGCCACTTTTGACCAGGGTATCGAAAACGTTGGGTTTGTGACGGTCCTTGGAAAGCTTGACGAAAATCTGAGTGCCGCGGTGCGCGCGGGCAGTTTCTTAGAGCGAGTTTTCCGGCAAACTCAGGAAAAAGCGAACAGACTTGGGCTGTTCAAGCCGAATCTGTTTCCATTTCCTGCGCTCACTTACTGCGTCGCAGGATCAGCCACGCCAGAAACCCGATATAGGCGAAAACGCTTAGGTTTAGTGCGGTGTCGATCAGTTGGCCACTCATGATCGGTCCTCCTGCGCCAGACGTTTGAACAGACAGACAACAAGAATTGGCACGATAAACACGAAGGCGATGGCTGACAGCGCTATTATGGACCTTACCAGAGAGATATCGCCCACCAGAATCATCGCCATCCCTAACGCGCCAAGGATAATGCCCCAAATCGTACGAATTCGGGGGGAGGGGTTGTCGTCGCCTCCGGTCCCTATCATCGCAAGGGTGAATCCGGCGCTTACGACGCTGGTAACCACAAACAGGAACGCGGCCAGGATTGTTGCTATTCTAGTGATGCCGTCCAGCGGGAAGCGCTCAAGCAACGCAAATGTTGTTGCGTCGAGGTTCTCTGCGTTGACGGCTGATAGGGCTCCGTCCTGACGCAAAGCATCGAAAAAACCCAAGCCGCCAAAAACGCCGAACCACAGGATAGAGAACAGTGTGGGAGTGACGACGACTCCGATCAGAAACTCTCGGATCGTGCGTCCGCGGGAAATCCGGGCGATGAAAATGCCCACGAAGGGTGACCAAGCCAGCCACCAGATCATATAGTTCAGCGTCCAGCCGTGGAACCAGTCGACCAACAGGTCGTCGAAGAATTCTGCGGTCGAGAATCCTGCTGGTAGGACACCGAACAGATAGCGTCCGAATCCGGAAACGATGCCATCCATCAGATAAGAGGTTGGGCCCAGCACCAGAAGATAGACCATCATCCCGACGGCGATCAGCATTGCTGCGTTGGACAACAGGGCCATTCCGTCGCCCAGATCGCGACGCAACGGTATGATGAACGCAATACAAAGCGCGGCAAAAACGGGCAGAGTCAGCACGCCTGGGGTTTCTATACCCAACAGGCCTGCCAATCCGGTTTGGATCTGAAATACCCCCATTGCCATTGAGCCCGCCAACCCGACGGCAATTGCGACGATCGAGAGCAAGTCGAAAACCCACCCCAGCGCTTTTGTCCAACCTGCTTCGCCAAGTGCGTCGGTGACTGGGGCACTCAGTAACAAAGTGCGATTTCGGCGATAGGCAAAATAGGCGATGACCAATCCGACGATTCCGTAAATCGCCCAGGCGTGGAACCCCCAGTTCAAGTAGGTCACGAACATCGCATAACTGGCCGCTTCTGCGTCGCTATTATATTGACGCAGCACTTCGTAGTGGGTCAGCGGCTCGGCTGCGCCATAGAACAGTAGACCGACACCCATTCCTGCGGCGAATAGCATCGCGATCCATGCGGTCGTTGAAAACTCTGGTTCGGCTGTGTCAGGGCCAAGGCGGATATCTCCAAATCGTGACAGGGCCAGAAAGAGGACCACAAACAAAAGCCCGCTGACCTCAAGCATGATGAACCAGCCGCGGCTGTTGAATTGCGTCTCAACCGCCGATGCAGCAATGCGACCCAAGCCTTGCGGGTCAACAATGCCCCAGACTGCGATGGCCGCACTAAGGGCTAGGGCGATCACAAGCATCGGACTGGGTGATTTTCCGTCCACTGTCCAGAACCCTTCCGCGTAAATTCATGAAACATCGGGTCGTTAGGTCAAACCTAGGTTGCGGAATCCAAACTTTCAAAGTGTTTTTGGATATTTAGCTGGCACGGTTGTTCATGATCCGGCCCAGTGGCGCCGGTCTGTGCGAAACCGCCCCGTTAAAGGGGGAAACTTTCGGAAATCTCCTCACATCTGCGGATCGGGGCCTTCATACCCCGCGCAGGGGTTGACAAGCGGAGTGTCTGAATGAAACGTCAAAGGCGTTGGGAGACTTTTAAATTTCAGATGCTTGACCCGTTGCAAGACGGGTTCGCTTGCCGTACCGGCAAGGTCCCTGGATGGGGGCCGCTGAACTGTCTCTCATCCACAATAAGAGTTGGGAGTTCTCAAAAATGAAAAATAGCAGCAAGCTTAGCCTGGGCGCGGTCGTTACCGCAGCTCTTATGGCTCCGGCCGCTTATGCAGAAGAGTTTATCACTATTGGTACCGGCGGTGTGACCGGCGTGTACTATCCGACTGGTGGCGCGATCTGCCGTCTGGTGAACAAAGGCCGCAAAGAGCACGGCGTTCGTTGCTCGGTCGAGTCGACCGGTGGTTCGGTCTACAACATCAACACCATTCGCGAAGGCGAGCTGGAGTTTGGTGTTGCCCAGTCCGACTGGCAGTACCACGCCTATAACGGCAGCTCGAAATTCGAAGAGGCTGGCCCCTTCGAAAACCTGCGCGCCGTCTTCTCGGTACACCCCGAACCGTTCACCGTTGTTGCACGTGCCGATTCCGGCATCACCAACTTCGAGGACCTGAAGGGCAAGCGCGTCAACATCGGTAACCCCGGTTCCGGTCAGCGCGGCACGATGGAAGTCCTGCTGGGCGAAATGGGTTGGACCACCGACGATTTCGAACTGGCGACCGAGCTGAAAGCGGCTGAACAGTCGGCGGCTCTGTGTGACAACCAGATCGACGCGATGGTTTACACCGTTGGTCACCCGTCGGGCTCGATCCAGGAAGCGACTACAGCCTGTGACTCGGTTCTGGTGAACGTCAGCGGCGACGCCGTCAGCAAACTGGTAGACGACAACTCGTTCTACCGTACTGCGACAATCCCCGGTGGCATGTACCGTGGTTCGGATGGCGACACCTCGACCTTTGGTGTGGGCGCGACGTTCGTGACCTCGGCAGACGTGTCGGATGACGCGGTTTATGCGGTTGTCAGCTCGGTCTTCGAGAACTTCGACGATTTCAAAAAGCTGCACCCTGCATTTGCCAACCTCAAGCCCGAAGAGATGATTGCAGATGGCCTTTCGGCTCCGCTGCATCCGGGTGCTGAGAAGTACTATAAAGAAAAAGGCTGGGTTCAGTAAGCCAGACCTAAGGCAGGGTGCCCAACGGGCGCCCTGCAACCAAAACCCGAACAAATCGGGTGGTTCAGAAGGCCAAAATGGCCGCGACGGGGAGACATTTCATGAGTTCCGACACACAATCCAATCGTCCGCTATCCGAAGAAGAGCTACAGGATCTTGTGGCCTCATCCGATGCGGGTGGACGTAATCCGGTCGGTAATGTCGGGATATTCCTGGCCGTGGTGGCCGCGATCTGGTCGATCTTTCAGGTCGTTCTGGCCTCGCCACTTGCGAACTATGTGCTGCCCGGCAGCGTTGTGAACAACGCGCGGCAGTTTCACCTGGCCTTTGCGTTGTTTCTGGCCTTTGCAGCCTATCCGGCGCTGAAATCAAGCCCGCGCAACTATATCCCGGTTCAGGATTGGATCATGGGGCTGCTGGGCGCGTTTGTCGCGCTGTATGGCTATTTCTTTTACAACAAGATCGTCGATGCAGGCGGTCTTGCGGATGACACTGACAAATGGGTCGCCCTGGTTGGTCTGCTGTTGTTGTTCGAGGCCGCGCGTCGTGCGCTTGGCCCCGCAATGGCGATCATTGCGACGATCTTTCTGGTATATGTGTTTTTCGGATCCTCTGATTGGGTTCCCGAGGTTATTCGCTGGAAAGGCGCAAGCCTGAAAAAGGCGATGAGCCATATGTGGATCACGTCCGAGGGCGTGTTTGGCATCGCGCTTGGGGTTTCGACCAAATTCGTTTTCCTGTTCGTTCTGTTCGGGGCCTTGCTGGATAAGGCCGGGGCAGGGAACTACTTTATCAAGATGGCTTTCGGTGCCTTGGGGCACCTGCGCGGTGGCCCAGCCAAAGCCGCTGTTGTCGGTTCGGCCGCGACCGGCCTGATCTCGGGTTCGTCCATCGCCAACGTTGTGACAACCGGTACATTCACCATACCGCTGATGAAACGCGTTGGGTTTAGCAGCGAACAGGCCGGATCGGTCGAGGTTGCCTCATCCGTGAACGGACAGATCATGCCGCCAGTGATGGGGGCTGCGGCCTTCTTGATGGTGGAATATGTTGGCATTTCTTATGTCGAGGTGATCACCCACGCCTTCCTGCCTGCCGCGATTTCATACATCGCGCTGGTCTACATCGTGCACCTTGAGGCCGTGAAGCGGAACATGCCCACGCTGGGCGACCGCGACGTAAAGCTGGCGCGCACAGTTGTCGGTATGTTGTCCTTCTTCCTGGTCTTTGCCGGGCTGTGCTACGGTTCTCAATTCCCGGTCGAAGCGGTGACAAACTGGGTGCCGTCATCGGCTGGGCTGGTCCTCAGCCTGATCATCTGTGCCATCTATGTGGCACTGCTGTATCTGGCCGCTCAGGTGCCGGATCTTGAGCCGGACGATCCAAACGCCAAGGAAGTGACCTTGCCGATCATTGCCGACATCTACAAAGCTGGGCTGCACTACCTGTTGCCGATTATCGTGCTGGTCTACTTCTTGATGATCGAGCAGAAGTCACCGGGTCTGTCGGCTTTCTGGGCCACGACGCTGCTCTTCGTGATCCTGCTGACGCAGAAGCCGCTCAAGGCGATATTCCGCGGGCAAAGCAACGTCTACAACACGTTCATTGATGGTGTCGCTGACCTTTGGCAGGGCATGATCGACGGCGCGCGGAACATGATTGGTATCGCGCTGGCAACGGCAACAGCCGGCGTCATCGTGGGCACTGTGACGCTGACTGGTGTCGGACAAGTGATGGCCGACCTGGTTGAGTTCCTGTCAGGCGGCAACCTAATCCTGATGCTGATTATGGTCGGCCTGCTGAGCCTGATCCTGGGCATGGGCCTGCCGACCACCGCAAACTATATTGTGGTCAGTTCGCTGATGGCTGGTGTGGTTGTTGAGCTGGGTGCGCAAAGCGGACTTATCGTTCCGTTGATCGCAGTGCACCTGTTCGTCTTTTACTTTGGGATCATGGCTGACGTGACCCCGCCGGTTGGATTGGCGAGCTTTGCGGCCGCTGCAGTATCCGGTGGTGACGCAATCAAAACCGGTTTCATTGCGTTCTTTTACAGCCTGCGCACCGTGGCCTTGCCGTTCGTGTTCATCTTCAACACGGACCTGCTGCTGATCGATGTGACGTGGGTCGAAGGCATAACCGTGGCGATATTTGCGACAATCGCCATCCTCGTCTTCACAGCCGGCACAATGGGTTACTTCCTGACCCGCAGCCGCATCTATGAAAGCATCGCGCTGATCCTTGTGGCGTTCGCGCTGTTCAGGCCCGACTTCTTCATGAACCGCATCGCGCCGCCGTTTACTTCGGTCGAGCCTGCTGCGTTTGTGGAGACCATCGGCGAAACACCTCCGGGTACCGAGGTGCGCATGGTCATCAGCGGGCCAGACTTTGACACGCTTGAGATGACGGACACGACGGTTGTTGTTCCCGTTGGCAGCGAAGAGGGCGGGCAAGCGCGTGTCGACGCGATGGGCTTGCTGCTGCTTGAAGAAGACGGGTTGGTCAAACTCGAAGAGCCATTGTTCGGGACACCTGTCGCGGATGATTTGGATATCTTCGACTACTACGGGGATGAGGCAGTGCGCCTGACCTCGGTCAGCTTGCCGGCTAGCCAGCCACCGAAACAGTTGATCTACATTCCGGCAATGCTCTTGCTGGGACTGATCGCTTTCCTTCAGCGCGGCCGCGCCGCCAGACAAGAGGTGACCGCATGACAAACGCTGTTCTCTGTGCCGTCGATATCAGCAACGGCGATCTTGATACGCATGTCCTGAAGAAAGCTGCGAAGCTGGCCGATCAGGAAGGTGCTCAACTGGATGTGGTGACGGTCCTGCCGGATTTCGGAGAAAGTTGGGTGTCTGGCTTTTTCGAAAGTGATTTTCACGACAAGGCGCTGGAAGAGGCACATACCAAACTGGCCGAGATGTGTGTGTCCACACTGGGGGCGGATCGGAATGAAAAGATCCGCCACGTGGTCGCGACGGGTACTGCCTATCAGGAAATCCTGAAAACTGCGGACAGTGCTGGTAGCGATCTGATCGTGATCGGTGCGCACAAACCCGACCTGAAAGATTATCTGCTGGGTCCGAATGCTGCACGGGTCGTGCGGCATTCAGACGTCTCTGTCTACGTGGTGCGCTAAGAAAATTGGGCGGATCAGTACCCTGTCATCTCAAGATACCCCCGTCCGGAATGGCTGCCGCTGATCTGGACGGGACCTTCCCAGTATTCAAACCGGGTGGCCATCCACGCGTCGGGTGTCAGCGCTGATACCTCGACGTCCAGATCCCGGTCAGGCAATGTGACGCGCCATCTGACAGGTACGTCGCGGCCAGCAACGGGCGCGGTCGTCAGCGGCTCGAACGTGACCGAACCATCGGGGATCGCGGTCGTCGTACCATTGGCGGTGATCCACGTAGCAGCTGTGAAATCACCTCGGTCGCCGCGTAACCGAAAAGCCATCATCTTGTCGCCATTGTCAAAGCTGAGCGAGAACCAATCCCAGCCGCTTTGATCTGCGGCCAAAGGTTGTGATGACCATTCGCGGTCCAGCCAGCCTTGCCCGGTGACCGCCACGTCGCCATCTGGCAGCCGCAAAACGCCTTGTACCTCGTAAAACGGCTGGGAATAGTAATAGCTGGCTTGCCCGTCGCCGGATTTCACCGAATATCCGTCCTCGCCGTGAAAAACGAACGGCCCGTTGGCTTCGAGCTTTAGGTCATAGCCGAAATCCGCACCGTTCGCAGAGAGGCTGACCGCGTTTGGGTCTGACCCGCGCATGTGCCATTCGTCGATCCAAGCCTCGAATGGCGCTGCCGTAACCCCTGCCTGACCGATGCCGCCGCGCGACAGACGCTCCGCGAAATAGTGTTTGTCGGGCGTGGTCACCGCAGCATGGCCCATCCATATCTGTGGGCTTTGCCACCCCTCGACCTCATGCGGTTTCAGTGCCGACCGAAACAGGGTCCACTGGATACCGTAATCGCGCCCGTCTTCACCTTTCAGGTTTGCTGTCAGATACCACCACTCGATCCGGTAGTCCAGGTGGGGGCCATGATCCTGCGGGAATTGAAACGCATACTCCGGCTGGGGCACAGTGAACCCTTCAGCCGAACCGCCCAGGCCTGCGTATCCCTGTGCGCGGGCAATGCCCGGCACGGCCAGCAGCAAGACTATCAGCCATATCCTAACGTTCATTGGCAAACACCTTCAGTAGATCCGCAGGCGGCAGGCGCAGCAAACGGGCGGCAGGCAGGGCCGCGGCAACGGTTGCCGCAAGCAGGGTCAAACCCAACAGATAAACCCAGTCGACAGGGAACAGGTACATCGGCAGCCTCCAGCCAAACGCCTCGACGTTGATGACAGTCAGCAAGGTCCACGCCAAAGCCAACCCCAGCGGCAGAGCCAGCAAGGCGGTCAAAGCGGCCAGCAGCACGCTGCGCAAAAGTTCAAGCCGGGCCAGTTCTGCACGTGTCAGCCCGAGCGCCCAGACGGGCGCAATTTGCGGCAGGCGCTGCGTCCACAACGTCAGCAGGCTGGTCAGAATGGCGAACCCTGCAACCCCTAGCGTCAGGATGTTCAAGGCCGAGGTAACAACGAAGGTCTTTTCGAACACCTGCATGGATTGCGCCTTCATTGCAGCTTGCTGGACGACTGCTCGGCGGGGCAGGTCGAACTGCTCGCGCAAGGCCTGTGCCAGATCCGTGGCCCGATAAGGCGCGACACGAATGCCAAATCGGCGCGCCTCAGCGCCGGGCGCGATCTGATCAAGTTGGGCCATAGAAACGATGACCTGACCGGTTGGGTTGCCATAGTCCGAATAGACACCTGCGATGGTCATCGTGTCGGCGGGTGTGATGGCCAAAGAGTCGCCAGGCCAAAGGTTTTCCCGGCGGGCAAGTTGTTCGTTAATCAGCACAGCGGTTCCGTCGTGGACCCGGTCCCAAACACGTTCCGAGGTGCTGATAAGCGGCCATTTCTCACGATAAGTCTGATCGTCGATGATACCATAGAGAAACAGAGGCCCCGACGATTTCGCCAGTTCAACGCTTCGGATCGGCAAGATGGCATCTACCTGCGGGTTCAGCCATTCTGCGATGTCCTTACCCTGCTGATCGGTGGCAGCGGTGACGTAGAGCTCGGATGTAAGGCGCTGGTCCAGCCAGCCGGTAAAGGTCAACCGAAAGCTGGAAACCATCGTGCCTACGCCGATATTCGCGGCAAGCGCCAGCAACAGGGCCATCAGCGCCAAAGATAAGCCCGGCAGTTGGGCGCGCATGTCCGACCAGACCCATTGGGCTATTGGCCCTTTCGCTGAACGCTGAAACAGGATCAGGACGCGCGACAAGGCATAGGGCAATACCAACGCGGATCCGACCAGCATCCCGGCGACCAAGACGAAACCGGCCACTAACCCTCCGAACAACAGCATGGCTAGAATGCCCCCGACAGTAGCGGCGACACCGGCAAGGGCGACGACCCAGCTACCCGAGGCCGCGCTGCGCCAGGCCTGCAAGCCTGCGCCGCTTAGGATTGGCATTCGCGACAGGCGATACAAGGCGTGTCCGCTGGCCAGAAAAGTGCCGCCCAAGGCCATCGCCAACCCGGACAGTGCCCATTGAGGTTGCAATGAGATCTGGCCGCTGACAGGTGCACCGTAAAGTCCGCGCAAACTTGCAGCCACATCCGGCAACAGCGCGCCTGCGAGGAAAAATCCAAGCACCAAACCGAGTATACCGCCGACAATCGCCAGTACGGAAAGCTCAGCCATGATCAGCCAAACCAGCCGCCGCATCGAAACGCCCAAAGCGCGCAGGGTTCGGATCATGCCGCGCCGCTGGGCAAAGGCCAGGCCCACGGTTCCGTGCACGATGAACAGACCCACCGCAAAGGACAGCAGGCCAAAGGCGGACAGGTTCAGGTGAAAACTGTCGGTCAGTTGTGCGGTATCCAGTTGTTCCTGTGCCGGGACCCGCTCCAGTTCGGGGGCAATAGTCGACAGCGGTGGAATTGAACCGGGCTGATCCGGTAAAATGATCAGGTGCGAAATCTCTCCCGGCTTCTTCAGTAACGTCTCGGCCACACCGATGTCAGTCAGGATCAGATCGGGCGGTAAGGCATCGCTAATCAGGATCGGAGGCAAACCGGTCTGGCCGGCCAATAGCGGCTCCAAAACCGGGGTCGTCAGCAGTCGCCCCGGCGCGGTCAACATATCGGCAGGGTTGGGTGGCGTGCCGCTTTGTTCCATCTGCGTGACGGCGGGCAGGGCGGGATAGGCCACCATATCTACGCCAAGGACCCGCAATGTCTGACCCTGAACCCGCAATGGGCCTTCCAGTACCGCAGCAACCTGCCAGCCCGCGCGCCTCAGCTCGACGTAACGCGACAGGGGGATTGGACCGGCGGGGTTGTGCAATTCGTCAAACCGACCTAGCGCCAGTTGATCAGCGGCCCGGTCATAGCTGGCACGAGCCTCGGCATTGATGGCCTGCACCGCTGACCAGAGCCCGGTTGCAAGGGCCAGGCCGATCAGCAGGGTCGCCAGTTGCAGCCGGTGTGCCCGCCAATGAGAGGCCAGCGCCTGAATGACGGTCAGCGTCATGCGATAAGCCCGCCAGACAGATGCACACGCCGATCCAAACGGGCCGCAATCTCGTGCGAATGGGTGACCAAAAGCAGCGCGGCCCCGGTATCCGCAACAAGAGCCAACATGAGGTCAAGAACGGTGGCGCTGGCTGTTTCGTCCAGGTTTCCCGTAGGTTCATCCGCCAGTAGCAATTTGGGCCGGGCGGCCATGGCACGACCGATGGCAACGCGCTGTTGTTGTCCGCCCGACAGGTTCTCGGGATATCGATCAAGCAGATCGGAAAGGCCCAGCCGCTGGGCCAGATGGGCGCACCAATCGGGGTCGTGGCATCCGGCCAACCGGGCATGAAACGACAGGTTTTGACCTGCTGTCAAAGATGGGATCAAGTTAAATTGCTGAAACACCAGCGATAAGGACGTGCGGCGCAGGGCGGCCCGGCCCGGATCATCCAGTTGCGACAGGGCTACGCCGTCCAGTGTGATTTTCCCTCTGTCCACAGTGTCCAATGCAGCAGCAAGGTTCAGCAGGGTGCTTTTACCGCTGCCGCTTTCGCCGGTCAGGGCTAGCGTTTGGCCGCGATCCAGCGACAATGACACGTCGCGCAGGACCGGCCGACCACCGGGATAGGATTTTTGAACCTTGTCAAATTTCACAAGCATGTTCGCCCTCATTTTTACAAGGATTTGCAACAGTTTCGCCAACTGTCCAGCGTTGACGCGCCATAGGTTCCTTTCGCCGCACTATGAACATGGGTGATCGGGTTGTCTCAGCCGGAAGTGCAGGTCATTGTGAGGCGATCTGTCGTCGGTACTATTCAGGATGCGAAAACATGACCTTGTCACAGCAGATCCTTTGGGGCAGCACGTTTCTCGGGCTTTGCTTTCTGGTCGAAATCTTTCTTCTGACTCTGTGCACGCTGGCCATCAACAGGCTGATCGAGCGTTGGGAAGCCAGAGGCGCCATTTTGGCAACGGCCGGTCCAATTGCAACCGCGCTGGCCTTTATCGTCGCGACCCACACCATTCAGGTCTGGATTTGGGCCATCGTCTGGGTTTTCGGCGATGTATTGCCCGACTGGAATACGGCGCTTTATTTCTCGCTGGTCTCATTCACAACGCTTGGCTACGGCGACATCGTCTTGGGTGAAGATCTGCGGATTTTCGGTACCTTTGCTGCAGTTACAGGCCTGTTGGCCTTTGGGTTGTCCACGGCCTACATGGTCGCCCTTATGACCCGGGTGTTTCAGGAAAGGTTCATGGCCTAAAGGATGGGTGAGAATAATCGCGCCAGCGGAGCGCCGAGGCGTATGTGCACTGGTTGCTGTTCCAGATAGCGCGTCAGCTCATAGCTTTTGGCAAAGTCTTTTTGCAGCATCGCATCGACTGCGGCTGTGGTCTGGGGATCAAAGAACAGGGCCATTGCCTCGAAATTTAACCGAAATGATCGATTGTCCAGATTGGTCGTGCCTACTGCGGCCAGTGAGTCATCCACAACGAAGACCTTTTGATGCATGAAGCCGTCTGTGTAGCGCAGGACTTGTGCACCGCAGGCGCGAACTTCATCAAAATAGGCAAAAGCCGCCAGCCACGGCAGGCGGTGATCAATGACATCAGGAACAAGAATGCGCACATCGACACCGCGCAAAGCCGCGTGTTTCAGGGCGGTCATGATATCGATGTCGGGTACGAAATAGGGTGACGCGATCCAGATCCGGTTCCGCGCCTCTGTGATGGCGGCGAAGAACATCATCGACCCGGTTTCGGTTTCATCGCCGGGGCCTGTCGCGACTAGCAGCGCATTGATGTCCTGGTCCGCCTCGGACCCAGCCCAATCCAACTGGTCGATCAGATCTTCTTCATGCGCCCAATGCCAGTCTTCGATAAAGATCAACTGCAATTGCCGGACAATGTGACCGGTCAACCTGACATGGGTGTCGCGCCAATGTCCGAAATGCGGGTCCTGGCCCAAATACTCGACCCCGATGTTGTGACCACCGATGAATCCCGTTTCGCCATCGATAACAACGGTTTTGCGGTGGTTGCGGTAGTTCAACTGGAAACGGAATTTTGGTCCGCGTTGTTCATGCGGATCCGAAACGGCGATACCGGCCTCGCGCATCTCTTCGATGTAGTCCTTGGGTAGGGCGTAACTGCCGACGGCATCCATCATGAACCGGACGCTGACACCGCGTTTGGCTGCTTCGATCAGCTTGTCTTTCAGTTTCTGACCCAACGCATCGGCGCGTACGATGTAGAACTGGATCAGAACGTAAGTCTTGGCTGCGTCGATGGCCTCAAAAATCGCATCAAAGGTGGCTTGCCCATCCACTAGCAGCTCTGCCCCGTTGCCGCGCGACACGGGCATATGCGCCAGCGCCTCGAACGGTTTGGGGTTGATAAGCAATTTGTCGGCATCGGGCGTTGAGTAGTCGGCGAAAGTCTTGATCCCCTGAACCACGCGCTGGCTTTCCTTGCGCGCGATACGGTAGCCCCGAAATCTATGGTGTCCCAAAAACAGGTAAAGCGGCACGCCAAACATCGGGGCCGAGATCAGAAAGACCACCCACCCGACCGCGCCCTGAGGTGTCCGCGCGGTTTGGGCCGCGCGTACAGAAAAGAAAACTGCTGTTGTGTAAAGCGCAAAGACGAAGGCGGAAACAAGCAGTGTCCACATGGGGTTATCGGGCTCCGTGGTGGTTCAGTTTGCCCCAGTGTAGATGCGTGACCAGTCTTGCGCCATATCTACAATCACCCAACCCATGTCTGGCCCTTTGTCCAATCCATCGACCAGTTTGCCGATTGGGCTTTCCCGGTCATAGGCCCATTCACGTTCTGCATCGGTATGGTGAATCAGAACACCCAACCGTGGGCCATCGCCTGTGGTGGTCCATTCCAACATGGCAAAATCGCCATCCGAATTCCCCCCGGCCAGAATCGGGCGTCTGCCGATCGTGCGCTCGATGTTGATCGGTTTGCCTTCCTTGTCGTCCACAAAAGCGATGCCATCAGCTTTGGTAATGACCGGTCCACCGTCCGCGCTGTCATAAGTGGTGTCCATGTATGTACCCAGAATCTGTTCGGGCGGAATGCCATAGGCGTCTTCGGCGAAGACGCGCATAAAGTGCACTCCACCGCCGGAGACAATGTAGGTCTTGAACCCTTCGTCTCGCAAATACCGCAGTAACTCGACCATCGGCTGATAGGTCATCTGGTCATAGGGCAGTTCGGTTTCCGGGTGCCGGGCGGTTTCCAGCCAGTCGGCGACGGCGCTTTGGAACTCGTCGACCGTGACGCCGGAATGAGAGGCATTCAACACCTCGATCAAGGCATCATGACCACCTTCCGCGACCGTCTTCAGATCGCCTGTCGCAGCGGCCTGCAAAACGGGCGTAGTCAGGATCGAAGGGTCATCCTTAGCCATCTGAGCCAGCCGATCCATAGCAAAGATCAATTGAAAATACACAGGTTGTTCGGCCCAAAGCGTGCCGTCATTGTCGAAAACGGCGATCCTTTCTGCTGGCGTCACATATTCAGGGCGCTGCGGGTCGGTCACGGCGGCGACAAACTCGATGATCCTTTCTTTGCTTTCGGTCTCAGTCCAACTGGGCAGAGGGTCAGCAAGCAGAGACAGAGGGACACAGGACAGCAGGGCGCTTAGAATTAAATGTCGCATGAATTTCTCGTTCAATTTCAAGATGAAAAGGGCCGCCTTTTAAAGGGCGGCCCGATTGGATTTTAGATACGACTTAGTTGTTTGTTGGCGTCGTCAGCTTGTCCATGACCTGATCCAGGTTGAAGCTTGCCGCTTTCTGGCGCGGCGGGAATTCCTGGAAGGTTGCCAGGAAGTTGCCCACGTATTCCTGAGCAGGAACCAGGAAATACGCCCGATCCAACAACCAGTCATAATATGTGTTGGAGGTGCGATAGGCGCGCTCATAAGGGTCACGACGCAGGTTCACGATCAGAGGAATACGCAGCTCGGTCCAGGGCTCGATCCAAGCGCGCAGGGTTGCCCATGCTTTCTGCTCAAGGAAGATCAGCTTCCAGTCGTCATAGCGCAGAGCCGTCAGGTCACCATCATCCGAGAAATAGAAAATCTCGGCGCGTGGGCTTTCGGTTGTTTCGCCGGTCAGCATGGGCAGGATGTTATATCCATCCAGATGCACCTTGTAGTCACGGCCCATACCGGACGAGCTATAGCCAGTTTTCAGCTTTTCCTTGATGTCCGGGTCGCCAGCAACCGCCAGGTATGTCGGCAGCCAGTCCATGTGGTGCACGATCTCATTGGTGATCGAGCCCGCTTCGATCTGACCAGGCCAGCGAACCATTGACGGAACGCGCCAGCCGCCTTCCCAGTTGGTGTTCTTTTCGCCCCAGAACGGCGTCGCAGCAGCATCCGGCCATGTGTTCATATGCGGACCATTGTCGGTCGAGTAATGCACGATGGTGTTGTCCGCGATGCCAAGCTCGTCCAGAAGGTCCAGCAGTTGCCCGACATGCATGTCATGTTCGATCATGCCAGCGGTGTATTCGTCAGCAACGCCTCCAAAGATCTCGTTGGCCTGTTGGCGCATTTCATCTTTGACGTGGGTACGGAAGTGCATGCGCGTGCCGTTCCACCAGACATAGAAGGGCTGGCCTTGTTCATTGGCCCGCTTGATGAAGTCTATCGCGGCTGCGACGGTTTCATCGTCAACGGTTTCCATGCGCTTCTTGGTCAACGGGCCGGTGTCTTCGATGGTTCCGTCCGCTTTGGATTTAATCACGCCCCGCGGGCCATAGGCTTCACGGAAGGTACGACCATCGGCCAGAACCGCATCGCCCGGATAGTCTTCATTCTCCGGTTCTTCTTCGGCGTTCAGGTGGTAGAGATTTCCGAAAAATTCATCAAAACCGTGGTTTGTCGGTAAATGCTCATCTTTGTCGCCAAGGTGGTTCTTACCAAACTGACCGGTCACATAGCCGTGGTCCTTCAGCAATCCGGGAATAGTCGGGTCTTCGACCTGCATACCCAGATCAGCGCCCGGCAGGCCAACTTTTGACAGGCCCGTGCGGAAAACAGACTGGCCCATAATGTAAGATGAACGACCGGCGGTGCAGGATTGTTCACCATAATAGTCGGTAAAGATCATGCCTTCTTTCGCGACGCGGTCGATGTTCGGGGTTTGGTATCCCATCAAGCCCATCGTATAGGCCGAGATATTGGATTGTCCGATGTCGTCGCCCCAGATCACAAGAATATTGGGCTTTTGATCCTGGGCCCAGGCGGGCAGGGCCAGCGCAACCGCGACGGAAGCTACGGCGAATTTGCGCAATGTGCCGCGCCAACTATCTGCAATCAATAGGGGTGGTGACATGGTCTACTCCTGAATTGGCCGGATCTTAATGATCCGTTGATCTAAAAGTAATTGATGGCGGCGATTATCTTTTCCGCCAACAACGTATTGATTCCCGGTAGGAAAAATTCACATTACGTCGAGAATCGAATAGCCTTACCTTAGGCTATGACAATGCTCGGAAACCTATCATATGATGAGATTGATGAATACTAATGTTTGAAAATCCGCGTGACCGACAGGTACTGCTTGCCTCAGGGTGGTTCGGGGCGCGAGGCGCAAGCTTTCAATCGGATTTGCTTGCATGTGCGGTCGCAAAATCTTTCGATGAGGGTGAGGCGCTGTATAACTACGGAGATCCCGCCAACGGGGTCTTTGCGGTTCTAGAGGGTTCCGTTCAAATCACTGCACCTGCGGATGATGGACAGGACTTCGTTGTCCACAGACAGGGTGGCGGGTTCTGGATCGGTGATCTTGCGTTGTTAGCCGAGTCCAACCGACTGGTAAGTGTTGTTGCGACACAGAAAACGCGGGCATTGTTTTTTCCGTCGCGGCGGCTGGACCGACTTGTTCGTGACAATCCCGAATATGTTCGTGATTTCTATGCTTTATCGCATGAGAACATGCAAACTGCGTTGCGCATCATGGCAAATCTGGCAGTGACCGGGGCGGAAAAACGGTTGGTTCTCCGCCTTTTGCACCTGGATGAAGGGGCCTCAAAATCCGATGGGTGGATCGTCGTGTCACAGGATGAACTGGCCGAAATGGTGGCCGTATCGCTGCCTACGCTACACCGTAAATTGCACAACTTGGTAGAGCTGGGATTGATCGAGCTTGGGTATGGCCGCGTACGGCTTAAGGATAGGCGCAAGTTGATCGCCGCCTGCCAGTGCTGACCCTACGGGTTAAGCGGCGGTAGCTGGTTCCGAGCGCGGTGTTCCGTCTGTTTCATAACCTTGAGTTCGGACAATGCCGCTGCCCAAGCCTCGGGTTTTGAGCCGGTGCGGGATGAGTATCTTGCGGCCCCGATCCTAGCCAGTTGCTCTTCCAGGCCAATTGCCATGTCGGGGGTATCGCTGCGCAGTTTCCACAACTCCAAGGCAGAATAAGACATTGAGATATCATTGGCTTGCAAGGCTTTCCTCAATGCATCCAGCGCAAAGTCCGAAGATATTTGATATCTGTCGCGCCGCGCCTGTTTCCAACTTGTGACACGCGGACCAAGAAACCGTACAAATGCCCAAAGAGCTAGTGTCAAACCGGCCGCCAAGGCAAGCAACCTGAAAATCGTATCCGCATCCGGCGGCTGCCACTTCGGTGGAGCAAGCGTTAGATCAACCGCGTCGATATCAATTTTCTCAACCTGATTGGTGTCCAGATTGTACCACCGGATCGTGATAGGCTGCAGTTGGGTCTGGCCACCTTGTTGCGCAAGATAGACGATCTCATCAACGCGCTGGCCAGACAGAACACCCCGGTCTTCGCTTTCGGTAAAACGCGGCTCTTTCGGATAGGCGCTCAGAAGCGGGTCCTGTATGCCGGGGATCAATTCAGGCACCAGAAGGGGCGTCGTGCCGACAATTTTGGCAGTTAGGCGTCGAGTGATTGCAGCCCCGTTTTCCATTTCGGTTGATCCGTCGATCTGCTGGTCGACCGTGAACCCCGTGGCCAGGATCAGCGGGTCCAGATCGCGTGCGCCCTCTGGTACAACGGCGTTCAAGGTCATTTCGGGCAAAGGAATATTGACCGTCGTTGGAGCATTCGTTTCGGGATCGGCAAAGGTCACCACAACCTCTTGCTTGCCGAATTCAATCGGCCCAGCCTGAAGCGGATACAGACGGTAGCTGCGTTGAACACCGGACCAGGTCTCGCCATCCACAGTTTCGCTGATTGGGCCGGAAGCACGCTCAGGCAGGCGAACAAGCATGTTTTCTTGTTCGAGCGACGGAAAAACCGGCGGGGACGGCATGAAAGTGGGGACAAGTACCGTTATCCGTACGATTGCCGGTTGCCCAACAGTAACCGGATCGGTCGGTGCCTCGGCTGTGACCTGCGGTTGAACACCTGTCTGCGCCCCCAGTTGTACCGGGAAAAACAGCATGAGGAATATGAGGTATCTCATTGCTGCTGCTCCTGATTTTCCAACAAAAAGCGATTTCGCAGAAAGTCCTGCATATCTGTGTCGATCGTGCTGATCCACTGATCGGCAGACATGGCCTGCGCACCTTCGGTCGGGGCCTGAATGGTTGTGTCCTCGCCGCGCCCGGCTTCATTGTCAAAGACTGTGTCATCGGCCCCGATGCCCGCTTCTTCGCCTGTGTCCGACTGCTCCCGGGTTGTTTCAACGAAGTCGAGGATCGCTTTGGAAACGTCCAAGTTGTGTTGCGCTTCGGGCCAATTTGGCCGACGCTCCAAAGCCGCTTCAAATGCTGCTATGGCTGGCCTGTACTCGCGGTTTCGAATGCGCGCCATTCCCTCGGAAAAGGCGGCCTCGGGTGTGTCCAGTTCGGCAAAGACTGCCGCGGCTTCGGGGTACTGACCTGCTTTCAGCTGTGCATAGCCCTTGTGATATGGGTCTCCAAACAGCTCTGCCGCCTGAGCGTAGCGTTTCTGGTTCATCGCAATCTGCCCCTGTTGATCCGGGCTCAGGAACCAATCTCGCCAACCATCGGCTTTTGCGGGTCCTGATGGAGCCGCAAAAATCACAGTCAGCAACAACAAACGGATCACCCAACCGCGCCGGAACCAAAGCAACGACAAAAACGCGGCGGGCCAGGCCAACATCCAACCTCTGTCCTGCCAGTCCAATCGATCATCGTCGTCCAGCGCCGCAGTGTAAGCGGATTGAATTTGACGCTCTAAGCGATTGATATCACGTTCATCGTTAGAGAACGGCACGACCGTCGCGGTCCTCAGGTCGTTTAACTGAGCGATGTTTTGACCGTCCGGCAGCATTGGCAGAAAAAACACCGGTACGGCCGTGTTCTCAAAAGCAGAGAGTTGAGACGGGTCCAGATCGTCCAGAACAAACAAAACTGCGCCGGGTGTATCACTGTCGTTCAGGATCGTTTCGGCAAGAGTCAGTGCATCTGCGGCTGCATCCCCTTGTTTTGGCATGACTGCTGGCGCGAGGCCCTCCAAAAGCGGGCGCAGGATGTTGGCGTCTTCGGTCAAGGGCGCAACGCTGTGTGGGGTTCCGGCGTAGGCAATCAACGCCGTCTGTGCTCCGACACGCGCATTGATAAGATCAGTCACTTTGAACTTGGCCCGATCCAGCCGGGATGGTGGCAGGTCCGGGTCCTCCATACTGTCCGTGACCTTCAGTGCTATTACCAGCGGTGCCGTGTCCGCAACCAAAGGGTTCGGGGCCCGTGACCATGTCGGTCCGGCCGCGGCTAAGGTGACAAGGATTGCTGCGATCATCGCGACGTCTATCGGGTACACACGCTTCCTGTTTTCTGCCCCCAGGGTCAGGGCGGCAGCAAGGTGCGGCGCGATGCCGGTTATGGATTGGGAGTGCGAATTGGGCTTGGGCCGCATCACCCACCAGAGTATCGCAATAGGGATGAGAAACAGCAGCCAAGAGGCTCGCAAAAAATGGAAATCTGCCAACGCGCCGCTCATGTTGCACCTCGGCGCCGCTGGATTACAAGTTGGCCAGCCTTGGAGATGAGCATGGTCAGCAATGCCAACGCAAGCGGGTAATGGGCAAGGCTTTCACGTGGTCTGTAGCTTTGCGTTTCCACGACCCGGGGGTTGAGTTCGTCAATGCGTGCGTATGTGTCAGCCAATGCTTCTTCGTCATCTGCAAAGAAGTATTCACCGCCCGTACGGTCTGCGATGTCCTTTAAGGCATCCAGATCCACCCGGTCCTCGCCCGAGGCGTCAGGATCACCAACGCCGATTGTGTAGATGACGACGCCTTTCTCGGCCGCGATTGCTGCGGCGTTTACCGGCGTCATGCGGCTGGACGTATCCGCCCCGTCGCTTAGAACGATCATCAGGCGCTGGTCGACCTCGCTGGAGTCAAAGGTGCGTATGCCCAGACCAATTGCATCCCCCAGCGCAGTATTGGGACCGGCCATGCCAACTTGAGTTTGATCCAGGAACCCACTCAAACTGTTCAGATCTTCCGTGAAAGGGGCTTGGACAAAGGCCCGAGTACCAAAGATGATTAAAGCCATCCGGTCGCCTTGGCGTTCGGCAATAAATTGACGCAGCACATCCTTAACCGCGGCCAGCCGTTGTTTTGGAGCGCCATCCGTTGTTGTGAAGTCCCGCTGGTCCATTGATCCTGAAATGTCCAAGGCAAGCACCACGTCGCGCGCCGACTTTTCGATAACCAATGGTTCACCAAGTTTTTCGGGGCGGGCCATGGCTGCTACGAAAAGAAGCCAGATTAATGCGATTGTGGCGGCCTGAAACCGTGCTCGGCGGGGAATGACGGATCCTGACTTGGGTTCAACTCCAGCGGCCTGTGCGACATGGCGAAAGAATGGGATGCGGATCGAGCTGCTTTTTTCGCGATACGGTGGGGCAAGCCGATACACTAAAAATGGCAACGGGAGTAGGAGGAAAACCCAAGGCGCGGCAAAGGAGAACATCAGGCTGTCCTTTCCCGCTTGTGTGATCTAATCCAATTTCGCGCGAGGATTTCCAGATCAGGATCGGCTTTTGCATCTCTGTATGGTGCTTCCACAAGTTGGCGGCCAGCGCCATCAGTAAAGGTAACATTATCAGAGGTTTGGTTTAGGAAGTTGGTCCATTCTTCTCCATGCAATGCAGCGACTTTCCGACGTGGATACGCGACCAGAGCCGTGCGGCGGAGTATCTCGGCTATCTTTGCGGCGTCATTGTCTGACGCGGCCAATTCGATCAACGCTTCACGTCGGTATGCATTAAACTGTCGGTGGCGAAGAAAGGCGTAAACGCCAAGGATGATAATCCCAGCAAGGATTAAGGCCAAAACGCCCCATCCCCAGGTCTGCGGCATCATGGAAATAGGCTCGGGCACCGGGGCAGGTTCCAGCATGTCCAGCAGGTCAACCAGTGATTTGCCTTCGACATCGACGCTCATCTTCGGCCTCCGGGATGACCAAATAGCTTGAGCAACTGGTCGAGCGTCGGCTCCGCCGTGGTCAGCGGTACTACGGGAAATCCATAGCGGCGCGACCACGTCTGTAGCTGGGCAAGTCGATCTTCCAGCGCTGTTCTTATTCGGTGCGACAAATCGGGGTCCGAGCTGTCGAGTTCAATCTGGCGGTCGCCATCGGACACTGTAAACCGAAGGTTCGGGGTAAGTTCACGCGAACTGGGATCAGAAATATTGAACAATATCAAATCATTCGAGGCAGAAAGTCTGCTAAGTAGTTTCTCTGACACCTCATTCAGCCCATCGAAATCGGAAAAGACGCACACCAAAGTATTGGTATGCGCGATCCGCGCGGCCTGCTTCAGCACATCATTCAACGCCACGGTTGGCTCATCCCGCAACGTTGCGCGTAGGTTTGAATTGAGCGCGCCCACCGATGACAGGAACCGCGTCAGGGCAGCGGGTCGGCGTTGGGGTCGGTGTTCTGCCACATCGGAATCGCCAAAGACGATCCCGCCGACCCGGTCGCCTTGCCCCAGCACCCGGTGTGCAGAGATCGCTGCGGCTTCGGCCGCGATGACCGATTTCATGTAGACTTGCGTGCCGAAAAACATCGAAACGCGCTGGTCCACAAGTAAAAGGGCGGGGCGGTCGCGTTCCTCGGTATAGACCCTAACATGGGGCTCTCCGGTGCGCGCGGTCACTTTCCAGTCGATGGTACGGATGTCATCCCCGGGCAAGTAGTTTCGCAGTTCTTCAAAATTCAGACCGCGCCCGCGCAAGCGTGAGGCATGCCGGCCGTTTAGGATCGAACGGGCAGGTTGGCGGGGCAGCAGGCTGATCGCGCGGGACTTTGAACCCAGCTTTAAAAGGTGGTCCGCATCAACGTGTATGCGTGGGTCGTCGGGATATGCGGCGGTCTGGGACACGCGGCGTTCCTTTGGTTTCAGGGCAGCGCAACAAGCTGCAGGATTTCCGAAATCACATCATCCGCAGATTTGGCGCTGCCTTGTGCCTCGAAGCTCAGGGTGATGCGGTGGCGGAATACATCATGTGCGATGGCGCGAATATCTGCCGGGTCGACATAATCGCGCTGGTTCATCCAGGCATGCGCGCGACCGCATTTGTCCAAGGCAAGCGAGGCGCGCGGGCTGGCACCGATGTCGATCCAACCGGCCAGTTCTTCACTGAGCGCGCCGGGCGTTCGCGTGGCTTGCACCAGATCGGCCATGTAGCGGTCCATTGCGTCGGATACGTGGATCTGACCGATTTCAGAACGCGCGGCGAATACGGCGTCCTGCGGGATTGTCGGCGGCGCTTCATTGGTTGCGCCTTTACCCGCCGCGATTTCCTCGCCCCGAACCAGACGGATCACCTCAACCTCATCCTCGACTGGGGGGTAAGTGATTTGAACATGCATCAGGAACCGGTCCATTTGCGCTTCGGGCAAGGGATAGGTGCCTTCCTGTTCAATCGGGTTCTGGGTTGCCATCACAATAAACAGCGGTTCCATTTTATGCGTGGTTCCCGAGACCGTTACTTGCCGTTCTTCCATCGCTTCAAGCAACGCAGCCTGAACTTTGGCGGGGGCGCGGTTGATCTCGTCCGCGAGAACGATATTGGCGAAGATAGGGCCTGGCTCGAACCGGAATGTGCCACCGTCATCAGTCTGCTGAAACACCTCGGTCCCCGTGACGTCCGATGGCAGCAGATCCGGAGTGAACTGAATCCGGCTGAAACGTGCATCCAGGTTACGTGCCATTGCCTTGACCGCGCGGGTCTTGGCCAAACCGGGAAGCCCTTCGATCAGCAAGTTTCCGTTGGCCAACATCCCGATCAGCAGGCGGTCGATCACGTCAGTCTGTCCGATAATGGATTGTCCCATTCGGGCTTTGAGATCATTTATCTGATTAAGTGCATTCATTTGGCGGGTCCAATCGGCGTCAATTTTCCAAACTGACTTTGTGATTTTGTGCGGTAATTAGAAAATGTGTCGTAACAGCGGTATGTTAGCAGCCTTTATTTCGCCGATCTACTGTGAAATCCGCCCAGTCAGACGGCGCAAATCTTCCTTCAATTCTGGTCGGATAGGTCCGTGATTTGGCGCGTCGCGCAGCGTTCGAAGCCAGTGAATCGGAGGATTTCGGCCAGCTGCCCGGTTCCAGGTCAATGCGTCGAGGATGGCTTGCGCGTCTGCCTCCAGCACTTCGGGGATGTCGAGGTCGTTCAAGGTGGCCCAAACACCAGTCCACAAGCGGCCAACTGACCACGGGTTATAACCGCCTCCGCCCAGGACCAGAACGCGGGGCGCAAGACCTTTCAGTGCGGCGACGGCTTTCCAGTGAGAATTGTTGGACAGCGCCAGGCGCGACAGCGGGTCCTCGGCAACCGCATCGGCTCCGCATTGCAGGACAAGGGCTTGCGGTTTGAAGGCCTCAGCCGCGGGCAGGATCAGCTGGTCGAGAATGGCGCCAAATTCATCATCGTTGAGGTTTCTGGACACCGGAAGGTTAAACGCCGCGCCGCCTGCATCATCATCAAGCTTGCCGGTGAACGGCCACCGTCGGGCTTCATGAATGGAAATCATCCGAACCGTTTCCAAACCCTGAAAGGCGGCCTCGACCCCGTCGCAGTGATGGGCGTCGATATCGACGTAGACAATCCGGTCCAGGCCCATTCGCAACAGTGTCAGGATCGCCAAAACCGGGTCGTTCAGATAACAAAACCCATTGGCACGGTCGGGCAGGCCGTGATGTGTTCCGCCCGCAGGGTTGTAAACGATGCCGCCATCGCGGATCAGTTCAGCGCCCAACATTGATCCTCCGGCCGCAGTGGCGGGGCGTCTGTACATCTCTGGGAATACCGGGTTGGACAGCGTGCCCAGAGCATAGGTCGAGCGTACATCATCCGAGACGCTTTGAGCTCTTTCCGCGGCCTGCAGCGCATCTATGTAGTCCGGCGTGTGAAAGCGGTGCAGCGCGCCGGGTTTTGCGCGGGGGCTGACCCTGTAATTTTCCGAATTGATCCAGCCCAGCGCGCGGCACAGGTCCATGACGGTGGAGACGCGCGGGATAGCCAGCGGGTGTTTTGAACCATAGGTCGAATGGCGATAGATCTCGGACCCTATGAAGATCGGGTTTTGCACAGATTATTGGGTCCGTGCGGGTGCGTTGTCATCACCAAGGCGGCCATCAAGAGACATCAGAATAGCCACTGGCCTAAGGGCAGGAATGTGGCTGAAGATGATCAGAATGCAGACAGTCAAAGGAACACTCAGGAATGCACCGATCAGCCCCCAAACGGTTGTCCAGAACGTTAGCGCGAGGATCACCAGAAACGTAGACATGTTCAGCGACCGGCCCAGCAAGGCGGGGTCAACAAAATTGCCGATCAGAAACTGGATGGTGCCGCAGCCAAACACGATGATCAGGAAAGGCCCGATCGTTTCATATTGAACGAGGGCAATCATGGCCGGAAAGATTACGGCGATGATCGAACCGATAGACGGGATGAAGTTCAGCGCAAAGGTCAGCACGGCCCATGTTTCGGCATATTCAAGCCCAAGCGCCTTGAAAACCGAGTAACTGATGCCTGCCGTGACTAGGCTGATGAAGGTTTTTACCCCGACATAACGTTGCAGGCTGTCGGTGATCGCATCCAGAATTGTGGTGAATTCGGCCCCGGTTTCGGGATTGCCCGCAGCCAGTTGTATCTTTTTGCGAAACGCCAGACGCTCGGCCATCAGAAAGGCCACGTACAGGCTGATCAGGAAAAATTGGTTCAGCAGCGATGTTGCACTGCTGAGCAACACGCGCGCGACATAGGACATGTCGATACTGACCAGATTGTCACGGATAAACGTGGTGACGTCATTGCCAACCAGCCCCGTGACCCGGTTCACGGCACCGTCGAACTGGGTTTCATACGTGCTGATGGATCGGGCGAACTGCGTCGCCTGGCTGCCGAGGATGTACATGATCACGAACAAACCAGCCAAAACAACTGTGACTGCGGCGATGTTGGCCAGCCAGACGGGCACCCGGGCCATCGAGATTACCCGGTCGCTCAGCGCGATAATCAAAACGTTGATCAACAAAGCCATGGTCAGCGGGATCAGGAATGCTGAACCCGCGTAAAGTCCCAATACAATCAGTGTGGCGACAATTGTCGCATCCCGAACAACCGACAGCTTCAGCCGCGGACCGCCCGTGTTCTGATCAGGTTCCAAAGTCATCGCTTAGCCCGCCTGTGATGCCGCGTAGCACGTTACAACGATTGGTGGTCGCTCTGGTAGATGATCCTGCACCGCTGGGCGAGATTCTGCAATGTGCCCAAACATTTGGGCGAGATAATTTACGTTCTGAAGGGATTTGCCATTTCAGAGCAAAGCCGAGGCGGGTTAGGCTGAGCGCATGAATGCACGTGTGATTCCCTCAATTGGCCGGCCAGTTCAGGCGCTGTGGCTGGCCGTAGTGCGGTTCAACAACAAAAACGGGTTCGTGATGAGCAGCCACGTCGCTATGTCCCTGATGCTGGCCTTGTTTCCATTTGTGTTGTTCACAGTGGCTTTGGCGGGGTCATTGTCTCAGGGTTATGTCACCGACGAACTGATTGAGCTTGTGTTTGGAGCGTGGCCCAAAGATGTCGCGGGGCCAATCGTGGCTGAATTGCGGGCCGTCCTGCAGGAATCCGGCTCGGGCGTCATAACGCTGGGTGGTCTACTGGCGATCTTCTTCGCCTCGAACGGTGTGATGGCTGTGCGGGCGGCCATGAACCAAGCTTATCACGATAGCGACGTTTGGCCGTTCTGGAAAACCCGGTTGCTGTGCCTGGGGCTGGTTATAGTTGGTGGTGTTGCCATTCTGGCCATTGCCGCGGTCGAAGTTGTTTTGCCCGCCTACACCCAACTAGTAAGCGAGAAGACTGATGTGAACGTGTCGGACTGGTTGTCGGTAGACAGGCTGCGCTGGACCTTCACGGTTGCGGTTCCGGCAGGCACAGTCCTGTTGGCGCATCTGATCCTGCCAACGCGGCGGCACAAGCTGATGCAAATCCTGCCTGGCGTTGTTCTGACGTTGGCCTTGTGGGCGGCCGGCGGGTGGGGGTTCTCGATCTACATCGCGCAATTTGCCAGCTACAGCGCCACGTATGCGGGTTTGGCTGGCGTCATGGCGGCGCTGATCTTTTTGTACCTGTGCGCGGCAATTCTGATCCTTGGTGCCGAATACAACGGCGCTTTGATGGATCTGGAAGACAATCAGGATCGGGGTTCTCAGTGAAATTTCTGACGTTGTGTGTCGGGCTGTTTGTGCCTGTGGCCGCCTTTAGCCAGTCTCCGGCCTATGTCGGGTCGGATCAATGTGCCGATTGCCACAAGGACGAGGCGGCGGCGTGGTCCAATTCCCACCACGCGCTGGCCTGGACTGAGGTTAAAGACGGGGCTGTAGTTGCCGATTTTGACGGAACGCGGTTCGACCATGACGGGATGTCAGTCGAATTCACCGACACCGAAGGCGCGCTGAGCGCAAAAGTCAGCGAAAAAGACGGGATGAGCACCGAATACGGCGTACATTCCGTCGTGGGCATTGAGCCGTTGCAGCAATACTTATTCGAAACAGAACCCGGCCGGTTGCAGAGTTTCGATGTTGCTTGGGATACCGAGAACAAGCAGTGGTTTCACCTCTATCCCGATCAGGATTTACCCCCAGATGACGGGTTGCACTGGACCGGACCCTACAAGAACTGGAATGCGCGATGTGCGGAATGTCACGCGACTGGTTTTGAGAAACAGTACAACGCTGAAACCAGAACATACGACTCGGTACAGGCCGAGAACGGGGTCGGGTGCGAAAGCTGCCATGGCCCGGGTTCTGCGCATATCGATTGGGTTGGGGGGCAAAGCCTGTCGCAGGGACTGGGCGAAACCGGGTTCTTGATGGATTGGGGTAAAGGCCAGACCGAGGCCGAGATTCAGCAATGCGCCGGGTGTCATTCCCGTCGTGAGGCGCATGGAGATGGCAACCCGCTGCCCGGAACGCCCTATCATGACGCCTACAATCTGGCGGTCCTGCGTCCGGGATTGTACCACCCGGACGGTCAGATTTTGGATGAAGTCTATGTGTACGGCTCGTTCCTGCAATCCAAGATGTATGACCGCGGCGTGGGTTGCATGGATTGTCACGAGCCGCATAACGCGAGTCTGAGGGCAGATGGAAACGGGGTGTGTACGCAGTGTCACTCGCCTGCCGCGAATCCCAGGTTTCCAACTCTGGCTGCCAAAGAGTACGACGCGCCGGAACATCACAATCACCCAGAGAATAGCGAGGGTGCACAGTGCAAGTCCTGCCACATGATCGAGCGTGTCTATATGGGTGTCGACGGCAGGCGCGATCACAGTTTTCGGGTGCCGCGTCCCGATTTGGGGCTGGGGCAGGATGCCTGTACGGATTGCCATTCGGATCAGGATCAGACATGGGCCGCCCAGCAGATCGAAGGCTGGTTTCCGGACAGCGCGCATCGAGAGCCGCATTTTGGACCGGCCTTTCAGGCAGCAACGCTTGGTCGTGCGGATGGGCCAGACGAGCTACTGGACATCGCAACCGACCCTAATCAACCCGGCATCGTGCGCGCCACGGCTGCCTATCTGCTGCAATCTTTTGGGTCCGCAGATGTGGCGGCCAGAACTGCAGAGCTGTTGGTGGACGAAGACGCTTTGGTTCGGGCAAATGCGGCTCCGCTGCAGCGTCAGGCCAGTTTGCCCGATCAAGTTCAACGGCTTGAGCCGCTGCTGTCCGACCCGTTACGGAATGTCCGCATTTCGGCAGCAAAGGAGTTTCTGAACATTCCGCCGCAGGCCCTGACTGCGGAACAGCAGCAATTGTCGGGGCGGGGCATGTCCGAGTGGCAGTCGGCGATTTCCAACCGTCTGGATTTTCCTGAAACGCATCTCGTGCTTGGCGGGATGGCCCTGACGTTCCGCAACGCGCTAGCGGCTGAGCGGGCGTTTCAAGAGGTGGTTACCCTTGACCCGCAACGCGCCGAAGCCTGGCCAATGCTGGTGCAACTGGCGCAGATCAATCGTGGACCTCAGGCCGCACGCGATGTTCTGGCCCAGGGATTAGAGATCATCCCAGAGGACCCGAACCTATTGCAGTTGAAGGAACAACTGGGCCGCTGAAACGGCACGGCTTGGCCCGGTTTCCGTCATTTTCCCGGCAAATTTCATAGTTACCGATCAAGCTGAGGCAAGAATTGCCCCAGCTTATAGGTGACACATGTTTCTCAAACCGGTCCACACGTCCAAGCTCAAAAAGCCACTGGCTTTGTCGCAACGGATCGAGGAATTGCGGGCCCGACCACCGGAATACATCAATCACGGCCAAGCGTTGTTGATACAAGGTATTGCCGCCGCTTCACTGCGCGAACAGGTGCTGACAGAGGATCGGATTTCGCTGGACGACTGATCTAGCCCCGGAACCCGGTTGCGACAACGAACTTCTCGGAACTGTCCGAACGCGACGCGGGTGGTTTCACATTCGCAACTTTGTCGAATTTCTGCTTCAGCAGCTTTTGCAGATCGCCTTCGGCGCCACCGGCCAGAACCTTGGCAACAAACGTGCCGCCTTCTTCCAGTACGTCAAAGGCGAAATAGGCCGCCGTTTCGCACAGAGCCATGATGCGCATGTGGTCGGTTTGCTTGTGCCCAGATGACGACGCGGCCATGTCGGACATCACCACGTCAGCCTTGCCGCCCAGCCACTCTTTGACCTTGTCGTCGGCATCGTCTTCCATGAAGTCCAGCACATGTGCCTCGGCACCTGCGACCGGTTCGACCTCTTGCAGGTCGACACCCAGAACTGTGCCTATCCGTTTGCCGGAACGTTCGCCCAGCGCATTCACTCGTTTGACCGCGACTTGCAACCATCCACCCGGCGCACAGCCCAGGTCGACGACACGTGCACCCGGCACGAGGAACCGGTACTTTTCGTCCAGCTCCAATATCTTAAACGCTGCGCGCCCACGGTACCCTTCGACCTGCGCACGTTTCACATAGGGGTCGTTCAGCTGCCGCTCGAGCCAACGGGTCGAGCTGAGCTTACGCCCGCGTGCAGTCTTTACCTTGACCTTCAGGTCACGCTGCCCGCGCCCCGAGTTGTTTTTGCCACTTGGTGTCTTCGCCATCAGAACGGTCCGTCTTCCAGTACGCCGTCCGCGCTCATTTGCGCATAGAGCAGGCCTTCGCGCAGCCCCCGGTCCGCCACGGAAAGGCGGTCGGTGGGCCAGCATCTTAACAGCGCCTGCAAAATGGCCGAGCCGGACATGATCAGGGCCTGCCGGTCATCGCCGATACGCGGATCCCGGCGCCGACCCTGAGGGCCGAGTTCTAGATACCCTCGTATGACTTTGTCAATCTGATCGCTGGTCATGCGCAAACCATCGACCTTGGTCCGGTCATAGCGTTTAAGCCCAAGGTGTGAGGCTGCAACGGTTGTTACCGTGCCGCTGGTGCCGACGATCTGGAACCCAAGGCGGGCTTGCTCGTCCTTGTAAGGTGCGAAATCGGCGAGGTTTTCTTCGAAAAACCAGCTCATCAGGGCAAAGCGGGCGGAGTCATCTTCGACGTCGTTGAACTGATCGCGCAGGGTTGCAACACCCAGGGGTACGCTGATCCAGTCGACGACTTTTGCCGCAGGGAAGGGGCTGTCAGTCGTGTGAAACCCATGGTGCAGCCGCATGATCGCGGCCGGACGGTCCCGGCGCGGTACGGATGAGATGTCGATCCACACCAGTTCGGTTGATCCGCCACCAATATCCACGACCAGCAATTGATCGGTCTTGGTGGACACCAACGGCGCGCAGGAGATCACGGCCAAGCGCGCCTCTTCCTCGGGCTGGATGATCTCAAGCGTCAGTCCGGTTTCGCGTTTTACCTGCCGGATAAATTCGCGTGAGTTTTTGGCACGCCTGCACGCCTCGGTCGCGACCAGACGCATGCGCCTGACCTTGTTGCGTTTCAGCTTTTGCTGACAGATGCGCAGTGCCTGAATGGTGCGCGCCATCGAAGACCGAGACAAACGTCCGGTCCGTTCCAAACCCGCGCCCAACTGCACGGATTTGGAAAAGCTGTCGACCACATGGAAGCCGCTGCCCTTAGGCTGGGCTATCAACATGCGGCAACTATTGGTTCCCAAATCCAGCGCCGCATACAACGCATCTGGATCGGGTCTTGCCGGCGCGGGGCTTTCGACCGCCTTCGGGAACGCGCCCGCACCTTTGGGACGCTTGGGCGCCATATTAAACGCCCTCCGATTTTCGAGTTACCCCGACCATAGGTCGGGCGTGTGCGTCGTGCAAGACGCTCATTAAAGTGATGAGAATTTTGATATGCGCGTTTGGTTCAGTCTTCGTTACAACCCCGGTATCCCATCGCGGGCAAAAACGTCGCTGGAAATGCGCCGTGTGTCGAAAATCGACCGACTTGCCCCCACATAGACGTTTAGAACCGGTCCATCTGGTTAGGAGGAATCAAACGCAATGCCTGACGTCACCATTGTTTACTGGCGCGATATTCCCGCCCAAGTCATCGTCGGCAAAGGCCGTCGTGGCGCAAAGCGGCAATTAGAGGAACGGTTCGAACAAGCCATCGACCGCGCGGCCATGAAGGTGAACGCCAAGGACAGCGATGCCTATCTGGCCGAATGGCGCAAGGCGGCCCCCTTCGCAGTCGACGGCGACCCGTCCGAGATTGCCGAGGCCGAAGCCACGCGTTTGGAAACGGAATACGATCAGGACCGCATCAAAGCCCTGATCGCCAATGACGGTTGGGCATGAGCCCGAGACATCTATGGGAGGCCGCAATGGCTTTGCTGAACTTCAAGAAACGTGATGCGGTCGAAAACGGCCCTGTAAACCCGACCGTCGAAGCCTTTTTGCAAGGCTATTCGATTGAGGTGATGCCGCGCACCGCCGAAAAGGTCGAAGATTTCCGCGCGTTGCTGCCCGAAGGCACACGCGTTTACATCGCCCATATCGAAGGCACTCCGATCGAGGATATGGTCAAGACCGCCAAGCGGATCGCTGACGAAGGTTATCCGGTGATGCCGCACTTCCCTGCGCGGATCATCAAGGACGCCGCCACGCTGGAAAACTGGATTTCCATGTATCAGGGCGAGGCGGGCGTTGATCAGGCATTGCTGCTGGCCGGTGGTGTTACCAACCCGCACGGCGATTACGACAGCTCGATGCAGTTGCTGGAAAGTGGTTTGTTTGACAAGGCGGGCTTCAAGCGCCTGCACGTCGCGGGTCACCCTGAGGGCAACAAGGATATCGACCCCGACGGCTCGACGAAGAATGTCGACGACGCGCTGCGCTGGAAGCAGAAATTCAGCGAGACCACGGATGCCGAAATGGCGCTGGCAACACAGTTTGCCTTTGAAGCCAAACCGATCATCGAATGGGCCGACAGTTTGAAAGAAGCTGGTATCGATATTCCGATCCATATTGGTATCGCTGGTCCGGCCAAGCTGCAGACACTGATCAAGTTTGCCATCGCCTGCGGTGTTGGTCCGTCGCTGAAGGTCCTGCAAAAGCGTGCGATGGATGTGTCCAAGCTGCTGCTGCCCTATGAGCCGACCGATGTGATCACCGAGCTGGCCAACCACAAAGCGGCCAACCCGGATTTCAACATCACCAATGTACACTTCTTCCCGCTTGGCGGCATCAAGACCAACGCCAACTGGGCCATCAATAACGGCGGCGCTTCGGCAAAGCCTGCAAACTCCTAAGGAACGGACATGACGCGTACAGTCGTAGAATCAAAAACAAAAACTGCCGTTCTGGGCTTTGACGAACCGTTCTGCGTGATCGGTGAGCGGATCAATCCGACGGGCCGTAAGAAACTGGCGGCCGAGTTGGAAGCCGGCGATTTCTCGACCGTCGAGAAAGACGCGTTGGCGCAGGTTGCCGCTGGCGCAACCGTTCTGGATATCAACGCAGGCGTTGTCTACAATTCGAACCCCAACCCGAACGAGACCGAACCGCCACTGATGCGCAAGATCGTCGAGCTGGTGCAGGGTCTGGTTGACGTACCGCTATGTGTCGACTCGTCCGTTCCCGGCGCTTTGGAAGCTGGTCTTGAAGCTGCCGAGGGCCGCCCGTTGCTGAACTCGGTCACCGGTGAAGAAGATCGTCTGGAACTGGTTCTGCCGCTGGTCAAAAAATACAACGTGCCGGTTGTTGCGATCTCGAACGATGACACCGGTATTTCCGAAGATCCCGATGTGCGCTTCGAAGTGGCCAAGAAGATTGTTGAGCGGGCCGCCGATTTCGGTATCCCTGCGCATGACATCGTTGTTGACCCGCTGGTGATGCCCATCGGCGCGATGGCAACCGCGGGTCAGCAGGTTTTTGCGCTGGTCCGTCGCCTGCGCGAAGAACTGGGCGTAAACACGACTTGTGGTGCTTCGAACGTTTCCTTTGGTCTGCCAAACCGCCACGGGATCAACAATGCGTTCCTCCCGATGGCAATGGGCGCAGGCATGACGTCGGCAATCATGAACCCGGTGGCGCTGCCTGTGGGTCCCAAAAAGCTGGCCGAGAAAAAGGCCGAGGTCGAAGCCAAGGGGATCATTCTGCCTGCGGACATGGACGACGAAACTTTCTGTCAGCTATTCGGTCTGGGCTCGACCAAGCCGCGCGCCGGTAAGGAAATGGAGGCCATCCGTGCCGCCAATCTGCTGACCAATAATGACCCGCATGGTGGCGAGTGGATTCGGTTCAACAAATCCCCGGAAGAGGCCGGCGCAGCGGGCGCTGTTGGTGGCCGTCGTGGTGGCGGGCGTCGTCGTCGCGCATGATCCAATCACTTCTAGAGAAAAAAGGCCGGACCATGTGTCCGGCCTTTTTTCGTATTGGTGCTGATCGCCGCCGGAACCTGACAAGATCGCTAGATTAGTGGCGATATCGCGATAGTCGTCACGTACGAAGATGAGCCAACATCATCGCCCAACACAGGCAGACGCTGACTTAAGCAAGCGTTTGGGAAAAAAGAAAATTTCGAGGATCTGGTCGATCTGCAAGCGCAACTGGCGTTGAGGCAGAAGATTTTTCTATTTCACGGAGCCAGGTGCGTTGTCCTGTTCGAAGGTTGGGGTGTGTCAGGACGGAACAAGGCGATGCCGCTTTTCCGATGATGGGTTCTTGAAGTCGATAAGCCTCTGGTGATATCGGTGAAAAACGCGGCGGGTATGATGTAATGGTAGCCTGTCAGCTTCCCAAGCTGAACGCGCGGGTTCGATTCCCGCTACCCGCTCCAGAACTCAGTTTGTCATCGGAAAAGCTTAGAAATCAGCGCTTTGGGCGTGGTTACGTCTGTGGTCATTTACTCCGGGCGACGCGCCTGAAATAGGTTGATATCAGCCGGGATGTGCACCGCACCATTTTTGGCAAAGGGGTGAAACGCTTCGGCGACGGCGTGTTGGATCGCAGTCACGTCTTCGGGTTTACCGTCGAAATGGGTAATAACACGGGCGGCGGGGCCAACACGGGTACACAAGGCGGCGCAATCCAGCAAAGAGCCTTGAAAGTCCAACATAAGGTTAACAGAATCGGCGCGAATATTGCTTAGACCTGCCTTTTCCAGCAACCCGGTAACACGCTCACGATCATGAAACGCCAAGGGGCCCGGTGCATTCCGGTCGACCTTGGGCGGCGTGCCCAGCCGTTCCGAGGCCGCGATATGGGGCATTCTGAACCATGGGTTTCCGGGCAATGGCCCCCAGGCGGCAAAGGTCATCGTGCCGCCGGGCTTTAGCGCGCGGGTCATGTTGGTAAAGGCGGCAACCGTATCCTCAAAAAACATGACCCCAAATCGCGAGATCATGGTGTCTCGGTCCGCTGCTTCAAAGGCGTAGGTCTGGGCGTCGGCGAACTGGAAGGTGATGTTTTGCGATCCGGCATCGGATGCCCGTGCCGATGCGCGGTCCAGAAATGGCTGCGAGACATCTGCAGCCAGAACGTGGCCTTCTGGCCCCACGGAATGTGCGGCGGCGATCGCGCTTGCACCCGTACCACAGCCGATATCCAGAACACGCATGCCGGGTTTTAATCCGGCACGTTCTAGCACCAGATCAAGGACCGGGGCCATCAGTTGATCCAGCTGGTCCTCATAGGTCAGCCATTTTGCTCCAGACGGGGATTTCCCCCAATATTCCGCCTGTTCCTCGTTTGCGATCTGCATGTCGCCTCCCTTATGTCAGGGGTGACTATGACCGCCTGCGCCGTCTGCGACCAGAGCCTTCTTCTCCACCACCGGCATTGAAGGAGGGCGAGGGCAGAGTGACCACTTGCGACAATTCCGGGAACGGATCCGTCTTGTGCGGGATGGCATTGGCGGCAACGAAATGGTCCTGAAATTTCGGCTCAATGGCCGTTTCGACCTTGGTGATCTCACGCACGACACGCTCAATCTCGGACCGGGCACCAATGTTGCACAAGGCAATCCGCGCACCGGTGCCAGCCGCGTTGCCTGCACTTGAGACTTTGTTCAAGGGCGCATCGGGGATCATACCCAGAACCATCGCGTGCTTGGTCGAAATATGCGCGCCGAACGCCCCGGCCAGCACAACGCGATCCACCGTGTCGACGTTCATTTCATCCATCAACAGGCGTGCACCGGCATAGAGCGCGGATTTGGCCAGTTGGATGGCGCGGATATCGCCCTGCGTGACCGTGATGCGCGGACCGCCCTCGGCGCTGGCGTCGTGGATCAGATAGGCGTGGGTGCGACCTTCGGGTACACAACGGGGCGTGCCGGTCTGATCTGCAGACCCGATCAGGCCGCTTTCGTCCAGCAATCCGGCGATGCGCATTTCGGCGACCGCTTCGATAATGCCCGAGCCACAGATGCCGGTAATGCCGCTTGTGGCAATCTCTTGATCAAAGCCTTCCTCGTCGGACCATTTTTCGGACCCGATCACGCGAAAGCGCGGTTCCTTGGTGACAGGGTCGATTTCAATGCGCTCAATCGCCCCGGGCGCGGCACGCTGGCCGGAACTAATCTGCGCGCCTTCGAATGCCGGGCCGGTGGGTGAGGAACACGCCAAGACGCGGCTGGTATTGCCCAGCAGGATTTCAGCGTTGGTGCCCACGTCCACGATAAGCACAAGGTCTTCGGATTTTCCCGGTTCCTCCGACAGTGCCACCGCGGCGCAGTCGGCGCCGACGTGGCCCGCAATGCACGGCAAGATGTAGACCTGTGCGCGCGGGTTCATATTTGTCAGGTCCATCTCACGCGCAGGCAGGGACATGCTTTCCGAGGTTGCTAAGGCAAAGGGGGCCTGACCCAACTCAACCGGGTCCAGACCCAGCAGCAGATGGTGCATCACAGGGTTACAGACGAAAACCGTTTCCACGATCAGCTCGGAACTAATCCCGGCTTCCTCAGAAATTGAGGTGGTCAAATCGTTGATCGCCTCTCGTACGGCTTTGGTCATCTCCTGATCACCGCCGGGGTTCATCATCGAGTATGAAACGCGGCTCATGAGGTCTTCGCCAAAGCGGATCTGCGGGTTCATCAAGCCCGAGGACGCTTTGACCTCGCCGGTCTCCAGATCGGTCAGGTGAGCTGCGATTGTGGTCGAGCCAAGGTCGATGGCCAAACCATAAAGCCCATGTTCATGCAATCCGGGCCAGATTTCGACCACGCGCGCCACTTCATCCTTGTGGCCTTTGTGGAGGGCAACGGTGACCTCCCATTTGCCCTTACGCAGGACGGGCTGCAGCTTGGACATCAGCGAAAGATCGGCGGTGATGGCGACAATGTTCCACTGCTCGCGCAACGCGCGTTCCAGCCGTTCCAAATCGCCTGTTGGCGAATGCATGTCGGGTTCTTCCACCACCACGAAATACAGCCGGGTTGCCGGGTCCATCGTAATGGCCCGCGCGGTGGCGGCCTTGCGAACAACCTGACGGTGGACCTGGCTTTCGGGTGGGACATCGATCACGATGTCGCCCTGAACTGTCGCCTGACAGCCCAGGCGACGGCCCGATTTCAAGCCGCGTTTGTCATCGTAACGCTGTTCGACCGCGTTCCATTCGCTCAGCGCGTCCTCGGATACGGTTACGCCGTGTTTAGGAAACTCGCCATAGCTGGGTGTGATCTGACATTTCGAACAAATCCCACGGCCGCCGCAGACCGAATCCAGATCCACACCCAACTGCCGTGCAGCGGTCAGAACCGGGGTGCCCACGGGGAAATGCCCGCGTTTGCCTGACGGAGTAAAGACGACAAGGGGGTCGGTGGTCATTTTTTGGCCTGCCTTTTGTATTCGCGCGTATGCCCGGCAAGATATGGGTTTGTGCGCAAAGGGAAAGGCCATTCAGCGGCACGTTTTGAACGTCTTGCGTCGTTTTTTGCCGCGGTATCGGCTAGCGAAGGGAAACTAGTTTAGGTCAGGGGCTTTTCCTTAGGTTAAATCCATGTAATAGGGTCACCGCCAAACGGGCTTTTGCATGGGGTTAACAGATGCAGATTCGTGAGGCACTTACCTTTGACGATGTTTTATTGGTTCCGGCGTCCTCGTCGGTGCTGCCGGCGACGGCGGATACGGCCACGCGTGTGACGCGTGAAATCACGATGAACATCCCGCTGCTCAGCTCGGCCATGGACACGGTGACCGAGGCGCGCATGGCCATCGCAATGGCGCAGGCAGGCGGCATCGGTGTTGTTCACAAGAACCTGACGGTCGAAGAGCAAGCCCGAGAGATTCGTCGCGTGAAGCGATTTGAGTCGGGCATCGTGTACAACCCGGTCACGCTGAGCGTGAACCAAACGCTGGCGGACGCGAAGGCGCTGGTGCAGCGCTATAACTTTACCGGCTTTCCGGTCGTCGATGAAAGCGGGCGCGTCGTGGGTATCCTGACCAATCGCGACATGCGCTTTGCGACCTCGGACGAGACGCCGGTTCACGTGATGATGACATCGGACAATTTGGCGATGCTGCAGGAACCTGCAGATCTGGAAGAGGCCAAGAGCCTTATGAAAGCCCGCCGGATCGAAAAACTGCTGGTGGTCGATGGTGAGGGCAAGCTTACAGGCCTGCTGACCCTGAAAGATACCGAGCAAGCCGTGCTGAACCCGACCGCCTGTAAGGACCGGCTGGGACGCCTGCGGGTCGCTGCGGCGACTTCTGTTGGTGATTCTGGTTTCGAACGGTCCGAACAGTTGGTGGATTCGGGCGTTGATATCATCGTGGTCGACACTGCTCATGGGCATTCGCAGGGCGTTCTGGACGCGGTGCGGCGGGTCAAGACACTCTCAAACGAGGTCCAGATCATTGCGGGCAATGTAGCGACGAGCGAGGCCACCAAGGCGCTTATCGATGCCGGTGCGGATGCAATCAAGGTTGGCATAGGGCCGGGCTCCATCTGCACAACCCGGATGGTTGCAGGCGTCGGCGTACCCCAATTGACAGCGATCATGGACTGCGCGACGGCTGCCGGAGATGTTCCGGTCATCGCCGATGGTGGCATCAAATTCTCAGGCGATTTCGCCAAGGCCATTGCCGCAGGCGCGTCCTGTGCAATGGTTGGCTCGATGATCGCGGGAACGGATGAAAGCCCGGGTGAGGTGATCCTGTACCAGGGCCGTTCGTTCAAATCCTATCGTGGTATGGGCAGCCTTGGCGCCATGGCACGCGGGTCGGCGGATCGCTATTTCCAGAAAGACGCGGCCAGCGACAAGCTGGTTCCCGAAGGGATCGAAGGGCAGGTGCCCTACAAGGGATCGGCCAGTGCAGTAGTTCACCAGCTGGTCGGCGGCCTGCGCGCGGCGATGGGTTATACCGGCTGTGCAACGGTCGAAGAAATGCGCAAGAACTGTAACTTCGTCAAAATCACCGGCGCTGGCCTGAAAGAAAGCCATGTGCATGACGTTCAGATCACGCGTGAAAGCCCGAACTACCGGGTAATGTGACGCAACAGAGTTTGCAGCACGGCGCTCCAACGCGGGCGCCGTTTTGCGTTTTTTGGGTTTGGCAGAGAAATCGGAAATATCTTATGACCCCAGCAGCGCGTGTTCAGGCTTCGATTGAAATCCTTGATGATATCCTCGCAGGGGCACCGGTTGAAAAGGCTTTGACAGGATGGGCGCGCCGCAGCCGGTTTGCGGGCTCGAAAGACCGGGCCGCCGTGCGCGATCACGTTTTCGAAGCGCTGCGTTGCAAACGGTCCTTCTCGGCCTTGGGCGGGGCAGAAACCGGGCGCGGGTTGATGATCGGTTCGATCCGGTCAACCGGCGGTGATCCAGAGGCGCTGTTTACAGGCGAACGATATACGCCAGAGCCGTTAACCGCCGCCGATGCACCGCGCGCGTTCAGCTCGGATGCCGAGCGGTGCGACATCCCCGAATGGCTCTGGCCGCGCTTTCAAACGTCGCTCGGGGATCAGGCAGAGGCGGCGGCACAGGTATTGCAAACCCGTGCACCTGTTCATTTGCGTGCTAATCTTGCCAAAACCGATCGTGCTGGTGCGATTGCTGCTTTGACCGTTGATGGGATCAGCGCGCAGGACCATCCGGCGTGTGAAACCGCCCTAGAGGTCACTGAAGGGGCCCGGAAAATTGCCCAAAGCCGCGCTTATTCCGAAGGTCTGGTTGAATTGCAGGACGCAGCCAGCCAAGCCGTGGTCGCAGCGCTCGATCTCCAGCCAGGTCTGCGTGTTCTGGATTATTGCGCAGGCGGTGGCGGCAAGTCCTTGGCTCTGGCGGCCCATTCGGGTGTCGAGGTCTTTGCGCATGATGTGAACGTAGGGCGCATGCGCGATCTGCCGACGCGGACGAAACGGGCCGGTGTGCGTGTTACCTGCCTGCAGCCGGAAGATGTGGCCCGTCAGGCGCCGTTCGATATTGTCCTGACGGATGCGCCATGCTCGGGCAGCGGCTCGTGGCGGCGTGCCCCGGCAGGTAAATGGTCACTGTCGGAAAAGGGGTTGCACGCGCTAAATGTACTTCAGTCCGACATCCTGAATTCCGCCGCTCAACTGGTTGGACCGGGTGGAATTTTGACCTATGCAACCTGTTCCATGTTGGATGACGAAAACGGCGATATTGTCGACGGATTTCTGAAACTGAATCCCGACTGGACCGAAACGCTGCGAAAGTCGTGGCTTGTGACACACGGTGCAGACGGGTTCTTTACGTCGCACTTGACGCGATAGCGCGTCATTGAATAGCAACCTTAGGTAGAAGTTTCCGCTGTCCTTAAGGGGGCGTTAACCAAATTCGGGCTGAGTGTGACAAAGCCTTTTGACCTGAGTTGTTAATGTCCGACATTGCAGAGATCTTTTCTGAGCCGACCTCGCGAAAAACACCGGCCTTCTCGCGCCTTGTGCCACTCGTTGTTTTGGGCGCATTGCTGAGTTTAACACCGGTGACAGACGTTTTGCCTACCGCTTGGAATACGGGTCTTGTTGTTGCTGGTGTGTCATTGTTGTCCGCAGGTCTTCTGGTTGTTTTTCGGGGGTTTACGGCCGACCGGACGGCGCGTAGTTCGGCAGAAGTGATGGCCGTATTCACTGAACAGGACTTGTGTCCGACAGTGATCGCCAACGCAAATGGCGATATTCTGAGCGCGAACACACGAGCAAGGGCGCAGATAAGTGCTTTTCCGGGTGCGCGATTACAGCATTGCCTGAAATCCAGATTCGCTAATCCCGCAGCGATCCTGCTGCGCCTGCAATCTATCGCGGAAATCCACGAACGCGCCCGCGAAGATATCGTGACCGTTGGTTCGACAATCCCGATCTCGGTGTTCAGCGTGGGGCAGGATGTATTCTGCTGGCGGTTCCATCTGGATGAAGACGGGCAATGGGATGACGCCCCTGTCCCAGTGCTGACAGAGGGTCGCAACGGGGCAATTCTGCGTGTGAACGGAATGGCAGAGGCCATGATCGGTCACAGGCCCGACGTTATGGGTAAGATATTTCCCAATGACATCCCGCAACCGGGTGAAATCTCGCTGGTTGAAACTTCGGACGGGCGGGTGCCTGTGACCGTGTCCGAGCTGTCCCGCTCGGGCACTGTGCGCGATCTGCTTTTGTTGCCGATGAAATCTGCGGGTCCATCCGGGGGCGATGCCCCGTTCGCTGAGCTGCCAGTGCCGGTGATGTGTCTGTCGCCCGAAGGGGAAATTCTGGATGCGAACCGGATGGCGATTAAGCTGATCGGAGAGATCCAGCCGGGAGAGTCGAACGTGGCCGAAATCATGCACGGGCTGGGCTATCCCATTCTGGATTGGTTGGCCCGCATCGCGACCGAAGAGAATGCCACTCCCCGATCGGAATTTCTGCGCCTGTCACGACAGGATAAAGAGGTTTTCGTGCAGGTCACGCTGAACCGAGTGACGTGCAAGGGACAGATTTGTCTGATCGCTGTCGTGAATGATGCGACCGAGTTGAAGACACTGGAAGCTCAGTTCGTGCAGGGGCAAAAGATGCAGGCCGTCGGGCAATTGGCGGGCGGCGTGGCGCATGATTTTAACAATCTTCTGACTGCGATTTCTGGGCATTGCGATCTATTGCTGCTGCGGCATGATCAGAATGATCCGAACTATGGTGACCTGGTTCAGATCAACCAGAACGCAAACCGGGCCGCGGCGTTGGTAAGTCAACTTCTCGCATTCTCGCGAAAGCAGACCCTGCAGCCCGAGGTTTTGGACCTGCGTGACACAATTTCCGACCTGATCCATCTTTTGAACCGCTTGGTGGGCGAAAAGGTTCGCCTGACGTTAAGCCATGATCCCGTGCTGAAGCCTGTACGCGCAGACAAAAGGCAGCTCGAACAGGTCTTTATGAACCTGGTTGTGAACGCACGGGACGCGATGTCCGAAGGTGGCGAGGTACGTATCGAGACCGAGGTTGTGTCTCTGACCGAACCGCTCCGGCGGGACCGTGCAACGGTACAACCCGGCGAATACGTCACCGTTAAAGTGATCGACAGTGGCACCGGTATCCCAGCGGACAAGCTGCAAAAAGTTTTCGAGCCATTCTATACCACCAAGCGCACCGGTGAGGGGACCGGTCTTGGATTGTCGACGGTCTACGGCATCGTCAAACAGACCGGAGGGTTCATCTTTGTCGATAGCATTCAGGGCAAGGGAACCGAATTTACCGTGTATCTGCCGGTTTCAACCGCACCGCAGAAAATCGATCAGGATATCGCCAGCTTTCCGGAAAACCCAACGTCCCGGCAGGGTGAAGGCGTAGTTCTGCTGGTTGAGGATGAGGCCCCGGTTCGGGCCTTTGCCACGCGTGCATTGCGACTGAAGGGCTACACCGTGCTCGAATCCGGGTCCGCCGAAGAAGCACTGCACCTTCTGGAGGATGGGTCGGTGCATGTGGATGCTTTCGTGACAGACGTAGTCATGCCCGGCATGGATGGGCCAACCTGGGTGCGCAAAGCGATGGAGACCCGACCAAATGTGCGGGTGATCTTTATGTCTGGCTATACCGAAGGCGCCTTTGGCGATTCAGGCCCCGAGATTGCGAATTCCACCTTTCTGCCCAAGCCATTCTCTTTGACGCAGTTGACCGAGGCTGTGTTTAACCAACTGAACTGACTAACGCGCCGCGTCGTGGCAGGAAAACTCCTCAGCGTGGTGCTTGCGAAACTTCTTTTCCGTTTCCGGCGACAAGAATAGGTCGCGCTTTGGTGAGACATTCTCGAGTTGCAGGGTGATTTCCATGTTCAACCGGTCCTGCAGAAAGCTCAGGATCTTATCCTGGTTTTCGTACTTGAAAACATGCGTCGCACCGAAACCGTTGTTTCGGGTGCGGAAAAACTGGCTCTGACTGCCGACATCTGCGAATTCCGGGCGGGGGTTTTGCATGTAACCCTGAACAAAATCATCAAAGCTCAAGTCGCGGGTTGAATGCGGGTGCCCAATGCGGTCGTCCCGGCTGCGGTATTTGTACCAACTGCCGAGCCAGTCGATAGGTTCGCGCACGACGGCCATGATTTCCATTTCGGAGTCATACATTTTGCGAAAAATGTTTTGAAAAAACCTGTCATAACGGCGAACAGGCGCATGTTTCAATTCGGGCGGGCCGGTGACGACAAAGTCGGCCCGCGCGCTAAGGGCAGTGTGATAGGCTGTGCTGCCGGTTTTTGGAACTGCCAGAAACGCAAGGCGTTCCTTATAGAAAACAAGCATTTATTCGCCCTTCGCCGCCTAATTTAGTAGTCGCAGATTGGCGTAAACGACTCTTTAACACAATTGCCGAACAGTAAGTATTGTAAGTTTTAGTTGAAATGTTCTCTTTTTGGTCCCATAAGGAACAAGAGGCGAACAAAGCAGTGATTGCCGCCCGATCATGGGTGTGACAAAAGAGAAGGCGACAGGACAATGGCGGATCTTCTGACAATGAGCGACAAGAAAAACGCAGACAAGCAAAAGGCGCTTGATAGCGCGCTGGCGCAAATCGAACGGCAGTTCGGCAAGGGCTCGATCATGAAGCTTGGTGAGGATTCCAAGCAAGACATCGACGCAAGCTCGACCGGATCACTGGGTTTGGATATCGCGCTGGGAATCGGTGGTCTGCCGATGGGCAGGATCGTCGAGATTTATGGCCCGGAAAGCTCGGGTAAGACCACGCTGACACTGCATTGCATAGCGGAACAGCAAAAACGCGGCGGGGTGTGTGCATTCGTGGATGCCGAACACGCGCTGGATCCTCAATATGCCCGCAAACTGGGTGTTGATCTGGATGAGCTTCTGATCTCGCAGCCTGACACAGGTGAACAGGCGCTTGAGATCACCGATACGCTGGTGCGTTCGGGCGCTGTGAATATGGTTGTCGTCGACTCAGTTGCGGCTTTGACGCCGAAATCGGAACTCGAAGGCGACATGGGCGACAGCAGTGTTGGCGTGCAGGCCCGATTGATGAGCCAGGCGATGCGTAAACTGACAGGCTCAATCAGCCGCTCGAATTGCATGGTGATCTTTATCAACCAGATCCGCATGAAAATCGGCGTTATGTTCGGCAGCCCCGAAACCACGACTGGTGGTAACGCGCTTAAATTCTACAGCTCGGTTCGTTTGGATATTCGCCGCATCGGCGCGATCAAAGATCGTGATGAGGTTGTCGGCAACCAGACGCGCGTCAAGGTGGTCAAGAACAAGGTGGCGCCGCCCTTCAAACAAGTGGAATTCGACATCATGTATGGCGAAGGCATCAGCAAGATGGGTGAGTTGCTAGATCTCGGCGTCAAGGCTGGAGTGGTCGAGAAATCGGGCTCGTGGTTCAGCTATGGCGACGAACGGATCGGGCAGGGGCGTGAGAATGCCAAGCAATACCTGCGCGACAACAGCCGCATTGCGCTGGATATCGAAGACAAGATTCGGGCCGCGCACGGCCTGGAGTTCGACATGCCACCCGGTTCTGCCGAGGAAGATGACATCCTCGAGGCGTAACAGCCCAATTGGGGGCCGCAAAAATCCCCCGGTTTTGCAAGAATTGAGAATACTCGAAACTAGGCGGTCCGCGTGGCCGCCTTAACTCGTTCTGCATACGGTGATCTTGTACTATTGGTGTGTACGGATCTTGTTGACGGGTTTTCTAGCCCTTCAAATATAAGGCCGGTTTATCTTTGTGGACTATCCATTGGGACGGGGATAAACCATTTCAGAACACTGAGATTGCGCGCCGAGAGAGCCATATGCCCACGCTGAATGATATCCGCTCAACCTTTCTGAATTATTTTGCCAAACAGGGGCATGAAATTGTCGCGTCCAGCCCGCTGGTTCCGCGCAATGACCCGACATTGATGTTCGTGAACTCGGGCATGGTGCAGTTCAAGAACCTGTTTACCGGTGTTGAAACCCGTGATTATCAGCGCGCCACGACGGCACAGAAATGCGTGCGCGCCGGCGGTAAGCACAATGACCTCGATAACGTTGGTTATACCGCGCGGCACCACACCTTCTTTGAAATGCTGGGCAACTTTTCCTTCGGCAATTACTTCAAACACGAGGCGATTCCGTTTGCGTGGGAGTTGATCACCAAGGAATTCGGCATCGACAAGAACCGCCTGTTGGCAACGGTGTATCACACGGATGACGAGGCGTTCGAGATCTGGAAAAAGGTCGGCGTTCCCGAAGACCGGATTATCCGCATCGCCACTAGCGACAATTTCTGGCAGATGGGTCCGACTGGTCCGTGTGGACCGTGTACCGAGATTTTCTACGACCATGGCGATCACATCTGGGGTGGTCCTCCGGGATCGCCCGACGAAGACGGCGACCGGTTCATTGAAATCTGGAACATCGTTTTCATGCAGAACGAGCAATTCGAGGACGGCTCGATGGTCGAACTCGACATGCAGTCGATCGACACCGGCATGGGGCTGGAACGGATTGGCGCGCTGCTGCAGGGCAGCCATGACAACTATGACACCGACCTGTTCAAGACATTGATCGAAGCGTCTGCTCATGCCACCGGGGTTGACCCCTATGGCGACCAGAATGTGCACCACCGGGTAATTGCGGACCACCTGCGCGCGACATCCTTCCTGATCGCTGATGGCGTGATGCCGTCCAATGACGGGCGTGGCTATGTGCTGCGCCGGATCATGCGTCGTGCTATGCGTCATGCGCATCTTCTGGGGGCGAAAGATCCGGTTATGTATCAGCTGGTGCCAAGTCTGGTGCAGCTGATGGGAACGCAATACACCGAGTTGGGACAGGCGCAGCCGTTGATCGAAGAGACGCTGCTGTTGGAGGAAACGCGGTTTAAGCAAACCCTCGATCGTGGTCTGAAACTCCTGGATGATGAAGTTGCAGGCTTGCCCGAGGGCGCGGCGCTTCCGGGTGATGCGGCATTCAAATTGTACGACACGTATGGATTCCCACTGGACCTGACGCAGGATGCCCTGCGCGAAAAGGGTCGCTCCGTGGACACGGACGGATTCGACGCGGCCATGGCCGAACAAAAAGCCAAGGCCCGTGCGGCATGGGCCGGTTCGGGTGAGGCTGCAGATCAGGCAGTGTGGTTTGATGTGCTGGATACTGCCGGAGCTTCGGATTTTCTGGGCTATGACACGGAAAAGGCCGAAGGGCAGATTGCCGCTTTGGTGGTCGATGGTGCATTGGTCGACACAATTGAAAAGGGCGGATCCGGTTGGGTGATTGTCAACCAGACGCCGTTTTATGGCGAAGCTGGCGGTCAGATCGGTGATACTGGCGAAATCCGTCGTCTTGAAGAACGCGATGACATGGCGCGGGTCGAAGACACCAGAAAATTCGCCGATGGCAAAATCTATGCCCACAAAGTGACCGTTGATCAGGGCGCTTTGTCCAAAGGTGACGCGGTCGAGCTTGAGGTCGACCACGCGCGGCGCACGGCAATTCGCGCAAACCACTCGGCCACGCATCTGCTGCACGAGGCGTTGCGTGAAACGCTGGGCGATCATGTTGCACAGCGCGGCTCGCTGAACGCGGCCGACCGGTTGCGCTTTGACTTTAGCCATTCCAAGGCGCTGAGCGGGGATGAGATTCAAAAGGTCGAACGCGATGTGAATGACTTCATCCGTCAGAACTCGACTGTCGAAACGCGGATCATGACCCCCGATGATGCGCGCGAATTGGGCGCACAGGCGCTGTTTGGCGAGAAATACGGCGACGAAGTCCGGGTTGTGTCCATGGGCAAAGCTCCGACCGGCAAGGGTCAGGATGGCGAGACATGGTCGATTGAGCTGTGTGGCGGTACGCATGTTCGCCAGACTGGTGATATTGGGTCGTTTGTCATCTTGGGGGACGCGGCATCCTCTGCGGGGGTAAGACGAATTGAGGCGATTACGGGTGAATCTGCAACGTTATTGCTGCGAGACTACTATTCTAAACTTGCCGAATCTGCATCACTTCTTAAGGCGCAACCTACCGAGGTTCCAACACGATTGTCTTTGCTGTTGGACGAACGCAAATCGCTGCAAAACGAAGTGGCGCAGCTGCGCCGCGATCTGGCCATGGCCGGAGGGGCCGGGCAGGGTGGCAGCGAAGCGCGTAATGTGAACGGGGTCGCCTTCCTTGCGCAAGCGCTGAACGGCGTATCGGGCAAGGACTTGCCGGCGTTGATTGATGAGCACAAAAGCCGTCTGGGGTCTGGTGCCGTTCTGCTGATCGCGGATGCGGGCGGTAAGGCTGCTGTGGCCGCCGGTGTGACGGCCGATCTGATCGACAAAGTCTCGGCCGTTGATCTAGTTCGTGCGGCTGTCGCAGAACTGGGCGGTAAAGGCGGCGGTGGACGCCCCGACATGGCACAGGGCGGTGGCAAGGACGCGTCGAACGCAGATGCGGCGATCAAAGCCGCAGAACAGGTTTTGGGAGGATAAGATGGCTGCACTCTGGATTGCCCACGTCACCGTGACGGATGCGGACGCATATGCGAAATACGCGGAGCTCGCAGGGCCTGCGATTGCCAAGCACGGCGGGGCGTTTATTGCCCGCGCTGCACGTTACGTCCAACTGGAAGGGAAGGAGCGTCCGCGCAATGTGGTCGCCAAGTTTCCGTCCGTCGAGGCCGCGGTCGAGTGCTATAATTCACCGGAATACCAGCAGGCCCTGGACCACGCGCGCGGCGCAAGTGAGCGTGAACTGGTGGTTGTAGAAGTTACCGACTGAAAATGAGCCCGGTCTGGTCGGTGGATTTTCCGCCGATCAGATACATTCATGGGCGGAATTCAGCCGAACTGTTCACAAGTGAAGTGAACGGTATTGTGGCAATTTTGGACGCACACGAAATCTATGTGATTCCAGCATCTTACTTTATTTTGACACGAGTTGCCGGGTATCTTCCCGCCTAGATTGTGGCGCGTTGCCCTCAATTCCAGCGCGAAATGGTCTTAATGAGTGACGAATTTCCGCCTTTTTTCCCCTTCACGTTCGCCCCAGATTGTACAAGCGCTACCGTATACCGTTAGTTGGTTCTAATCGCACGCGGTCCCGTTTGTCGACAATCGTCGAGTGAACAGGGATCGAGGTACAGGCATGAAATCGGAAGATATCGGACTCCAAGCTGCTCTCGGGCGGTTAAAAACATATTCAGGTCGGGCAGTGGGGATTGCCGTATTGGTATGCGGGGCGACGCTTGCCGGGTCCCAAGTGGATGCGAGCGAGGGCAGCTTCATCCGAACCCTCGCGGCGTCCCCTCCGCCTTCGGGCGCGCAGCAATTGTGCCGTCAGTATGCTTGGGCATGTGCCAGTAAGGCGTCGGTGCGCATGACGTCACAGCAGGAAATGCAGATCATTGAGCGGATCAACCGTCAGGTCAACGCAACGACGCGCGCGGTTACGGATCAGACGCAATACCGTACCACCGAGCGGTGGGCTTTGCCGACAACGCGCGGCGGGGATTGCGAAGATTTTGCTCTTTTGAAGAAAAGAGATCTGATCAGGGCAGGTGTTGATCCTAACAAATTGCTGATCGCGACGGTGTTGGATACGCGCCGGAACGCACATGCAGTTCTTGTCTATCGCTCCGCTCGGGGGGATCTGGTGCTGGACAATTTGACCAATCGGATAAAACCATGGTCGGCCACGCGGTATTTGTTCCTTCGGATGCAGGATCCGACTAAGCCAAGCAATTGGGTCGGTGTTTACGGAAGAAGCTAAGGCTTTCAACTCATCTATCAGATTATGCATCGCAAAAGGGGCGACACGATAGTCGCCCCTTTGTTTTTCAGACCGAACGTCGAGACGTATTCGGCATTTTTCATGGCATAGCCTAAGTATTCAGGCTGCTTTGCATTTGGTCGCGTCAGAGGGTACCGCCGCTGCCATCGGCGCCGCCGCCACCGGCACCGCCGCCGCTGCCATCGCTGCCACCGCCGCTGTCACCACCGCCGCTGCCATCGTTGCCGCCGCCGCCGTCACCGCCGCCGCTGCCATCACTGCCACCGCCGTCATTGCCGTCGCCATTGCTGCCACCATTGCCGTCGCCATCATTGGAGTTTCCACCGCCATTGCTGCCGCCGTTGCCGTCGCCGCTGTCGGAGTTTCCACCACCATTGCTGCCGCCGTTGCCGTCACCGCTGCTGGAGTTTCCGCCGCCGTTGCTGCCGCCGTTGCCGTCACCGCTGCCGGAGTTACCGCCACCGTTGCTGCCGCCGCCGCCGCTACCGCTACCGGAGTCCGCGCCGCCATTGCTGCCGCCGCTGCCATTGCTGCCGCCGCCGTTGCTGCCGCCGCCGCCATCGTCGGAACCACCGCCGCCGCCGCCATCGTCGGAACCACCGCCGCCGCCACTGCGGCCGTCGCCGCCATTGTCGCCTTCGCCACCATTTGTCGACGAACCTGAACCGCCCGAGCCGCCACTGCCACCGGTGTTACCTGCGGATGCGCCGCTGCGGCTCACCGAGTTGTTGTCATTGTCATCATTTCGATCGGTTCGAACTGTCGCCGTTGGGATGTCGGTCAAAATGGCCGCGAACAGGGGGCACGTCTGGGACGTGCGGGCTAAGATGTCCTCAAAGTCGGCACGACGCTGAATGTAACGCAGCATCCGCTTGTCGACGACCTTGCAACTACAAAGCGTTTCGGTGGATACAGATTGCCGGGCTGTTTTGACATTACAAACCTCAGCCGCATAAGCCGTGCTTGTTGCCATCAATGGGAATGCCGCGGATAAATATACAAACGAATATAAACGGGACCTTACGCGCATAGCGCTACTCCTTTAAACTCATTACCAACACCTTTGAATTAAGTAATTGTGCCACAGATTTGACAAAAATACAGCTGTATCTTGCCTCATTTTTCTGACGGGTGTCTGCAAAAAAAGCGGGGAAGTATGCAACCTATTGGTGAAACTATATGAAAAACAACAAAAAAGCCCGTCGCAGGGACGGACTTTTTTTTGGTAGATTTAGCCATCTAGGAAGCAAAAATGTCACAATTGAGGCATTGTAGCCCGCAAAGAAACAATGCTCTGGGTCGGATCAGGCCGATCTTGCCATCCGTTTCCGTTCGTGCGGGTCAAGGTAACGCTTGCGCAACCGAATGGCGTTTGGAGTGACCTCAACCAGTTCGTCATCATCGATATAGGCAATCGCCTCTTCCAGAGAATACTGGATATGAGGTGTCAGGCGGACGGCGTCATCGGAACCGCTGGCGCGTACGTTGGTCAGTTTCTTGCCTTTGAGCGGGTTCACCTCAAGGTCGTTATCGCGTGAGTGCTCGCCGATGACCATGCCCTGATACACGTCGGTTTGCGGGGCAACAAACATCCGGCCGCGCTCTTCCAGGTTCCACAACGCATAAGCCACGGCCTGTCCGTTTTCCATCGAGATCAAAACCCCCGCACGACGACCCGGGATCGGGCCTTTGTGGGCCGCCCAGCCGTGGAACACACGGTTCAGAACACCGGTGCCGCGCGTGTCGGTCAGGAACTCGCCGTGATATCCGATCAACCCGCGCGACGGTACATGCGCGATGATACGGGTCTTGCCAGCGCCGGCCGGACGCATTTCGGCCAGTTCGCCTTTACGCGCGCCAGTGATCTTTTCGATCACCGAGCCTGAATATTCATCGTCGACGTCAATAGTGACCTCTTCGATGGGCTCCATGCGCTGGCCGTCTTCCTCGCGGAACAGAACCTGCGGACGTGAGATGCTGAGCTCGAACCCTTCACGGCGCATGTTCTCGATCAGAACGCCCATCTGCAATTCGCCACGGCCAGCAACCTCAAAGGCATCGCCGCCAGGTGTGTCGCTGATGCGGATGGCAACGTTCGACTCGGCCTCTTTCATCAGGCGGTCGCGGATAACACGCGACTGAACTTTCTTGCCGTCCCGACCGGCCAGCGGCGAGTCGTTGATGCCGAAGGTCACAGTGATGGTTGGCGGGTCGATGGGTTGTGCGGGCAGGGCTTCGTCAACCTGCGGCGAAACCAACGAGTCGGCCACAGTTGCCTTGCTCATGCCTGCAATGGTGACGATGTCACCGGCTTCGGCCACGTCGATGGGCTGTTGGGCCAGTCCGCGGAACGCGAGGATTTTCGAAGCGCGGAAGTTTTCGATCAGCGTGCCATCGCGGCTCAGCGCCTTGAGGTTGTCGCCCGCTTTCAAAGTGCCGCTTTCCACACGACCGGTCAGGATGCGACCGATGAACGGATCGCTGCCCAGCGTCGTGGCCAGCATGCGGAAGGGTTCTTCTTTGTTTTCGACCTGTTTTGGGGCAGGGACGTGATCGACGATCAGATCGAACAAGGCGGTCAGGTCCTTGCGCGGCCCGTCCAGCTCCATATCTGCCCAGCCGGAACGGCCTGAGGCATACATGGCAGGAAAATCCAGCTGATCGTCGTCAGCGCCGAGGTTGGCGAACAAGTCAAAGCATTCATCAAGTGCACGGTCGGGTTCAGCGTCGGGTTTGTCGACCTTGTTCAGCACTACGATGGGACGCAGGCCCAGCGCCAACGCCTTGGACGTCACGAATTTGGTCTGCGGCATCGGGCCTTCGGCGGCGTCCACCAACAGGACAACACCGTCGACCATGCTGAGGATCCGCTCAACCTCGCCACCGAAATCGGCGTGGCCGGGGGTGTCAACGATGTTGACCCGGGTGCCTTTCCATTCGACCGAGGTCGCTTTGGCAAGGATGGTGATGCCGCGTTCGCGCTCCAGATCATTGCTATCCATGGCGCGTTCGGCCACCGCCTGGTTTTCCCGGAACGCACCGGATTGTTTGAGCAGCTCATCCACCAGGGTCGTTTTACCGTGGTCCACGTGAGCGATGATTGCGATATTGCGCAGGTCCATGAGAGGTCAGCCTTTGAACGGGAAGTTGCCGCGCGCATAACGCGGATTGACTGAATAGGCCAGCCCTAACCGGTCGTCAGTGGCCCGCTGTGCTGGAAAACAGGTGAATGATCAGGATTCCGACCAATATCATCGCCAAACCGAGCACCGCAGGCCAGTCCAGGCGCTGACCAAAAACAATGAAGCCTATTATGGCGATCAGAACGATCCCCAAGCCTGACCAAATGGCATAGACGATGCCGACCGGCATAAATTTCAGGGTGAGGCCCAGTAAGTAAAAAGCAACTCCGTAACCCACGACAACCAAAACAGAGGGCCAAAACCGGCTGAACTGCTGGCTGGCCTGCAGCGCCGTTGTGCCAATTGTTTCGGCGAAAACCGCCAGCAATAGGATGAGATAGGCTTTGGGCACGGCAGGTCTCGATTCAGTTGCAGTTGGGGAGGTTGACCACAAATTCCCGATTCCCGACAAGGGGAATTTGAACGGATATCGGGAAAAGTTCGGTGCCGGAAGCACCGGCGTTGCCCACCGAAGAGGTCAGGATAACCATACTGTTTCAAAGAGAAAAATTCTGATATGAAATGGGTGGTTTTTAGTTTTCTTTTATGAGTTTTCAATGACGAAATTTGCGATATCCGTGATCGTTGCTTCGGCATTCATAGTGGCGCTTGGGTGGCTTGCGGGCGGGGGGTCCGTCGACATAAACGCAGCCAGTGGTGTTGAGCGGTTTGAAAGTTTTCAGGTTTAAGTGCCTGCCGGAACGATTGGAAAAGGGGCCTTTGCGCCCCTTTTTCTATTGGCTCAACCTACAGTGTTTTCTGAAAAATACGTACTCAGTTGCGGTCGCAACCATGACCACAGCGCCGGTGCGCCGCGATTGATCGGCGTTCCAACACGGCGTTCGATCTGGGCAAACGTCACGTTGTAATCGACCCAGGATCCGCCACCTGTTTCAAGGTTCCCGACTGGGGTTTGAAACCGATCGATCGCCTTGGCAAATCGCGCGTCTGGTGACTCGGCGGCTTCGAACTCCTCCCAAAGCATTCGGAAGGCGTGCTGCGGTGCCTCGGGCAACAACCCGAACAACCTGTCGGCTGCTGCCTTTTCCTCGGCTTCTTGTGCGGCGTGGTCGACTTGACCGTGGATGGGGTGATCTCCGGCATCAATTTCGACGATGTCATGCAGCAGAAGCATTTTCAGGACTTGGTCCAGCGATACACCGGGCTGCGCGTATTCCGCCAAAACCCAAGCAAACAGCATGATGTGCCAGGAATGTTCGGCCGAGTTTTCAAACCGATCATCAGACAACAGGCGCGAGGCGCGGTAAACGGACTTCAGGCGGTCTGCTTCAGTCAGAAAAGCCAGCCGTTCAGAAAACGCAGTTTCGGGCGTTGACTGCGCGTGCAGCATGGCGCTGGCCAGAGCGTGTGCTTGGGGGAATTCCCGTGCCAAATACGCGGCGCGACCACTGCAGAGGTTTTCCCGCGCTACTTCAACATGATCCGGGTTGGGGGTTGGCGAACACAAGACTTGAAACAGCGGTTGGCATCGGTCCAGATACTTGGCGAATTTCGCGTCCGGCGTCGTATCGGCCTCGAACTCTTCCCACAGGGCTTGAAACGCAGACGTCTGATCGTCCGGCAAGAGACTAAACAACTCGTCCGCCGCCGCGCGCTCGGCGCGTTCCACGGCGTTCCAATCGGTTTCCAGGTGAATGGGGTGATCGCCGACGATGATCTCGACCAGATCGTGCAACAGCAGCATGCGTATGACGCGGTTAATGTTAACGTCGTCACCCGCCAACGGCTCCATCGTCAATGCCCATAAGGCCAGGTGCCAGCTGTGTTCTGCAGAGTTTTCAGGGCGGGACCGATCCAGGAGCGCATTGGCGCGATCGACCGACTTCAGCCTGTCCGCGCGTTTCAGGAATTCAAGTTGCGCGGACAGTCTTTCAGTCATTTCTTTTCAATCGCTTTCACCTGGGATCGATGTTTGGTCAGTGCGTCGATGACAAACTTGCGCGCTTTGCGTTCAGCGATGCGTACACGCATTTCGGTCAAAAAGGCTTCTTCCAAGGTCTGGGAGGAGGCGCCCAAAAGCTCTCCCACCTCGACAAAGAAACGATCATTGCCGGTTTCGTCCATCACCTTCATTGTGTCCTCGGCCAGTTTGGCCGCAAGCGTTGTGATGGTATTCGACATTAGCGCGTGTTCTCGGTCAGGCGACGCTTCACATAGTCACTGACATCGGTGATCAGCGTGTCCATGTGACGGTCCTGGAAGAAGTGATCAGCACCCTCAACCTCGTTATGGGTGATGGTGATGCCTTTTTGTTCGTGCAGTTTGTTGACCAGCGACGTGGTGTCGGCGGGCGGGGCCACACGGTCCGACGAGCCGTTGATGATCAGGCCGGACGAAGGGCAGGGGGCCAGGAATGAGAAGTCATACATGTTGGCTGGTGGCGACACGCTGATAAAGCCCGTAATTTCGGGGCGGCGCATCAGCAGCTGCATTCCGATCCAGGCACCGAACGAGAAGCCGGCAACCCAGCAGTGCTTGGAGTTGTTGTTCATCGATTGCAGATAATCCAGCGCTGACGCGGCATCGCTCAGCTCACCGATGCCCTGATCGTATTCGCCCTGGCTGCGGCCCACGCCGCGGAAGTTAAAGCGCAACACGGTGAAGCCCATGTTGTAAAACGCATAGTGCAGATTGTAGACCACCTTGTTGTTCATGGTCCCGCCGAATTGTGGATGCGGGTGCAGCACGATGGCAATCGGTGCGTCTTTTTCCTTTTGCGGGTGGTAGCGGCCTTCCAGGCGGCCTTCGGGTCCGGGAAAAATCACCTCGGGCATGTGTGCTTTGGTCCTGTCTTTTTCTTCCTGATGCCATGATATACTTGACGGTAATCGTAAGGCACTTTAGAACGGTTCTAATTATGATGCTTTGCGCTAGGCGCTGCCTGTCGGAGATACGCACTGGCGGCGGCGGCGTCAATGTTTTCGCTTATAACCTGCCATGAGGGAAAGACAATGAAGCTTTCGACAAAGGGTCGTTACGCGATGGTTGCACTGGCTGATATTGCTCTACAGCCCTCGGACCGCTTGGTGACGCTTAGCGAAATTTCCGAACGTCAGGATGTCTCGCTTCCTTATCTTGAACAGCTTTTCGTCAAATTGCGCCGGGCCGAACTGGTTTCGTCCGTACGTGGACCGGGCGGCGGGTATCGTCTGGCGCGGCCTGCTTCCGAGATTCGGGTGGTCGAAGTTCTGGCGGCGGTGGATGAAACCGTGGACGCGCTGCAAAAAGGTGCCGGGGCATCCGGGGCATCCTCGGGCAGCCGGGCGCAGTCTTTGACCAACCGTCTATGGGAAGGTCTCAGTGCGCATGTCTACGTTTTTTTGCACCAAACGCGCCTGTCTGACGTGATCAAGAACGACTTGGCCCCGTGCCCGGCAGTTCCCAGTCTGTTTTCCATCGTTGATGAGTAATCTAATGCTGTTTGCCTTTTGGGTTTCTTCCCCGCTTTGCGACCAGGAAAAGATGTATCCATGAATCGTGTTTATCTGGATCATAACGCAACAACACCGCTGCGCCCCGAGGCCCGCCAGGCCATGGTGGCGGCGATGGAATTGTGCGGGAACCCTTCGTCCGTTCACGCCGAGGGCCGTGCGGCCAAGGCTCTGATCGAGCGGGCAAGGGCGCAGGTTGCAGCCGCATTTGGTGCGGATGGGGCAGACGTTGTGTTCACATCAGGTTCGACCGAAGGGGCAGCGCTGACATTGATCAATCGTGATTTGCACGGGTCCGCGATTGAGCATGACGCGATCAGATCATGGATCACCGAAGACTTGCCCGCGTCGCAATCTGGTCAGGTGGACGTGTCAAACCCCCAGCAGTCGACCCTGCAATTGGCGAATTCCGAGACGGGGATTGTCCAATCGTTGCCAAACGGATTGGCGGTGACAGACGCGACACAGGCCTTTGGCAAATTGCCGGTGGCTTTTAATTGGCTGGGCGTCCAGATGGCGTTGATTTCGGCCCATAAGCTGGGCGGCCCGAAAGGTATTGGCGCGGTGGTGATGAAACGTGGCACTGAACTGCCTGCAATGATCAAAGGCGGTGGGCAAGAGATGGGCCGACGGTCAGGCACCGAAAATGTCATTGGAATCGCGGGGTTCGGGGCGGCAGCTGAAGCTGCGGCGCGGGATCTTTCAAATGGTATCTGGGAACAGGTTCGTGAATTTAGAAATATTCTAGAAAATGCCCTTGAGGCTGGTTCTAAATCTACTATTTTTGTCGGGAAAGGTCAGGACCGCCTTCCGAATACCTCGTGTTTCGCAACCCCCGGCTGGAAGGGCGAAACGCAGGTCATGCAGATGGATCTGGCAGGTTTCGCTATCAGTGCAGGTTCTGCCTGTTCCAGCGGCAAGGTCCGGGCAAGCGCGGTGTTAACCGCGATGGGTTTTGATGAGGTCACAGCAGCAAGCGCGATCCGCGTGTCTCTGGGACCTTTGACCACTGAAGAAGATGTGCTGCGTTTCGCCGAAACGTGGCTTGAAAAAGAAAAGAAGCATCGCGCGCGCGCCGCGTGATCTGACGGAGGTGTCATATGGCCGCTTTGGACCAGACCCAGGTAAAAGAAGGTGTCGATCAGGAAACCGTGGACGCGGTACGCGAGGTCAGTACCTACAAATACGGTTGGGATACCGATATCGAGATGGAATATGCTCCCAAGGGCGTAAACCCGGATATCGTCCGGCTGATCTCGGAAAAGAACGAAGAGCCCGAATGGATGACGGAATGGCGTCTGGCGGCCTTCGAACGCTGGACCAAGATGGATGAGCCGAACTGGGCTATGGTCCACTATCCCAAGATCGACTTTCAGGACCAGTATTACTATGCCCGTCCCAAGTCGATGGAGGAAAAGCCCAAATCGTTGGATGAGGTCGATCCCAAGCTTCTGGCCACATACGAAAAGCTTGGTATCCCGCTGAAAGAGCAGATGATTCTGGCCGGTGTCGAAGGCGCCGAGGATATGCCTGCCGAAGGTCGCAAGGTGGCCGTGGATGCGGTGTTCGACTCGGTTTCAGTTGGCACAACGTTCCAGGACGAGCTGGCCAAACACGGCGTGATCTTCTGTTCGATTTCCGAGGCGATCAGGGAGCACCCTGAACTGGTCAAAAAATATCTTGGCACTGTTGTGCCTGTTTCTGACAACTTTTACGCCACGCTGAACTCGGCCGTGTTCTCGGATGGCTCGTTTGTCTACATCCCACCGGGCGTCCGCTGCCCGATGGAACTGAGCACCTACTTCCGCATTAACGCGGAAAACACGGGTCAGTTCGAACGCACACTGATTATCGCGGACAAGGGTTCTTACGTTTCGTATTTGGAAGGCTGCACCGCGCCGCAGCGCGACACGGCCCAGCTGCACGCGGCCGTTGTTGAGATCATCATCGAAGAAGATGCTGAGGTGAAATACTCGACCGTTCAGAACTGGTTCCCCGGGGATGAAAACGGCAAGGGCGGTATCTATAACTTTGTGACCAAGCGCGCCGATTGCCGGGGTGACCGGTCCAAGGTGATGTGGACCCAAGTGGAAACCGGATCCGCCGTGACCTGGAAGTACCCGTCCTGCATCCTGCGCGGTGACGAAAGCCAGGGTGAGTTCTACTCGATCGCCATCACCAACAACATGCAGCAAGCCGATACCGGCACCAAAATGGTGCATCTGGGCAAGAACACCAAGTCGCGCATCGTGTCCAAAGGGATCAGCGCGGGTAAAGCGCAGAACACCTATCGTGGTTTGGTCTCAATGCATCCCAAGGCAAAGGACAGCCGCAACTACACCCAGTGTGACAGCTTGCTGATCGGTGATAAATGCGGGGCCCATACGGTGCCGTATATCGAGGTCCGCAACAATTCATCGCGTGTGGAACATGAGGCGACGACATCCAAGGTAGATGACGATCAGCTGTTCTACTGCCGTCAGCGCGGCATGGACGAGGAAGAAGCCGTGGCGCTGGTCGTTAACGGGTTCTGCAAGGACGTCCTGCAGGCGCTGCCGATGGAGTTTGCCATGGAAGCGCAGCAGTTGGTGGCCATCAGCCTTGAAGGATCAGTGGGTTAACCCCGCATTCCTCTGAATTTAGAACATATTGGGGGCCGGATGGCCCCTTGCGGTACGCAAAAGGACAAAAAATGCTGGAAATCAAAAACCTGCACGTGAAGCTTGAGGAAGAAGAAAAGCAAATCCTCAAAGGTGTCGATCTGACGGTTGAGGCCGGAAAAGTACATGCGATCATGGGGCCGAACGGCTCGGGCAAGTCAACGCTCAGCTATGTGCTGTCGGGCCGCGATGGGTACGAAGTGACCGAAGGCTCTGCCACGCTGGATGGTGAGGACCTTTTGGAGATGGAGCCGGAAGAACGCGCTGCTGCGGGTGTCTTCCTAGCATTCCAGTACCCCGTGGAAATCCCGGGCGTTGGTAACATGACCTTCCTGCGCACAGCCGTGAACGCACAGCGCAAGGCGCGGGGCGAAGATGAACTGTCGGCTGCTGATTTCCTGAAGGAAGTGCGGGCCAAGGCAAAATCGCTGAAAATCGACGCAGACATGCTCAAGCGTCCGGTAAACGTCGGCTTCTCGGGCGGTGAGAAGAAGCGGAATGAAATCCTGCAGATGGCGATGCTGGAACCCAAGATGTGCATCCTGGACGAAACGGATTCGGGTCTGGACGTTGATGCGATGAAACTGGTGGCCGAAGGCGTGAACGCGCTGCGTGATGAAGGCCGTGGTTTCCTGGTCATCACCCACTATCAGCGCCTGCTGGACCACATCAAACCCGATGTCGTGCACATCATGGCGGACGGCCGCATCGTTAAAACCGGTGGTCCCGAACTGGCGTTGGAAGTTGAAAACAACGGCTATGCCGACATCCTGGCCGAGGTGAACTGATGGCTTTGCCCGAATTAAAACAAACTGCGACCGAGGCGCGGCTGGCCACGCTGACCATGCCCGATGCCGGGTGCACCCGTGCCGCGCGCGAAGACGCGCTGGCCCGTGTGCTGGAAATGGGTCTGCCAGGGCGGCGCGACGAGTATTGGAAGTACACGCGCCCCGACACGCTGATCTCGGCCGAACAGCCGCATGCCGCTTTGTTCCACTCAGACGAACCGCTGCTGTTTGGCAACCTCGACCGATTGAAGATCGTTTTCATCGATGGTGTGTTCAGCGCCGAAGAGTCGGATGATCTGGAATTGGAAGGTGTCAACATCGACCGGATCGAGGATATCTGCTGCAAGGATATTCACTGGGCCAAAGAGTTGTACGGCGTTCTGGAATCGCGCGGACAATCCCCGGTTCAGCGGCCGTTGGCTGCTTTGAATACGGCCTTTGCCGCAGATGGCGTTGCGATTCATGTCACCGGCAAACCGTCCAAGCCGATCAGCCTGATCTATCGCCATGCATCCGAGACCTCGGACGCTATGCTGCATCACGTCATCCGTGTCGAAAGTGGCGCTGAAGTGACAGTTCTGGAAAACGGTCCTGCGGCATCGCGGTTCAACAAATGCATCGAGATCGACATCGCCGATGGCGGTACGTTGCATCACGTGCGCGCACAGGGCAGGGACCATGAACGTCGTGCTGCGACACACATGTTCACGCGGCTGGGACGGGAATCTGTCTTTAAGTCCTTCACGCTGACGGTGAATGGAGTTTTGACACGCAACGAACAGGTGATCGAACTGACCGGCGACGACGCTGTTGCTCATGTGGCAGGCGCCTGCGTAGGTGATGGTGATTTCCACCATGACGACACGGTTTTCGTTACGCATGACGCGGTGAACTGTGAGAGCCGTCAGGTCTTTAAGAAAGTTCTGCGCAACGGCGCGACCGGCGTGTTCCAGGGGAAGATCCTGGTCAAGGAAGGCGCACAGAAGACAGATGGCTATCAGATCAGCCAGTCCTTGCTGCTGGATGATGACAGCCAGTTCCTCGCCAAGCCCGAGCTTGAGATCTATGCCGACGATGTTGCGTGTTCGCACGGCTCGACCTCGGGTGCGATTGATGAGACGGCGCTGTTTTACCTGCGTTCGCGCGGGGTTTCGGTTAAGGACGCCACCAATATGCTGACGCTGGCATTTTTGGCCGAAGCCGTCGATGAGATCGAGGATGAGGTATTGTCAGAGGCTATTGTGAACCGCCTTGAAGGCTGGCTGTCGCGACACATCTGATGCCTTTGACCTCGGATATCGTGGCCACCTATCGGGGGCCGGGTCGTGTCGTGCGGCGGCTTCTGGATCTTGGCCCGCGCGAGGACAGGGCGCTGATGTTTGTCATGGCGTTTTGCATCGTTGCATTCATCGCGCAATTGCCCAGCCTTGCGCGACGCGCGCATGTCGAAGGGCTTGAGCTGGATATGCTGATGGGCGGTGCCTTGATGGGCACTGTCATTATTCTGCCTCTGTTTTTCTACCTGCTGGCCTTTGTTTCATACGGTGCGGCCCGGTTGGTTGGCGGTCAGGGGACGTCCTATGGCGCTAGATTGGCTCTGTTCTGGGCGCTATTATCCTCAACACCTCTGGTTTTGTTGAATGGTTTGGTCGGCGGTTTCATAGGATCTGGACCGGCCCTGACACTCGTCGGGATCGTCTGGTTCGCAGTGTTCCTGTGGTTCTGGCTGGCAGGTCTCAGTCAAGCGCAAAGGCGGCAAGAATGAATCCCACTGGCTTTGTTGATCTTGCGATTTTGACCCTGACACACCCCGCCCAAGCGGCACGGCGCCTTTTGGACATGCGCCCGGGGCGAGAAATCTTATGGCTTTCTTTCTTTCTGGCCGTGGTGCTCAACGGCCTTGTGCAACTGGGTATTGATCATTTGCTTCCAGTCCCCGGCGATGAATCCGTACCCCCACCTACGCCTGTATTCCTGGGTCTGGTCCGATCTGCCGGCGCCATGCTGCTAAGCGTCGGGGCATTTCTGTTCGTAGGGAGGTTTCTGGGTGGCCGTGCAACATTCGATGACATCCTGACGCTGACCATCTGGCTGCAATACCTTCAGATCGCTGCGATGGTGATCACGCTGGTCATTACGATCGTGCTGCCGTTTTTGATGCTGATGTTTTTGCTGGCCACGGCGATTATCAGCCTTTACGTCACGCTCCATTTTCTGAATGAAGCGCACCAGTTCGGTTCGCTTGCTAAATCCTTCGGGGTCATCGTGTTATCTGCTTTGATTGCAGTGCCCTTTGTCCTCGCATTAACGCCCGGCGGCCCCGTATAGGGAATAAAAGACCATGTATGACGTGCAGAAAATCCGCTCAGACTTTCCAATCCTGTCTCGGGAAGTGAACGGCAAGCCGTTGACCTATCTGGACAATGGCGCATCGGCGCAGAAACCGCAGGTCGTGATTGATGCGGTGACACGGGCATATTCCGAAGAATACGCGAATGTTCATCGCGGCCTGCACTACCTGTCCAATCTTGCGACCGAGAAATACGAATCCGTTCGCGGAACCATCGCCCGTTTTCTGGGCGCGGCGGACGAGGATGAGATTGTCTTGAACTCGGGCACGACCGAAGGGATCAACCTAGTCGCCTATGGCTGGGCCATGCCGCGTATGCAGGCCGGGGATGAAATCGTGCTGAGCGTGATGGAACACCACGCCAACATCGTTCCATGGCATTTCCTGCGCGAGCGTCAGGGCGTCATCCTGAAATGGGTTGATGTGGACGCTGACGGCGGGCTGGACCCGCAGGCCGTGATCGACGCAATTGGTCCCAAGACCAAGCTGGTTGCGGTGACGCAGTGTTCGAACGTGTTGGGAACGGTGGTCGACGTCAAAGCGATCACGGAAGGCGCGCACGCGAAAGGCGTACCGGTGTTGGTCGATGGCAGTCAGGGCGCCGTGCACATGCCCGTCAATGTCGCCGATATCGGCTGCGATTTCTATGCAATCACCGGCCACAAGCTTTATGGCCCTTCGGGGTCGGGCGCGATTTACATCAAATCCGAACGCATGGCCGAGATGCGCCCCTTTATCGGTGGCGGGGACATGATCAAAGAGGTCAGCAAGGATCAGGTGATCTACAACGACCCGCCAATGAAGTTCGAGGCCGGAACGCCCGGTATTGTCCAAACCATCGGTCTGGGTGTTGCGCTGGATTACATGATGGATCTGGGGATGGAAAATATCGCCGCTCATGAGGCCGGGTTGCGCGATTATGCTATGCAGAGACTGACTGGTCTGAACTGGTTGCAGGTTCAGGGCACACGCCCGGACAAGGCCGCAATCTTCAGCTTTACGATGGACGGGGCAGGGCACGCGCATGATGTCTCGACCATTTTGGACAAGAAAGGCGTGGCTGTCCGTGCCGGTCATCACTGCGCTGGTCCTCTTATGGATTTCTACGGTGTCACCGCGACTTGCCGCGCAAGCTTTGGTCTGTACAACACCACGGACGAGGTCGACATACTGATCGACGCGCTGGAATTGGCACACGATTTGTTTGCGTGAAACCTGACCGATCCGGAAAGATTTGCAGTTGCACCCGGATCGGATCAAGGTTAGCTAACGGCCAAGGCACCTGTAGCTCAGCTGGATAGAGCGCTGCCCTCCGAAGGCAGAGGCCAGAGGTTCGAATCCTCTCAGGTGCGCCATTACTTTTAATGGCTGACGGCTAGTTGGGTTATGATTTTGCCCTCTTAAGCCCGCTTTCGCTTCGGCTTTCAATAGATTAGGCCGGGAAATGCACCGCTCAGACCTTCTGCTATCGTGAAAGACCAAATGCCTTGCGATACTTTGGGATAAAGAGCTCTTTTCCTTTCATCTTGCGGGTGATCCAATCGCCAACAGTCGCAAAGAGCCAACTATTGCCGACATGAGGTCCCAGCGGAACGAGGATCGGTGCCTTCTTCCAAGGCGCATAGGGTTTTTGATCTTCGACCGCTTGTCCCTTCAACACCTGCTTCAATGTCTTGATCAACCATGGGTTTTGCCTAGTGATCGCGACAATCGTCATACCGTCTCCTATGTCGGCGATGTCGCCCGCAATGAAGACATTCGGAAAATTTGACGGGCGCATCCACTTGTCGGTTTTGATCCGGCCGGATGGTACAGCGTTCACCCTAGGCATAGTCTGGATCAAGGTCGTATTTGGTTTTGATCCGACGACCGGAAACACCAGATCAACGGAGACAACCCGACCATCGGTTAGTTTCACCGAACCCGCGTAAGGCATGTCCATGCGCTGTAAATCCTCGACTCTTTGATCAAGCACGACAGATACACCGGCGCGTTCAAGTTTGCGTTTGATCTGGCTGCCAAACCTAGCAGGGTACATCGGGAAAAGGGTATAGTCCGACGAAATCAAAGTGATGTCCTTGTCCGGTCGTGCCGCAGCAATTTCACCCGCCAGTTCTGTGCCAACAGCACCAGCCCCGACGATTGCCACCGATTTCGCGGCTGCCAATTGCGCGCTGACGTCTGCGCTGGTCTGGCGAAAATCATCAATGCTGTCGCCCGATGGTTTGAACGGTGCTGCATAGGACGAACCTGTGGCCACGACGATAAAATCAGCCGGATAGACACTGCCATCTTCCAGGGTCACTTCGGTTTGAGACACCGATACAGCGCGGCCACGCACGACCCGCCCGTTCTTTAGCAAGCGATCATACGGCAGAACGATCTGATCCAGCAAAGCAGGATCCAAGAGCGCCCGGATTGTCGCCGGCGGCTGCACAAAAGCTTCGCGTTGCTCGATCAGTGTGACATCTGCATGTGCATCCAATTCTTTGGCAACTTCAAAGCCGACATATCCGCCACCAACAATCACTACCTTCTTCTTGCTCATCCCAATCCTCATTGCATTTGGGTGTTCCGGGCAGTAGTTAGAATTACATGATCAAAACGACAAGTACGGTCATTTAGGATACTGTCATGACAACTCTCGAATCGAAAGAGAATTGCCTTATTGAGCCGTTGATCGAAGCGATTTCGGGTAAGTGGAAACTTTTGATTGTCTATTGGCTGGCCCAGGAAACCTCGCGGTTTAATCAGCTTCAGCGAAACCTTGGCAGCATAACGCACCGGACACTGACCCGCCAGCTAAGTGAGTTGCAAGAAGCGGGCTTTGTTTCACGCAAAGACTTCAAAACCATCCCGCCCCATGTGGAATACAGCCTGACGCCTTTAGGGCAAAGCTTGATACCTCTGCTGCAGGCCATGCATGACTGGGCGGCGAGCAACGCAGATCTGCTGCACGATCCGAGATGATGGCACTGTAGTAAGCTAAACCGCGATAGCAGGCGTGCTGGCGCCATTGCTCGGAATGAAGCCCGGATGCCGGACAGAAGCAATTATACCAGCACTAAGAGCAGATAGGCGGCAAGGGCCACTACAATGGAAAACAGAACCACCGGCGGCGGTCTATCAGTATCCTTGAGTTCTTGCTGAAACGAACCGGCATAATACGCCAGATAAAGCGCGGCAATCAGCAGGAACAATGCTATTACTTTGGCGACAATCGAAATCATTAATCTTTCCTCTAACGCCGCAATATGACTCCTTTCTCATAAAAAAATCTCTTCATAAAATCGCGATATTTTTCATCATGTTATATGAAAATTCGCGAGAAGTGCGCGCTGGCCCACCTAAGAATGACGTTTTCAAGCCCGTGAGAATACCTTTCAGGCAGCCAATTCCGGTCTTGTAAGTGCGGCAATCAGCGATCCCGTATCCGGGCAAAACCTGTACGCTGGTAGTCCAAAAAACAAAGAGCGCCCAAAGGCGCTCGTCGTTGAGAAACAGTTTGGGAGTCTTTCAGCCACCCCAGCTGCGAACCTCGCCGCAATCCATATGGACAAAGTTCGAGCGGTGATACTTGCCGACACCGCCAGCACGGCAGGACATGGCTGCTTTGGCCATCTGAGATACGGAACGGGAGGACAGGCGCAAGTCTGCAGCCTGGCCTTTCATGTGCAGCGAGTTCTTGGCCACACGACGCGAACGAGACCGCAGCATTGCATTGGTTTGGGGGGAACGGTAGCCGGACAAAAGAGTGTAGGGCTCATTCACGTCCAGAAGATTATGAGAGGCTGCCATGATGTCGATGGTGCGCAGATCCATGGATTTGGCCTGATCAGTACGCCAGTCGCGCATGAAGTGGTTCACTTCTTTGACAGCGTCCTTGATGTATTTTCCGTCAACCCAATATATCATATCAAGCCGTTCGCCCGTGCGGCCCGAATACATACGGATACGACGAATATCGCCGCCACCGCGCAAAAAACCTGCTGCATTGGAATAAGTCGGTGCTGCTACAACTGCTGTTGCAGCGAATGCGCCCAATAGGGCACGCCGGGTCAAGCCCGATGTACTGCTCGTGGTCATTTCGTTTCGTCCCGTACTGTTCCTGCCTGCACACGATGTTACGCGCGCGATCTTAATTTTTTCCCATCCCAGATGCGGGATTTATGACACAGTACGAAATGCCAGCCAAGAAATCTTTCACATTCATCTTTTCAAGGGGGAATTTTCGGCGATTTTTTGCGCAGGTGATGCAAATCGGTATAGTATTGAGGCAATTAGGCGTTGGCGCAACGCAGCCGATGCAAACGCGCATCAGGCTCGGATGGATGCTTTGGATTGATGTATTTGTGAATGGACAAAAGGTCCAGCTGAAAACCATATTCGTTCGGAACGCGCCTCAGAACGCGCAAAGTATCGAATAATCAAGGTCATCCCATGCGAGCACTTTACCGGTTGCCTAAAAGTCTTATCTTCGCCGCTTGCATTACGGCGTCTGCCTCTGTGGCAAGTGCCCAGTCTGCACCCGGAACGGCATTTCAAATGGCTGTGGCCGAGTTTGCGCCTGCAGGTTCAGGTCTGGCAGAGTTCTATCGTACCAACGCCTTTGCCCCAATATGGGTGGGCGACACGCCTGAGCATGAAGCGCGCAGAGCGCGGTTGATAAAGGCGTTATCTTCCACAAACCTGCATGGCTTGCCCGAAGGGGGCTATGACGTTCAGTCGATCGTATCAAAAATGCAGGACGCCAGATCGCTGCGGGATTTGGGTGCGGTTGAAATCGAATTAAGCAAGGCGTTTGTCAGCTATGCAAGTGATCTGTATTCAGGCGCATTGCGTCCTGCGCAGATTGACGATGGGCTGGTCCGCACAGTGTCGCGTCGGTCGGCCAATGACCATTTGCAGGGCCTGCTTACTGCGGAGGGTGACGCGTATTTCGATCTGCTTGCACCGCAATCCACCCAGTACCGCGCGTTGATGAAACAGAAGATCGCGCTTGAGGCATTGGTCAACCAAGGCGGTTGGGGTGCAGGTGTGCCTGTGGGTAAGTTGGAATATGGCGATACCGGATCTAATGTAATTAAGCTTCGTAACCGTCTGATTACGATGGGGTATCTAAGCCCGACCGCAAGTCCCGAATTCGATGAGGCAATGCTGGCTGCTATCAAAGACTTCCAGCAGGCGCACGGTCTGGCCACCGATGGTGTCGCCGGTGAGGGCACGATCACCGAGCTTAACCGCACGGCGTCCGAGCGTTTGAAGGCCGTTTATGTTGCACTGGAACGCGAACGCTGGTTGCCGCGTGAACGGGGTGAGCGGCACATTCTGGTCAACCAGGCCGACTTTTCGGCCAAGATCGTGGACGATGGCCGGATTACCTTTGAGACCCGCGCCGTGATTGGTAAGAACGTGCATGACCGTCGCAGCCCGGAGTTTTCGGACGAGATGGAGCATATGGTCATCAACCCCAGTTGGTATGTGCCGCGCTCGATCATCACCAAGGAATATCTGCCAAAACTGCAGTCAAATCCGAACGCCGTTGGCCACATCCAGATCACGGATCGCAGCGGTCGTCTGGTTAATCGGGGCGCGGTTGACTTCACCCAGTTCAACACAAGAAACTTCCCGTTTGCCATGCGTCAGCCCCCCAGCAAAAGCAACGCGCTGGGGTTGGTAAAGTTCATGTTCCCCAATAAGCACAACATCTATCTGCATGATACGCCTCAGAAATCTCTGTTTGCACGTGAGACGCGAGCGTTCTCGCACGGGTGTATCCGGTTGGCGCAACCCTTCGAGTTTGCCTATGCACTTTTGGCCAAACAGGAAGAGGACCCAAAGGCGTTTTTCCACCGTATATTGGCGTCCGGCAAGGAAACGACTGTCCCGCTGGAACAGCATGTTCCAGTACATCTGATCTATCGCACCGCCTATGTCGGTCCGAAAGGTGAGGTTCAGTACCGCCGCGATGTCTATGACCGGGACCGGAAAATCTGGGACGCTCTGCAGAAAGCAGGGGTAGCCCTGCCGGACGTTCAGGGGTAATCACCGGGGCAGGTCCTTAATTCGGGAAGCCCGTCATGCAGTACACTATTCAGCAAATCGCCGAAGCCTTGGGCGCGGACTGTCAGGGTGAACTTGGCCTTATTATAGAGCGCGCCGCAGAACCGGTCGATGCCCGGCCGTCTGACCTGGCAATGGCGATGTCGCCGAAATACGCGGACGCGCTTAGCACGGGTGCCGCCCGCGCCGCCGTTTTGTGGGAAGGTGCGGATTGGCAGGCTCTGGGGCTGGAGGCCGCGATTTTTGTGCCGCGTCCACGCATGGCGATGGCGGGTATCACGGCAATGCTGGATCGCGGGCAAGGAGTGCAGCCGGGCATTCACCCCTCTGCCGTAATCGACCCAACGGCGGAGATAGGCGAGGGTGCCTCGATCGGCCCATTGGCGGTTGTTGGTGCCGGTGCGTGTATCGGTAAGAATGCGGTCATCGGTCCACATTGCGTGATCGGTCTGGATGCCGTTCTGGGCGACGACGCGTTTCTGCGCGAGATGGTGAGTATCGGAGCAAGGGCTCAGATCGGTGATCGTTTCATTGCGCAACCCGGCGCTAGGATCGGCAGTGACGGTTTCAGCTTTGTGACGCCCGAGGTATCAGGCGTGGAAAACGCCCGCAAATCCATGGGCGATCAGGGTGAAGCCCGGGCGCAGAGCTGGCTCCGCATTCATTCTTTGGGTGCTGTCGAGATTGGCGATGATGTCGAAGTCGGTGCGAATTGTACCATTGACAATGGAACCATCAGGAACACCCGCATCGGCGATGGTTCAAAGCTCGATAACCAGGTTCATATCGGGCACAACACCCGTGTTGGGCAGGATTGCCTATTATGCGGGCAATCCGGTGTGTCCGGATCAGTTGAAATTGGAAACAACGTTGTTTTGGGCGGACAGACCGGAGTGTCGGACAATATCTTTATCGGCGATGGTGTGATTGCGGGCGGGGGCACAAAAATCCTATCCAACGTTCCCAAAGGGCGCGTGGTTATGGGCTATCCCGCCATCAAAATGGAAACGCATACAGACATTTACAAAGCGCAGCGCCGGCTGCCGAGATTGGCACGTGACGTTGAGGCGCTGAAAAAGGCTGTTTCCAAACAGCCTCCGAGCGATTAAATCAACCTCAACATGATAATTAGAGGATCGACATGAGCATCAGCGACCGCGTCATCGCAATCATTGCAGAGCAGGCCGTGCTGGAGCCGTCGGATGTGACACCCGAAAGCACGCTCGAAGATCTGGGTATCGACAGCCTTGGACTGGTCGAGAGCATTTTTGCCATCGAGGAAGAGTTCGATATCTCGATTCCGTTCAACGCAAACGAGCCGAGCGCCAGCGACTTCGACATCTCGAATGTCGCGGCCATCATCACCGGTATCCAAAAGCTGGTGTCGGAAAAGGTCTGACATAATCCTATGAAACGCGTCGTTATCACCGGGGCCGGTACAATCAATTCACTGGGCCATTCGGTGCCTGATACGTTAGAGGCTATGCGCGAAGGGCGCTGCGGTATCTCTGCGCTTGAATTTCGCGATGTTGAAAGACTGGCCATTCAGATTGGTGGTCAGGTCCGCGGGTTCGAGGCCGAGGGGCGGTTTAACCGCCAGCAAATGACCCTGTATGACCGGTTCACACAATTCACTCTGACAGCGGCCAAAGAAGCAATTGATCAATCCGGGATCGAATTCCACGGTGACCTCGCGGCCCGCTCGGGCGTTGTGTTGGGAACCGCTGGTGGAGGCGTTTCGACCTGGGATGACAACTACCGTTCCGTTTACGAGGATGGCAAAAACCGGGTGCACCCGTTTGTCGTTCCCAAGCTGATGAACAATGCGGCGGCCAGTCACGTCTCGATGGAGCATAACCTTAAGGGCCCCAGCTTTACGGTGTCGACGGCCTGTGCCTCGTCCAACCACGCAATGGCGCTGGCGTTCCAGATGGTACGCAGCGGTGCTGCTCCGGCGATGCTGACCGGTGGGTCAGAGTCGATGTTGTGTTTTGGTGGTGTCAAAGCCTGGGAAGGGCTGCGTGTCATGTCCAAGGACGCCTGCCGCCCGTTCAGCGCGAATCGCAATGGCATGGTGCAAGGCGAAGGCGCAGGTGTCTTCGTGTTCGAAGAATTCGAGCACGCCCGCGCCCGTGGGGCTGATATCCTGTGTGAGGTCGTGGGTTTTGCGATGTCGTCAGATGCGTCGGACATTGTCATGCCCAGCAAACAGGGCGCTGCGCGTGCCATGTCGGGCGCGCTTGCGGATGCAGGGTTAAGCGCGGACAGTGTTGGATATATCAACGCGCATGGAACCGGCACCGCGGCCAATGATAAGACGGAATGCGCTGCCGTGGCCGGTGTTTTTGGCCCTCATGCCGACGAGCTGATGATTTCTTCGACCAAGTCGATGCACGGCCACCTTATCGGTGGCACCGGCGCGGTCGAACTGCTGGCCTGTATCATGGCACTGCGGGATGGCGTGATCGCTCCGACCATCGGCTATGAAGAGCCGGACCCCGAATGCGCGCTGGATGTCGTGCCAAACGAAGCCCGCGAGGCGAAAGTGGACGTAGCACTGAGTAACGCCTTTGCATTTGGCGGGCTGAATGCGGTAATTGCCTTAAAACGCATATAAATGCTGATTTCAAACAAAGACGCCGCCGGTAAAACCCGGCGGCGGTCTTAGCTTAGCGAAACCTCAGTTCTGCAGAACTTTCAAGCCTTCAAAACCTGCTGTAAAGCCTGACAGCGATACTTCAAGTTGCAGCAGTTGGTTTGGTGCGAGAACTGACACAAGCGACAAGGTCGCTTTGGTTCCGACCTTCATTGCCTCCACGTCGCCCTCGGTAAAGCCCATCTGCGCGACACAGCCAACGGGGTTACAGTGGTGGTAGTCATAGCGCTTGCCCGGAGCACCATCGATCGAAAGCGCCAACTGCGCCTGTAGCATTGTTTCCAGCGGGACAACCACGGTTGCTCCGGCAACCGCGGCCACGCCTTCGGGCAGTTTTTCCAGAGTGATTTCCGCGATCGGCTGGCCTTGCTCGCCAGTCAGGATCTGACGCATCGCGCAGGGGTCTTCGTCGGCATCGGTCTTGATGCACAGGATCGCCCAGTCGCCTTTTTCTTCCTTGACGTATTGTTCGCCGTTACGCGGACCGGTTTCACCCAGGTCCAGATCGTTGCCGATTTGAGTTTGCGAGGTCTGGGGTTGTTGTTCGGTTTCCTGCGTCGTTTCCTGAGCGTATGCGACTCCGCACCACAACGAAGCGGTCACCAGGCTGACTGAAAGGGTGTTCTTGATCATGATTGCCTCGGTCTTATGTTGGACTTTTTCACTCGTCTATCACCCTTGTCCCACACTGTCAGGGGCTAAGGTGGGTCATTTCAACATGTGAACGGTTTTTCGCCGGGTTATCGGAAATCTAGCGCTACGGCAAAAAGAACAAAGGGAGCCGGTGGAGCGGCTCCCTTCTAAAAATCTTCTCCCCGTCGGACTGGCCGACTTATTTATGCGCAGACGTTACGAAAGGCAGGGGCATCGGTCAACTGAAAACCTGAAATTTTAATGTAACGGCCATGATTTGTGAAAAAAAACCGCGCCCGAAGGCGCGGTCAGTCGACAGGGAGGAAATATGCCGCCCCGTAACCTTAGCGACGTGGGCAGCAATTAGACTTTCGCAGTTAAAGGTTAACTTTGTATGCTGGCCGCAGATCGGTGGAAATAAGGCCTTACATTCATGGACCAAAACATATTCTTGGGCGGCGGTGGCAACGACTACAGCCAGCCACAGTCGCTGACGCTGAAATATGCCAACCGTCACGGCATGATCGCGGGGGCGACGGGAACAGGTAAAACGGTAACACTGCAAATTCTGGCAGAGGGGTTTTCCCAAGCCGGTGTTCCGGTATTCCTGTCTGACGTCAAAGGGGACCTGTCCGGTCTGGCCAAGGCGGGAAGCGAAAGCCACAAGCTTCACCAAGCGTTTCAGGATCGCGCCCGGCGGATCGGCTTTGCCGATTATTCGTATGGCGCGTGCCCGGTCACGTTTTGGGATCTGTTCGGGCAACAAGGACATCCTGTTCGCACAACAGTAACCGAGATGGGACCTCTGCTGCTGTCGCGCCTGATGGATCTGAGCGAAGCGCAAGAGGGCATTCTGAACATCGCGTTCCGGGTGGCAGACGAAGAGGGACTGCCACTGCTGGACCTTAAGGACCTTCAGTCGTTGCTGGTCTGGATAGGGGAAAACCGGGCACAATTGTCTTTGCGATACGGTAACGTCTCAACCTCTTCGATCGGGGCCATACAACGCCGCCTGCTGGTTCTGGAAAACCAGGGCGGCACCAAACTGTTTGGTGAACCCGCGCTGGAACTGGCCGATCTGATGCGCGTCGATGAAAACGGTCAGGGCGTTGTGAACATACTTGCCGCCGACAAGCTGATGGGGTCACCGCGTCTGTATGCAACATTCCTGCTGTGGCTGCTGAGCGAGCTGTTTGAGGAACTGCCCGAAGTTGGCGACCCGGACAAACCCAAACTGGTGTTCTTCTTCGACGAGGCGCATTTGCTGTTCGATGATGCGCCCAAGGTTCTGGTGGACAAGGTCGAGCAGGTCGCCCGACTCATTCGCTCCAAAGGGGTGGGTGTCTATTTCATCTCTCAGAACCCGGCGGACGTTCCGGAAGACATTCTGGGTCAGCTAGGCAACCGGGTGCAGCATGCTTTGCGCGCATTCACGGCGCGGGATCGAAAGAACCTGCGGCTTGCAGCGGAAACTTATCGTGAAAACCCGGCCTTCGATACCGAAGAGGCGATCCGTGAAGTTGGTGTCGGTGAGGCCGTGACCTCGATGTTGCAGAAAAAAGGCGTGCCAGGGATCGTCGAACGCACTCTGATCCGCCCACCCGGGTCGCAACTGGGACCAATCACCAAGGCCGAGCGGAAGGCGCTGATCGATGCCTCAGCGATGAACGTGAAATACGGGCAGTTAAAGGACCGGAAATCGGCTTTTGAAATCCTTCAGTCCCGCGCAGATGCAGCAGCGCGAGCCGCGGCCAAGGCCGAAGAACAGCTGGAAACACAATCCACAGCTGAGCGTGAATTTGCGACAGCGAGACGCTATTCCGGCAGCCGGGTCGGGCGGTCATCCTCTCGCGTGATACGCAAGAAAGACACGTTCGCAACCGCTATGAGCGAGGCTGTGATCAAGGAACTGAAAGGAACAACCGGACGCCGCATTGTGCGCGGCATTCTGGGCGGTTTGTTCAAAGCCAGATAAGGGTAGTGCCGGGCAGGAGCCTTCTGCCCGGCGCGCGTATTTTACTTCAGGCGGCGCTGGCCTTCCTGTTTGCAATAGGCGTCCGCTTCGGAGACAGACATTTTGGTGGCCGGGAAGTTGGTCGCCCGATCCCAGATCACACGGTCTGGACGATATAGTTGGCAAGTAACTTCACCCTTAGGCGTCTGCACTTTTACCGGGGTCGTCTCAAAATCTTCCGGGGAAGGGATACAACCCGCAAGGGTAACGAATAGTGGGACGATAAGGGCTATTTTAGTGAAGGAAGTATTCATGTGCACTCTTCTTAAGCTCGTAGGTTTCCCGAATGATCGCGGGCCGAGCATCAATTTAGCGTAAATACTGGCCAAAAAGAGGGCTGGATCAAGGCGGTACTGGGATTCGTCTAATCCGTATACCGTATAAAATCAAGAAACCGCACCAGTCTGTTGGCGCGGTTTCATGAATTGATGGATTGTGATCTTATTTTTCCGGAATCAGACCCCTTGGACTGAACCTGAGAACAATCAGCAGGATAAGGCCCATGGTGAACAACCGCATATGCGCGGCGCTGTCGATCAAATGAGATTTGAGCGCGCTGCCATCTGGCATACTCGATGTGATCAGGCTCATGAACCACAACCCCATTGGTTCGACCTGAACCCATAGGAACCAGATCAGGAATGCGCCCAGAACAGCGCCGAAATTGTTGCCTGAACCGCCCACAATGACCATCACCCAGACAAGGAACGTAAACCGCAGCGGATTGTATGTTCCCGGCGTAAGTTGCCCGTCCAGCGTTGTCATCATCGCACCGGCGATGCCACAGATGGCCGAGCCGAGCACGAAGATCTGCAGGTGGCGGCGGGTGACATCCTTGCCCATGGCCTCTGCCGCGACCTCATTGTCGCGGATGGCGCGCATCATGCGGCCCCACGGGCTTTTCAACGCCATTTGCGCCATCCACAGCAAAGCAAGCAGAACGATCATGAACAGCAGCGAATAGCCCAGTTTGACCGACAGCGTCGACGCGATGACGGGGTCCAACCCGAACCAATCGGCGCGCGCGACAAAGCTGGGATCGTTCTGCAGTTCGACCTCGTAGCCTACCACGGGGGCAGGGCGCGGGATGCCGTAGACATTCTTGACGCCCCGGGCCAGCCAGTCTTCGTTCTTCATGATCGCAATGATGATCTCGGCAATGCCAAGCGTTGCAATTGCCAGGTAGTCCGAGCGGAGACCCAGCGCCGTTTTTCCGATCAGCCACGCCGCACCAGCAGCCAACAGACCACCCGCAGGCCAGGCCACAAGGACCGGCAGGTTCAAACCGCCGAGGTTGCCGGCAACTGCCGGATCGATTGCTTCAACACCAGCCACGCTGGGATCGAATACCGCGCGGTAAACAAAGAAGCCTACAATAAGAATGGCGACAATCGTCAAGGTTTGGGCGCGGCCCTTAGGCATCCGTGTCGCCACCAGCACCGCCGCCACAACGGTCGCAGCCCCCAAAAGCAAGGAAAGAACGATGCCGTACCCGCCCGAAGACCACGCACCGGGTGTTGGAGCGGTCGATACCAACACAACAGCCAGACCACCCAGCGCCACAAAACCCATGACACCGACATTAAAGAGGCCAGCAAATCCCCACTGCAGGTTCACCCCAATCGCCATGATGGCTGAGATCAACCCCATGTTCAGGATCAGGATTGCGGAGTTCCAGCTTTGTGTGAAACCGGTCAGCAGGATCAAGCCGCCAACGACAACAAAAAGCAGCGTGTTTTTGACAGACTCGGTCATACCGCTTTCCCTTTAAACAGGCCGGTAGGCTTGAACAGAAGCACGATCAGCAAGATGGCAAAGCTGACGGCGAATTTGTAATCGGTGGATAGGAATTGCACTAGTCCCGAAGGCGCCAGGCTTTCTGGCGCGACGTAAGTCAGCACTTTTTTCCACGCATAAGTTACGGTGACCTCGGAAAACGCGATAATGAACCCGCCCGCGATGGCACCCAGCGGGTTGCCAAGGCCGCCGACAATGGCCGAAGCGAAGATCGGAAGCAGAAGTTGGAAATAGACAAAAGGCTTAAAGCTCTTGTCCAGACCATAAAGAACACCAGCGGTGGTCGCCAATGCTGCCACGATGATCCAGGTAATCATCACAACACGCTCGGGGTTGATACCTGAAAGCAGCGCCAGATCCTCGTTATCCGAATAGGCCCGCATCGATTTGCCCGTGCGGGTCTTGTTGAGGAACCAGAACAGCAGCGCCACCGCAATAACGGCAACTACCAGAGTGATGCCCTGAGAGGTCTTGATCGCAAGTCCTTCACGCAATCCGGTCATCGCCTTAAAATCACGGGCGGATATAATGAAGCGCGCACCGTCCGAAAACCTTTGGTCATCCGGCCCGATGATAAAGCGAACAAGACCGTTCATGATGAACATGACACCCATCGAGACGATCACAAGGATCACCGGCTTGGCCTTTTGTTCCCGGTAGAACCGATAGACCAACCGATCGGTTATCAGAACAAGTACGATACAGCCCAGGATCGCAAAGGGCAGGGCCAGCAGCGCGGTGGGTAGTGGACCGAAACTCACTCCGGCCGCTTGCAGGCCCCAAGTTACCAGCACGGCAATCATCGCGCCGAAGGCCATCGTGTCGCCATGGGCAAAATTCGAAAACCGCAGGATTCCGTAGATTAGCGTGACCCCCAGCGCCCCCAGAGCCAACTGGCTGCCGTAAGCAACCGCAGGCACGATCACAAAGTTCGAAAGCGCAACAAGCGCGTTTAGTAAGTCCATCAATTCTTCTCACTGTCCGGGTGCGGCTTTATGGCACGACGCTTATGTCAGACACAACAATTTGCGCTCCCTTTTTTGGGCTGAAAGGGCCGGAATGTGAGAGAGTTATCGCTTTGTCAGCTTACGGGGTCATCGCAAATGCCACGGTCGTTTGCAGTGTGCTGCCCCTTGATGGACATGTCATAGTTTAGGTCGTCGAAATCGACGACAAAAGTGACCACGTCTTTGTCCATGATGTGGAGAAACGTCAGCGAGTTAACACCCGGTAGAATCTTGGCTTCACCCCGAATTGTGTCCGTTACGATGAAGCCGGTATCAGTCGAACCCGAACGGGCCAGAGTAACGCTACTACCATCGGTGTCCGAGACGCAGGTCACGACAAAATCAGCGCCGTCTAGCGGTCCGGAACCAGCAGCCAAACCATATGAGGGGGCGAGAAGGGCGAGTGTCAGTGCAGTCAGATTTTTCATGGTGTCCCTTGGTGGTTTGCTCCGCCTTCCAGATTGGGGTTTCTGCTGGAATGCGGGTGGTTGAGAATGAAGAGCGAACGGAGATCCGCGACGCCCTCATCTGACCTAGACAATATCATTCGGAAAAAAAGAGGAGTGAGCATGTGCTCACATCCTCTTGATATTTCTTGAGATATTAACCTCGATAGCCCCGATTTGTTTCGGGGCTCTCTGAGAGAGCACTTAGACTTCTTTACATGTCCCGTGATCGGTACCGGCATGCGGGCCTTTGACTGAAAGATCATAAGACATGTCGTCATAATGGACGACAAAGGTCATGACATCCGCGCCTTCGATATAGACAAACGTCATGTTGCCAACGCCTTTAAGCACCATGGCATCGCCGGAAATGTTCGCAGTTTCGATGTTGCCCTTGTCTCCTTCCGGTGCCCTGTTGAGGCGCACTTCGCTACCGTCGCGGTCTGAGACGCAGACAAAGTGGCGCTCTTCCGCCGTTGCGGCAGTTGCGCACAAGGTGGCGACGGCCACACACATCCATTTTTTCATTTATGGGTCCTGAATAGAGTTTTTCATTCAGAAGGTTCGCTTGATTTCACGGAGCTAACTTTGGTTGACCGGGAAACCGTTTCCTTCACAAAGCCCGGCGCTAAACGCACAATGTGACCGGATTGCAGCCGAGGCGTGGAAATCTTGGGATGGTAGGAGAATTTCGGGAAACTTCGGGTATTGATTTCAGACAATTTCGGGAACAAGGATGACGTTGGAGAGCGCCATAATGGCATTGAGGAACTCCATTAAAACTCCAGTCCGCATTTTCCGGAGAATGCGCGTCTTGCTTGGCCTGCTTGCGCATAATCGACATAGCGCATTGGCAGGGTAAGAAGTGTCACTGCCACTTCGGTGTCTGAGGTCTTCGTCACATACATGTTTATGTGTTTGTCGTCCTGTGTCCGAGATGCGGTCAGCAAGTCGTTTTTCGCGGTGGCGGTCCACTCTTGTCCATTTGATAAACGGATTTTCGAAGTGATTTCGCCTGCCCTTGCTATCTGATCCACAGAAAAGTCACCAAAATTGCTTTGAACAAGCTCTGGTGGAGTACCCAAAAGTTCGAGCGTGAGTTCAGCGCCCTCGCAGTCCTCCACATACGCGCAGGTTTCTTGCAAGGCGCAGGGAGTTGAAAGCGCTGTACTGCCAATTGCGGTAAACGCGAGCGTCGCCACGGCCTTCAACTCACCCACCCAAGAAACTCTTTCGCACCTCAGGATCGGCCAACAGTTCCTTGCCTGTACCGGTATAAGCATTTCGACCTTGAACCAGAACGTAACCCTTGTCGGCAATCTCCAGGGCCTGACGAGCATTCTGCTCCACCATCAGGATTGGCAAACCAGTGCGGGAAACCTCGATGATCCGGTCGAACAGCTCGTCCATCACGATGGGCGATACACCTGCGGTTGGTTCGTCCAGCATCAGCACCTTAGGCTGGGTCATCAGCGCGCGGCCGACGGCGACCTGCTGACGCTGACCGCCCGAAAGCTCTCCAGCCGGCTGGTTGCGTTTGTCACGCAGGATGGGGAAGAGGTCATAGACCTGCTCCATCGTCTGACTGATGTCGTCGCGACGGATAAAAGCGCCCATCTCAAGGTTTTCTTCGACCGTCATCGACGTGAAGATATTCGAGGTCTGTGGAACAAATCCCATACCGCGGATCACACGGTCCTGCGGGGTGAGATTGGTGATATCTTCGCCATCCAGGCGGACAGAGCCCGCCCGCACGTCCAGCATCCCGAACACGGCCTTCATGGCGGTCGACTTTCCGGCACCGTTAGGGCCAACGATGACTGCGATCTCACCCTTGTCGACCGCGATAGTACAGTCGTGCAGGATGTCCGGCCCTTTGCCGTAACCGCCGGTCATGGTGTCGCCGATCAGAAAGGGACCGCCTTCAACCTTGGAAACGGGACCGCTTTTCGCATGCGCGGGGGTCATGGTGCCAACGCCGCGGGTATTGGTGATCGAGGCGTCTTTGTTGCCGTGATCGTCCTGATAGGGATTATCGCCTGCACCCGCGGTCATGTTTGGGCCTCCAGCTTGTCTTTGTTCTTGAGGCCGGTCCCCAGATAGGCTTCGATCACGTGCTCATTGGCCTTGATCTCGTCCAGTGTACCCTCAGCCAGAACCTTGCCCTCGGCCATACAGATGACCGGGTCGCAGATCTTGCCAATAAAATCCATGTCGTGCTCGATGACGACGAAAGTATAGCCGCGTTCCTTGTTTAGACGCAGGATCGTGTCGGCGATGGTCATCAACAGGGTGCGGTTCACGCCTGCGCCGACCTCGTCCAGAAACACGATTTTGGCGTCGACCATCATGGTGCGGCCGAGTTCCAGCAGCTTCTTCTGACCGCCCGAGACCTGACCCGCCTTGTGGTCGGCCAGATGTTCGATAGTTAGAAACTCAAGCACCTCATCGGCCTTGGCCTTCAGGGCTCGTTCTTCGTCGGCGATGCGCTTGCGACCAAACCAGGTGTTCCACAGGGATTCACCTGATTGCGTGCCGGGCACCATCATCAGATTCTCGCGGCAGGACATCGAAGAGAATTCGTGCGCGATCTGGAAGGTGCGCAGCAGACCTTTGTGAAACAAATCATGAGGAGGCAGGCCGGTGATCTCTTCGCCGTCCATGAACACTCTGCCGCTTGTCGGAGGCAGAACGCCCGCGATCACGTTGAAAAGGGTGGTCTTTCCCGCCCCGTTCGGCCCGATCAGGCCTGTGATCGAACCTTTTTGGATTTCCAGCGACGCCCCATCCACCGCGTGAAACCCGCCGAAATGCTTGTGCACGTCCTCGACGACGATCATCTTTTCCCCTTGCCACCCTTGTCGGTGTTTCTGCTTCTTCGACCCCAAAAGGTGAGGTGCGGCCTTTTTTCATTGAAACAGCCCGGACACAAGGCCCGGGCTGCTTGATTTTATGACGTTTAAGACCGGATCAACGGAAGTTGACGGTCTTGTTTTCGCCGTCGGTTACTTCGATCTCGCGGTAGGAACCCGCGCTTTCACCGGGGCCGATCAGCTCAACGCCCGATGCGCCGACATAGTCGATGTCCTGGCCAGCGGCGAGAAGCTCCAGACCTTTGGCCAGTTCACCCGGATAGATCTTCTCGCCCGGGGCGTTGGCGACATCCAATATCTTGGCGCCGTATTCAGCCGGGTTAGTAGAACCTGCGGCCTGCATGGCCAGCATGAACAGCGCGGCGGCGTCATAGGATTCAGGCGAATAGGGCGACGAACCGTCAAAGCCTGCGGCCTCGGCCATGGCAAAGTACTTTTCAGCACCTTCACCGCCCGAACCGGCGATCTGACCAAACGAGCCGTTCAGGTCGGGACCGACGTTGGAAGGCAGCGAGTCACCGATCATGCCGCCCGGCAGACCGAATGTTTCGAACGCACCACTGTCCAGCGAGGACTGGATGATGCCCAGACCGCCCTGGTCCAGATAGCCTGCAACAACCAAAATGTCGCCACCGGCCGACGCCAGCGCACCAACTTCAGCCGAGTAGTCAGCCTTGCCGTCTTCGTGCGCGGCAACGATGGTCACTTCACCACCGGCTGCTTCGAACGAGGATTGGATCGCGTCTGCCAGACCCTTGCCGTAGTCGTTGTTGGTGTAGGTCAGGGCGATCGAGTTGATGCCGCGATCCTTCAGGATGTCAGCCATCACTTCGCCTTCACGTGCATCCGACGGGGCGGTGCGGAAGAACAGGCCGTTGTCTTCCATGGTCGACAGACCCGGCGATGTCGCCGACGGCGAGATCATGACCATGCCGTTCGGGATCGCAACGTTTTGCAGGATCGCGCCGGTCACACCCGAGCAGTCGCCGCCGACAATACCGGCAACGCCGTCCGCGATCATGCGTTCGCCGTTTGATGTCGCCAGACCGTTGTCGATACAGCCGGTGTCAGCGCGCGACGCGGTGACCTTTGAGCCGTCCAGCAGTTTGCCGGATTCGGTGACTTCGGCCATCGCCATTTCAGCGCCGGAACCCATTGCAGGTGCAAGCGATTCAATCGGGCCGGTAAAGCCAAAGAGGACGCCCAAAGTGACGTCTTCGGCCAGTGCCGGACCAGCCAGCAGAGCGGATGCTGCAGTTGCAGTAAGCAGCTTTTTCATATGGTTACTCCCTTATTGGAACGTATTCGTTCTGGGCAAGACCCTAGGCAAGCTGTCTGGAAAAGAAAAGTCCTAACGCAAATGTGTTTTTGCCAATAATAAACCTATTTGTTTTGATGAGCTTGTCACATTTTACCAGAGTTGGAGATTCTCATGTTTAGGGCTGCCGCGATTCTGGTCCTGTCGGTTTTTGCTGGCCCCATCAGCGCCGATACCCTTCAAACCTCTGCCGGGACGGTTCAGGTCACGGCGATGGTTACCGGGCTGGATGCACCTTGGGCCATCGGGTTATTGCCCGGGGGCGGCACATTGGTGACCGAACGGGACGGCGAGCTTTTGTTTGTCTCGCAAGGCGGGGTCAAACGCATTGCCGGGGTGCCCAAGGTGGCTGCGAACGGGCAGGGCGGGTTGCTCGATATCACCGTGGCACGGGATTTTTCACAGTCTCGCGAGGTGTTTCTCACCTTCTCCAAACCTCAAAGCGGCGGGGCGGGAACGGCGGTGGCCGTGGCGCGCCTGTCGGAAAACGGGGGCCGTTTGGACAACGTGCAGATCATTTTCGAAGCGGTTCCTGGAGGTTCGACCGGCCGACACTTTGGTTCGCGTGTGGTCGAGGCACAGGACGGAACGCTGTTTGTAACGATTGGAGATCGCGGAGACCGTCCGTCAGCGCAGGACAGGTCAAACCACATGGGCACCGTCATTCGCATAAATCGCGACGGCACGGTGCCTGCTGACAATCCTTTTGTCGGGCAAGCCGGTATTCGACCTGAGATTTGGTCAATTGGCCATCGCAACCCGCAGGGCGCTGGGTTGGACCGGCAGGGTCGCTTGTGGATTTCAGAGCATGGTGCGCAGGGCGGGGATGAAGTGAACCTGATCCAACCGGGGCGGAATTTCGGCTGGCCGGTGATATCCTATGGCGTTCACTACTCGGGCCAAAAAATCGGAGAGGGGACCTCGAAACCGGGTATGGAACAGCCTGAACATTATTGGGACCCGTCCATCGCACCGTCCGGTTTGCTGGTCTATTCCGGCAAGCTTTGGCCAGAGTGGCGGGGCGATATCTTTGTCGGGTCGCTCAAGTTTGACTACATCTCGCGCCTTGAAGGAACACTGCTGCGCGAGGTCGAACAGATCAAGGGACCGGAAACCGAGCGTGTTCGGGACATCGTCGAAGCCCCGGATGGGGCGATCTGGTTCATTTCGGTGGGACAGGGAGCCATCTATCGCATGAACCCCAAATAGGCGCGGATCAAACCGAAAGCCGCCCGCTTTGAGCACCACGCTCACGGTAAGGCGTGGTGTTGTAATGGGCCCGGTAGCATTTTGAGAAATGGCTGGGTGAGGCAAAGCCGCAAGCAAGAGCCACATTGATCACGCTCATATCTGTCTGCATCAGCAGGTTGCGCGCTTTGTGCAGGCGCAGTTCCATATAGTATCGCTTGGGCGAGCGGCTGAGGTAGCGCCGGAACAGGCGTTCCAGCTGGCGCGTGGACATGCCGACATCCTTGGCCAGTATCGAGGGTGAGATCGGCTCTTCGATGTTCTTTTCCATCATCAGGATGACCTGGCTTAGCTTGGGGTGGCGTACACCAATCCGGGTCGGGGTCGACAGGCGCTGTGTATCCTGATCGGTACGGATCGAGGAATAGATCATCTGATCCGCTACGGCATTCGCCAGATCCTCACCATAATCATCGGCAATGATCTTGAGCATCAGGTCGATTGAGGATGTGCCGCCCGCGGTCGTCATCCGGTTACCGTCGATCTGAAAAACCGATTTGGTAAGCTCGACCTCGTCGAATTCTTCGATAAAGCTGTCAGAATTCTCCCAGTGGATCGTGGCGCGTTTGCCGTCCAGCAACCCGGCTTTGGCCAACGTATAAGCTGCCGTACACAATCCGCCGATGCGCAAACCGCGCCGGGCCTCGCGCCGGACCCAATTCAGCACTTTCTTTGTTGTCGCCAATTGAACGTCTACGCCACCGCAGATCAGAATCACGTCGTCGCGTTGTAGTTCGACCAAGTCGGCTTCAACGTTAAAGGTAGTCCCGGCAGAACAGCTGACCGTATCACCACCTTCACCAGCAAGGGTCCACGTGTAGAGTTCTTTGTCTGCCATACGGTTGGCAATCCGCAGGCTGTCCAACGCCGAGGCAAAAGACAGCAGGGAAAACTTGTCCAAAAGGACAAATACGAAATGCCGAGGATTGGCCTCAGCGCCTTCCACTGTGACAACTTGGCGTTGCTCTTGCATGGCTTGGTGTCCTTGATTCGGCGCGTTGTTACGTCGCGTCCGGCGTCGTTGTTGCCAGCCACCATGATCAAAGCTTGTTTCCCCCGTCAAGAGGCGCAAATCGTATATGGTCACTCTTCAATGCATTTTGTATAGAGACGACCTGACTACTTCAGCGGAGATCAAAGCTATGACCGAATGGCAAAAAACGAACTGGCGCAACAAGCCCCGGGTTCAGATGCCAGACTATATCGATGCGGCCGCGCTGGCCAAAGTCGAGGCTCAGCTTTCTCAGTATCCCCCGCTGGTCTTTGCTGGCGAAGCACGGCGTCTCAAGCAACATCTGGGTGCGGCCGGTCGCGGCGAGGCTTTCCTGTTGCAGGGCGGGGATTGTGCTGAAAGCTTTGAACAATTCAGCGCGGATGCAATTCGTGACACCTTTAAGGTGATGCTGCAGATGGCGATGGTACTGACCTATGGTGCCAAGGTGCCCGTGGTCAAAGTGGGCCGCATGGCGGGCCAGTTTGCCAAGCCGCGCAGTGCGCCGACCGAGGTTTTGGACGGTGTTGAGCTGCCCAGCTACCGTGGTGACATCATCAACGAGCTGGCTTTCACACCCGAAGCCCGCATCCCGAATCCCAGCAAGATGCTGCAGGCCTACACGCAAGCTGCAGCTACCTTGAACCTGTTGCGTGCATTCTCGACCGGCGGATTCGCCGATATGAGCATGGTGCATTCGTGGACATTGGGCTTCACGGATGAACAGGATGTTCAGAAATACTCGGAAATTGCGGACCGTATTCAAGACACGATCGACTTCATGGATGCCGCCGGAATCACAGCGGACACTACGCATGAGTTCTCAACCGTGGAGTTTTACACCAGCCATGAAGGCTTGCTGCTGGAATACGAAGAGGCTCTGACCCGTCTCGATTCGACGTCTGGCAACTGGTTGGCAGGGTCCGGTCACATGATCTGGATCGGCGATCGCACGCGTCAGCCAGACGGTGCGCATGTGGAATTCTGCAGCGGTGTTCTGAACCCGATTGGTCTGAAATGTGGCCCGACCACGACAGCCGAGGACCTCAAGGTTCTTATGGCCAAGCTGAACCCGGAAAACGAAGAGGGTCGCCTGACCCTGATCGCACGGTTTGGCGCAGGCAAGGCAGGCGAACACCTGCCGCGTCTGGTCAAGGCGGTTAAGGAAGAGGGCGCCAAGGTGACCTGGGTCTGCGACCCAATGCATGGCAACACGATCAAGTCGGCAACCGGGTACAAAACCCGTCCGTTCGACTCGGTCCTGCGTGAGGTGCGCGACTTCTTTGGCGTTCATCAGGCCGAGGGTACGGTTCCCGGCGGTGTGCATTTCGAGATGACCGGTTTGGACGTCACCGAATGCACCGGGGGTGTGCGCGCGGTGACCGAAGAGGACCTGTCGGACCGCTACCACACAGCGTGCGACCCACGCTTGAACGCGTCCCAGTCCTTGGAACTGGCATTCCTGGTTGCAGAAGAACTGACCAACTTGCGCCGCGACCGCAAAAAGCGCGCAGCCGGTTAAGGTTATCAAAATTCAACGAAAAGGCGGGCTGCACAGGCCCGCCTTTTTTTGTTTGTGATTAGTCGTCGCGCGACACAACCAGCCTCAGATGTGAACCGGGACGGTCAAATTTTTGCTGATCTTCGGCGAAGCCAGTCTTGACCGTTTGCGACGGTTTGGGAACCTGCACATGCGACACCGGGCGCAAGTTGGTTTCTGAGATTTTGAACCGACGGGGTGTTGGACCGATTGCGCCGTCGCTGACCAATACACCGAGAATGCGGCTGACATCACCCAGATCACTTTTCAACGGCAACAGAAGCATGCGGGCCTGCAATTGCACACGCCCAAGCCGGCCCGATGAGTCCAGGGTCAGATTCGCGATTGCTGGCTGTGCGAGTACTTGTTCCGACACGGTTTTGATCTGGTCCCGTGCGCCGGGCTCAAAGAAAGAGGTCAGCGGCATACCACGCACTTCCATCCCGGCCAGCTGGTTCAAATGCCTCCCGGCCAGACGGAACCGGGTAAGTCCGGGGGCGATGCGTTCCAGAACGAAAGTGTATTCCAAAATGTTCTCAAGCCCGCGGGGGTCGATTTGCGACCGCATGGGAACACCGTCACCTGTCAAAAGTGCCGTCCAATACGCCTCGGCCTGCCGGATAGGCGAAAGGCTGCGCCCGCTGTCAAAACGATCCATAGCGACGATCTTTCCAAAACTTGACCCGAAACCGTTCCCGAAAAAGGTTTTCATCATTATCACCCTGGCGCCTATCGACCGTCATTTTCCTAAAATGCGAAATACTGGGGACCTCGATCCGAGACCGGTGTTCGCAGGTGTAAGACTGACGCAGGTTGAATCAATTTTGGAGTAAATCTTTAACGAATGGTTAACGACTGGCCGACAAAGGCAGAGTCAGCAAACTCTTGCCCTGTGCGGGCAGTTCGCATTAGGTGCGCCCAGCAAACTGAAAACTGGCAGCTATGGAAAGGGCAGGCATGATTAAATCCATGACGGGTTTCGCCTCGGGCAAAGGGGCGTTTGGGCCGCATAGCTGGACGTGGGAGTTGCGCAGCGTGAACGGCAAGGGGCTGGACATGCGTCTGCGCGTGCCGGACTGGTTGACCGGGCTTGAGGCCGCATTGCGCGCCGCCATGTCGAAACAACTCAGTCGGGGCAATGTGACATTGTCTTTGCGCCTCAGCCGAGATGAGACGCAGGCGGACCTAGTCCTGAACGAGACTGCCATGGGTGCCGTTCTTGAGGCTGTGGCGCGAACGCAGGAAATGGCCATTGCGCGGGACGTAACCCTTAGGCCCTCGACAGCCGCGGATCTGATCTCGCTCAAGGGTATGTTGGATGCGGGCAGTGATGGGGATGACCCGGGCCCATTGGTTGGCCAACTGACGACAGAGTTCACTGGCCTATTGGGCGAATTCATAGAAATGCGCCAGTCTGAAGGGCGGGTGCTGGCGACTGTTCTCGAAGATCAACTAGGGCAGGTGGCTTCATTAACGGTCCAGGCGGCAGAGCTGGCAGAGCAGCGCAAGGACAAAATGGCCGAGGCGCTGCGGGATAATCTGGCGCGGGTAATGGACAACGCGCAGGGGGCTGATCCGGACCGCGTTGCTCAGGAAATGGCGTTGATTGCCGTCAAGGCGGACATCACCGAAGAGATTGATCGCCTGAAAGCGCATGTCGTGGCAGCCCGCGATCTGCTGGCGCAGGACGCGGCGGTCGGGCGCAAGCTGGATTTCCTGATGCAGGAGTTTAACCGCGAGGCCAATACCTTGTGCTCAAAGGCGCAAAGCGCGGAATTGACAGCGGTAGGCCTTGAGTTGAAGGCCGTAATAGATCAGATGCGCGAGCAAGTGCAGAACGTAGAATAACCACAGGAGCGCCCAAATGGCGGATCGACGCGGCCTATTAATCATTCTGTCCTCGCCTTCGGGGGCCGGTAAATCGACCCTGGCGAAACGGCTGATGCAGTGGGATTCTGAGCTGGAGTTTTCGGTCTCGGCCACCACCCGCGCACCACGTCCAGGTGAGGAAGACGGACGCGAGTATTACTTCCTTAGTGAAGATGCGTTCCGGCAGCAGGTGTCTGAGGGGCAAATGCTGGAACACGCGCACGTGTTCGGCAATTTCTACGGCTCACCTGCGGGTCCGGTACGCGAGTCCATTAACAGCGGCAAAGACGTTCTGTTTGACGTGGACTGGCAAGGTGAGGTGCAAATCCGAAATTCGGACCTGGGCAAGCACGCATTGTCGATCTTTATCCTGCCGCCGTCGATCCCTGAGCTGCGCCGCAGGCTGGAAAGCCGCGGTCAGGACAGTGAAGACGTGATCGCAAAACGTATGCTGAAAAGTTGGGATGAGATTAGCCACTGGGGCTATTATGACTATGTTCTGATCAATGACGATCTGAATGCCACCGAAGAAAAGCTGAAAACCATCGTCAGCGCCGAACGCATGCGCCGCATCCAGCAGCCCAGCCTGCAAAACCATGTCCGCACGTTGCAAAACGAATTTGAGGGCTTGGCATGACCATTTACGCTTTGGGTGAAATCGTTCCGCAAATCCACGAAGACACCTGGGTTGCGCCGGACGCCAACCTGATTGGGAAAGTCGTTCTGGAACAGGGAGCCTCGGTCTGGTTCGGCTGCACCATCCGCGCCGACCACGAAGAAATCCGCGTGGGCGAGGGCAGCAACGTCCAGGAAAACTGCGTCATGCATATCGACGCCGGGTATCCGCTGACCATTGGTAAGAACTGCACCATCGGACACAAGGTCATGCTGCATGGCTGCACGATCGGGGAAAACACGCTGATCGGAATGGGCGCGATTGTTCTGAATGGGGCGAAGATCGGGAAAAACTGCCTGATCGGTGCCGGCGCCCTGATTACGGAAGGCAAAGATATACCCGATAACTCTCTGGTCATGGGGTCGCCGGGCAAAATTGTGCGCGAACTGGATGAGGCTGCAGCGCAAAAAATCACCTTCAGCGCGCTTCACTATCAGCAGAATATGCGCGCGTTTCGCAAAACTTTGAAACCTGTGTCCTAGGTTGATTCCAAACGCATCAAGAGTGACGGAAATGCCAAACGACCTGCTTGCTGAAATTGTGTCGGCCATTCCGATGCCCACGCTTATGGTTGATCAGACCGAGCGCATCATAGCGGCCAACACCGAAGCCAAAACCATGCTGGGTCAGAACATCGAAGGCCGTCATTTCGCGACGATCCTTCGGCAGCCACAAGTTATCGACGCGATAGAGCAGAGCCTGCGTAACAAGGGCTCGACCAAAACGCGCCATTTGTCCAATGATGGTGCCCAGGACACCACTTTCGAAGTGCAATGCCGTTACATGAACGGTGTGGGCGCGGTGGAGGGCGGTGCCGTGATGGTTGTTTTCCAGGATGTCACGCATCTGGAACAGGCCGGACAAATGAGACGCGACTTCGTGGCGAATGTCAGCCACGAACTGCGTACGCCTCTGACCGCTCTGATGGGCTTTATAGAAACATTGCGCGGTCCAGCGCGAGACGATGCAGCCGCCCGTGAACGGTTTCTGCAGATCATGACCGACGAAGCCAATCGGATGAACCGGCTGGTCGGCGATCTGCTATCCCTGAACCGGGTCGAGAGCGAAGAGCGAGTTCGCCCCAAAGAGCAGCTTGATCTGACAGGCCTGTTGCAATCAACGCTGACAACGCTGCGTCCTCTGGCCGAGGCTGCAAATGTGGACCTGACACTGGATACGTCTTCGGGACCAATCTCGGTGACCGGAGACAGCGACCAACTGCGCCAAGTGTTCACGAACCTCGTTGAGAACGCCATCAAATATGGTGGGAGCGGCGGTAGTGTTGATGTGCGTTTTCAGGCCTCGGAGCGCGACACCGCCATGCGCGGTCCTGCGGTTCGGGTCCAGATCGCAGACAAAGGCCCAGGCATTGATGCCGTACATCTGCCGCGCCTTACTGAGCGATTCTATCGCGCCGACAGTCACAGGTCCCGCGAATTGGGCGGTACAGGATTGGGCCTGGCGATTGTAAAGCACATCGTCAACCGCCATAGGGGCCGGTTGCGTGTCGAAAGCACCCTGGGCAAAGGTTCTGTATTTACAGTGATTTTGCCACGCTGATCTCGGACTTCCAGCGCGGGTCCATTTCGAACGCGAACGGTGTTCCGTGGGGTCAAGTTAAGAAAACGTAAGAAAATCGTTACGTGTCATAAAACCGTTACGAACTTGTCACAAAAGGCTTACCGACGCCTCTTAGGGGTTCGCCCCAAGATCATCATGGGGGTGATCAGAATTTACCTTTCTCAAGGAGACTGTAATGTCCTTTGTTAAACTGTCGGCTTCGGCTCTCACCATCGCCGCTGTATCGGCCACCACGGCCGCCGCTCGTGATCAGGTTCAGGTTGCAGGGTCGTCGACCGTTCTGCCTTATGCCTCGATCGTGGCTGAAGCCTTCGGTGAAAACTTTGACTTCCCGACACCGGTTGTTGAATCGGGTGGTTCCTCGGCAGGTCTGAAGCGTTTCTGTGAAGGTGTTGGCGAAAACACCATCGACGTTGCAAACGCATCGCGCCAGATCCGTGAAAAAGAAATCAAAGCCTGTGCCGAAAACGGCGTGACCGACATCATCGAAGTTCAGATCGGTTATGACGGCATCGTTTTCGCATCTGACATCAACGGCAACTCGTTCGAGTTCACGCCGGAAGACTGGTACAAAGCGCTGGCCGCGAAAATCGTTGTAGACGGTGAAGTCGTCGACAACCCGAACAAAACCTGGGCCGACGTGAACCCGGATTTCCCGGCGCAACCGATCGCAACCTTCATTCCGGGCACCAAGCACGGCACACGTGAAGTGTTTGAAGACAAGGTGATCCTGGCAGGTTGTGAGCACCTGGGCGATTTCGAAGTGTTCAAGGCAGCCGCCGGCGACGACAAGAAAGCGGCTGAAAAGCAGTGCATCGCCATCCGCACCGACGGCGTTTCGGTCGACATCGACGGTGACTACACCGAAACTCTGGCCCGTATCGACAGCAACAAAGACGGCATCGGCGTCTTTGGTCTGGCGTTCTACGAGAACAACACCGACAAGCTGCAAGTCGCAACCATGTCTGACGTTGTTCCTTCGACCGAGTCGATCGCAACCGGCGAATACCCGGTTTCGCGCCCGCTGTTCTTCTACGTGAAGAAAGCACATATCGGCGTGATCCCCGGCCTGAAAGAATATGCTGAGTTCTTCGTCGCTGACGAGATCGCAGGCCCCGACGGTCCGCTGGCAGAATACGGCCTGGTATCTGACCCTGAGCTGGTCAATGTACAGGAAGCGGTTGCCAACGAAACCACGCTGGGCAGCGGTTCCTAATCACTCTTACGAACGGAACCGGGGCGGCTTTTCGCGCCCCGGTTCTTTTTGACTCCATCTCTGCCATCCCCACGGAGTTCTCATGGCGTTATCCTGGCTGTTGCTTATCCTGCTTGCGCTGGCAGTGATCGGATTTTTTGCGGGTCGGTCCCGCGCTTTGGCAAGTGCGGGTGGTAACGTCCGCGATTTGCATTCTTTACCGTCTTACTACGGTTACAACGTTGCGTTGACGGCTCTGGTTCCCGCAGTTGGGGTGCTGATCGTCTGGCTTCTTGCCCAGCCGATGATCGTAAACAGCACGGTATCCGGCCTTATTCCCGATCAGGCAGTGCCCGAAGGGTCGGATCGCGGCCTGATCATGAGCGAAGTGCGCCGTGTCGCCTACGGCCTGGACGGCGCTGTCGCCAGCGGTGCAATGACCGAAACTCAAGCCCGAAACGGCAATGCGGATATTGAAGCGCTGACTAAAACGCTGAAAGACGCGGGCCAGGTTCTGACGCAGGACGTCACGCAGCCGATATTAGTCGCGGCACAGAAGTTCCGCAGCATGACGTCCTCAGGGACAGTTGCGATGCAGGTCGTGGTTTTGGCCTTGGCCCTGCTTGGGGCCGCCTTTGCTTATGTGCGTACGCACAAGGAGTTTCGGGCCCGCAACGTGGTAGAGCAGGGGGTTCTGGCCCTTCTATTGCTGGCCGCGTCGATCGCGATCCTGACAACCATCGGCATTGTTCTTTCGATGCTGTTTGAGACGATGAACTTCTTTCAGCTGCATTCGTGGAAGGATTTCTTCTTCGGCAGCACATGGGCACCGAACTTTCGCGGTGGCAGTGAACTGTCGATCCTACCGCTGTTGTGGGGCACGCTGTACATCTCTGTGATCGCGCTGCTTGTGGCGGTCCCGATTGGCCTGTTTGCCGCGATCTATCTGTCCGAGTATGCGTCGGGCGTGACGCGGTCCATCGCCAAGCCACTGTTGGAAATCCTCGCCGGTATTCCGACCATCGTTTACGGTCTGTTTGCTCTGCTGACTGTGGGCCCGGCGCTGGTGTCGATGTTCGGCGACGGTGGCATGCTGGGTGTGGGTTGGATGGCCAGCTCAAACGCGGTTCTGACTGCTGGGTTGGTTATGGGGATCATGCTGATCCCGTTTGTCTCGTCACTGTCGGACGACATTATCAACGCGGTGCCACAAACCATGCGCGACGGCTCGCTGGGTCTGGGCGCGACGCATTCGGAAACCGTACGCAACGTGATCCTGCCAGCTGCGCTGCCGGGTATCGTCGGCGCGATCCTTCTTGCCGCAAGCCGCGCCATTGGTGAAACGATGATCGTTGTGATGGCCGCCGGAGCGATTGCCAAATTCTCGGGCAACCCGTTCGAGGCGATGACAACCATCACCACGCGGATTGTCAGCCAGCTAACAGGTGATACCGATTTTGCCAGCCCCGAGACGCTGGTGGCCTTTGCGCTGGGTCTGACCCTGTTCATCATCACACTGGGGCTGAACATCTTCGCCCTCTACATCGTACGCAAATACCGGGAGCAGTACGAATGACCGATATTTCCCAAACGCCTGACGCTGCTCCGACCGCGAAGCCCAAAGGTGGTTCGCTGTTCGAAAAGGATGCACGCACCAAGCGGCGCAATGCGGCTGAAAGCCGGTTCAAAATGTACGGCATCGCCGCCATCGGGATCGGCTTGCTGATGCTAATTGTGCTGGTGACCAATATTGTCACGGCCGGAACCGGTGCCTTTCAGCAAAGCTTTCTTGAATTGAATGTCGAGCTTAAGGCCGACAAGCTGGACAAGAAGGGCAACCGCAATATCGAGGATATCAAAAAGGTTTCGACCTTTGGTTATGCCCCTCTGATCGCGTCTGCGCTGGAAAGCGAAGTTGAGAAGCTGGGCATCCAGACAGACCTGAAACCCAAGGAGATGGGCAAGATCCTGTCCAAGGCCGCGCAGGCCGAGTTGCGGAACTATGTGATCGCCAACCCTGATGAGATCGGCAAGACCGTCAGCTTCCGCTTTTTGGTCAACAGCCGTGTCGATGGCTACATGAAGGGCCGCGTAACCCGCGAGTCGATTGCCAACGACAAAAGCATTTCGGTCGAACAGTTGGATTTCGTGGATCAACTTCGCGATGCGGGTGTGCTGTACAAAGCCTTCAACCTGGATTTCATTTTCGGTGCGGATGCCTCTGATCAACGGCCCGAAGCGGCTGGGATCGGTGTCTCCATGCTGGGTTCATTGTTCATGATGTTGGTGGTTCTAGCACTGGCCTTGCCTATCGGTGTGGCGGCTTCGATTTATCTTGAAGAGTTCGCACCGCAAAACCGGCTGACTGACATCATCGAGGTCAACATCTCGAACCTGGCCGCGGTGCCGTCGATCGTGTTCGGTATTCTGGGTCTGGCTGTGTTCATCAACTACATGCACCTCCCGACGTCAGCCCCGCTGGTGGGTGGTCTGGTGCTGACCCTGATGACCTTGCCGACGATCATCATCTCGACCCGCGCATCGTTGAAGGCGGTCCCGCCGTCGATCCGTGATGCGGCGCTGGGGGTAGGGGCCTCGAAAATGCAGGCGGTTTTCCACCATGTCCTGCCGCTGGCCGCGCCCGGTATTCTGACAGGCACGATCATTGGTCTGGCACAGGCACTGGGGGAAACCGCACCGCTGCTGCTGATCGGTATGGTGGGCTTTATCGCCTCGAACCCGCCCGACGGAATTGTTGCGGGTTTCCTGTCGCCCAACTCGGCCATGCCGGCGCAGATCTATGAATGGTCCAAACGCGCCGACCCGGCCTTTTATGAACGCGCATGGGGGGGCATCATCATCCTGTTGATCTTCCTCGTTACAATGAACACCATTGCGGTACTTCTGCGCCGCCGCTTTGAACGCCGCTGGTAAATGGGGGCTATTATGAATGATATGACACGAGTGGAGAGAACCGTGGACTCCAAAGCCATCAAGATTGCCGCCAACAACGTTCAAGTATTTTACGGCGACACGCACGCCATCAAAGACGTGGACGTCCAAATCGAGGATAAGACCGTAACGGCCTTTATCGGCCCATCGGGCTGCGGCAAGTCCACTTTTCTGCGCTGCCTCAACCGGATGAACGACACCATCGACATTTGCCGGGTCGAAGGCGATATCCTGCTGGACGGCGAGGACATTTACGACAAGCGCGTCGACCCGGTTCAGTTGCGTGCCAAGGTCGGAATGGTGTTTCAGAAACCCAACCCGTTCCCCAAGTCGATCTATGACAACGTGGCCTATGGCCCGCGCATCCATGGTCTTGCAAAGAATAAATCAGAACTCGATGATATTGTTGAGAAATCTCTGCGTCGCGCTGCGATCTGGGATGAAGTCAAAGACCGCTTGGACGCCCCCGGTACAGGCCTGTCCGGTGGTCAGCAGCAGCGACTGTGCATTGCCCGTGCCGTGGCAACGGAACCTGAGGTTTTGCTAATGGATGAGCCTTGCTCGGCGTTGGACCCGATTGCCACAGCCCAGGTCGAGGAACTGATTGACGAACTGCGCTCGCGCTATTCGGTGGTAATCGTGACACACTCAATGCAACAGGCTGCGCGGGTGAGCCAGAAAACGGCGTTCTTCCATTTGGGCAACCTCGTGGAATTCGGCGAAACCGGCCAGATCTTTACCAACCCCGAAGACCCCCGCACGGAAAGCTACATCACCGGCCGTATTGGCTGAGGACAGGTATTTGAACATGACCGAACAACATATTGCATCCGCATTCGACCGCGACCTTGAAGCGGTTCAGGCCCATATCATGAAGATGGGCGGTCTGGTCGAGGCCGCGATCATGAATGCCGCGCGCTCGCTTGAAACCCGGGATGTCGAATTGGCCCAAGAGGTGCGTCAGGGCGACAAAGCCATTGATGCGCTTGAGGATCTGATCAACGAAGAAACCGCGCGGGTGATCGCACTGCGGGCACCCACAGCGAGCGACCTGCGTCTGGTTCTGTCTGTTCTGAAGGTCTCGGCCAACCTGGAACGTATCGGCGACTATTCCAAGAACATTGCCAAACGCACCACGGTTCTTGTCGACGCCGGCGAGATCAACGGCAGTGCCGCGGCCCTGCGCCGTATGGCGCGCGAGGTTGAGCGGATGCTGCGCGACGCGTTGGACGCTTATATTCAACGTGACGCAGAATTGGCCGCTGACGTGATCCAGCGGGATGAAGAAGTAGACCAGATGTATAACGGCCTGTTCCGCGAGTTTCTGACCTTCATGGCTGAAGATCCCCGCAACATCTCGTCGTGCATGCACCTGCATTTCATCGCAAAAAACATTGAACGGATGGGCGATCACGTTACAGCCATCGCTGAACAGGTGGTTTATCTGGTGACTGGGGAACGGCCGTCGGAAGCACGTCCCAAAGCCGATACCACCTCGCAAACCGCCTAGGAGGCAACGATTATGTCCGCTGATCAGCCTACGGTACTGGTTGTTGAGGATGAACTGGCCCAGCGTGAAGTGCTGGCTTACAACCTCGAAGCAGAAGGGTTTCGTGTATCCAAGGCAGCCAATGGCGACGAGGCATTGCTGCTAGTTGATGAAGACAGCCCGGACATCATCGTTCTGGACTGGATGATGCCCAACCTCACCGGGATCGAAGTGTGCCGGCGCCTTAAAACGCGCCCGGATACACGATCGATCCCCATCATCATGCTTTCAGCCCGGTCGGAAGAAGTCGACAAGGTGCGTGGTCTGGAAACCGGGGCGGATGACTATGTGGTCAAGCCGTATTCGGTTGTCGAGCTTATGGCGCGCGTTCGCACACAGTTGCGCCGTGTTCGCCCGGCGACGGTCGGTATCAAGCTTGAATTTGCGGATATCATTCTGGATTCCGAGACACATAAGGTCAGCCGCAATAGCAAGCCGCTGAAACTGGGCCCGACCGAGTTTCGTCTGTTGAGCACGTTCATGGAAAAACCGGGCCGCGTATGGAGCCGCGAACAGCTGCTGGACCGGGTCTGGGGGCGCGATATCTACGTCGATACCAGAACGGTTGACGTTCACATCGGCCGCCTGCGCAAGGCGCTGACGCAGCATGGCGGTGAAGATCCCGTGCGTACGGTTCGCGGCGCAGGGTATGCGCTGGGGTAAAAACGCAGGGCAGGGCGCACTGCCCTGTTCTATGCGGTTTACTCATGGTTCGTTGCGAAACTGTAGCTGTTATTTGCGGTTACGGCAGGGTATTTTTCGACAAAGCCGACTAGCGGAGAACCAAAATGAACGCCCCGAACACCAAACCGACTTTGCGCGCCAAAGATGCACCTGACATGGGGGCGTTCTCGTGGGACGATCCATTTCGTCTGGCGGATCAGCTAACAGAAGATGAGCGCATGATCGCCGCGAGTGCGCAGGCATATTGTCAGGAAAAGCTGCAACCACGGGTTCTGGAAGCCTTCCAGAACGAGGAAACGGACCCGGAAATCTTCCGCGAAATGGGTGAAATGGGCCTTTTGGGCACCACGATCCCCGAAGAATACGGCGGTCTTGGTGGCGGTTATGTGTCCTACGGCCTGGTCGCGCGCGAGGTTGAGCGTGTGGATTCTGGCTATCGCTCGATGATGTCGGTGCAAAGCTCATTGGTGATGTACCCGATCTATGCCTATGGCAGCGAAGAACAGCGCCGGAAGTACCTTCCAAAACTGGCCAGCGGCGAATGGATCGGTTGCTTTGGTCTGACAGAACCTGATGCCGGCTCGGACCCGGCGGGCATGAAAACCCGCGCGGAAAAGATCGACAGTGGTTATCGGCTGACCGGCAGCAAGATGTGGATCTCGAATTCACCCATCGCAGACGTCTTTGTGGTGTGGGCTAAATCCGATGCTCATGACGGCAAGATCCGAGGCTTTGTTTTGGACAAGGGTCTCAAAGGTTTGAGCGCGCCCAAAATTCAGAACAAGATGAGCCTGCGGGCATCGATTACGGGTGAGATCGTTCTGGACGGCGTCGAAGTGGACGAGGGCGCCTTGCTGCCGCATGTTCAGGGCCTGAAGGGTCCGTTTGGCTGTCTGAACCGTGCGCGCTACGGGATCAGCTGGGGCGTCATGGGCGCCGCTGAAAGCTGTTGGCACGGTGCGCGTCAGTATGGTCTGGACCGCAAACAGTTCAACAAGCCGCTTGCGCAGACGCAGCTGTTCCAACGCAAACTGGCGGACATGCAAACCGAGATCGCCCTGGGCCTGCAAGCCAGTCTGCGCGTTGGCCGTTTGATGGATCAGGCAGAAGCTGCGCCCGAGATGATCTCGATCGTTAAGCGAAACAACTGCGGCAAGGCTTTGGAGATCGCGCGGAATGCCCGCGACATGCACGGCGGCAATGGCATCTCACTGGAATTCCAGGTTATCCGTCACATGGTCAACTTGGAAACCGTAAACACCTATGAAGGCACACACGACGTTCATGCGTTGATTTTGGGGCGGGCACAGACCGGACTTCAGGCCTTCTACTAGGATATTTTAAATACCGCATAATCGGTATTATGGTAAATAAATAGCATTGGCAGTTTCCGGTTTTCCCAAAATTGCCAATGTCTTACGATGCCTTTCAAATCGTGCAATTCGGAGGCCCTAATGAATTTGAATGGCAAAACTGTGGTGGTCACCGGTGCAGCCAACGGTATCGGTAAAGGTCTGGCAACCCGGTTCGCGCGCGAAGGTGCAACGGTCGTATGTGCAGACATAGACACCGAAGCTGCGTGTTCTGTGGCCATGGAAATCAACGGACACGCGGTCATATGCGATGTTTCAGACGAAGACAGTATCAAAGCGTTGATTGATCACGTCGAAGATGAGATTGGCCCGATTGATCTGTTCTGTGCAAATGCTGGTATCCTGACCCTTGGTGGCCTGGACGTTCCGGACGAAGACTGGGATCGGATCTGGAAGATCAACGTCATGTCGCATGTCTGGACCGCGCGTCATCTCGTTCCGCATATGATCGCGCGCGGCGGTGGCTACATCATGACAACGGCCTCGGCTGCAGGACTTTTGAACCAGCCTGGCGCCGCACCGTACGGCGTTTCTAAACACGCCGCCGTGGGCTTTGCCGAATGGCTGTCGCTGACATACAGCCATAAAGGCTTGCGCGTTTCCGTTCTATGTCCGCAAGCGGTTCGATCCGAAATGACACGTGGCTTTGAGGATTCGGTAGCGTCTATCGACGGTATGCTAGAGCCTGAAGACGTGGCCCAAGCCTGTGTCGAAGCCATTGAGTCCGAACAGTTTCTGGTGCTGCCGCATTCGAAAGTGTTGGACTACATTCGGCACAAATCCAGCAATTACGACAGTTGGCTCAGGGGTATGAACAAGTTAAATCAACAGTTTACGGGCGATGATTAAAGTTTCTTCTGCGCTTTGCGCATCAGGCCCTCCTGCGTGACCGAAGCTACCAAAGTGCCGTCTTGTGCATAGATCGATCCTCGGTTGAAGTTGCGCCCTCGCCCGCTCCAGGGCGAATCCATCGAATACAGATGCCAGTTTTCAAAATGGATCGGCGCGTGGAACCACATGGCGTGATCCAGGCTGGCCCCATTGACCTGCCCCGTAAACCAGCTGAGGCCATGCGGTCGCATACCTGATCCCATCAGATACATGTCAGACGCGTAAGTGAGCAGCAATTGCTGAGTGGCAGAATCCGCCCCCACTGCACCGGGCATGCGGAACCAGACCTTATTTCGATCGTCCGATATTTCAGGGTGGAACGGATCAAGATGGCTGGCCTCACGGACCTCGATCGGCCGTTCGCGTGTCAGCTCACCACGCATGTGTTTGGGTACCAAATCCACGTATTTCTTGCGCAGTTCAGTGCGCGACGGATAACTTTCCGGATCCTCCATCGGGGGCATCTCATGGTGATGATCCCAGCCTTCATCCTGAATGTGGAACGAGGCCGATACGTTCAAGATCTGTTTGCCATGCTGGATCGCGACCACGCGTCGTGTGGTAAATGAACCTCCATCTCGGGCTCTATCAACTTGATAAATAACAGGAATAGATGGATCGCCCGGGCGAATAAAATACGAATGCAGCGAATGGCACAACCGATCATCCACAGTACGGTACGCCGCCGCCAGAGCCTGCGACACCACCTGTCCGCCAAAGATTCGCGTCGGAGTCTCGCCGCCCGACCCGGTGCCTCGGAACAGGTCAACTTCGAGCCTCTCGAGGTTCAAAAGGTCAAGAAGGACACGTTCTGCTTCGGTCATTGGCGACTCTCCGGTTGGCTATGAAAAAGGCGTATCAGCGCCACCCGGGTCAATCAACCAACGCGCCCATTACCAGCGCCTTTAGCTCGGATCGGGACGGGTAAGAACTGGACGGCGACAATTGGGTGAAGAATACTGCCGACAGATCGTTGCTGCGGTCAATCCAGAAGAATGTCGAAGCCATACCGCCCCAACTAAAATCACCTAATGACCCAGGTGTTCGGGTTCTACCAGGGTTGATGATGACAGACCCGGCCAGACCAAATCCCATGCCTTCCATCGGTTGCTCGGCAAAGCTTTGCGGGCCCATCGAGGCGATATCGCCCGACAAGTGGTTTTGCAGCATGAAGTCGACTGTCTTTGGACCCAGCAAGCGGTGGCCGTTTCCCTGCCCCCGGTTTCGCATCATCTCGGTGAATTTGACGTAGTCGTCGATCGTGCTAATCAGACCGCCACCGCCCGAAAAGGTCGTCGCCTTTTCAAATGGGGATGCGCCTGCCTCGTCTGTCAATCGCAGAGTGTCGTCGCCGGTCTCAGCTGAATTCAGCGCCATCGCGTCCCCGGCCAGCGGCGTATAGAGAGACGCGAACCGATCCCCTGCCCCTTTGGGTGCAGAAAATCCGGTCTCGGCCATCTCTAGCGGCTCAAAGATCTCTTGCGCGAAGAACTGATCCAAGGTTTTGCCGGACACAACCTCGACCATGCGGCCCAACACATCAGTGGAAACTGAATACTCCCAACGGGTTCCTGGCTGGAATGCCAATGGCAGCTGTGCCAGTGCGCCGATCCTGTCCCTCAAAGGCCCTTGATTTGGGCTAAAAATTAGCTTCCGTGCATCCATTGCTGCCGGGAGAACACCGGGATTGAACGGATAACTGAATCCGCTTGTATGGGTCAGAAGCTGATGCAGTGTCGGGGATGGAGCATCTTCGGTTTGATCCAGCCTCTCCGCCCCGGGCACAAGAGCCAGCACGGAAGCAAATTCAGGCAGGAATTCAGAGAGTGGCGCGTCGAGGTGGAACAACCCACGCTCGGCCAGCATCATCACCGCGACCGAGGTGATGGGTTTCGTCATAGAATAGATCCGAACGAGCGTATCGCGCTGAAACGGCAGGTCCTTCTCGACATTTCTGAGGCCACAGGCGTGAAAAAACGCCTCGGACCCGTGGTGGGTCAATAGTAATGAACTGCCCGCGTATTTGCGCTCATCGACATAGCGCTGCATCCAGTCCCGTATGCGGTTCAGGCGGGCAGGATCAAGGGTGGTCTGGCTGCGCATGGGTTTCTCGAACCTCCTCGGCGGTTTGTTTGATCTTGACCGGTGACGCACTGAATTAATAGAGGAATTCCTGATTTCCCACATCGTGACCAACGGCCAGTGCGCGCCAGCCTTCCCGCCTGTACACTAGACGCGTTATAGATTCGTCTGGTGGTTCAGAGTTCATTTCACAGATCGTCGTATCGGAGTTTAGACAATGACGCAGACCATAGATTTCATTTTCGATTTTTGCAGCCCAAACGCATTTCTGGCCCATAAGGTTTTGCCCGAACTGGCGAAACGAAATGGCATGCAGGTAAGCTATGTGCCCGTGTTACTGCCGACGATATTCAAGGCGACACATAATCAGAACCCGTTCGAGGCATTTTCGGAAAATCGCCAAAAAACGGCCTATTTGACCCATGATCTTCATCGCTTTGCTCGCAGACGCGGATTGAGCTTTCATATGAGCCCGCATTTCCCGGTGAACACAAAATTTGCCACGCGCGGCGCTGTATTCGCCTCGGGAAAATCATGGGAACCCAAATACATAAACGCAATATTTGATGCGATTTGGGTGCATGGCCAGAAAGTTGATGAACTGGGAGTGCTGATGGATATCTTGCAGGAAAACAAACTTCCTGCGCGCAAGATCCGCGAGGCCATGACGGGTGCCGAAATAAAGCAGCGGCTCAAAGAGCAATCCAAAGCCGCCGTAAAGCAAGGTGTATTCGGTGTGCCCACAATGTTTGTGGGCACCGAAATGTTCTTTGGCAAAAACAGCCTTGGCAATATTGAGTTGGAGCTTTCCCGGCCATCAGCCTGACGGAATATCTACGATTTCAGTGCTTCCAGCCCGTGTTTTGCAAACACCGGAACATAAGCCCCAAATACCTGCGCGCGTTTGGGATCAGACGCGTTGCCATCCAGTGCGCGCTTGTACACACCCTGTAGAATTCCGGCCATTCGGAAGAAATTGAACGCCAGGTAGAACCCGAAATTTTTGATTCCGGGTAGGCCGCGACGCTGGCAATATCGCCCGATAAACTCTTGATCTGACGGTATTCCCAGGGCTTGACGGTCGATGCCTGCCAACCCGCGCCCCTCGTTTCCGGGGGGTAATTGCCACTGCATGATGACTGCCGCCAGATCTGCGTATGGGTGCCCAATCGTCGACAGCTCCCAATCCAGAACGCCAATGCAGCGCGAACCGTTTTGCTCGAACATCAGATTATCAATGCGGTAGTCACCATGCACCAAAGTTCGCTGACCGTCATCGTTTGGAATGGCCCCCTCAAGCGCGGAAATAAGCGCGTCCATTTCGGGGATGGTCGTTGTCTCGGATGCGCGATACTGCTTGGTCCATCGGGCAATTTGGCGCTCAAAGTAATTGCCGGGCGGGCCATAGTCGGACAGGCCTACCGCATCCACATCGACGTCATGCAAATCGGCCAGCACGCGGTTCATTTCGTCGAATATACCACTGCGAGTTGGGTTGTCGGCCTCATCCGTCGTAGGTTCTAGGAATACACGCCCCTGCAACCGTTCCATGACATAAAACGCCGAACCGATGATGTCGTCATCCTCGCAAAGCAGCATCATCCGAGGGACCGGAACCGCGCTATCGGCCAGTGCGCTTTGAACGCGAAACTCGCGTTCCACAGCATGGGCTGATTTCAGCAAAACGCCTGGCGGCTTACGGCGCAGCACGTAAGTCTTGGACGGTGTGCTCAGTTCGAAAGTCGGGTTGGATTGTCCAATGGCGAACTTCGTCGCTTCCAGCGGCCCCATGTAACCGTCCAAATTTGCGCTGAGATAGGTGTCTAGCGCCGTCAGGTCGAGTTGTGATTTATCACGCATTTCCAATAACTATTCCCCCGGCCCTATAGTGCTTCGGCGAAGAGATTACCGGCGGTCACCACGTTCAGGCCCCCAGAAACCGGGATAACGGCTCCGGTCACATAGCTGCCGCCACGCCCGCACAGGAACAACAAACACCCGGCGATATCCTCGTCGCGACCTACACGGCCCAACGGAACTGTCTTGCCAACCTTTTCGCGCGTGCCCTCGTCTGCCGTCGCAAAGGCTGTCATCCGTGATACAAATGGTCCCGGCGCAAGCGCGTTAACAGTGACGTGATAGGGCGACAATTCCTTGGCCAGAATCTTGGTCAAGTGCAGCACCGCAGCTTTGGATGCGGAATAGCTGTAGGCACCGTCGCCCATCGGTACCTCACCCATTACCGATCCAACGTTGACCACGCGAGCCGGATCATCAGGTGTTCCGGACTTCATCAGCATCGGCAACAGACGCTGCGTCAGTTCGAACAGACCAGCGACGTTGACGGAATTGACCTTTTCCCACGCGTGATGGGGAAACTGTCCCAGCGGTGAACCCCAAGAGATGCCCGCATTATTCATCAGGATATCAAGGGTATCCGTGCGATTCTTGACCTCATCGATCATGGCCAGAACGCCTTCTTCCGTTCCGACATCTCCGCTGAAACCTTCGGCGCTTCCGGGCGCGTCCAGAGCATTCAGCTCGGCCGCGACGGTTTCACAGGCTTCCCCCTTGCGCGACGCGATCAGCACGCGTGCCCCTGCCCTTACAAGCGATTCCGCAGCCATCCGGCCAATGCCGGTGGCACCGCCTGTAACCAGTGCGGTTTTTCCCTGCAGCGAAAATAGGGTTTCAGGGGTCATGGTCTGCTCCTCGGTTTTGAATTGTGGCACAGGTGGCGATTTTCGGCGAGATTTGCACCCTGCGGAATTCTTGACAACATTCACCGCTGCGCCAAAGGTCCTCTCAACCGAATAACAAGGACAAGACAGTCAATATGCAAGCGTTACTCAGCGTCGCGCCGGGCGGACCGGATACATTGGAACTTACGACCCTGCCCGACCCGGTGCCAGGAAAGGGAGAGTTGCTGGTTGGGGTCAAGGCTGCTGGCGTCAATTTCCCCGATACGTTGATGATCCAGGACCTGTATCAGATTAAACCACCAAGACCATTTGCCCCCGGGGGGGAAATCGCAGGTGAGGTATTGGGCGTTGGAGAAGGCGTGAACGGGTTCGAGGTTGGGGACAGGGTTCTGGCGCTGACCGGATTTGGCGGTTTTACCACGCAATTGACGGTCAAGGCGGCCACAGCAGTGAAATTCCCCGCATCGATGCCATTCGATGACGCGGCATGTTTCATTTTCACCTACGGCACGTCCTACCACGCGCTGAAAGACCGTGCCGCATTGCAGCCTGGTGAAACGCTTTTGGTGCTGGGTGCCGCAGGTGGTGTCGGTAGCGCGGCCATTGAGCTGGGCAAGGCGATGGGGGCGCGTGTCATAGCGGCCGTATCTTCTCAGGAAAAGGCGGATTTTTGCCGTCAAATCGGCGCGGACGACTCAATCGTATATTCCCGCCAGATGGATCGTGATGCGCAAAAGGCATTCTCTGGCGAAATCAAGGCTATAGCGGGCGCAAATGGCGTGGATGTTGTCTATGATGCCGTTGGCGGAGATTATGCCGAACCCGCGCTGCGCAGCATGGCGTGGAATGGCCGGTTCCTTGTTGTAGGGTTTCCGGCCGGTATTCCCAAAGTCCCACTCAATCTACCATTGTTGAAGGGCTGCCAGATCGTTGGCGTGTTCTGGGGGGCTTCGGTCTATCGGGATCCCAAAGGCCATGCCGAAAATATCAGCAAGTTGTTCGACTTATACGCCAATTCACAGATAAAGCCGCAAATCAGTCGGCGGTTTCCTTTAGCGGATGCAAGCGAGGCACTGAAGTTATTGAACGACCGCACCGTTCTTGGAAAAGTTGTGGTAACGATGCCAGAATCCTGACTGGTTTTCGACGCTTGGTTCAAGATCAGATGGTGTTAGATGCGCGACACTCGCCTGATGAGTGCGCAGGCTGGTGGACATCCATACCTAATCACGTTTATCAACCAGTAATGGGACGGAGAATGAATGCATAAAGTTCTGATTTTGAACGGTCCGAACCTGAACTTGCTGGGCACACGACAACCCGAGGTTTATGGCCGTACAACGCTGAAAATGGTCGAAGAAACCTGTGTAAGCCACGGCGCGTCTATCGGGTTGGACGTATCACACCTGCAATCCAATCACGAAGGTGTGCTGATCGACGCGATCCACGCGGCCAAAGGCAATCAGGACGGGATCGTTCTGAACGCTGGGGCGTATACACACACCTCGGTCGCTTTGATGGATGCGATCGCTTCGGTAGACCTGCCGGTTGTTGAGGTTCACCTGTCGAACATACACGCACGTGAACCCTTCCGGCACAAATCCTATGTGGCGCCGGTTGCGCTGGGACAGATCTGCGGCTTTGGGCTGCAGGGTTATGTGATGGCGTTGGATGCGCTGTCGGCGCATTTGCAAAATGAGGGGTCCGTATGAAGCTGGGTGAGTATCTGAATTTCCTCAGCTACGTCAAAACTCTGGAAGAGCTTTGGGACGCTCATTGCCGCCAGATGGCAATTTTCGGTTTCGACCGTCTGCTATACGGCTATACGCGCTACAGGACCGAAACGTCTTTGGGAGACCCCGAAGACTTCACCATCCTTACAAACCACGGCAAAGAGTACATTGATGGTTTCGTTCGCGATGGGCTGTACTTTCATGCACCCATGCTGAAATGGGCGCTTCACAATGAAGGTGCGGCCAGTTGGAGAATGATTCAGGATATGAATTCCGACGGCACGATGACCGCCCAGGAACGCCAAGTATACGAGTTCAATCGGTCAAAAGGCGTTGTGGCGGGATACACTATCAGTTTCACCTCGGTGTCGATGCGGTCCAAGGGAGCGATCTCTCTTTCGGCTGGTGGTGCCACTAGCCAGGATGAGGTTGACGCAATCTGGGCTGAACATGGCGATGACATCTTGTTGATGAACAATGTCGCGCATCTGAAGATACTTACCCTGCCCTACAACACCCCCAATCGCGCTCTGACGAAGCGTCAGCGCGAGGCGCTGGAATGGGTTGGTGATGGGAAGACGACGCAAGACATAGCGCTTTTGATGGGCCTGACATCGGCGACCGTTGAAAAGCATTTGAGGCTGGCCCGGGAGTCCCTTTCAGTGGAAACAACTGCGCAAGCCGTGCTCAAAGCATCCCTGCAAAATCAGATGTTCATCATGGAAGCATGATGTGTTTTTTTTGACGCTAAATTGCGTCAATTTACGTAGGGTAAGGAAAACATGACTTCCCGAATCTGAGCCCCAGTTGCAAAGTGATATTGTTCCGTGAGTGGTGGCTTTAGCCTGGGAACGTTTTGATCGGATCTTTGCAATACCAAAGCTCTCCGGTTGCTCTGACATAAAGGCGTCTATTTGTCCGCGTCTCTTAGTCGGAATTTTGGGGGGCCTCGACCATCCCCATCTGCGGGGCCCCTCAATCCTTCCAATAGTAGTGTATGATCTGTTGTTCCTAACGCCGGAAGGCGCAAAAAAACCGACTACTGGAAAGTAGCCGGTTTAATTCTGTTCAGGTTGAGGCCCCTTTCAGAGCCTCTGCCCGATTTAGCCCTGTACGGCTTTGGCAACTTCAGCTGCGAAGTCTTCTTTTTCGACCACGATGCCTTCGCCAACTTCCAGACGGACGAAACCAGTGATGGTTGCGCCTGCTTCTTTGGCAGCGGCTTCGACGGTCAGGTCAGGGTTCACAACGAACGACTGGTTCAGCAAAGTTGATTCCGCTACGAATTTCTTCATACGGCCAACGATCATTTTTTCGATCACCTGCTCTGGCTTGCCGGATTCGCGGGCGATGTCCATCTGAACCTGCTTTTCCTTTTCGACAACAGCCGGGTTCATGTCCGCTTCAGACAGGGCCGCCGGGTTCACAGCTGCGATGTGCATCGCAATCTGTTTGCCGATCACTTCGTCACCACCGGACAGAGCAACCAGTACACCGATTTTGCCCATGCCGTTGGTGGCTGCGTTGTGAACGTAGGACACAACAGTGTCGCCTGACAGTTTCGCCATGCGGCGAACCGACATGTTTTCACCAATGGTGGCGATCTTGTCGGTCAGGGTGTCAGCAACGTTTTTGCCGCCCAGATCAGCGGCCAACAGAGCTTCGACATTGTCGACGCCTTCTGCCGCGTAAGCAATCTTGCCAACCATTTCCTGGAACTCGGCGTTCTTTGCGACGAAGTCGGTTTCCGAGTTCACTTCGACAGCAACACCGTTGCCACCGTTGACGTGAACTGCAACCAAACCTTCTGCTGCGGTACGGCCGGATTTCTTGGCCGCTTTGGCCAGACCTTTGGTGCGCAGCCAATCAACGGCTTCGTCCATGTTGCCGCCGGTTTCGGTCAGCGCTTTTTTTGCGTCCATCATGCCTGCGCCGGTCGAGTCGCGCAGTTCTTTAACCATTGCTGCTGTGATTGCCATCTTTTGGCTCTCCTCAATTCAAACGGAATTGGGGCAGGTCTACCCTGCCCCATATGTCATTTACGTGACGGGCAGCTTACGCTTCGGCTTTGGCTTCCGGCGTGGCTTCTTCTGCAACGGGTGCTTCTTCCGCAACGACTTCTTCAACCGGTGCTTCTTCGAATGCGCCCAGGTCAACGCCTGCAGCACCCATCTGAGCGGTCATTCCGTCCAGAGCGGCACGAGCAACCAGATCGCAATACAGAGAGATCGCGCGCGCTGCGTCGTCGTTGCCGGGGATGATGTAATCCACGCCATCGGGGGAGCAGTTGGTATCGACAATTGCCACAACCGGGATACCCAGCTTGTTGGCTTCGGCGATTGCCAGTGCTTCTTTTTTGACGTCGATGACGAACAGCAGATCAGGAACGCCACCCATCTCGCGGATACCGCCCAGCGATGCCTGCAGTTTGCCCTGGTCACGTTCCATGCCCAGACGCTCTTTCTTGGTCAGGCCTTCGGCGCCCGATTCCATGGCTTCGTCAATTTGGTTCAGACGATTGATCGACTGGGAAACGGTTTTCCAGTTGGTCAGCGTGCCGCCCAGCCAGCGGTGGTTCATGTAGTACTGAGCCGACTTTTCAGCGGCTTCTGCGATCGGCTGAGCTGCCTGACGCTTGGTACCAACGAACAGAACGCGGCCACCTTTTGCAACGGTGTCACGAACGGCCTGCAAAGCCTGGTCCAGCATTGGAACGGTCTGGGTCAGGTCCATGATGTGGATACCATTGCGCGAGCCGTAGATGAACGGGCCCATGCGGGGATTCCAACGCTGTGTCTGGTGACCAAAGTGAACGCCAGCTTCCAGCAGCTGACGCATGGTGAACTCGGGAAGAGCCATGCTATTTTCCTTTTCCGGTTTACGCCTGGGCGGGGGTGAAAGAAGCGGATGCTCCAACCGGCGGGCCAGATAAGGATGTCTCCCTCAAATAGCCCAAACCCCGCCTGCGGGTTTTAATGGCGCGCGTATACGGTAGGAATTCGCACTGTGCAAGTGCCAATTGGCCTTATTTTTCAAGCCGCGCAATTGCATGCGCGTGACGCACTGCCTCTTCGCAATGTGCCGCCAACGCCTTGCGGTCGGCAAAATCGCTGACTTTGGCTGGAACGTGGTAAATCAATTCCACCGTCCCCTGCCGACGCGCGCCCAAGGTCTTGAGAAGATGCGGGGCAAAATCCATATCGCCCCACCAGCCATAGAACCTGTCAGGCTGCCCTTTTGGCGCGTGAAAGACTACGGAAACAGGCTGAACATACATGAAGTCCCGCAATTCATCCGAGAAGAACGCGGCAAAAAGCGTTGTTTTAAAGGGCAAAACACGAAGGCCGTCGGTCGAGGTGCCCTCTGGGAAAAACAACAACTTATGGCCGACTTTCAAGCGCTCTTCAAAGATCAGGGTCTGTTCGCGGGCTTTCTTGCGATCTCGTTCGATAAACACCGTGCCCGTGGCGCGGGCTAGCCAGCCGATACCCGGCCATTTGGCCACCTCGGCCTTGGACACGAAGTACACCCGCTTACGGGCGTTCAGCGCAAAGATGTCGAGCCAAGAAGTGTGGTTCGCGACCACAGCGCCGCGTTCGCGCATCAATTCACCGGAACTGCGAAAGCCGATGCCAAGAAGCCGGAGCGCATTGCGGCAGACAAACTGCGCAATGAACGGTGTGATCGGACGCCGTAAACCGAACAGCGGGCGCTCGATCAGGCGAACGGTCAACAAAACGAGCAGCCCGCCAAAAACCAGCAGTGCCAAGGGAAGGCCGCGCAAGATTACCAATGCCCAGCCAAATACGCCCAATTTAATCGGGTCTGGCGCGTCGTCACTGTCCCAAAGCGGATCGTTCACTGGATTAGGCTCCGCTGTAAATACGCCGCTGGCGCTCGTTCATGCGCGCCGTGTCGAGGATCAGGCAAACATCTGTTGTGTTGAACGCGTGGTCGATAAACGCCCCCTCGCCCACAAAGCCACCCAACCGCAGGTACGCCTTGATCAGCGCGGGAACCTGTACCATCGCCCCACGGCGATCCAGCGCATCCGGCGCGACAAGGTCCATGCTTTGAAACACATCGGGTTGCGCCCTGACCCGCAGGTCCGGCGGGGCCAGATGATTGTGGTGCAACATCGACAAAGGCTGGGCCAATTCCTGTACATTGATGCCGTGGAAGCTGGCGACCCCGAACAGCACCTCAATCTCGCGCTCAGCCACATATCCCGCTAGACCATTCCAAAGATGGTACATCGCCGTTCCGCCCCGATAGTCCGGGTGAAGGCAGGAACGTCCAAGCTCCAACAATTTGCGGCCGCTCTGTTTCAAAACAGTCAGGTCGTATTCATCCTCGGAATAGAACTGCCCCAATTCGATGGCTCGTTCACCCGGTAACAGCCTGTAAACGCCCACAACCTCGCCAGTGGCATCATCATAAACCAGCATGTGATCAAAATAAGGATCGAACTGATCCTGCTCTAACCCTGCCTCGTGGTCCACCATCTTGCCGCCGCCGCCCAATTCGCGGACGAATACGTCATATCGCAGCCTTTGGGCTGCGCGCAGTTCGGCCTCGGATTCGGCAAGTTTAACGGTGAAAGAAGGGCCTGCATCCGGCATCAGTTATTCCGCTTTTGTTTGCGCGCTGATACCGCAGTTTTCGGTCAAATGGCAACCGGCGCGGCGGCGGCCCATCGTTAACCATTCTTAAACCAGTTTCACGGATCAAAGACGGGCGTCAGGGCGATGCGGGTTCCGTCAATCACCACTTTTCCCTGTTCTTGGAAATTCACGGTGATCTTGCCCCCAATGTTGGACTGCACCTGTCCGACGCCCCAGTCGGGGAAATCGGGGTGGCGGACATACATGCCCGGTGCAAGTATGGCATTGAGGTCTGTCATGATCGGGCTCCGGTCCGGCGGCAGATACAACAGGAGAGGTACGCATGGGCGACACCAACGTCAATCTGGCCGAACTGATTGGGTCGCGAATTTGTCACGATCTGATCAGCCCTATTGGCGCAATAAACAACGGGCTGGAACTGCTTGAGATGGTCGGAACCATGCAGGGCCCCGAGATGGAGCTGATCTCGGGCAGCGTCGGAAGCGCCGGAGCAAAGATCAGGTTCTTTCGCGTCGCTTTTGGGTCGGCCAGCGATCAACCGTTGGGCCGGGCCGAGGTCACAGAGCTGTTGAAAGATGTTGAAAGCGTTGGTCGAGTGCGTGTCAACTGGCACGTGACCGATGCGATGCCACGCAATCAGGTCAAGCTCGCCTTTTTGGCCCTGATGTGTTGCGAAAGAGCCATGCCGATGGGGGGCGACGTCACCGTGGAAAATAACGGTGGCAGTTGGACGGTGACCGGTGTGGCGGACAAGCTGAATATAGAGTCTGATCTTTGGAAGAACCTACCCAAAGGCCAATTTGCGAATAAGGTGACGCCAGCACAGGTGCAGTTTGCACTGCTGCCCCAGACCGCTGCCTCGATGGGTCGGCGGGTTGTGGCGGAAACCACCTCAACCCGCGTCGCTATCCGTTTTTAAGACCGGACGGTCCCGTTTCCGCGGACAAGGTATTTGAAGCTCGTCAGCTGAGCGGCCCCGACCGGGCCGCGCGCATGCATTTTGCCGGTTGCGATTCCGATCTCGGCCCCCATTCCGAACTCGCCACCATCGGCAAACTGGGTTGAGGCATTGTGCATCAGGATCGCACTGTCGAGCCGCTCAAAGAACCGGGCAGCGACATCAGCATCCTCGGTCATGATGCAATCGGTGTGGTTCGAACCGAACTGGCGGATATGCGCGATTGCCTGATCAATATCAGCCACCGGCTTGGCTGCGATGATGCTGTCGAGGAATTCTTTGCCCCAGTCGTCGCCCGTGGCCGCTATGGTGCCGTCCAGGGCCAACGCGCCTTCGGCATGGATTTCGACGCCCGCAGCAAGCAAGGCGGAAATGATATCCTGGCCGAGTGTTTCAGCCACATCTTGATGGATCAGCAAGCACTCAGCAGCACCACATATCCCAGTGCGCCGGGTTTTGGCGTTCAGCACGACGTCCAGCGTTTTCTGGGGGTCCGCAGCCTTGTCGACATAAATGTGCACGATACCTTCCAAGTGCGCAAAGACGGGCACGCGTGCCTCGCGCTGAACCAACCCAACCAGACCTTTTCCCCCGCGCGGAACGATGACGTCCACACAATCGGTCATGGTCAGCAGCTCTTGCACAGCGGCGCGGTCTCGCGTGGGCACAAGTTGAATGGCGTCTTCTGGCAGGTTTGCAGCCTTTAGCCCTTGGACCAGACAGGCGTGAATGGCGGTCGAGGAATGGAAACTTTCAGAGCCTCCGCGCAGGATCACCGCGTTGCCCGACTTCAGGCACAATGCGCCTGCATCCGCCGTCACATTCGGACGGCTTTCGTAAATCACTCCGATAACGCCCAGAGGCGTGCGAACACGCTGGATGTTCAGGCCCGAGGCCATGTCCCATTCGGTCAGAACCTCGCCCACGGGGTCTGCCTGATCCGCGACCGTGCGCAGCCCGTCGACCATGCCCTGGATTCGCGCTTCGTCCAGCATCAGCCGGTCCATCATCGCCGGGCTCAGGCCCTTTTCACGCCCAAACTCCAGGTCTTTCTTGTTGGCCTCAATGATATCCGCGCGGTTGGCCCAAACAGCGTCAGCCGCGGCAATCAGGGCGGCATGTTTACGCTCGGCACTTGCAAATGCCAGATCGGCCGAGGCTGCTTTAGCGCGTTTACCAAGATCGGCCATAAGGGCGGGAATGTTGTCGAAATCCTTCATCTCAGGTGCCTTTCGGTCGGTCATTTGGTTTTATCATCGCGCCATTACAACGCCAAATCATCTCGATGGATCAGGACGGCCCGGCCTGGATAGCCCAGTGTGGCTTCGATCTCTGAGGACTTCCGACCCTTGATCGCATCCGCCTCTTGCGCGGTATACCGGCTGAGGCCCTGCGCCAAACGCCTCGACTGGTGGTCCATGATCGCAACCGGATCACCGCGGCCGAAATCGCCCGTTACTTCAACGATACCAGCAGGCAGCAGGCTTTTACCATTACCCAACGCTTTGGCCGCGCCTGCGTCCACTACGATTTCACCGCGCGGTTTCATGGCCGAAATCCAGCGCTTGCGCGCGGCATGTGGGTCCAGCGTAGCTGTAAACCAAGTGCAATTAGCGCCATCTTCAAGCGATTTCAGTGGGTTCAAAGTCGAACCTTCGGTGATCGCCATATCACAACCAGCAGCAGTTGCCATCTTGGCGGCCAGCAGCTTGGTCTTCATTCCGCCTTTGGACAGGCCGGAACCGGCATCGCCTGCCATTTCCTCGATCTCGGGCGTGATGGTCTCAATAACATCGAAACGCTTGGCGTTTCCGTCTTCACTCGGGTTCCCGGTGTAGAAACCGTCGACATCTGACAACAGGATCAATTGATCGGCCCCAACCGTCACCGCGATCTGCGCCGCCAACCGGTCATTGTCGCCGTAGCGGATCTCATCCGTAGCCACCGTATCGTTTTCGTTGACGATCGGAACCACGCCCAAGCTCAGCAGCGTTTCCAGCGTCGCGCGAGAGTTCAGATACCGCCGCCGGTCTTCGCTGTCTTCCAGCGTCACCAAAACCTGCGCAGTTGTGATTTTGTGCGGCGTCAAAGCCTCTTCATAAGCCCGGGCCAGCCGAATTTGGCCAACAGCAGCGGCGGCCTGAGATTGTTCCAACGGCAAATCCGCCATGGGCAGGCCCAAAACACCGCGCCCCAATGCAATGGAGCCGGATGAGACCAAAATGACGTCAGTTCCCTGCCCTTTGAGCCAGGCCACGTCTTGGGCCAGCGAGTGCAACCAATCCGACCTCAGCAACCCGGTATCGCGGTCCACCAGCAAGGCAGAGCCGATTTTGACCACCAATCGGCGTGCTGCGGTCAGGGTTGCCAAGACTTGGTCTCCTCAACGGGTTTTTGTCGCAGACGGTTTTCGTCGATCTGGGCACGCAAAGCGCGCAACACTTCGGTCACGCCCAGATGCGCAACGCCAGACATGGTCATCACGGGGCCACCAACAGCCTCTTCCAGCTCAGCCCTTTGCAGCGCCTGTTCCTCTTCGTCCAGCGCATCGACCTTGTTCAGAACTGTGATCCTGGGCTTTTCAGCCAGTTCACCGCCGTAAGCTTCAAGCTCATGAATGATGGTGCGGTAATCCTCGGCGACGGTTTCCGAGGTGCCATCGACCAGATGCAGCAGAACGGCACAACGTTCCACGTGACCAAGGAACCGATCTCCAATCCCGCGCCCCTCATGGGCGCCTTCGATCAGGCCGGGAATATCCGCGACGACAAATTCCACATTGTCGACACCGACAACACCAAGATTAGGATGCAGGGTCGTGAACGGATAGTCAGCAATCTTGGGTCGCGCGTTCGATGTGGCCGCCAGAAAAGTCGATTTACCAGCATTGGGCATGCCAAGCAGACCCACATCCGCAATCAGCTTCAGCCGCAGCCAGATCGTGCGGTCGATCCCTGCCTGACCCGGATTGGCTCGGCGTGGAGCCTGATTGGTTGCCGATTTGAAGTGCAGGTTGCCAAAGCCACCATTGCCGCCCTTGGCCAGCAGAACACGCTGCCCAACCTCTGTCAGGTCGCAGATGACGGTCTCTTCGTCCTCGTCCAGAATCTCAGTTCCGACAGGCACGCGCAGGATGATTTCGTCACCATCCTTGCCCGTGCGCTGCTGACCACGACCGGGTTGACCGTTCTTGGCAAAGAAATGCTGCTGATAGCGGAAGTCGATCAGGGTGTTCAGCCCATCCACAACCTCGGCCCAAACAGACCCGCCCTTACCGCCGTCACCGCCATCGGGACCGCCGTATTCAATGTATTTTTCACGCCGAAAGCTGACGCACCCGCCACCGCCGGCCCCGGACCGGATGTAGACCTTTGCAAGATCGAGAAATTTCATAACTGTCCCCTACTGCAAGGGCCCCATCGGCCACAAGTCAGAGTTTTTTACTATATGTCCAGGTGGGCACATTCGCATCGCGCGCCACCGAGTAACTTTCGGCATCACCCAGATACTGGAACCCACAATGGGTCAGAACCCGGGCCGAGGCAGGATTGTCCTGAAACACGCTGGCAAACAAATTCGAGTTTTCAAGCGGGTTAGCTTTCACCAACATCTCAACGGCCAGTGAGGCTACGCCTGTATTCCAGTAAACAGGCGCCACCCAATAGCCAACTTCGGACTGATTGCGATCCAGCCGTGTAAGCGAAATCAGACCAATCAGTTCCGGCCCACCATCTTTGGTGGCGTCCATCGCCCAGACGTCCTCATCCCGGTCTTCAGCCATCGAACGCGTCACAAACGCCTCGACCGACCCCGGTGGCAGCGGATGCGGGATCGACGTGGTCATACGTGCCACGCGCTCATCGCCTGCATAATGCTCGATGAGACCCATATCCGACCGGCGCAAGGGGCGCAGATCGAACCGCTCGGTTTCGAGGACCGGCTGGTTTATTATTGTCTCGAGTTTCATGAGTGCGTTCCTCCTCCGAACAACACAAAAAATACGGACGCAACAGTGAGACTCGCTAACGTCCACATCAGATATTTTTCTACGGGCCGACCTTCAACCACGTGGGCAATTCTATCTCCGGCAAATGTCCAGATTGGGTGTAAAACCGCCTGGCAAAGCAATAAACAGAGAGCGATCGTGAACGTCGCGTTAAAGCTGGGCGTGCCAACCGCAACGAACCCGGTAAAACCGGCTATGATCATGGCCCATGCCTTTGGGTTAAGGGGATGAACGATCAGCCCCGCCCAAAAACCGGGCACGTCTCCAGTGGTTTCACTGCGCGAAAGACGCAGGTTCGCGATCTTCCAGGCCAGCCAGCAGATATACGCCGCCGAGGCGTATTTCAGGACCGAAAAGACAATCGGTGCCTGATCCGCGAGTTGCAGCAGACCAAAACCAACGGGCCAGATGATCAGCTGTTTGCCCAGGATCACTCCGGCCACAAACGGCAGAGCCGCCCGAAACCCATAGCGTGCACCTGTGCCCAGCAGAACCATATTGGCGGGTCCGGGCGTTCCGACCTGAGAGGCTGCGAAGATCAGGAAACTAGTTGTTGCAACGGTCATTGCATCGCCTCCCAGTCCACACGACGCAGCAAAACGTCCTGAATTATCACATCTTCGTTGGTCGACCGCGCCGTCGCACGATGCTGGCCATTTGGTTTGAACCCAAGTTTTGACAAGACCGCCTTGGACCGTTCGTTGCCGACATGATAACCCGAGGTCAGTTTCTGCTGATCAGCCGCAAAGAACCTCGAAATCATCGCGCGGGAAGCTTCGGTCACATAGCCCTGCCCCCAGAACGCTTTGGCAACCCAATACCCCAGCTGGGATCCGGTCGAGATACAGCCGATAAGGTTCCCTTCCCGAGTAATGGCAAAGGCATCATGCTCGGAAGCCATTTCGTCAACAAATTCGGTCGAATGCGCGTTCTCATAGGGGTGCGGTACAACCGTCAACCAGCGCACCACGTCCAGATCGTTCAGAAGAGTGACAAGACGCGACGAGTCCTCACGCCGAAACCGACGCAAGACAAGACGCTCTGTTTTTATCACTTCGGTCATGGGACCGCTCCTGAAAACGAGAAAGGGGACCGGCACTTTCTGCCGGTCCCCCATGAAATTTTCTTAAACCTTCTGGGTTTCGGCTTACTCTGCGGCCTCCGCCACTGGCAGGACCGAAATAAAGGTGCGGTTTTTCAGTCCCTTGTGGAACTTCACGGCGCCATCCACGGTTGCAAAGATGGTGTGATCTTTGCCCATGCCTACGCCTTCGCCCGGCCAGAACTTGGTGCCGCGCTGACGCACGATGATGTTGCCTGAAATGGCGGCCTGGCCACCATACAGTTTCACGCCAAGGCGGCGACCAGCTGAGTCGCGACCGTTACGGGAGGAACCGCCAGCTTTTTTATGTGCCATTCTGTCTCTCCTTAGCCTTTAGCCAGATCTTTGGCCTGCTCAACCCATTCGGGTTTCACTTTGACCGTTTCGATAGCAGCAATCTGATCGTCCGACAAGGCGGCCAGAGCGGCAAAGCTCTCGATACCGGCTTCGGCCAGCTTCTTGGCAGCGGCGGGGCCGACACCAGTCAACTGAGTCAGATCGTCAGCGGCAGCAGCTGCGGCAGGTGCCTTTGCTTTGGCTTCAGCTTTCTTGGCAGGCTTTTTTGCCACGGGGGCAGCTTCGCCAGCCGGCGCCGAACCGGTTGCAGCTTTGATGCCCGACTTGTCGGCGCCTGACGCCAAAATGTCGGTGATCTTGACCAGAGTCAGCTTCTGACGGTGGCCAACGGTACGCTTCGAGCTGTGCTTACGACGGCGTTTTACGAAGTTGATGACCTTGTCACCTTTGATCTGTTCGATCACTTCGGCCTGAACGCCTGCGCCTGCGACGAACGGTGCACCGACAACCGGAGCGTCGCCGCCCAGCATCAGAACATCGTTGAATTGAACTGTTTCACCTGCGTCGGCAGCCAATTTTTCAACGCGGAGGATATCGCCCGCTTGAACTTTGTACTGCTTGCCGCCAGTCTTGAGGACCGCAAACATGCGTCTTTCCTTTGTCTAATCGCGTTCTATGGTCCCCGACCGGGCGTTTTTGGCTTTCGCCACCTCGAACAGCGCGCCCTTTTCGGGCTGTGTGACGACCCGTGGGACAAGGTCCTAGGGTCAATAATAACGACACCCGGCGCGGAAAACCGGCCGGGATGCGCGCTTATCCATAGAATAATCGGCAAAGTCAACATCAAATACAGGATCAAAGATCCGATGCGCCAAGCGCCCGTGAGACCGCCTGTCCCAGTTGAAAATAGATCTGGTCATACATCTTATCGAAACCATCGAAAAAGGCCTCGTTTACGGCGCGCCCGGTCTCAGTTCGGGAAAAAGCAATGTTCTCCCGCATCTGAGCCTCATCGAGCGGTTGATAGGCCACCAGAAGGAAGGAATACAACCAGATGCGGTTTTCCTCGGTAAGCCTGTCCTTGTCCGACAAAAGCTGCGCCAGAATATCCTCAGAGCTGGTTCCGGCATCCGCGCTGAGGCCGCGAAAAAAGTTATAATCCGAACTAAGCGAGCTTTGTACGTTCTTTTCGATTAGGTCATTGACTTCGATATACTCGCCGACCAGCCCGTAAAGTTGGGTGCCGCCTGCCCCATTCAGATAATTTTCACGCGCCATGTCCTTGATGGTTTCATCCGCGAAGGCCCTTCTGGCCGAGTTTTCCAGAGTTATAACGGTTTGCCCGACATCACTTTCAAAGAACAGGATGGCGCGATCCATCTGGCTGGCTGTCAGGCTGACCTCAAAAATCCCTGAAATTTGCTCCTGCATCCACTGTGGATCATAAATTTCGTCCACCTGATCATCAAAAAACGGCCCGCCGTCACCACCCAGAAATGTGTCGTTCAGGTCTTTCGCCTGTGCCAAACCTTCGTCGCGCAGGATATCGACGACCTGCTCCAATTGAAGTGCCAGCATGAGGCGTTCAACCCGCTCGGACGCTGCCAGTGGCATGGCTGACAGAAACACGGCGAAACAAGCAGCGATCAGGCGCATCAGATATCCTGGGCCGGATGTAGTTCCGCCATACGCGCGGCCAGATCTTCAAACCTCATGGCCATGATTTCGTATTGAATGGCATTCAGCAGCTCATAGACTTCTTGCATCAAAGGCTGCTCCAAAGCCTCAGCATAGGCGACGACCTCAGAATCCGAGAAGTCCTGATAGGTATAGGCTGCCCCGGCAAGTGCGGACAGCTGCAAAGCCTGACGCATGCCGGTCTCATTGCGCTTCATCATCTGACGCAGCTCATCCGCGCCCAGTTGCAAGTCGATCACCCCCGAGGCGCTGGCAGCGAGCAAAAAGCGCACCTGAATTTCCTGCAGCGCACGCAATGCCGTCCCGCTGGAATCAATTGCATTGTTCATGCGTTTCAGATTTTCGACCCGTTTCGATCCACCCTTGATCAGGTCCGAGACGATTTTCTGCCCTTCAAGTTGCTTGGCATCGTCATCTTCAACCATGTGCGATGCATTCTCGGACTCGACCAGCCGTTGCCCAAGATCGGATGCATAAAACTCGACCGCATGGGTCAGAGCTTCATCGCTCAACGTTTGTTCCAGAATAGACACGGCTGTTTCGCGCATTTCCTTGGTATCAAAGACCTCTTCGGTCAGGCGTGTCCAGTCGGACCCAAACCCATCAGGATCGATCCCCAACATTTGCGGGGCTGAGGCCGAGGCCAGAGCGATGCTTTCAAGTGCAACGTCGAACCCGGTTGTTGTCAAAAAGGCTTCGATCCGATCCCGTCCGGCAGCAAATGCTTGCTGCGACCCGGAAATCACGAACAGAACGGCGGCGAATAGCGGCAGGATAGTTTGGCGTAAAGGATATGTCATACCTATGAGCCTAGGGGAAATACCGCGTCAGGCAACGGAAAATCCCGCCTTTGTCATTTTCAGGAATTTTCTGCTTGCACCCCCGCGCGTTCCTCACTAAATCCCCCCCTCACAGACCCCCGCGGAGAGGTGCCGGAGTGGTCGAACGGGGCGGTCTCGAAAACCGTTGTGGGTGCAAGCCCACCCAGGGTTCGAATCCCTGTCTCTCCGCCACTATATCCCTGATAAGTAAGAATAGTTATCGCCGATGCGGCGACTCATCAGGTGCCCATGCCAGACCTCACAATCCCGAAACTTGACATACTATGTCACATTTCGAGCTCCGATTGCGCCGACTATGTCATCGGTCCAATCCAATTTTCACGGCAAATGCGTCGTTCAGACAGCCATTGCTTATCGCAGATCGACAATGGGAAACGGGCCCCGCAGATCTGCGAGGCCCGTCTTCAGGTCATGAGCCAGCTAAGACTTACCGGAAGCCGTTGTCCCCATCGGAACTCGCGGCATCTTGCTCTTCCTGGGTCAGATACCGGAAGTAATAGCGCTCGGTCGTCCTCACCGACACATGGCCGATGTAGCGGCTGACCCGGTAGATGCTCCAGCCCTCCTGCAGACGTTCGATCGCGAACTTGTGCCGGATATCATGCAGGCGTGAGCCAAATCCAGTTTCTTGCCCGTATTCCCAGAACAGGTTCGAGGCATCCTTATAGTAGCCGTGATCGCTCCGGTTCCAAAATAAATATGGGGACGAATTGGAGCGCGGAATGCGAAGGAGGATGTCGATCGCCGCTTGTCGCAATAATACGACCCGGATCTTGCCCCCCTTGGTTTTCCGATAGGTGACCTTAACGTTGCCTTCAGTCGGCTGCTCCAGTCCCTTTATGTCGGACCACTTGAGCATCGCAGTTTCGGTGACCCGCCCCCCGGTTTCGTTTAGGAACTCCGGAAAGAACGCCAGTGTTCCCGGTGCTCTGGCCCCCAATTTCCAGATTGCGTCATCCGTTGGAATTTCAATGTCTGGCAAATTCTCTTTCATTCCCTGTCGTTCATAGGACACGACTGGGTTCTCACTAACCCAACCTTGGTTTTTCATCTCAGCCATCAGGTGCCGGAACGCGGTCAGATCGCGGTTGATCGTAGACACAGTGACACCTTTGTCTTTCCTTCGCTCGACGAACTCGGATACCACGGCCGTTGTAATATCCGTTGCAAAGAGATCGCGAATATCACGGTCCTCATCTTCACAAAGCTCATCGAGGATGTTGAGTATTTGGCGCAGGCTTGTCTTGTAACGCTTGACGGTCTCGTCCGACCAAGCGGTGTCTCCCTGCCCCATTCCGTCGTAGAACTTGACGTAACCGACCTGAAACAACCAATCGTCTTCGCCCTTATCGGCTTTCGCCCGCAATTCCTTTATGCGGTCTTTCGCCTTCTTTTCCGCGACGCGCTTCGAAGTTGTTCGAAGCGACTCTCTGTGGCGGACTCCGTCGATCGTGACACGGAGATGCCAGTTTTTGCTGCCCGATTGCTTGTAGATGTTGCTCGACATTTTTTGTTTCCCTCATTGAGCCAGATGTGAATTGCGTGTTGGTCAAAAAGCCAGAGACCTTCACGTTTTGTGGCGCCAGGGATTTCCTGCTTGCTTGCGAGGTCAGTGATCTTCCTTTGGGAGAATCCGCTAAGGCGCGCGACGACTGCTGTCTTGATGGGAGGAGGCCGGTTGGCCAGCCCATCAATCAGCTCAAGGTTTTCGAATGAAGCAGGGTTTCGGACTGCTCGTTTAGCCATTGTTTTCATGTCCCATTATTGTTTTTCGGGGCCCTATCCTGTGCCGATGGTGGAAACTGAGAGGTTGAAGCCGCAGAGCTTGTGGCCAAGATGACCAACCTGGCGGAGCCGCTTCGATCACCTCGCGAACGCCCAATTACGATTCAGGCATCCCTGTCCCGAATTTTCTGGTGTTCTCTGGTGCACGAGTTTTCATTTTCTCCTCACAACTTCGTTTGGGTGTAAGGAGCAGTTAGGCGCGGCTACTCAAAGCTGGGAGATTGGTTTGAATCCCTATTTTGAGACCGAAACTGAAACGACTGGGTCAATTCCATCTCACGAAGATGGATTCGCGATGCCCGGGATCGTCGGTAAATTTCTGATTCAGCAGCCTGTGTGGAGCAATGGAGGTCGGTTGCCTGTTGGGATTTGCGAGCGGCGCAGTTGCACGGCGCCGCTCCGCATCTTGTCAGGACGATGCACCAATCAGCAATTGCGCCTTCACCCGCGCCCTCAGGCGATTTCGGAGAAACTGAAACTGACTCCATGCCAGAATTCGGAGACGCAGCCGCTCCAGTTCGCTGTCGATCAGAACATCTTCATCAGTGTCCATCTCGAGCACCTTGTTTCCGTAACCCGCGCACCGTGCATTTGCAGCGGAGACGAGATCCTTGCCGACCATTCCGATACACGCATCGTCCCGCTCATCGAGAACGTCGCCGCGTTCCAGCCGCTCCAGCATATGCGAAAAGCTGCGCCGCATCAGCCCGCGCGGAATTGGCCCATGCCGCGCGCAGTCGTCTGCAAAAGCGGCCGCTTGCGAGATCACGCAAGCACCCAGCTCCTCGAGCGTTTGTTCCCGGCGAATGTATTTGTAGCTCATTACGATCTCCTCACGCCGCCGCTTCAGTCTCAGCCACTACAGGCGTGAGCTTTGGTTCATCAATTCTGGCGATCAAAGCTTCCAGCTGGTCAGTCAACCCGCAGATGACCAGCACCGCCGGATCTTCCGGTGAAATCTCAGCGAAAAATCCGCTTTCAATACGGTCCGGATCACCGACGTGCTCCAGAGTGAGCAGGTCGCGCAGCCATTCCAGGCCACGGCGATGCTGGACCGTGTAGGCGTTGGCAGCTGCGACCGACGCGCGCAGTCGCTGCAGGCGCATCAGGGCTGCGGATCCACCGAGCAGCAACACTGCATGTTGAAGATCGAGATCAGCAGATTCGAGGAACACGCCGACCTGCGTCAGGATTTGGTTGTTATTCATTGGGAATTACCCTGTGTTTACGCCGCCCCCATCGGACGACAAGCGCGCAGGCGGGGGCGTTCTCCTTTCACCCTGCACGTAGTTTCTATTGATCTGAGCTCTGAGCTTTCTCTCATCTTGCTGCTCACAAAGACGTAGCAAGATGAGAGGAAGTCAGGGCCGGGATGCTTCACACCCTATTAGGCACGCGACCGATCGAAGTGAGGAGTCGCCGAGGGCTATTGAGTAGATTTTGCCGCCTATGCCGCACTTGTTATCAATCTGGGGCGCGGTGAATTACATCGCGATCATGTTTGTATTGTCTGGGTCTTTCCTTCTCGATTCAGCAATTTCCGCGAGGATGTCTTGCGCTTCCAATCGCCGGTAGCGATCTGCATTCAGCTCATAAAAGTGTCGGCTTGTCTCGTGGGCGTGACCGCAGAGCGCTTGCGCGACGCGTAGATCCAGATCGGGGTCCGCCACCACGGCATCATATGTGAGACTACGAGCGATATGTGGCCCGTGGCCAGTCAGTCGCCGCATGTTTTCCCATAGCCAATTGTCACCGAAAGGTTTCCAACCGCGAGCAGGATTGCCGAATAGTGCCGTTCCGACCCGCGCCTCATAGACGGTCCATAGATGCATTTCGCCGACTCCCATTAGTAGCGTCGCATCCAGATAAGGGATCAGACAATCTGCAAGTCGACCGTTGATGAATGTTCCGGTCTTGGACGTCTCGATCTCCACGCTCCAACCTTCACTATCTCTATGGAATTCCTTACCGATCCGCCCGGTCCGCAGGTCGAGAGAGCGCAATGGCAGTTTCGCCAGCAAAGCCATAGCGCCAGCAAGCGCGTAGTCACGGCGACGGGTACGGATATGATCCTGGTGAGGAGCCTGTTGAAGTCGCGCATGAGCAATTTCTGCGAGCTCAACGAGATTCAATGGGTTCTGTGCCAAAGCCACCTCCTTCCGTCGCAGATCAGACGAGGACTCCAGCTTCAATGCATTGTGCGTTTCCATTAGCGCCTCGCGAATTTCGCCGGGATAGTTGGCGTGTTTTGCAAAACCTGCGAGTGCATCGCAGTAATTTGCTTTGCTTCGCGTTGTGATGTCGCTGTCGAAGACGTCTTCGGCGAAGGCCTTCGCCGTCTCCATCGAAAGCTCCACTGGCATTTGCCTGTTACTGGTGATCCGTACCAAGCGTCGCAGAGCGCAGGACAACAATTCGATCCGGGCGCTGGACAGACCATCCGGCCTATAGAACCGTGCGGCGAGCCGAGACATTTCTGTGTGAAAGGGCTCGGGAAGATCATGAAACGGAGGTTTCTTTTGCGATGCTGGTTTCGCGCGTGTTGCCGTTCGACGTTTGCGCTGAATTTGCTGCAAAAAGATCGTGTCCGGATTTTCCGGGTCAATTGCCGACATCATCTCAGCGAGTAGACCCAAGCTTCCCGCATCCGCCTTGAAGCTTTGCATTGCGACATCATCAAGTCGAGGCACATATTGGCGCCACCGCATCCAGCGGTCGGCGAGGCGGATCAGAGAAGGCTCGCAGATCTCTTGCAACTCAGATTGGATTGCGAGAAATCGCGACCAGTGCGGTGCACGAAAGACGAGTTCGAGAGGGCGGCGATCAAATGCGCCGCTCTCGAGCGCCCAATCCATGCCCTCACCGGTTTCAAACGCGTATTTCCGAAGCAGTACTGCTTGGCTGATCAGGCTGTTTTCCTGCCACCCTTCCGTCCTCAGGCGATCAAAAAAAGCCATTCCAGTCTCCCGCGAGAGCTTTTCCGCATAACCTTGATTTCGCGCGGTCTCGACGAGACCGCGAAAAGCTGAGGAAAGAGCATGCCTGCTCGTGCGAAGACGTTTTGCATAATAGGCCCGTCCAGTATCGACGTCGGCGAGATATCGACGCATACGTGGCGGCAACTCCTGTTCTGTGATCAGGTACTTCATGTGTTTTTCCCTTTTGCGAGTGCGTTGTTGACGGCATCCAACCCATCCTGGCCACGTTCAATCGCTGCAGTTTGATCAAAGAATGCGTAAGTCTTCGAAACCGTGGCTGGAGAGTTGTTGAGAAGTGCGGCTATGACGTTCAGATCAGCGCCGGGCTGATTGATCAGGATCGAGGCGATGGCGTGACGCACCTGATGCAACTTCATGTATGAATCGGCCGATGCGGTGGCGTAACGCCAGGCATCAGCCGCGTTGCTGTAACGGGCTCCCCCAAGCAGCAGATGTGGATCCGGATTGTGAAGCCGCTTCATGAAGTATGGACGCGCTTCGTGCAGCCACCATTCCAGGATGCGACGAGGATCAACCTTACCGCGTTTCTTTATCGACGCTGTCAGAGCTTTCTTGTTTTTCATCATTTCCTTTGGAATGGCGAAGCTGACGGTTCGCGAACCACTCGGGAAGGAAACATTGGCCTTCTCGCCAGTGACAGACAGATTGACGAGTGTATCAACCCGAAACGGCATAAAGGTCAAAACACTGGCCATGGCAGCGGCAAGTGAAAGTCTCACGGCACGAGCCTGATCGCCCATCGACAGATCACGGTAATTCTGGATCAGCGGCGCAGCTTGACTATGAAAGTCGCCTGCGAGCGACAGAAACTTTTTGACACGCCGAGGTGACGTGACAAGGCGTCGACAGAACGCCTGGTTTGCCTCAGTCATTGTGTCCCAGTTTTGGAAATATTCGGTCTCGAAGAACTCCTTTTGAACTTTTGAGAGATCAGGGTGAAACTCTCGAGCGAAGCGAAAAGCTGCCCCCATATTCTTTTTGAGCGTTCTGGCACCGAGTGGCTTCCAATAGTACTCGCCACCCACTTCCGCATCGAAGGCTGCAAACAGATTATCGGCCGTGGTCAACTCCGCGATGGATTGGCCACCGTTCAGATCCAATCGACCAAGTTCAGAGAGGCAGGTGAAGTACCAGTTCAGATCATCCCCGGCAGATTTGACGGTCTGCGGAGAAAGTGGGGTGCGACGGCGTCCTGCCAGGAGCCCATCATAAGGTCGACCGAGGCTCATCGTCGCCTGGTATTCGCGAATAGCTGACGTGATTTCGGTCGGTAGAGCCGGCGTCACGCGATGGCATGTGGCCTTCGGAATTTTACCGATAGTTGCTGGCAACAGCGCAGGTTCGATTGTTTCCGGAAACTCATGCAGGCGATCCAGCAGACGCGCGGCTTTGCGAATTGCGTTCTTGCGACCCTGATCGTGACAGTCTTTCATCCAGAGGTGCAACATATCAACATTCAGCTGCGCCGGCTGGACGCCCTTGCTTCTTGCCAGGCTTGTCAGAACGGTCAGGGCAATAAGTTCAGGTGTTTGGATGTTATTGCCTTTTCGACGCGGTTGGATCAGCGCGGTCGCGGCTTTCTGGAGCTGTGACCAGTCGTCCGCCAGCCCGCGCAGACGCTTTTCCTCGGCGCGCAATCCTGACGCGTGTGCCATCAGGCTTTTTACGTTGCCGTGCCACGTTTCGAACTGCTTGAAAGTGTCGAATCCTTCGGGCGCATCCTTGTTGGCGATGTGACTTGACCATCGCTTGACGAAGGCATCGACATCGATCGGGATTATCGCCAGCGGACAATTATACGCTGGCAATTTCCTACATTTGTTTGCGGATCCCCGGATCTTTTTCGCGTTTGCATGCGAATATGGGTAATCTCCGGCGTCGAGTTTTTCGACGGCTTGCTCGAGGGTCATCTGCATTGGTGCCTCCATCATTGGTGTTGTTTTTGGCGTTAGTGACGCGGTTGTTCTTGGAAATTCGGGTGATCTTCTGAGATGCGTTTTGAGGTTCTTTTTTCGAATTTCGGCACTCTGGAAACGAAATGAGGAAAAGGGCTCCAAAACGTATTTAAATGAGGTTTTGTGGGCGTATTCCTCACTTTTTCCAGATCGGGCAAGGGTGCGAATTGCGGTGTTTTCGGCCTCACACAACATCAAAAAGCCCCTCAATCTGGTGTTTCCGGAACCGGATCGAGCCACCGATGCGGAGGCTTCGAATGATGTTGTCGCGGGCGTAATTGCGGATGGTTGCCGGAACGCAGCCGAATTCCTCAGCAAGGTCTTTTCCAGTCAGCAGTGGCTCAAGCAGCGCCGGATGTTGATCTTGATCCAGCATCTCGGCATGAGGCACGCCTTCGACCCGCCAGACATCCGTGATGGCATAGCGCGGGCGCTTCCATGGCCCGGGCGCGGGGCGAATACTCAATTCGCGCAGTACCCGGCGCACGGTGTCCGGATGCAATTGCCAGCGGTTCGATATCTGGGTTTGTGACAAGCTTGGCAAGCCGGTCAGCGCTGCGGAGTTGGTTCTGAGTGTTGATAGTCGCTTCATAAAGAGCAGATGGGTCCACAATCCCGATCTGGAAAAAAACAGCCGAAACTTGTTTTGCAGCCCCACGTAGACTACCGCCAATTAACAGTTGGAGCCTTTCGGGATCTTTACCAACTCGTCGCGGATGCAGACTTTGTAAAAACTGTTTTCGGACCACTTTGTTCTTGCGTGGCGAACACGAATGCGGACATCGGTGACGCCCGGACGTTCACCGTTTTGACAGATCACGGCAGCGTATTCATGAGACTTGAGAGCGCTCCACTTTCTCAGGAGCCGCTTCAGTTTAGGCTTGAATCCTCGCATGTCAGGTATGGGAGCGTCGCGAAAACCTTCCCAGCCACGATTATGGAGAACCGCTTTAAAGAGCGAGAACTCCGGCCAATCCATGTTTTCATGCAGTGTCAACAAGGTGATGAAACCGGGCTCTAAATCGGTGTTCATGCGGGCGATGTCTCTGGTGTGCATGAGTGCATAGGGTCTTCGCATGGTCATCAATGCGGCGGCATAAATCGAAAACTGCCAGACAAGGACTGTTGGTTTGCCCACCTGAACTTCCAACATGTCGAAGAGATCCGTCTTCATTCGCAGATCGTGGATCGCATTGTCGAGGAAACGAGCACTTTTGGACTTTGGCGCAAAACCCAATGTCCGAAATGTATTCAGCGTGTGGTAGTGCCGACAAAGGTACTTGTCTGAGTATTCATACCTGATCGGCTCCTTGTCGAGCACGACCTTCGGCCATTCATCCTCTTCAAGATGCTGCAGATATATCAGCGCAATCAGCAGCTTTTTTGAACTGGGTCCCAGCGGCGATAGTTTGATGTATTCAGCCATCGGACGAGAAATGATGAAGCGGCCATTGCATTCGGGCATGTCGTTCTCCGTGTTTCGTATGTCGAAAAATTCGTACCGACACGCTCGCTCCAAAGACGGTTTGACAGGTGTGTGAAAACACCGGATCGACGGCGCGCGAGACCCGGATCGTGATTTTGGTCACCCGGAGGATCGCTTCATCATCCCGGATCGATGCGACGAAAGGTTCTATAAACTACTGATGATAAACATATTTTATGACCGCGAAGTCTTGTAAGTGCCTGAAATCAGGAAATCAACAAATGGCCTGCGGCCCATTTGGATTTGGTTTTTCGGGACTGACAATCGTCGAGCAAAAAATATCCAAAGAATTACTTCTCGCTTTCAGTTCTGATCCCACTTCCTGTTTACGAGGCAAACCGCAATCAAAGAGAAACCTATGACTTTAAAAGAGTATCTGTCGAAATCTATGGTTAATACCATTGCCAACGGAGCATTGCTCCTGGATCAAGATGGCCGGACCATTCGGTTCACACTATCAATGAATGAGTGTTCCGTTTTGGGAGTGCTTTTTTTCCGCGGCGATTGGAGCGATGACTTCGACCGCCCTGGTCTGATGCCCGTGATTGAAAAAGTGAGCTTCGATGGAGTTGAAAACTTCTCGGTCGAACACTTCAAATTGCCTCCGGAGTTCATGCAAACCGTTTATGACGTTCTGCAACAACGTTTGGCACCCGAGAAACTCTATGTGCATGAGGAGGCAGGAGGCTGGATGTTAACATCCTTCAGTTCGAAGCCATTGGGCGGACTTGATGGAGCATTCGTTTAGCCCGCGGTTCTCCACTTCCGCCCTTTCAAACTTGGCACTATAGAAAGTGCAACTTGCCGAGGACACGATCGGCAAGTTGCTTTGTTTATTTGGATGTGACTGGCCCCAAGATTTTCACCCACCTGTTAAGCTCGACGAGCGATGCAATTGGCCTGAGGCCCAATCACCAAGACCTGCGTGGCCATCCCAAACCGACCGTTCAAAATAACCAGCATCACCGCTGCGCGGTTCCCGAAAACGGGTAAAGACTAAAAGCAAAAAAAATTGTCTGGTTTGTTGGAACCACCCCGGCAAGGCCGTATCCAGACTTTGATTGATCGCCATCATTTGTGGCTTTGCAACCAATAGGCTTAGTCATCACTTCCCGCCCGGGTTGTACATGGTCTCAAAAAGGTATTCTCTGACTGCAATCTTGGAACAGTTGCGCATCACAAATGAACGGTCGACATAACGAGTTTCTTTCCAAATGTCTGTCCATCGATCTGGAGGTGGATCCTAAAACCTCGAAGGTATTTGCCTTTGCCGCCGTCCGAAACGATGAGCAACCGGCTTTGAAATCGAAATCCAGCACGCTGGAGAAAGATCTCGACCGCCTGGAAGAGGCTATCGCAGGTGTCCCACATCCGATTGGTCACAATTTCCTGAACCACGATATGGAACACCTAATTGCTGCCAGACCACGTCTGACTCAGATCATGCGGGCACCAATTGATACACTGTGGCTGAACCCGCTGGCCTTCCCACGCAACCCGTACCACCATCTGGTCAAACACTATCAGGACGGGCGGCTGGCTGCGGGGCATATCAATGATCCAGAACTTGACGCTCGGCTTGTTTTTGAGGTGCTCGCTAATCAGTTCGATGCCTTTCAAAGCCTTGCCGACAGCGAACCAGATGCACTCGTAGCCTATCACTTCCTGACCACTCGAACGGAACAATCGGAAGGGTTCGATGCGGTTTTCAAGTACCTAAGAAAAGCCAGTTGCCCGCCGCAGGATGAAGCCGTTGCCGCCATTCGTCGGATGCTGGACGGTCGGGCTTGTAGTAAACGGGTCGAACAGGCTCTGGGAAGGCTTAGCAATCCCCGAAACGGATGGCCTATGGCCTATGCGCTATCCTGGATCACCGTAGCTGGTGGGGACTCGGTCATGCCGCCATGGGTTCGGGCGCAATTTCGCGAGGCATCTCTGATTGTCCGGCATCTCAGGGATACGTCTTGCAAAGATCCCGCCTGCCAGTGGTGTGCTGAACAGAATGACCCGGTCCGTGCGCTGAACAGGTGGTTCGGGTTCGACAGTTTCCGTCCACAGCCTGTGGATCCAGATGGTCGCCCTCTGCAGGAACGCATTGTCGGTGAGGCCATGTCCGGAACAAGCCTGCTCGGCATCCTACCAACAGGCACTGGAAAGTCCGTGTGTTATCAGGTGCCCGCTTTGTCGCGGTTCGACAAAATCGGGGCGTTGACTGTGGTCATTTCTCCGTTGGTCGCGCTGATGGCAGATCAGGTTCAGGGTATGGAGCGCGTAGGCATTTCCTGTTCCGTGACTGTTAATGGTCAGATGTCCATGCCCGAGCGGCAAGACGCCCTGGACAAAGTCCGCATGGGCGATGCGGGCATTTTGATAATCTCGCCCGAACAATTGCGCAGCACATCAATCCGGTCGGTACTGGCTCAGCGCGAAGTTGGCCTGTGGGCAATTGACGAGGCTCACTGCGTGTCGAAATGGGGTCATGATTTCAGGCCGGATTACAGATATCTGGGCAGGTTCATCAAAGAGTTCTCGGGCGATCAAGCCCCTGCCCCAATCCTATGTCTCACGGCCACCGCCAAACCAGAAGTCGTCGCCGATATCGTCGAGCATTTCCAGTCTCGCGCCGGGGTCGAGCTGCTCTCCCTTGATGGTGGAGCATCGCGGAAAAACCTGACATTTGATGTCAGGCCTACCACTAAGAACAGCAAACTAACCGATGTCCTGAACGTGATCGAAGAGCTGCTGCCCGCTGAGGGCCGATCTGGCGCCGTGATCTATTGCGCGACGCGTAAAGAGACCGAGCGCGTCGCTGAGTTTCTAAAATCACAAGGTATGGACGCGGCACATTTTCACGCTGGACTTGGGTCCGATGACAAACACGACGTCCAGGAACGGTTCCGGGTCGGAGACCTGCGGGTGATCGCAGCTACCAACGCGTTTGGCATGGGCATCGACAAACCCGACATCAGGCTGGTGGTGCACGCAGACATCCCAGGGTCCTTGGAAAACTACCTGCAGGAGGCTGGGCGCGCCGGACGCGACCGGGAAGTCGCCGATTGCGTGCTTCTGTACGCGGGGGATGATGTAGAACGACAGTTCAGGCTGTCCGCAGGTTCGCGTTTGGCACGGCATGAAATCGGAGCCATTCTCAAAGCCCTACGACGGATCGACGAGCGCACACGCAAAACTGGCAAGATCGTCGCCACTGCGGGTGAGATTGTCAGGTTCGAAAAAGATCAAGAATTTGAACGGGACAGTGCGACTGATGACACGCGCGTCAAGACGGCCGTATCTTGGCTTGAAGAAGCAACACTTGTTTCGCGAGAAGAGAACCGAGTTCGTATTTTCCCTTCGTCGCTAACAGTCCGCACACTGGACGAGGCGAAACAACGGCTTGCGGATGCGGAGATCACTCAAGCGCATCGCAAACAATTGCTGGCCATCGTGCAGCATCTGATTTTGGCCCCGGCGGATGAAGGGGTCTCAACCGATCAGCTCTGCGGCGTCAGCGGTTTGACACCCGGCGCACTGACCAAGGCGATGGCCAATCTCGAAAGCTTTGGCATCGCTCGAAACGACGTTGCGATGACGCTCTTCATCCATGTCGGTGTGGCGCAGTCTTCCTCCGGGCGCCTCACAGAGGCTGCAAATCTTGAACGGGATTTGATCGCCTCGATGCGAGAGCTGGCACCGGATGCGGACAAAGAGACTCCAATACCGCTGAACCTGCAGGAAACCTGCCAGCATCTGCGCGATCAGGACCACGCCGATGCCCGCCCCGATGTCATCGACAAACTGATCCGGGGCATAGCGCGGGACGGCAAGGGACAGGATGGTGGCACCGGTAATATCAGGTTGCGCAAAATCAGCCGAAATACCATGAACGTGACTCGGGTAAGGACGTGGGACGTCATTGCCCAAACCGCTGAGGTTCGGTGGCAAGCGGCCGGGATTCTTTTGAAGTTTCTGACGGGTCGACTCGACAAAGGCGCACGCGGCAAAGACCTGCAAGTTGAAACCACTGTGGGTGACCTTCTGGCGCAACTCACACAGGATGCTGTCTTAAAATCCAGCGGTCTGCGCGACATGACCAAGCTGTTAGAACGCTCCCTGCTGTGGATGCATGAACAGGGCGTGTTGACACTGGGCAAAGGGTTGACTGTATTCCGCCCCGCCATGACCGTATTCCTCAATCCCAAAGGTGGTCAGTTCACGCAATCGGACTTCCTTCCTCTGGAAGAGCATTACGCCGAACAGACGCTTCAGACCCATGTCATGGCAACTTACGCGGAAACCGGTCTCGAGAAGATCACAGACGCCGAACGCCTGTCTGAGGATTACTTCCTGCTCAACAAAGAGCAGTTCATGAAGCGTTGGATGCCGGGCATGGCACGTGAGGTCAAGCGACAGACAACAAGCAAGTCCTGGACCGCCATTGTCGAAGACCTGGGCAACAAGGTCCAACAGGACATTGTCGCGGACGATCGGGACCAGACCAATGTTTTGGTTCTGGCCGGCCCCGGATCTGGGAAGACCCGTGTTTTGGTGCACCGGATCGCATATCTATTGCGGATGAAGCGCGAAGACCCGCGCGGTATTCTGGTACTGGCTTATAATCGCCATGCCGCTGCCGAAATCCGCGTTCGTCTAAGGGCGCTGGTGGGCGATGATGCGGCGGGGGTTACGATCTCGACTTGCCATTCGCTTGCGATGAAGCTGGTTGGCGCCAGTTTTGCGGGGGTTCAGGCCGCGACAGAAGACTTCGACAATGTCATTATGGAGGCGGTGCGCCAGCTCAACCCCGAAGGCCTGGCAAAAGCCGAAGCAGAGGCGCAGCGCGAGAGTCTGATTCAGGGGTTTCGCTGGATATTGGTGGATGAATACCAGGACATTGGCCCAGAGGAATACGCGCTCATTTCCGCCGTGGCCGGTCGTTCTCTGGAAGATGCCGAGCTTAAACTGAGCCTGTTTGCCGTGGGCGACGACGACCAGAATATCTATGCTTTCAACGGGGCTTCTGTCGATTTCATCCGAAGATTTGAAGAGGACTATAAGGCCAGACCATCTTTTCTGATCGAAAACTACCGGTCGACAGCACATATTATCGAGGCCGCCAATCAGGTCATATCCAAAGCGCCTGAACGCATGAAAATTGATCACCAAATCAAGATCAATCAGGCGCGGCTCTCTCAACCCAGCGGCGGACGTCTGGAGGGTAAGGATTCCGTTGCCCATGGCCGAGTGCAGTTGCTGGACGTCCCAACTGGCGCTATGCAGCAAGCTGCAGCAGCAATCGACGAGCTGATACGCCTTTCTCGTCTGGACCCCAATTGGAACTGGTCCCGCGTTGCTGTGATTTCCCGAGACTGGAAATCACTGGATGCAGTTCGAACCTATGCCGAAGCGCAAGATCTGCGCGTGGATATGGCCAACGAAGACCTTCCAAATGTTTGGCGACTTAGGGAGACCCAACGTCTGGTGTCCGGGCTGCGTGAGAAACAAGGCGCACTTCTGGGTATTCAGGACATCCTCACGGTCCTGAATGTTCAGCCTCGCAACAAATGGGTGGATTTGCTGGCAGAAGGTGTGGCGGAACTGGCCCGGGAGTTGGGCACCAAAACTATGCCGGTACCTGACATCATTGAATGGATCGCGGACTGGTCTCGGGATACTCGCGGTGAACAACGTGGACTGCTGTTGCTGACGGCGCATAGGGCCAAAGGCCTTGAATTTGACCATGTCGCCATTCTAAATGGCGGTTGGTCTCGAGTGTCGAAAGAGGAGGATAACGAAGCCCCTCGTCGCCTATTCTATGTGGCAATGACCCGCGCACAGCAAAGCCTGACAGTGCTGACATCCGGAGCGCACCCCTTTCTGAAAACGGGTTCCGACTCAGTTCTGATCAGGCATGTGACGCCCGATCTCGACGAAACTTCGCTGCCTGCAACAAAATACCAGATGCCTGCGCTCGATATCGTAGATCTGTCGTTCGCCGGTCGCCAAAGGGATGCACATGAAGTGCACAACGCCGTACGCTCAGCCAACGTCGGGGACACTCTTTCCCTTGCGTTTCAACAACCTCATTGGGCTTTGTTGGACGCCCAAAAACGTGTTGTCGGACGTTTGGCCAAATCGTGGAAGCCACCCCGCGGGCATGTATTTGCGTCTGGCCAGATCGGGGCCATCATCAACTGGCGTAAGATCGATAGTGGCGAAGACTACGCCCACTACCATAAGCGCGATAGTTGGGAGACCATATTGCCAGAGTTGATCTTCCGACATGAGAATGCCGAAGCCTCGCATACTCAGCCGACACCAACAGCAGAAGAAGATGATCAGACGGGCCGTTTCAGAGACAATCCATATCGACAATCGGCCCACCCTTCCGCAAAGGCATTGGATAACTCGGTTCCAGAACCCCGGGAGATTGATCGTCCGCTGAAACTCGACCTCAAAGCATTCATCCGCAAGTCTATTGACGATACACGCTCCTGGGACGATCTTTCGGCAGCGTTGAAACAGAAAGATATAGCACTGGCGGCAAAGGGCGGCGGCCTTGTGGTCCAAAACGCCTCAACTGGCGAGGAGATCGGAAAGATTTCTGCGCTTGGTTTCAAATATATCGATCTGATCCGCCACTATAGCGAAGGTTTCCCTAATCACCCTGCTACATGGTTGGTCGAGAAAGCGTTAAACGACAATTACGTACCCAAAGGCCCAAGACGATCCAGGAAAGCAAAAAACCGTAAAAAAAAATCGGGCGATGGTGGCGATTTTTCTCTGATCGAAGACTGATCGACCTGACTAATGTTGGTATTTATGGTTTGCGACCTGACTATACCCGCTATTCACTATACCGAACATGCTCCAGTGCAGCTTTCCAAAAACGGCCGCAGGGTGAATCGCAGCATTCATGCAACCCCGATGTAATTTAACGAGACTTCGCGGTAGTAACCTTCTCTTGATAGCAAGCAGTGCGTTGTCCATCCACCTCAAGATAGCGTATCTCTAATTCGGGCGCCTTATGCACAACCCGAAATTATTCACAGGCCTCATCTCTGCCAGCCCATAACGGACACTCTGCGGCCCACTCGGATGCCGCGGTCGCCGCCCGCTTGCCTGCCATTCGATGGCGTTGCTTATTCAGAGACAGCACACAGTGCAGAACTTTTGCCCTCCGAGGCAATTAAGACTTCCCAAAATTACATTAAACAGCTTTCTCGCCGCACATATCGACATCTGCGTGAATGCGGCGGCTACAATGATGGCAGACAAACGGGGCGACCAGATTGGCGATGAAGACCGAGCCTCCCAAATCAAAGGCGACTTTCGTGTCGATTGTTCGCGAAATCGAGCGGCGAAAAAATTTTGCGTGCTTGGTTTCAATGTCCGCTTTCCATGGTGCTTCCATTTAATAACACGGCTACGACGTACTTCCGCTTACCGCACTTGGTCATTAAGCCTTGGCGAGATTGCTGGCCGGGTAATTCTCTTAATAATTGTCTGTTGTGCGAGTTGGATTCACTTGCAGTTATCAGCCTCTCCTGCTTTGTTGTCATAAAAATATCAACAGCGATTGCGGCTATGAGCTTTTTTGATCAACCCATTCTAAATTCACCATATTCTTTCCCGAACAAGCACTGGGAACTCGACGACGAAGGGCACCCCACGGACCGAGAAGTCTCCGCCAGGAGAAAGTCGGCCTTGTGGACGGCATTGCCGGGAGCGTCGTCAACATCCAGCCGAATGCAGACCAGCATGGATCTTGGTGGAGAGGGACTGTCCACTGACGCAACGGAGTTCAACCCCTCACCGATCGTAAATGATCTCCGAGCCGAATTGGATACATGGCGAAGTCTGCCTAATCCGTCGCAATGGAAAGTGACACCAATCACCCAGCGCCTCCTCCAGCACTGGCGCGCAATCCAGCAGGATGACAGCCAAACCATACGGCCCTTTTTCTGCCAGCTTGAAGCGGTGGAGGCTGCCATTTGGCTGGCCGAGGTGGCGCCGCAAATGGGCAAGCGCGGAAAGCGGTTTCTGAACTGGATCAACACGGCCAACAATTTTGCGGTCCAACCTGACGGCGCCGAGCCCTCGGAAACGAAACCCGACCTTACCCGGATCGCCTTCAAGCTGGCCACAGGCGCCGGCAAAACCACGGTAATGGCAATGCTCATAGCATGGCAGGCTCTCAATGCAGTTCGAGCGGCCAACAGCAGGCGGTTTTCCAAGGGATTTCTGATCGTTGCTCCTGGCATCACCATTCGAGACCGCCTGCGGGTGCTGCAACCCAGTGATCCTGAAAGCTATTTTAACCGGCTCAACCTTGTGCCACATGATCTAATTCCGGACCTGCACCGGGCCAAAATCGTCATCACGAATTATCACGCTTTCAAGCTGCGCGAGACGTTTGACGCTGCCACGGGCACCAGACGCGCTCTTGAGGGGCACGGGCCAGAACTCGTGACCACGGAAACCGAAGGCCAGATGATTCAACGCGTCATGGGCGACCTTATGGGGATGAAGAGTGTTGTCGTCATCAATGACGAGGCCCATCATTGTTACCGCGAACGCCCCGTATCCGAAGAATTGAAATTCACGGGTGATGAGAGAAAAGAAGCGGAGGCCAACAAGGAGGCTGCCCGGCTCTGGATATCAGGAATCGAGGCGCTGAACCGTCAGCAGGGTGTAAAAATAGTCTACGACCTCTCTGCGACACCTTTTTTTCTGTCGGGATCAAATTGGCCGGAAGGCACGCTGTTTCCGTGGGTCATGAGTGACTTTTCGCTCATGGATGCAATCGAATGCGGTATCGTTAAGCTGCCGCGGGTGCCCATCGCGGACAATCGGGCAGACGGAAAACAGGTTCTCTATCGCAATCTTTGGCCCGCGATCGGCAAACGAATGCCCAAGAAGCAGAAAGGCGAAACCAAGCCAGATCCTCAGAAACTTCCCATCGAGCTGAAGGTTGCTCTGGATGCCCTCTATGGCCACTACGAAAAAACCTTCCAGCTTTGGGAACAGGAAGGGGTTGGTGTTCCACCGGTCTTCATCGTCGTTTGCAACAACACGACCAATTCCGAAATGGTGCGGGATTACATCGCCGGCTACATACGCACCAATGAAAAGGATGAGGAAATCGTCGAACAGGGCGCATTGGACCTGTTTCGGAATTTTGATGACTACGACCAGAAGATGGAAAAACCCCGAACGATCCTGATCGACTCGGCCGCGCTCGAAAGCGGTGGTGAGGTCGACAAGGCTTTTCGGGATGCGCATGCTGATGAGATCGAAGCATTTCGCCGGGAGCGCGCCAAAAGAGGCGCCGGGGCAGATGAAATCACCGAGGCCGAAATCCTGCGCGAAGTCATGAACACCGTTGGGCGCAAGGGGCGCCTCGGCGAGCAGGTACGCTGCGTTGTGTCTGTATCGATGCTGACGGAAGGCTGGGATGCCAACAACGTCACCCATATTATGGGATTGCGCGCCTTCGGATCCCGCCTTATCTGCGAACAGGTCATCGGTCGGGCGCTGCGGCGTCTGTCCTACGATATCGACCCGGAAACCGGGCTCTTCCGAACCGAATACGCCGACATAATGGGGATCGACGGGCTAAATTTCGCGGATCAGGGCAAACCAGCTCCGCCACAACAACCACGCCCGATTGTTCATGTACACGCTGTCTCACCGGAACGCGATACCCTTGAGATTTCCTTTCCACGCGTCGAAGGCTATCGCGCGGACTTTCCCAAGGAACGGATTGATGTCGATCTGTCCAGGATGGAACCCTATGTCCTGACGACTGAGACGGTCAGTGCCACCAAAGTCCAAATGTCCGGTATCATTGGCGCACGCCACGAGATCAATCTCGAGTATCTCGATGACCGGCGCCTTTCGACCATCGCTTTCCACATCGCAAACTACTGGGTTTCTTCGAAACTACGGGATCCAAATGGAGAACCCAAGACCCACCTGTTCCCCCATGCCAAGCGGATCGTTCTGCAATGGCTGAAGTCAGACCGGCTGGTGTGCAAGGATGGCACCAAGCGTGCGCAGCTGCTCTATCGGCAACTGACAGACGAAGTCTGTGATCTCCTCATGGGAGCACTTGTTGACCAGCCCGATGGGAAGGCCATCATCCGGGCAACGCTTGATCCGTTCGCGCCCGAGGGTTCGACCTCTGATGTCAATTTCACCACGTCTAAAGACACTCGCCACAAACCCCGCTCTGATAGAAGCCACGTCAACTGGATCGTCACGGATTCTGAATGGGAGGCGAAACTCGCCCAGATTCTCGACGAACATCCCGATGTGCTCGCTTATACCAAGAACCACAACCTCGGGTTCGAGGTGCCCTACAACATGGAAGGCGAAGCGCGCCGCTACTTGCCGGACTTCCTGATCCGCCTGAAATCACAGGAAGACCAGCCTGCAACCCTGGTAATCGAGGTCAAAGGGTTCCGCGGCCATGACGCCATGCTCAAGGCAGAAACCATGCGCAACAAATGGATTCCGGCCGTGAACCGTCTTGAACGCTTCGGGCGCTGGGGCTTTGCTGAGCTTCGTTCGATCCACGATTTCAGGGAAGACCTGGACAGGGCAATCGCATCCTTTCTGAAACAAGAGGAGCCGGCATGACCGACATCCATTTCGGCAGGCTCCAGGAAATGCCGCTCCGTGAGGCCTGGAAACACGAAGCCTTGGAATTCACCCCATGGCTTGCGGATAACATCGGTCACCTATCCGAGACGATTGGCATTCCGCTCGAACTCACTGGAACCGAAGTCGCGGTCGAAACCTTCTCAGCCGATATTCTGGCGCGCAATCCGATGGACGGCACGGTCGTCCTGATCGAAAACCAGTTGGAGACCACTGACCACACCCACTTGGGTCAGATCATGACCTACCTTGCCGGTCTTGAAGCTCAATCCGTGGTCTGGATCGCTCCAACCTTTCGCGAACCTCACCTCTCCGCCATTCGATGGCTGAATGAACACACCGCCGATGGGTTTTCTTTCTTCGCCGTCCGCGCCCGCGTCGTCCGCATCGGCGACAGCCCCCATGCGCCCATCTTCGAGGTCGTTGAAAAACCCAATGATTGGGATCGCAAGCTGACGTCAAAACGCCGCGAAGCCAAAGGAGACAGCGAGCTTGGGAACATGCGCCACGCCTATTGGTCGGCCTATGCCAAGCGTCACCCGAATGTCGAAGACGTGGTGTCCCGCCTCACCTATTTCTCCTGCAGCCCTACCTCCATGCCCGAAGTCACGATCAGCATCTGGATCGGCCAGAAAGAGGGCGGCGTGTTTGTCCGCGGCCGGTATGGCGAGGATATCTCTGTCCTGACCAATCAACTGGCCCCGCATGCCGAGTGGCTCGAGCAAAAACTGGACGCAACATTCGGCTCTGGAAAATCACTGTTGGGAAAAAAGCGACCCGGCAGCGTTTCGGAACAATCTACCTGGCAAGAGCTCATCGACTGGCAGGAAAAAACACGGCAAGCATATCTCGCCGCCTTTGACGAATTGGCCACCAAGGAGGCCGCAGCATGACCACCACAGAAAAACCCATCGGCACCATCACCCATGACGAAACCCGCGCCAACATTCCGACGGCCGAGCTGGAAAGTGTCATGCACGCGGAAGACAAGGCTCCGATCAAGGTGGCTTACGAGCGGCGGAACCGGGATCTTGATCCGCAACTGATCTGGCGCGGTAAGGATATCGATCAGGAAGAGCTCACCGTCGACGCCCCGCCGATCTACATGCAAGAACAGGTGCATCCCAAGGCGCTGATCGACGATCTGCGTGCGGGCCGGGAAAAGGCCGACGATCTGTTCGGTCATTTCGGCTTGACGGACGAGGACCGCGAGGCGGAGGTTGAATTTTATCGCCACTCCCGCAAATGGTCGAACCGGATGATCCTGGGTGACGGGTTGCAGGTGATGTCGTCACTGTCCGAACGCGAAGGGCTGCGCGGTCAGGTGCAGGCAATCTATATCGACCCGCCCTACGGGATAAAATTCAACTCGAACTTCCAGTGGTCCACCACCTCGCGCGATGTGAAGGACGGCAAGAAAGAGCATCTGACCCGCGAGCCCGAACAGGTGAAGGCCTTCCGCGACACCTGGCGCGACGGCATCCATTCCTATCTGAGCTATCTGCGCGACCGTCTGGTTGTGGCGCGCGAACTGCTGACTGAAAGCGGCAGCTGCTTTGTTCAGATCGGGGACGAGAACGTCCATCGAGTGCGGGCGTTGATGGATGAGGTGTTTGGGGAAGAGAATTTTATCTCGGAAATTGCTTTCTCAAAAACAACAGGGCAAACGAGCGACCTGCTTCCGCCATCCTACGATATTTTGGTTTGGTTTGCTAAAAACAAGCAACAAATTAAGTATCGTCGGCTTCATAGAGAAAAGACAGTGGGAGGTGAAGGAGCGGTTGTTTACACTCAAATCGAGGACGAACAACTACAGCGCCGAAGGCTTTCAAAGGACGAAATCGCAGCTGGCAAATTTGACGGACGAGTTTTCGCAACATCTGACATTAGAAGCCAAAGTGGAGGTTCCACAACGAGCTTTCCGGTTCATTTTGAAGGGCGCTCATATATTCCGGGTAAAGGTTTTTGGAAAACGAGTGAAACTGGCTTCGGCAGGTTACTTGCTTGCAACAGAGTAACACAGGGTGGAACCACGATAAGGTATGTCAGATACTTCAATGACAACCCAGTCTACGGCTACACAAACTTCTGGAACGACACTGGAACAGGAAGCTTCACTGACGACAAAATGTATGTCGTTCAGACCGGGACCAAAACGATTGAACGATGTCTCTTGATGACAACCGACCCAGGGGATTTGGTGCTCGATCCCACTTGCGGCTCCGGCACCACTGCGGCTGTCGCAGAGCAATGGGGCCGCCGATGGATCACCATCGACACCTCCCGCGTGGCACTTGCACTCGCCCGCTCTCGGATAATGGGCGCGAAATACCCCTGGTATCTTCTGGCTGACAGCCCTGAAGGGCAAAAGAAAGAAGCTGAAGTGAAGCGCGAAGCGCCCTCGACCCACGGCACACATCATGACATCCGCCATGGGTTCGTTTACAACCGCGTTCCGCATATCACACTCAAGAGCATCGCCAACAACACCGAGATCGACACGATCTGGGAGCAGTTGCAGCCTGCCGTGGAAGAAGCCCGCGCGACGCTCAACGCCACTCTCTCCGATCACCCTGCCCCTTTCACGGTTGAAACCGGCGGTCGCAAGGGCGCAGAAATCGACTTCACCGCCTCAGGTGAAATAGAACTCCCCAGCGGAGAGATGGCTCCGGCGGGCGGCTTCATGGAATGGGAAATCCCCCGCGAAGCCCCTGATGCTTGGCCCACCTCGGCCAAAGAGGCCTTGAATACCTTCTGGCAGGCCCGTATCGCCCGGCAGAAAGAGATCGACGCCTCTATCGCCGCCAAGGCGGGGTTCGAATACCTCTATGACAAGCCCTATGAGGACAAGAAGCGCGTCCGCGTTGCCGGGCCCTTCACCGTCGAAAGCCTCTCGCCCCACCGCATGTCGCCTGTGGACGAGAATGGCGAGCTGATAGACGAGGCTGATGCCGCCCGCGGCAATCGTGGTGGGCAGGAGCAGGAAGCCGAGAATTACCGCAAAGCGATCATGGAGAACCTTGCCAAGGCAGGTGTGCAGCAGGTGGGCCGAGAGGACGCCATCAAGTTCGACACGCTCACCTCTTGGCCCGGCGACTGGATCGCTGCCGAAGGGCGTTACATGGAGGGCGAGACCGAGCGCCGCGCCGGCATCTTCATCGGCCCGGAATACGGCACCGTCAGCCGCGCCGATCTGGTCGACACCGCCCGCGAGGCCGCCGACGCCGGTTTCGACATCGTCATCGCCTGCGCCTTCAATTTCGAAGCCATGGCGCAAGAATTCCACAAACTCGGCCGCATCCCGATCCTGCATGCCCGGATGAACGCGGATCTGCACATGGCCGGCGACCTGAAAGCCGGCGGCGGCAACCTGTTCGTCGTCTTCGGCGAGCCGGATATCGACTTGCAGGAGGATGGCGACAAGCTGCAGGTGGAACTCTTGGGCGTTGACATCTTCAAACCATCGAGTGGTGAGGTCGTGAGCTCCGAGGCCGCAGACATCGCCTGTTGGTTCATCGATACGGATTATTCGGGCGAAAGCTTCTTCGTCCGCCAAGCCTATTTCCCCGGCGCCGATGTGCCCTACAAGGCGCTTCGGACAACCCTGAAGGGGGAGATCGACGAGGAGGCCTGGGACAGCCTGAAACGCACCGTCTCGCGACCCTTTGCGCGGCCGAAGTCAGGTAGGATCGCGGTGAAGGTGATCAACCACCTTGGCGATGAGGTGATGAAGGTGTTGGGGGTTTGAGCCATGGAAGTTGAAAAAGTCAACAATGCCTTGGCTGAAGCCACTCGGGCTGCGTTTGAGGCAGCATGGGCAAGATCAAGATCCTCTATTGAGATTTCAAAACCCTCGATTGAAGAAGAAGGAATTGAGTATTTAGCAGAGCTCTATGATCCTTTCTCGGGAACAGTTCGAGGAAGGTATATGTTTTGTTGGGAGGAGATTACCGACGTAATCCGTAATCCTTCAGATATTTCTTGTATTCATGAGTCTGTTTCCGAATGGGTTTCAGTCGAGGGAGAAACCGTAGGCGAGGGCGAACTCATGATGGACGATGACGGCAGAGTTCACTTTAGATCGGACCTGCTGGAAGAATGACCGTCCTCATCGCCAACAGTTTCACCAAATCCCTCGGCAAGTTGACCGGTCAGGAACAGTCCCAGGTCAAGATCACCGTATTCGACATTCAGACCAACCAGGAGAGTTCAGGTCTATCCATTCACCGAATAGACCGCTGTCGGGATCCAAATTTCTGGAGCGCAAGGGTGAACCGGGATATCCGGATCGTGCTTCACAAGAGCGACGGAAATACGCTGTTGTCCTATGTGGCCCATCATGATGATGCCTATGATTGGGCGACCCGACAACGGCTGATCCAGCACCCCAAGACGGGCGCTATGCAGTTTGTCGAGGTCCGGGAAACCGTCGAGGAAGTTGTCATCCAGCGCTATGTCGAAGAGGCGGTTCGGAAGCCCCGGCTTTTCAAGGCGGAAACCGACGACACCCTCTTGAGCTGGGGCGTGCCCGAGGAATGGCTGGAGACGGTTCGCCAGGCAACCGAAGACACTGTTCTGGACATCGCCGGTCACCTACCGGATGAAGCGGCGGAGGCGCTGGTTTCAGCCGCCGTTGGCGAACGCCCAACGGTTCGGATAGATATGGTGAAGGAAACCGGTTTTGCGCACCCAGACGCGCGGCGACGTTTCAAGCTCATCGGCGATCAGGCAGAGTTGGAAGCTGCCCTGGATGCCCCGTGGGACGACTGGGCGGTCTTCCTGCACCCGGCTCAGCGTGAATTTGTGGAGAGGGATTTCAACGGTCCGGCCCGGATCATAGGCTCTGCCGGCACCGGAAAGACCGTGGTCGCGCTACATCGGGCAATCCGGCTTGCTTCGGGCTCCAGCGACGCCCGGATCCTCCTGACGACATTTTCACCGGGGCTGGCCGAAGGGCTCTCGGAGAAACTGGACAGGCTGACCAGAGGGCATCCAGATCTTGCTGCTCGGATCACCGTAGGAACGCTGAGCGAAGTTTCTGAAGGGTTGGCGCGGGAGAGTTTTGGAGACCTGGTCGTTGCTGACGACATTGAAATTGCCACTCTCCTTGACACCGCGCGCTCTTCCGAGAACAGCCAGATCGATCCCGGATTCCTTTCAGATGAATGGCGGTTGGTTGTCGACGCATGGGATGTGCACGACGCCAAGACCTATCTGGAATTGCCACGCCTTGGCCGCAAGGTTCGCATGGCAGCGTCTCGTCGCGATGAGCTGTGGCGTATATTCTCGCGAGTGCGGTCTGCCCTCGAGGTTGCCGGCAAAGAAACCATCTCCAGCGTCATGCACCGCCTGGCGCGGGAGAGGCAGGACTTCCCGTTCTCCCATATCGTCGTTGACGAGGCACAGGACATTTCGGCACCGGAACTCGTTCTGCTTTCGAAAATGGCCGGCGACACCGCAAACGGGCTGTTCTTCGCCGGCGACATCGGCCAGCGCATATTCCGATCGCCATTTCCCTGGAAGTCCGCTGGTGTGGATATTCGGGGCCGGTCCCGAAGCCTCAAGGTCAATTACCGGACCTCTCACCAGATACGCGAGAAATCCGATCAACTCCTGCCGATCCGCCTAATTGAAGCCGATGGCGAGGAAGACCGACGCCTTGGAATTACATCCGTGTTTCACGGTCCTGTCCCAGGAATCCATGTTTTTGATACTCCAGAACAAGAAGCAGGTAGACTGGGTTCTTGGCTTCAAGAACGTTTACACGAAGGGTTTGAACACGAAAGTTTGGCGATCCTTGTTCGATCAGAGGAGCAATTCGATCGCGCCCATCTGGCTCTGCCGGAAGGCGCCGCAATCCCAATCCTGGCAATGCATGATGCGAAAGGCCGGGAATTTCGAGCGGTCGCAGTCATGGCTTGTGATGCGGATGTGATCCCAAGCGAGAACCGGTTACTCGGTGCAACGGACGAACCGTCGTTAAAAGAGGTTTTCGACACTGAACGACATCTTCTTTACGTGGCAGCAACACGTGCAAGAGAGCGGCTTTGGATATCAGCCTGTAATCCTCCATCCGAATTTCTTGAGGACCTGATTGAGGTTTAGTGTTCGAGACGGAAAAACCCAACCCGACGAAAAAGGATACGCGCCTGTTACCAAGGGCATTTCATTGAGAGCAAACCCAGCAGGCGAACTGTGTCTATCACAAGGCGCATTACATGGAGGGTCAATTGAGCATCATCGGCTTGAGGGTTTTACTGGCCCTCAAGTCGTCGTTTCAATGCTTTTATGAAGTAAGGCCAAGCTTTCAGGCTTCAGCCTTCAGGCCTCGAAAGATCAAGGTTGGTCTCCTCTGAGACATCCACGAGTGCATCGGTGACAAACAAATGGTCATGTCGAATCTGAGCCCTTATCAGATCAATGTGGATAAGCAGTTCTTCTCTGAGCTCGTCCTCGACATTTTTTCACCCGTCATCGATGGATATCTCCCTTATGGTCCATATCAATTACTCCCTGCCGGTCGACGGGCATCGACGATGCGCAGAAGGTGGCTGGCGAAAGTGACGATTTCGATTGCCTCGCCGGCATCCTCCATGGGGACGTTTCGGTGCGAGTGCGGATTTTTGTAGGAGCCCATGGCACCGATGAAGAGATGCATGAGTCCGTCCTCCTCCGCAGCATCGGCCTCGAAATCCCGGAGCGGACCGGCCTGACCAAAGGCAGCTTGCATGAGCTTTGTGCCGACCTGTTTCTGCGCAAAGCCTCCTGCCTCGCGCACAGCGACCTCCACCGCGCGCATCGAGGTGAAGACACCCTCTGCGAAATCGCCGCGCACGAATGCCAGCCAGACCTTCTCGGAGATTGCCGGGTGCAGAAGATCACGGTTCAGCCGCCGGGCCACCTCGAAATGTCGGAAATCTTCCTCCGTTTCAATCCGCTGTGCGCGCCGGCTTAGCATGCGACCTTCCGCGCGATATTCGCCTGGGAAGGGGATCAGCAACCCCTGTGCTTCCAGCCAAGAGAAAGCCTCTGTCAATGCGTAGGCAATTTGAACCCGATCGTCCCGTGGGTAACCCTCTCCTCCCTCTTCCGGAGTTGGTTCCGTCATCACCTCAGTAATGAAACTTGTCGGTTGGAGTCGATCAGGCTGTATTTCGAAGCGTTTTCGCATCAGAAACAAAAGTTTTGCTGCCAGTTCTTCAGGCTCGAGAGCAAGAATGGCGTCGGAGCTGGGGATGGCTGCGTGTAGTTCTTTCATGTTCTTTTCAATTAGCTCGTCTTGTCGGACATCAAAAAACACCATCGTGAGAGAGTGATTTCTTTTCGCGGCCCCTCTTTTGAAGGTGGATTTTCATCGCACCCCATACAGCCATAGCTTGGCAAACCATCACTTATGGCTAAATCTCTTTCAGATCGCGTCCGCCTGTCCTACCAACTCAGGATCAAAGGGGAAGGAAACTTTCCTTTCTCCTGGATTTCTATCTGCGTCGCTACTTTCTGAATCTCTGCGGCCTGGCGTATAGCCGATGTATCTCCATCAAAATCGTTGCGCCGCCCAGTTGCACGCCATGCACCAAACCCCTGATCTAAAGTAACTTTCAGCTTCTTCCCGCCTTCGAATTCCAGACGAAGCGATCTTGCATGAGGACACATGTGTCTCTGGCGGAGGTCGATCTTGGCGCCAGGAAACAACTCTCTCATGACTTCGGCGCGAATCCTCGGGTCCGGCCAGTTGTTGTGGAATGCCATGTACGAGTATGATGACGGATCGCTGACCTCAGATATGATCTGAATTTCACTGCTTGCATCCATACCGGGCGCCTTTCGCACGACCTCCCACAGCAACCGGAGGGTCAGTGGGTTCTTCAAATACCGATCTTCATAGGCCAAGCTGAGAATCTTGCTTCCCGGAGGAATTGCCTGTGGCCGAAGGCGTTTGATCTCCCTCCAGAACGCCGTCCCAAATTGGCCAATAGGACCGTCAAATTGGTGGATGATGTTTTCTTGGATTGAGTTTCCTTCTCCATGAATTGCGACTTTTTCGGCAGAAAGGCGTGGCGAAATGCGGACGGCGGAGATTTCACCACAAAGTGCTGGGCTTTCTCTCACTGAACCCCACTCCGGTCCTATTCTGGCGGCCCTGGGCGAGGATGTGGCGACGCCGACATGACGATCGGATAGCTGTAGTTGAGCCAACAACAAGCTTGAGCCCAGATCAGGTAGGTCTTCATGGAAATGCAGGCCGGAATCGCCACGAGACAGGACCCGAAGGAGATCCAGTTTTTGTGACAACTCCATTTCCAATATGGCTGACTTTGGAATAGCAAGATTTGTGGAAACGCCGGAGCGCGCTGCATTAGCCAGAAGTCGGCTACCTGCCCACTCGCTCAGATCCCATTCACCCACAGGTTCGCCAAGAAACAAGGTCATTTCTTTCAAATCATCTGCAAGGATCATGCGGTTCACGTAATCTTCTACGGGTTCTGTGATTGCGTGAGTTTCATCACCGAAAATCTTGAGATCATCAGGCAGAGCCAAATGAGCCAGGACATGCTCTTCCAGGATTGAGTAGCCACCGGGTCGATCCAGCTTTTCTCGGTCAAACTGAGTGTCCCGGCGCAAAATGCACTCAGGGCATCCGTGTGCACAGCTTGCCGGGCATTCGAGAATCTTTGTAGCGCGCTCGATCAGTCCTGGTAAGTCCTGGGCGGCAGCAACGGAAAAGCCCGACCCACCTGACGTCTTGTCGAAAAGAAAGAGCGAGTGTCGCCGTGACCCGTCGCTGCGTTGGCTCGGAGCAACAGCGAAACCCATGTTTTCCGCATCGACACCAAGACGGGTAGCAACGGCTTCTCGCAATGCAGCTGCTATTGCCAACGCGTGAGATCGCCCGTTCTCCGTCGCTAAGAGACAATCGAGTTGAAGTTCATATACGTCTGTTTCGCTCTCGGTTCCCAGTTTGACATGGCGCCGGATTTTCCTGGCACCTTCATCATTTCCAGGGCAACGACCATCATGCCTTGGATTTTCCCTAAGCTTCTGTAGAGGAAAATGGTGTTTTAACCCTGGAGGAAGTGGGGCATTGTCTTCCCCTGTCACTTCTGCTTCCGCTCTTCCGCAGGCAATACAGATAGCATACCCAAACCCGTTGCTTCCTGACGCTGTTGTAAGCAATCGCCCTTGCCGGCTTGTTCTATGTCGGCCAATCGCCGGGTTTGGGAGAGATACCCAAGGATCATTGTCTGCTGAAACTCTCGGAGCGTCAGGGGGAACATAATCGAGCTTTTCATAGGCGCTATGCGGTTGCTTTGTGCCGAGAAATCCCGCTGGACGAAGAAGCTCGCCGGACGAAATGATTTCACCACAGGAAGGGCATTCCTCAGGCGTGATCCTCGATGTGCCGAACGCGTTACAGGCACGACATGTCCAAAGTGTGCGAAGGTCCTCGATCGCACTTGGATCGTTTCGATTGCCCCAGCTTGGGCGGATGCCATCGCTTCGATGAACCAAACCGTCTATGACAACTTCGGCCCCAGGCGAATAATCTCGGATGGCAATATCCATAGGTCGGGAAGGACCTTCTTCACCTTTGTGTGCACCAACATGATCGAAGGTCACCACATCGACAGGAAAGCCATACGCTGGCGTAAAACCTCTGCGAGCCAGCTCCGTCATCATGAAATCTTCGCGCATTCTTCTCGCACGATTTCTGTAGAAATGATGGGCCGCGTCTGTATCAGGATAGGCGGTTTGCGCAGTCAGAATCTGTTCGTATTCCTGACGCCAGAGCCTTTGCATTCTTTCGAATGCTCGAAGCGTTCGTGTCGTCAACCCGAATGCATCCTGCAACGCCGTTCCCATGACCAAGACTTCCAATGCTTCCGCGAGAGCCTCCTGCTCGACCCATTCTCCCTGCAGAGCGAGGAGAAATCCTTCGGCAGGATTTCCGGACAACCAGGGAGCAGTGGGATCATCTGTCGCCCCAAAAAAGGATCCGATGGATGTTTTAACATTTACCCCCCCTTGCTCGCGCAAGTAAATGCCAAGAAGCAAGGCATTGACGTGCCTTTGAACAAGTGTTCCGCTGTCCATCTGCACTTGAGGGGCTTGAACTTCCGCTTGTAGCAAACTTGGCGGATTGCGGAAGATCATCCTATCAAGAGGCAATTCCTTACAGAAAGTAAATGCCATTGCCCAGGGTTCACCGCGGCGCCCTGCACGGCCTACCCGTTGACGGTAATTCGCTGGCGCGGGCGGAACATTTGTATTTACCACCATTCCAACGTCTGGGATGTCGACGCCCATTTCCATGGTTGTCGAGCAGTTCAGGATATTGATTTGCCCGGCCTTGAAGCTTTCTTCATAGCGCTGCAGACTTCCCCGGTCGATCTGCGCTGAATGTTCCTGCGATCGAAGGAAGGGACTGAATTCTGCAACGCGGTCGTGCAAATCGGTCCATAGACCACTTTCTCTTAGGGCTTTGACAGTTCCGTCGCTCTTCAGCCATTCCCTGATGAGATTTCGATCTTCTCGACTTGGCCCTGTTGGAAATGCCTTTGGAAGCGAAGGCATATCAATGGTGTCGACTCTTTGCTCGGTTTCGATCGCATTCATCGAAATTCCAGCGGGAGCAAATGGCAAAATCCTCTGGGTGACAGGGCATCGAAAAGCTCTCTCCATCCCGACTATTTCGGCCTTGGAAATATCCAAACGCCATGCATACGGTTCGCTGCGCTTGATGGTCCTTGATCGCTCCAGGTTGGCCCAGATTGCACTCAGAACCGTTTGACAACGTTCTTGGTCGATTTCAGTCTCCGGCGAGCCGCCAATCAGCCGATAAATGAGGCGCACAAGATTGCTCGTCGATTTCGCTGTCGGGAAGCGGGAAATTTTCTTTCTTTCGCCGACATGGTCTGGAGGGGTGTTCGCCTCCAACACAACCGAAAGCGCACTCTTAGGCGTTATCCAGTGGCGCATGTCCACGGGATCCGTGGGCAAATCGATGGCAAGATTGGCACGAAACACAATGTCCAACCCTGCGTGCATGAGGTCACTCCAGGCCTGTGCATCATGGCCTGCTTCTTTCAAAGGAGCTGGGACCTGCAGACCGGCCAGCTCGTCCAAACCAGAAAACACCAGGCGAGCGAGACCCAGTGTCTCAGCATTATTCTGCATTCGAGGTCTGCGAAAGAGTTCCCGCAACAGGAAAAGCTCTGCCAAGAGAACAGGATCGTCAGCCAGCTCGTCCCCTCCTCTCGGTCGGCCCCGCCACACCTCGCCTGCGAATTTTGACAGCTCGAAGTTTTTGGCGAGCAGCGATTTCATATCGCTCCATGAAACTCGACCAACTCCGGACTCAGCTGCCGACAGGTCGGAACGAAGCTTGTCCAAAGTTGGTTTGAGGTTTGGCGTGGTCTCTACCACAGTTTCCAAAGCCTGAACTTGCTTACGAAGGCTTTCTGCGGCTTCAGGGTCTCCTCCACCTGCCGCCTGGACCGCATGATAGATGGCCGCACGCGTCAAGGAGCGTTCGGCGTCCTGCTGAAGTTTCGCGGAAAACCGCGCCGTGCCTTGACGGCTATCGGTGAAGGATAGCAGTCTGCGCCCGCCACTCGGTCCATCAGGCGCTTCTTTGTTGATTGGCAAGGACTGAAGAAGCGCAGGCATTGCATTACCCATAAGGAATGGTGCGCCGAAACGTTGTGGAACCATGTTGGCAAGATGGGCTCGATCACAGCAGTTGCGATCCTTGATGGCCTCAATCAGCTGAATTGGCGCGCATTTCTGACCATCCGTAACACTGGACAGAATTTCTGCACGATCAAATCGAAGGAACATTTCTCCATCCGCAGGGCCAATCAACACTTCATCCGAGGGAGTGCTCACAGCGCTCTCATCGGTGTCATCCGGTTCTACTTCGAGAACATATTCATCCTCGTCGTCGGTTCGCTGCGCCTGACGCAGATACTCGTGAGGGCCTTGAAAAAAGCGACTGGCTTTCAACCACGGCGTCCCACACTCACCGCATCCCGCCACCTCGAAAACAGGCGCTCCGCAATCACAAGTTTCCCTTTCCTCAGTCCAAATCTGGCCGAACGGCCAATCTGATCCCTCGGCAGACAATTCCGGATCCTGATGCGTGCATTTATCATCGATGCACGCCCAATAACCGGGTTGAGCTCTGTGAAAGACGTGTAACCTCCAGGGTGCAAGCTGGAGTCCGCTGTCAGGGTCAACTGCTTGTGCGGCCGCCTCAAGAAGCCTCGTCGTTCGTTTGCGATCTTCCGAGCTCGTGGAATCCAAGCCAAAAATTCTTGCCGCTTCGGAAAGCGTCAATCCACCTTCTCGCATCCTCTGTCGCGCCGATTGAACTTGAGGCAGCACTGCCAGTTTGTACCACAGTTGATCCTTTTTTTCAGGAATGTCCTCAAGATCGAGTACAGTCTCCGAAGCTGCAGGTGGAAGAACGGGCTGTTCCTCCTCGCCTTCAATGATTTCAACTTGATCACTGGAAATACCGCCAAGGTCGGCAACAAATTTCCTGAGAGTCTCGCGAGTATCTTCACCCTCACCGATCGTTGCAGAGGTTGCCGCGATGCGGACATCCTCAGGTTTTACACCGAAGGCCTGACGAACTCGTCGCAAAAGCAAGGCCATTTCTGCGGCTTGTGCTCCCACATAGCTATGCGCCTCGTCCAAAACGATCCACTTGAGCGTGCCCTGCGACTTTTCAAGAATCGGTTGATCCTGCGCCCGCATAAGAAGGTATTCCAACATGGTCGTGTTTGTTACGAGAACCGAAGCTGGATCTTCTCTCAGACGCTTACGGTCAGGGACCTGCGCGCCACCCGGCCATTGATGACGCGGTAGTTCCTGCTTCATATGCCGATTGTAGAGCGCGTAACTCAGCCGCCCTGAAAAAGGCGCCATCCATTCCCCAAGTCGTTCCTTCTGGCTCTCGATCAGAGCATTCAGCGGATAAAGCACGATGGCCTGGATTCCATTGGCCTTGCGACCCCCAGATTGTTTCAGGAGGTCATTGAGCATGGGTACCATGAAGCACTCAGTCTTCCCGGATCCTGTGCCGCTGGTCACCATGTAGCTCTTTCCCTCTCGAGCAGCCTGCCAAGCCAGAACCTGATGATGATAGGGTGCAACATGCTGTGAAGTCTGACTGGGGCGCCGCGGCCATCCTTTGGTCGGAGCCTCATCAAGGGCGCTAACCAGTTCCTCCTCAAGAAAGCCCCCGGCCAGATCATCAAGCGTATTTTTGGATCTGCGCCAGACGCGTGCAGCCTCGAAAACAGGGTCGGCGATAAATGATTCACCCACCCCGGGTTCAACAGACAGTCTTCGGGACAAGGCCTTCCTCGCCGAAGATGACCGCAAACGGCCTTGCGAAATCACAGCAGATGCTGCTCGCTCAGAGACGAGAGCCAGAGATTCAGCAAATCCAGATGTAGAAACTTTAGTCATTCCACTATTTCCGTACTCTTTTCAGGCATCAATCTTCGCGCCTTGCATCATTTTCCATGCCATGGCGGCCGGCAGGGCTTGTTCGTAGATGCCACTGTCCAAGTAGCGCGCTTGCAGCAATTGAACCCTCTGACGAAGTGTTGGAGGGGGTCTTTGTCCGAACGCAATCTCCGCAACAAATAGAGGCGCCTCGATCAACCCTCGCAAGTCCTCATCAAAGCCGGAAAAACGCTGAGGAGACGACCGAACCAACAAATCAGGCAAAGTCATTCCGTATGTTCCGTGACGCCGGACGATTTCCGTGGCTAAATCATTCAACGCCTTTTCCGGGTTTCCGAAACTCGCCGGCAAGCTACCAAGCCAATCAGCGATTTCTCCAAAGCCGCACAGTCCGCCTCCCAGCAGGCCCAGCGCAACATGTCCGGCCAAATCAGGTCGCAGTCGCAGGATCTCTTTTAGTCGCATTGCCAGAGTTTCTCGCGCCTGAAAGTCCGCGCCTTCCGCCAAAGCAGGGATGGCGGCAAGCTGTTCAGAAACACTGGCAATATGAGCAACGAATGCAACTCCCCAATCTGCTGGGGATATGAAATCCCATCTCGGAGAACCATGAACTTCAAGCGACAGACGATCGAATAGGCTGTCAGATGCACATCGAAGTAGAAGCAAGACCGCCGATTGAGGCTGAGAATTCAACGCATGAATCGTATCAAGCACTGCCGGACTGATTCCCTGGCTCAGTAGCCAATCGATGGTAATCTCCAGAACCTGAAGATCCGCCTCAGCAGGTTTCACAAGCAGGGCTGAAAAGGCACCAATTCGATCTTCCCGCCTACGGCGTCCTGAAGCGGAAATCATTTCAGGAGACGCAAGCGGCCCGATGGTTTCGATTTCGGCACCATCTGCAGGACTCGAGAGCGGCGGCGGTGGGCGCAGGGGCACATTGCCAATTTTAGGAATGAGGAACCACCGCCCGGGACCCAATCTGGAAGACAGGTTCGAGTTTTCTGATGCAGTCAGCGCCTTCTGTCTTTTCGGCGCATCCAAATCAATGGCCGAAATCACAAGGTCTCCCTCAATCTCTTCGAGAGATCCGTCGTGCCTGACGAAAAGCCGATCTTTTTCCAGAGCTGTTTCCTGCAAGTATCTTCGAACAACCAGTCTTGGAGACTGCTCCACGCCACACAAGGCTCGAAGTCGCAATTCTGAATCTGGTGACCCAAGAGAAAGAAAACTTTCAACGGTATTGCGGAACCCGGATAACGGTGTCGTTGCCGGGACATCGAAAGCAATCCTTGCGCCTAAACCGGATGTGCTGCGGCCAAGAAAATTCATTCCAAGCGATGATCGCCCATTTCCGCTCGCAACAAACTTCCACTTTCGCAAAGTCTCGATCGTTATGGATTCGTTCTGATTCAGAATATCGCCATCGAGATTAGAAAAGTCCGAGCGCGCTCGCGGCAACACCAACCACCACTCGAGTGTTTCGCGCCGATCAGGTGAAGACAAAACAAGCCTAAGTCTTTCCTTTTGCCATGCCCCATCTGAAAGGGTGATTTTGGTTTCGCCAATATCGCGGATGCACACCGGATCACCCTCTTCGACCCTCAGAAGCCAGCCTGCCGGAAACTCAAAAAAAGAAACTGTGTTGTCACGCCCAACAGACACTCTACCAAGCTCCGGCACGATCCTGGCTGTGACCCGCGCACCTATTCCCCCATCTTCTTCAACAGCCACATCAAGAGTTCCCAAGAACGGCTGCGTCGGAACACGTCTTAGCCAGACGTGCGTTCCTCGAGGCCGGTATCTGACGGATCTTGGACTCGGAGCGTGGAACGAAAGGCCTGCCTTTCGGAACAAAAGGTTTGGCATCCCGCGATAAACAGGAAGACCACTATTGTCACGTATCATGGTGCTCAAAGGACCATAGGCAACCAACTCATCGCGATCGGTGTTGTCCGCCTTTGTCTCTATCGCAGCATTCCAGTCTCGACTGGAAATACGCCCTTTGCCTGAAACCCGCCAGAGCGTGCCCTCAAGAGCCCTGTCTTCCTCCACGGCTTCAATGCCTTCTCCATGGTTCAACGGGAGGCCATCGGGAACATGAACCCAAATGTGGTCATCCAGTGATTTGAGGTTCGCATTACCTGCATGCTCCAACCTGATGGGTATACCATCCTCACCGCTTTCGGCCATCAGCCAAAGACTCGGCATCTGATGCGTTTGTATCGCCGCGCCACCCGGCAATTCGACCTGATTGAGAAACTTCCCGTCAGCCATGGCTACAAACTCGAGCGGTGTATCCAATGGGTAGGAAAACTCAGCGCTTCGACGACCGCTGATCCGCTTGCAGGACCACTGTCGACGATCATCATCTGCCTCAACCGACAACATCAGATCTGGGCAGACCTCTGCCAGCTTTCCCATACCAGAAACGCGAAACCTTGTCTGGTTGGACGTTTCAAGCTGCAGCAGGTTAAGTGGCAGGCTCGAACTGTCAGCAATGGAAACATGACCAACCCAGCCACCTTGGCTCCCCTTCTTGAGCTGCCGAAGAATGGGTGCATTGACCCTACCGATCGAAATGCTTTGCGCCAGAGCTTGCGAAAGCAGGCTCCTGGCCGCGGTTTCGTCCAGCCTCAGAACGAGGTCGTTACGCCAGCCAGGGCGCGTGTTGTCCAGCCAATTCTCAATTCCATTCGTATCGAGACCATCGGGCGCCTGCTGACGCAGCCCTGAGATTTCTCGTGCAAACTCAACGAAAAGATCCAGAAACTCTTCGGTGCGATACCCCAAGGGCAGCTTCAAAGTGCGACGCGAAGCGAACGCCTTTGCCTCCTCGTGAGGACATCCCGCTCCAAAGCGGTCCAAATCTGAAACCAACCCAAGAAGTGCCTGGCGATACCCACCTTTCTGAGAGAGCAGATGAATAGGGATTCCTCCCTCGGCAGCCAGCGCCCTCAGGTATTGGATACCACCGCCGGTCTTGAAGGGAGGTGGACGGCGAAAATGCCGGAGGCCGACCTCAGTCATTCCCCGGAGTTCAGACTGATCGATCGAGACGCACAGGGCATCGGTCAGGAAATGCCAAGAAAACGCGCCGCCCTCGAACTCGCGCCTGTATTGTTCCGACGCCCAGAGAACAAATGAAGGAGCTGCACTTCTGTAGTGCCTGCCCCTCAAATCTCGCATCAAGGAAAGATGAAGCCGGTCAAACAGTGCTTCTGAAATCCGGTATCGATGCAGTGGGCGACCGTCAATTTCAATGTCTGCAAGCGCGGAAATACCAACATTCATTGCGAGATTTATACCTTAATAGGGGACAAAGCATTTCATCCCAAAATAGTCTTTACCACAAAGGAATACACGTTCAGAGAGCGTTTTCAATTAGAAAAACCTTTGTTTTTTCAGCGCTTGCGCGAGGAAATTGTCAAATGCCAAGAAGAAAAATCTGGGGTCAAAGATACATATTTTATGACGTGAGACACAACTCCATGTAAACCGGCCCCTCAGGGAAGCGAACGGCCACCTGGTCGGCTTCGGTTGCGCATCTTCCCCTCCTCTGAGAGGACCGCGTTCAAGCCCTTGGCATCGCCAGAAGTGAAGGGGCGGCAGACTTTTGGATCCAGCTCCTGCTCGACCTGATTGTCCAGAAACTCCGGGCTAAAACAGTAGACTTTTGGTATTCCGAGAAACGTGAAATCCCACCACCATTGAAAGGTTGCAGAACTATGCTGTTTTTCTATGCCAACCTATGCCGCGGACCATACCGATTTTGCTTTTGACAGAACCGCCCTGCCCCTTGTTTTACTGGAGTCAAACTCACTGACAATCTGGCAAAAACGGTCTCGAAAACCGTTGTGGGTGCAAGCCCACCCAGGGTTCGAATCCCTGTCTCTCCGCCACTGTCCCAAGACCGCCACATACCCTGGTCAACGGTGCGAAGCATCACTCACTATCGGTGTTCTTTTCGTCAAACAACAGAAGGGTCTGTGTTCAGAAATACCAAATCAGCTTTTTTCAGTTTCAGCAAATATATCTGCACAGGTGAGCGAGCTTCTTCCTGCAGCCTCTATTCGGCCACACCGGACATTCGATCATTCCTATATTACGCAGGGCGGCAGCAAATCCTAATTGTCTCTCTATCAACACTTCAAGCAGCTAAACTTTTGAATGGATTACATCCAAGTTTTGGGCTCTTGCTGATATGCTCGCAAGAGTGTTCGGCTCTCACGATCTGTGCTTGTTTTGGCAATAGATACGCTTATCGAACAGAAAGAACTATCAAACGCAACATATACGAGACCCTTTCGGATCAAATACTTGATAAAAGAAAATTTGGCTGGTCATTAGTCGATCTATTAGTAACTTGCATACGCATCAGATTGTGATTGTAATCGCTTATTGCGGAAAATCTATTGGAGTGCACTCTTGATAATTCCGTTTCATGTTCGGGAAATGCTTCAACGCATCAGGGCACGATTTGACGCTGATCAGATACCGAAACAGATGGCACCCAATAATGCCGAGTTTTCAACACTGCGCCCGTCCCGCAAGCCTACACAAGAGATGGTCGCGCGTTTTTGGGAGCAGCTGAAACCCACGGCCAGCGACGAGGATCAAGCGCAAATCGCTGATCCGGAAACGGTAGAAGCTGCCGAAACCTATGGCACCAATATTGAGAACTTTATCGGCACGGTTAAGCTTCCTGTCGGGGTCATTGGACCCTTACGCTTGAACGGAATGAACGCAAACGGCGATTTTCATATCCCCCTTGCAACTACCGAGGCAGCGCTGGTCGCGTCTTACGCCCGTGGCGCTTATGCCGCCACCCGGTCGGGCGGTGTCAGTACAGCTGTTTTGTACGAAGGTGTTCTGCGGACACCAGCGTTTGTTTTCGAGAGCCTTCTTAAGGCCGGGCAATTTGTGGATTGGGTTGTGACAAATGTCGACATACTCAAATCTGCGGCCGAAGCGACGACCCGTCATGGCAAGCTTGTATCGCTGGAGCCTTTCATTGATACAAACGTCGTTTTTTTGATTTGCCGCTACACCACAGGTGATGCAGCGGGTCAGAATATGGTGACCATCGCCACCGACGCCTTGTGCCACGCAATCGCGGATAGCTGCCCTGTCGCGATTGAGAACTGGTATGTCGAAGGTAATTTTTCGGGGGATAAAAAGGCTTCGGCGTTGGGGCTGGTGACGGGGCGCGGGCGTAAGGTCAGCGCCTCGGTCACGCTTCCGGCTGAGGTTGTCAAAAAGACGCTTGGAACGACGGTCGAGGCGATGCTTGACTATGGCCGGGTCGCCAATCTGGGGGCGCTTTTGTCCGGCCAATTTGGGGCGCAGGCGCACTATGCCAACGGGCTGGCGGCATTCTACATTGCAACCGGACAGGACGCGGCCTGCGTTGCCGAAAGCGCGATGGGAATCACGCGAATGGAACCAAGGGGCGACGATCTTTTCTGTTCGGTTACACTTCCGAACATCTTGGTTGGCTCGGTCGGCGGGGGCACTGGATTGCCCAGCCAGGCAGCAGCGCTGAACATACTCGGCCTACGGGGCAGCGGGTGTGGCACAGCTTTGGCTGAAGTGGCCGCGGCCACGTGCCTATGTGGTGAAATCTCCATCGTCGCCGCGATTGCTGCGGGCCATTTCACCCGCGCCCATGAAAGTCTGGCCCGCCACAGATGAGCATTCAGAACCGATTCTGGATTTATCAATCCGAGCGTTTTCCACTGAAGAAAACCGTCCCTCTGTTGCTGGTGTTTTCCTCGGCCAGTATCTGCGTGTCCGCCCGTCTGGCAGACCGCCCCCTGCCCGAATGGCCCGCCTTTGCCGCCGGCTTTGTGTTGGCCATGGCGTTGTTCTTCCAGATGCGGGTCTGTGACGAGTTTAAGGACGCTGAAGACGACCGGCGCTACCGGCCCGAAAGGCCGATCCCACGCGGATTAGTCTCAACCGGTGAAGTTCTAAGCCTGGGTTTACTGATCATTCCACTGGCATTTGCGGCTGCCTGGTTCTGGTACCCGTCGGTTTTGTGGCTGTTGGGCGCGGTTTGGATCTGGCTCGCGGCGATGACGGTCGAATTCGGTGTCCCGGCCTGGCTGAAGGCGCGGCCGGTTTTGTACCTGCTAAGCCATATGGCGATCATGCCCTTGATTGATCTGTTGCTGACCGGCCTCGAATGGCTGCCGGCAGGCGGGGCGGCGCCCTCTCTGTGGCTGTTCCTGGCGTTGTCCTTTGTGAATGGCTGCGTCCTTGAGATCGGGCGCAAACTGTGGGCTCCTGAAAACGAGATTACCGGTGTCGACACCTATTCCGCCCTATGGGGTCCGCGTCCGGCGGGGCGTATCTGGATCGGCTGCGTCCTGCTGTCCTACGCGCTTCTTGTCGCAACGGGCAGCGCCACAGGCGTTGGCTGGCCAAGTGCCCTGATCGGCGCGCTGGCGCTGGTTCCCTGCGGGGCTGCCGCAATCCGCTATAGTCAGTCACCAACTGAGAAAGCCCAGAACAGGATGGACACTGTTTCCGGCCTGTGGGTGTTCTTCTGCTATGCCACGGCTGGTTTCCTGCCCTTCTTGTTCGGAGCCGCTGTATGACTTTCATCGTCGCCCAAACGGATGCCAATGATGTCTCGGTTGTCGGAGGCAAAGCGGCGGCACTGTCGCATCTGACGCGGCACGGTTTTTCCCCGCCCAGGTTCTTTGTCATCACCAATTACGCATTTCGCATGGGGCAGTCCGGGCCCATCGGGAAAAAGGGCCTGCGATCGGCTGTGACCGCCGCGCTTAAAACGCTCGGGCCCGGGCCTTACGCGGTGCGCAGCTCTGGCCGGTCCGAAGATGGCGTGGACCACAGTCACGCGGGACAGTTCGAAACAGTCCTGAACGTTCCGGGCAAAAGTGTGATCGCGGCGGCCAAGCAGGTTTGGCAATCCGGTTTCTCGGCAACGGTCGAAACCTACCGGGCGGTCAAATCCGGCGGCCAAGCCGAGGCTCCTGCGATCATCGTACAATGCATGGTCGATGCAAAGACGGCCGGTGTCGCCTTTTCCGCCGATCCGGTCAGTGGTCGGCGCAATGTGGTCGTGATCTCGGCCATTGAAGGCCTTGCAGACCAGCTTGTGTCAGGTGAAGCGGACGGAGAGGACTGGATCATTGGCGCAGATGGCACACCGGAAAGCGCACCAAACACCCCAACACATTTGAACGTGAACGAGGCGCAATCCATCGCGGCCCTTGCCCAAAAGGCCGAAGCTCTGTTCGGATCACCTCAGGACATCGAATGGGCCATTGATGCGCAAGGGCTACATATTTTGCAGGCACGACCGATTACCACGGCCTTACGTCCTGAGCCGCTCGAAGACCAGACACTTACTATTTTCGACAACTCCAATATCGTAGAAAGCTATCCGGGCATCGTCAGCCCGCTGACCTATTCTTTTGCTCTGCATGTTTATTCTCAGGTGTATCGCGCTTTCGTCAGGTTGCTGGGCGTTTCCCGGCACACGGTTGCCCGGAACCCAACTGTTTTTGACAATTTGCTGGGGCGCGTGGATGGGCGTGCCTATTACAATCTGATCAACTGGTATCGCGCGCTGGCGCTGTTGCCAGGGTTTTCGATGAACCGCGACTATATGGAAACGATGATGGGCGTTTCTGAACCGATGCCGCGTGAGGTCACGGATGCTCTTGCTCCGCCCCCCACCACTGGTTGGACCAGGGTCGTGGAATACGCGAAACTCGCCAAGGTTGCGGGCGGTCTGATCTGGCAGGCTGTCCGGCTGCCGCAGACCCGGCGCAATTTTTATCATAGGCTGAACGACATATTGCTGGCGGGGCTCGATGTGAACACGTCCAACGCGACCGAACTGGCGGCCGAGTACAGGCGCATCGAAAGCACCTTGCTGGATCGCTGGGACGCCCCGCTGATCAACGATTTTCTATGCATGATTGCCTTTGGCGGCTCGCGCAACCTGCTACAAAAGTGGCTGGGTGAGGACGGGTTGACCCTGCACAATGACCTCATGATCGGGCAAGGCGATATCGTTTCAGCGGAACCCGCTCAGCGCATTGCCCAAATGGGAAAGTTGGTTAGGCAGGCAGGTCTTGCCGCAACTTTGAAAGCCAATGCAGAGCTGTCAGTTTTGTCCGGGCACCGGCAAATCGAAGCCGAGGTTGATGCGTATCTTGAGAAATTCGGCGACCGGTGCACCGAAGAGCTCAAGCTGGAAAGCGTTCCGCTGCGCGACGACCCAACCAGCCTTTTGCTGGCGATTGCAGCCAGCGCCGAGCGTCCCCCGTCTGGGCGTCAGGAAGGCGCTGAACCGGACTGGCAAGCTCTGTTTCCAGCAACCCCCCTCAAACGGCAGTCGGCCAAATGGATTCTTGGCTGGACCAAGGCGCGTGTGCGCGACCGCGAAAACCTGCGTTTTGAACGCACGCGAATCTTTGGTTATGCACGACGTGTGTTTTTGGGCATCGGCCGGGAATTCGCCGCCCACGATCTGCTTTCATCACCAAAGGATGTTTTTTTCCTGACAACACATGAGGTTCTCGGAGCAGTCGAAGGCTATAGCCTGTCACCTGATCTGAAAGGCATCGTTGCGCGGCGCAAACAAGAGGATGAAGCCTCATCCCGACGCCCCGACCCGCCGGAACGCATCGAAATCCGTGGTCCCGCCATCGCGCCTATCTGGTCCGACAACGCGGAACTCGAGGTGGACACGGCACGGGCGAAGCACGGCACGGGCTGTTCCGCAGGACAGATCAAAGCGCGTGCGCGTGTGATCCGTGATCCACGCACCGAGGCCCTGGACCCCGGAGATATACTGGTGGCGCGCCACACCGACCCGGGCTGGATCGCCGTATTCTCAAACGCATCGGCAATCGTCGTCGAACGGGGATCTCTGTTGTCACATTCGGCCATTGTGGCGCGTGAACTTGGTATCCCCTGCGTGGTTGGCCTGAAAGGCGCCACGCACTGGATCGAAGATGGCGAGATGATCTCGGTCGACGGGGCAAGCGGCGCGGTGGAGCGGTGCGATGGGTAGCAGTGAGATTGAGGATAAAGCGGATTTCGACTATGTCCGCTATGCCCAACTGTGGGAGGACGCAGATGTCCTGACTTCTGCACTAGGCGATTGTGCGGGCAAAACATTGGTGTCCATCTGCTCGGCCGGAGACAATGCGCTGGCTATGCTGACACTCGATCCCGTGCGCGTCGTGGTTCTGGACCTGTCACCGGCACAGATCGCCTGCCTCAAACTCAGAATCGCGGCCTATCAGCGGCTGACTCATTCCGAATTCATCGAACTTACTGGCTCGCGCCCAAGTACCCGACGGGATGCATTGCTGGGCCGGGTTTTGGATGCCACAGATGCCGACACGCGCGCCTTCTGGGAGGCTCTGACTCCGGAGGTCGAAAAATACGGTATTGGGGGCGTCGGCAAATTTGAACGCTATTTTCGCGTCTTTCGGACCCGGCTTTTGCCGCTGGTGCATTCACGCCGAACCATCGACGAAGTGTTCACTCCACGCAGCCCAGAAGCACGGAAAACCTTTTTCGACACGCGGTTCAACACATTCCGTTGGCGTCTTCTGCTGAACATCTTCTTTTCTCGCTTCGTCATGGGGCGCATGGGCCGGGACAGCGCATTTTTCGATCATGTCGAAGGCAGCCCGGCCCAACATGTCGCCCGCCGCATCCGTCATGGGGGGGTCGCCACCGATCCCTCGCAAAATCCCTATCTGCATTGGATACTCAAGGGCGACCACGGTGACGCGCTACCATTGGCATGGCGTCCCGAACATTATGAGACCATCCGATCCCGGCTGGATCGTTTGGACATCCGCCTCGGGTCGCTGGAGGCTTTTGTGTCGGCCGGTGAGAAAGCCAGCGGGTTCAACCTTTCCGACATTTTCGAGTACATGTCGCTCGAAACCTTCCGACAGGTTTACGGTGCCATCCTAACCGCCGCAGAGCCACACGCCCGACTGGTCTATTGGAACATGATGGCACCCCGGCGGGTTCCGCCGGAATACAGGGATCAGATAGACACCCTGACCGATATCGAAACGCAGCAGAAAGCCCGTGACATGGCATTCTTCTATTCGGATTTCGTCGTTGAAGAGGTGCAGCCGTGACCGTTCCTGGGCAGGTTCTGCTGGCGGCGGGGTCCGTATTGGCTCTTGTCGGAGTAATGATGGTCATCCGAAATCTGGCCAACACGGCGGGCTTGAGCGCCGAAGTGCAGCGCAAGCTGATGCATGTCAGTACGGGCCTCTTTGCGTTGCTACTGCCCTGGCTCTTTCCCGATCGCTGGCCGGTTTACATGCTGATCGCAGCCACAATGCTGGTGATGCTTGTGCTGCGCCTACCGCGTTTTTCATCGGGTCTTGGCGCGACCCTACACGGGGTGGAACGCACATCCTACGGAGACTTTCTACTCGCCTTATCCGTTGGGCTTTGCTTCTTGCTGGCGGGCGAAAACACGTTGTTCTACTTGCTGCCAATCGCAGTTCTGACACTCGCTGATGCCGCCGCGGCGCTTGCCGGGACCGCGTATGGAACCAAACGCTACGTGGTGGAAGATGGCGACAAGAGCTTAGAAGGGTCAGTGGTGTTTTTTGTCGTAACGCTATTGGTTGCGATCATCTGCTTCTTATTCTTGTCGAAACTCCCGCCATCTAACGTCATGATGTTGTGTCTTATGGTTGCGGCCTTTGGCACATTGGTCGAGGCGCAAAGTTGGCGGGGGTTTGATAACTTGTTCCTGCCGCTTGGCTTGCTAATTTTTCTGAACGGCCACTATCACAGCTCTTTGGCAGAGCTCGCCCTGTTGGCTGCCATGTTTTTTGCCGCCCTTGCCAGTTTCGGCGTGGTGGGAACCAAGCTGGGCCTGACCAAGCATACGACCCGTGTGTATGTTGTCGCGGTTTTTTTGCTGCTTGCGGCCGCTAAACTGCAGAACACAGTACTGCCGATTATGGTTCTTGCCGCACATGGCTGGGCGCGCACCGCTTCTCCTTGTGACAGTAAGTACCCCGATCTGGATATCGTAGCCGCCTTAGGGTTTTTGGGATTCGGTTGGCTTGCGGCAGGAAATGCAACGGGATGGGATGCGATTTCTTTTTTTGGGCTCAGTGCGATGGGGTTGGCTATGGGGCTCACTGCTGTGGCGCTGTGTGCCAATCCTATTGCGATACCGTTTGCTGCGGCTTTCCTGTTCATAATTCGGACTTGGGCTGTTTCCCAGAATTCTGAACAGTCGAACTGGGCTGAGCCGCTGACGGCTCTGACCCTGCTCTCACTGCTGTGCACAGTTGCGGTTCCATTGGCCCGGCCACACTGGTTCGGAAAAGACCGGGTTCTTAGGTTGACGCTGTTGGCCCTCGCCCTGCCCTTGCTCTCCTATGTTTGGGTCGTTGCTGGATCGCTTGGAGCGCGGTTCTTTGCCGGAGTGGTTTCATGACCAAAGAGACCATCAAAACGGCTGATGCTAAGCTGACCGTGTATCTGAACGGCCCAAACTGGGACGGCGTTCCCGCCGCAACCTTCGGTGATTTTTCCTGCAAAACCCCCGAGGCCGGCGCCGAAATCCTGCAAAAGGGGACGCTGCTGGTCATAGACGCGGGCCTCGACCGGATCATCGGGCCGATGTCTGGCGATACCTGGCACAGTTACCGGTTTGTCTCGCGCAGCGACGGGTCTGCTCCGTTCCTGATGGAACCCACCAACAAACCTCATGAGCCCAAGGTGTTCCGGTCGGCAGGATTTACAGAGATCAGCCGGTACTTCTCGGCCCGAGTCCCACTGCAGGCCGCCGCCCGGTCGGCACCGCCGGAAACCGAAGGGTTCGTGGTGGAAGAGTGGGATGGAGCAGATCCCGAGGCCCTGTTCCGCCAGGTATTCGAACTTTCAACCCGAGCATTCTCTAAGAACGCATTCTACAAGCCGATATCCGAGGCGGATTTTCTGGCCATGTATATGCCGGTTGTGCCAATGATGAAGCGCGAGTTGATCCTGTTTGCGCGCCGCCGCGACGGGTCATTAGCCGGGTTTCTGTTCGGCATTCCCAACTTTGCCGAAGGCCCCGATCCGACATCCGCAATCCTTAAGACCTATGCGAGTCTCGAACCCGGCGCCGGGCGGCATCTGGCACACAGGTTCCACAAGACGGCATTCAGCATGGGGTACGACACCGCCATTCATGCGCTGATCCATGATGACAACAGCTCGGCCGACCGCAGTGCCGCGGAAGGTTCAACGATTTTCCGGCGATATTCCCTGCTTGGGCGGAAGCTGAATGGCTGACCTGCTCGCCCATTTTTCGGCTGCGGTTGAACGGTTTCCGGACAGGACCGCAATAGTGGACGGCAAGGGCCGCCAGATTAGTTTTCAAACCCTGCACACGCGGGTTCAGCACTTGGCAGGTAGGTGGCAGGACAAGGGTATCCAAACAGGTGATCGTGTTCTTTTGGCCATGCCTGTCGATGCGGACCTTTATGCAAGTCTAGCCGCCCTATGGTCCCTTGGCGCCACTGTTGTCTTGCCGGAACCGGCCATGGGGTTGGCCGGTCTGCGTCATGCCGCCCGGACCACGAATCCAAAAGCGTTCTGTGCAGCGGGCGCGTATTCTTTGCTAAAATTTCTGATTCCGAACCTTTGGTCCCTACCTCTGCTGAAGCCGGGGGAAAGTCGCTGCGATCCGGTGGTCCATGAGGTTCGACCGGAGGATATCGCCCTTATTTCTTTCACCTCCGGGACGACGGGCCAGCCGAAAGCCATTCCCCGCTCGCATGCATTTCTGATGGCGCAGCACGATGCCATCGCGCCCCTCCTCGCCAGCAACAATGCCGAGCGCGATCTGGTGGCCTTTCCGGTGTTCACACTGATCAATCTGGTGGCTGGGCGCACAAGTGTTCTCCCGAACTGGAAGTTGAGCAAGCTGGACCGCTTGTCGCCGGAACAGTTGGACAGCTGGATCCATGTGCAGCAAATCACCCGAACCCTCATCCCGCCGTCGCTGTGTGAAAAACTTGCCCAATCCGGCGACACCGGTCCGTTGCACACGGTGTTCACGGGCGGTGGCCCGGTGTTTCCGGACCTGGTGGAGACGTTGAGAGACCGGTACAAGCTTTCGGTTGTTTGCGTCTACGGATCGACCGAGGCTGAACCGATTGCCCATCTCGACGTCAGGGACATCTCGGAGGAGGATTACCGTCGGATGTCCGGTGGCGATGGGCTTCTCGTCGGATATCCAGTGCCTGAGATCACGCTCCGTATTTGCGACAATGAAATTCAGGTCGCTGGGGCGCATGTGAACAACGGTTATCTTGATCCGGCCCAATCAGCGGATAACAAAATTAAAGAAGGTGGCGTCATTTGGCACCGAACCGGTGATGCTGGCACATTGGACGAACACGGACGATTGTGGTTGTGGGGGCGGATGGGGTCCGAAATTGAAGTGCACTCGGGTTCACTTTTTCCCTTCGCAATCGAAGTCGCGGCAAGGCAATGGTCGGGTGTAGAACACTGCGCACTAATAAATACGAATGAAGGCCCGGCTCTTTGCGTTCAAGGGTTACCTGGTCAAGTTGAGGCTTGGAGTAGTTGTGCGCTTGGCTTTGGTGTCCCCAAGGTGATTTCAATTGACAAAATCCCCATGGACAAGCGTCACGCCTCCAAAGTTGATCGCGCGAAACTTGAACGCATCTTGGGTTATTGATGAAAAATGGGCCGAAACCGCACCGTTTTTAGTTGGTCGGGAAATTCAAGCCTGAGTGTCCGCGCTCGCAATGCGAGAAATAGGGCTTAATTCGCGCGGTGAACGGCAGCTTCCCGCCCATTTTTGAAAATTTCACCGTTCCAAGCTTTCAATCGGCGCCATTAATCCACCCCACTATGTCACTTTACTTTGACACCACCGCTCGCCTTTTGTGCCGAATGTGTCTGCTTCCGGCCCAATTCCGCCTCGGATTTTGGCGAATAATCAAGCTCACCTGCCGTGCTGTCCGCATGACGGCGTGTTATTGCCACCTGGTTCCATCAGATCGGCGCAGGCTGGCTCAAACCCCCGAATTGAAATGAATTTCTGGGAATTCCCCTTTGATCACCGATAATTTACCCTCATCTAAGCGACACATATTTCAAGGAGAACCCCATGTCGCGTACTCTCATATTAGCTGTTATCGTCGCCGGACTTGGCGCCGGAGCTTACTATTACCTCAATCAACCCGAACCCACACCTGCCGAAAGCCTGCAATCTGCAGCGCAGGACGCAGGTGCGGCCGTAAATGATGCCGTGGATGCCGCCACCGAACAGGCGAGCGAAGCCGCATCTTCCATTGCAGACCAGGCCACTGAAGCGGCCGAACAAGCCGGACAGGCGGCCACCGATCTGGCCGACCAGGCCGGAGATCAGGTCGCGTCCCTGGCTAATCAGGGGCAAGACTTGCTGAATTCCTGGATCGAAGAAGGTACGCTTTCCGTCCAGAATTTTGATTATGACGCCATGGTAGCTTCGGTTCAGGATAGCCAGTTGTCACAGGACCTGAAAACAAAAGCTTTGGGTATCCTGGATGAAATCAAGGCATCCCCTCAGTTGATTGCTCAGAAGATCGAAGAGCTGCGCACGCTTCTGACTGGACAACAATAATTTCTGGGGGCCGTTCTATTTTGAGCGGCCCTTTTTCATTACCGGGCGCGCATTCCCGTTACGTCAGGCGCAACTCTGATTGACGTCTCAACACCCGTTTGATTGGCTGCCCCTAAATCCAACGCAACACCACTTGCAGCAGACCTGTTCTGTGCTGTGTCCGCACAGGAGATAGGAGACATAATGACCACCCTGCCCCCAAACATGTTCGCCGTCATTCAAACCCATGACGGCTATTCCGGATCGGCCACAGGTCCTTTTATCGAGGATGCCGCCGATTGGCTTGCCGAGGCCGAGCTTCCCGTGCCCGAACCTGGTCCCGGTCAGGTGTTGATCAAATTACGGACGGCGTCGGTGAATCCATCCGATCTCCACTTTATCAAGGGAGAATACGGGCAACCGCGTGTCAAAGGCGCGCCCGCCGGGTTCGAAGGTTGTGGCGACGTGGTGGCCACCGGCACCGGTGCCGAAGCGTTGCAGGGTCAACGGGTTGCCTTTGTGGCGGCTGGTTCCGGGGCGTGGGCGGAGTATGTCGTGACGCAGGCGCTGATGTGTATCCCACTGCGACCCGATATCTCAGACGAAGATGGTTCCGCCCAGGTCATCAATCCCATGACGGCGATGGCCATGGTGGACATCGCGCGGGGTGCGGGCGATGCTTTTGTCGTTTCCGCGGCCACCAGCCAGTTGGGCAAACTCATGTGCTCGCTTGGACGCGATTTGGGACTGAAACCAATCGCAATCGTGCGTCGGGCCGAGGCAGTTGAATCCTTGAAAGAACTTGGCGCTCATGAGGTCTTGGTCACGTCCGACCCGGACATGATACAGAAATTCGCAGCGCTCAGCATGGAACTGAAGCCATGTGTCTTTCTGGATGCCGTGACGGATCAGGTTTCCGAGCAGATTTTCTGTTCGATGCCCAACGGTGCGCGGTGGGTCATCTACGGCAAGCTCAGCCCCGAATTGCCAAAACTGACACAGACCGGTCAGTTGATCTTTATGGGCAAGCGGATCGAGGGGTTCTGGTTGACCAAGTGGATGATGTCAACGCCTCCGGCGGACCAGATGAGAGTTGTTGGTGAAGTACAGGCCCGGTTTGCTGACGGACGCTGGAAAACGGATGTTTCTGAACGGCTTGGCTTGCGCGATGTGGTGGCAAATCTGGCCAATGCTCTGAAAAAGAGTGACGGGAAGGTGATTATCACGCCATAGTAGAACAAAGCCCCGGACGAAGGAGGATGTCCGGGACGTAAGGAACGCCGGGCCAACCGGCATGGGAGGACAAACTTGGATAACGCACAGCTGCTGATCAGCGGGCTGGCGAATGGCTGTGTCTACGGCCTGATCGCGCTTGGCTTTGTGCTGATTTACAAGGCCACCGAGGCGGTGAATTTCGCGCAGGGCGACTTCATGATGTTGGGCGCCTTCGTGACGATCGGGCTTACGAATACGGAGTATATGGGGCTGCCCTTCTGGATGGCCTTGCCGATTTCATTGGGGATCATGGGCGCGTTGGGCTACTTGCTTGATCGCCTGATCATCCGGCGTTTGTTTGGGGAAAGCCAAACGGCAGTTGTTATCCTGACCATCGCTTTGGGTTTCGTAATCCGGTTCGCAGCCGGATTGATCTGGGGGCACGAGCCACAGACGCTTCAAAACCCGTTGGCCGGCAAGGAAGTCCGCTTTGGCGGACTGGTGCTGGGGATGGAGGACGTCGCGGTCATCGTCGTGACCATCTTGCTGACCTGGGGGCTGTATGTTTTCTTCAGTCGAACCAAGCTGGGTCTTGCGATGCAGGGCGCGTCGCAGAACCAGTTGGCAGCGTATTACATGGGAATACCGGTGAAGCGTGTGCAGGGCTTTATCTGGGCTCTGGCGGGGGTTGTCGCGGGGATTGCAGGCATCTTGTTCGCGGCCAAGGGGTCTGTCGATCCAACCACTGGTTTGCTCGGCATCAAGGCCTTCGCCGCAGCCGTAATCGGTGGCTTTGGAAGCCTGCCGGGGGCATTGGCTGGCGGGCTGATCGTCGGCGTGATTGAACCCTTTGCCAGCCGTTACATTGCAGCAGGGTACAGCCAGATTGCGCCCTATGCGCTGTTGCTTGCGGTGCTGATCTTTCGCCCGAATGGGCTGTTCAGCCAGGTTCGGGTCAAGAAGGTCTAAGTCATGCGGATTGTGTTCAAAACCAACTACATGCAGGATATCCGACCTTGGAAGGACGCGTATCAGCTTTGCCTGTACCTGATCTTGCTGACAGTTGTCGCCACCGCTCCGTGGTGGCTGGACGACTTCTACCTGGGTGAGCTGACAAACGTGCTGATCTGGGCCATCGCGGGCCTGGGGTTGATGATCCTGACGGGTCACACAGGGCAAGTCAGCCTAGGTCATGCCGCGTTTTTGGCCTTTGGTTGCTACGCCAACGTCATTCTTCTTGAAGCTGGCGTGCCGTTCCTTATTGCCTTTCCCTTGGCTGGTATTCTGACCGGATTGGCCGGAGTGACGGTTGCCATCCCTGCCCTGCGACTGCACGGGATATATCTCGCGATCTTCACAATGGCCCTGTCCATCCTGATGGATGACGTCATTGTTCTGGCCGAGCCGATCACAGGCGGGGTCGCGGGTAAATACCTAGGCGGCGTTGAGATTTTCGGGTTTCTGGTCGACCGCTGGGGCACTCCGGTTCAATTCTTCTGGCTGGTTCTTGGTGTGGCGGTGCTGGTGACGCTTGGCTACATCAACCTGTTGCGCGCGCCTTTGGGGCGTAGCTTTATCGCTGTTCGGGATTCTGAAGTGTCGGCACAGGCCATGGGCGTGGACATTGCCCGGACCAAGATGATCTCGTTCGCGCTGTCCTGCGCGGTCAGCGGATGGGCGGGCGCGTTGATGGGCATGTTCTCGGGTGCATTCAACAATGAGACGTTCAGCGTCCTGATCTCAATCCAGCTACTGATGATGATCGTGATCGGTGGTCTGGGGTCCATCCACGGCGCGTTCCTTGGAGCAATCGTGATCGGGTTCCTGCCCCAGTTCCTGTCGATATCAAAGGAGTACGTGGGCGCAGTGTTTGGTGGCAATACCGTCGCCATCCCGGGGTTGGAGTTCGGTATCTTCGGTATGATCCTGATCGCCTTCATCCTGTTTGAACCGATGGGCATGTATGGGCGCTGGCTGAAAATCCGCACGTGGTTCGAGTTGTTTCCCTTCTATCGCAAGGACATGTTCAAGCGGCAGAAATCCTACCTCAAGACGGAGCGCCTGAGATGAGCCTTCTTGAGTTCGAAAACGTCACCCTGAAGTTCGGTGGGTTGACTGCCGTCAATGATCTATCTTTCGAAGTCGAGGAAGGCGAGGTTTTCGCCATCGTTGGCCCTAATGGTGCAGGGAAGTCCACGGTCTTCAACCTGATCTCGCGTTTCTACGACCCCTACGCAGGCAAAATCCGTTACGACGGGCACGACTTGCTTAAGGCCAAACCGTCCGGCGTGGCTGCATATGGTGTGGCGCGGACATTTCAGAACATCGAACTCTTCGAGCATGCCACGGTCTTGCAGAACCTGCTTGTCGGACGGCACCGCCACCGCAAAACCAACATGCTGTCCGAGGTGTTGTTTCTGCCCTCCGCACGAAGACAGGAACTGGAGAACCGCGAAAAGGTCGAAGAGATTATCGACTTCCTCGACCTGCAGGCGTTCCGCGACAAAATGATTTCTGGCCTGCCCTATGGCGTGCGTAAGGTAGTCGAGGTGGCCCGCGCACTGGCCACCGATCCCAAGCTGCTATTGTTGGACGAACCGGCCTCGGGTCTGTCAGTCGAAGAAACAACCGACATGCGCTGGTGGATTGACGATATCCGGCGGCAGATGGGGATCACGGTACTGATGGTCGAGCATGATATGGGGCTGGTGTCTGGCGTTTCAGACCGCGTTCTTGCAATGGCGGACGGCGCGAAACTGGCGCTGGGAACACCTGCTGAGGTTCAGTCGCACCCGGCGGTGGTCGAGGCCTATTTGGGGAAAGCCTCATGAGCGAGCCGATCCTGACAATCCGCAACATCGAAAGTTTTTATGGTCCGATCATGGCGATCCGGGGTGTTTCTCTGGATGTTCATCAGGGCCAAATTGTCTCGATCCATGGCGCCAATGGCGCGGGCAAGACCACGCTGATGAAAACCGTTTCTGGCGTGATGGATCCGGAAAAGGGCAAGATCACGTTTGACGGCGACGAAATTCAGGGGTCCGAGCCACACAAGGTCGTGCAGCAAGGCATCGTTCATGTGCCCGAAGGGCGTGAAGTGTTTCCATTGCTGACGGTCGACGAGAACCTCAGCCTAGGGGCCTATACCCTGAAGGACAAGGGTCAGATCGATCACGATCGGGATCTGGTGTTCTCATACTTTCCGATCCTCAAGGAACGTCGCAACCAAGAGGCGGGAACATTATCTGGCGGGCAGCAACAGATGTTGGCAATCGGCCGTGGCTTGATGGCCAACCCAAAGATCATGCTGTTGGATGAACCCTCGCTTGGTCTGTCACCGCTGCTGGTTCAGGAAATTTTTGGCATCCTCAAGCGACTGAATGACGAACAGAGCATGACCATGATGCTGGTCGAACAGAACGCCAACGCCGCCCTGGAACTGGCCCACCATGGCTATGTGATGGAGGTCGGACGCATCGTCATGGACGGAGCAGCAGATGTTCTGATGCGGTCAGAGGACATCCAGAATTTCTATCTGGGCGTTCAGGAAGAAGGCGCGCGGGAAAACCGCCGTTGGAAGCGGAAAAAGACGTGGAGGTGAGACAGATGAATATCAGTACCCTGCCCCCTCAGATCACAGTCAACGGCGTTCGCCTGAACGCAAACCCCGGCCAGCGCCCGGTCTGTGTCGATGAGTGCACGACAATCTGCGAGCTGTTCAGGAAACGCTGCGCCGAGCTTGGCGATCGCACAGCGCACCGTGAAAAGGACCTCGGCATCTGGAGGTCGTATTCGTGGGCAGATTACTGGCAGCACGCAAAGTGGATTGGCCTTGCCCTGCGCAAACTGGGGATGCAGCGCGGCGAGATTGTATCGATCCTGTCAGAGGACCGCAAGGAATGGGCTTGGTTCGATATGGGCATTCAGGCCGTTGGTGGCATCGCGTCTGGTGTCTACACCACCGATTCTGCCAGCCAGTTGAAATATCTCATCAATGATAGTGACAGCCGATTTCTGATCGTCGAAAACGAAGAGCAACTGGACAAATTTCTGCAGGTCGAAGACGAGGTTCCCGGGCTGCTGAATGTCATCATTCTTGACGATGAGGGGCTGCACGATCTGGATCATGCGCGCTGCATGATGATCGACGCGCTGTATACGCTGGGCCAACAAGCCGAGGCTGAAGATCCCGATCGTTTCGAGGCTGAAATCGCGCTGGCGTCGCCGCAGGATACCGCGCTGTTGATCTACACCTCGGGCACCACGGGAATGCCGAAAGGCGCGATGCTGAGCCATGAGAACATCCTTGCGGCAATAGAATGTGGGGCACATGCGTTGCCTGCCTTAGAGACGGACGAACAGCTGTGCTTTCTACCGCTGTGCCATATTCTAGAGCGTGACGTATCCATCTACTTCCCACTTGCCGCCAAATGCATCGTAAATTTTGCCGAAAGCCCGGAGACCGTGTTTGCGAACTTGCAAGAGATCTCACCCTCGACCTTCACCGCTGTTCCGCGTGTTTGGGAGAAGATTTATTCCTACGTTCAGATCATGACGCAGGATGCGACGCCCACGGGCCGCGCAGCCTTTGGCATGGCCCTGAAGGCAGGGCTTGCTCGGGCCGAGTACATTCTAGCCGGCAAACCCGTCCCAGCCGGTGTCGCCGCGCAATTCTGGGTGTGGGACCGGCTGGTTCTGCGCAACCTGCGCCGCATGCTGGGTATGGACAAGATGCGGCGCGGAGGTTCAGGCGCGGCTCCGATTTCAACGGACTTGCTGAAATGGTACTGGGCAATTGGCGTGCCGTTGGTCGAGGGGTTCGGGATGACCGAGACCTCGGGTCTGGCGACGCTAAACACCATTGAAAGCAATAAGGTCGGAACCATCGGACGCGCTGTGCCCGGAAATGATATCCGTATCTCCGACGACGGTGAGATTCAGCTAAAGGGCCTTAATATTTTTCAGGGATATTGGCGTAACAACACCAAAACGGCCGAGACTTTCACCGCCGATGGCTGGCTGCGAACCGGCGATCTGGGGCATATCGATGATGACGGCTACGTCACCATTTCGGGGCGCATGAAAGACATCATCATCACTGCCGGTGGCAAGAATATCACCCCGGCCGAGATCGAAAGCCGAGTGAAATTCAGCCACTATATCGCGGATGCGGTGATCATCGGCGACAAGCGTAAGTATTTGACCGCGCTAATCATGATTGATCAGGAAAACGTTGAAAAATTCGCACAAGACCGGAAGATCCCGTTTTCGAATTTCGCGTCCTTATGTGCCGCCTCTGAAGTCAAAGATCAGATTCAGGCGGAAATCGATGCCGTGAACAGGGATTTCGCGCGGGTCGAACAGATCAAGGACTTTCGCCTGATTGATGTGCTTCTGACAGCAGATGATGATGAATTGACCGCAACGATGAAGTTGAAACGCAGTTTTGTCGAAAAGAAACACAGTCATCTTATTGAAGACATGTACGATTAGAAAAAGAGATAACCCAAAGGGAGGAGAAAGATGAAGAATGTGATCATGCGGCTGGCGGCGGCCACCGCCTTGACGGCTTCGGCGACCCTTGCCAATGCACAGACACAGGGTGTCACGGATGATGAGATCGTCATCGGTTCGGTCAATGACCTGAGCGGTATCTTCGCGGCCGTCGGTGTTCCGGCCACCAAAGGTGCGAATGTGGTGTTCGATCGCGTGAACGCCAATGGCGGCGTGCATGGGCGCACGATCCGCTATGTGGTCGAGGACAACGGATATCAGATGCCGCGTGCGATGCAGGGCTATAACAAGCTGCTGAACCGCGACAAGGTGTTCGCGATGCTACAGTCGCTGGGAACGCCGATGAATGTCGCGGGGTTCAAGTTGTTGGATCCAAAAGGTATTCCTAATGTCGCCCCACTGTCCGCCGCACGGCAAATGCTGCAGGAACCGATGGACAACAAGTTCACGGCCTTTTCGACCTACTTTGACCAAAGCCGTGTTGGCGTGAAGTATCTGGCGGGCGAGTTCGGCGGGCAGTCTGTATGTTCGATGTACTTGCCAACCGATTTTGGTGCCGAAATCGTCGAAGGTACCAAGGCCGGTGCCGAAGAAGCCGGGATCGCTTTCGTCGCCGAGACCACGCACAAACCCGATGAAACGGATTTCGTGGGCTCGCTGAGCAAGCTCAAGGAAGAGGGATGCGATATCGTCACAATCGCTTTGGGTGTGCGTCAGGCAATTACCGTTGTCGGCACGGCCAAAAAGATGGGCCTGACGGATATGAAGTTTCTCGGTACATCGGCCAGTTTCCTGACTGTTGTTGCGCAGGTGCCGGGCGGAGTGACCGACGGTTTTTATGCCGCTGCATCCTGGCAGGATCTATGGTCTCGTGCAGAAGACCCCGCGCCTGCCGCCTTTATCGAAGAATATAAAACGGCAACCGGTGAAGACCCTGTGGGATTTGCCATGCTGGGATATTCTGCGGCCGAAACGATGGTCAAAGCGCTTGAGGCTGCTGGCCCCGATCTGACGCATGAAAGCTTTATTGCCGCGATGGAAACGCTGGATTATCAGGATGAACTGGTGGGCAACCACATGACTTTTGGGCCTGATGATCACCAGGGGGCCGACTCGGTCTATGTGAATGTTGTGGAAAGCGGCGCCTGGAAGATGGTGTACGAAGAATAACGCCCAACACGCATCTCAAACGAAAAAGGGCTCGCACATGCGAGCCCTTTTGATTTTGTGTACTCGGTGGCGAATTAACGCTTCGAGAACTGGAACGAACGACGCGCTTTGCGCTTACCGTATTTCTTACGTTCAACAACACGGCTGTCGCGGGTCAGGAAGCCAGCGGCTTTCAGTGCGCCGCGCAGGGACGGATCGTACAGCTGCAGTGCTTTCGAGATGCCGTGCTTGACCGCGCCGGCCTGACCGGTCAGGCCACCGCCTTTGACGGTTGCAACAACGTCGAACTCACCTTCAACGCCAGCAACCTGGAACGGCTGGCGCAGGATCAGCTGCAGAACGGGGCGTGCGAAATACACGTCCTGATCCTTGCCGTTTACGGTGACCTTGCCGGAACCCGGCTTGATCCAAACGCGGGCAACAGCGTCTTTACGCTTGCCGGTGGCATAAGAGCGACCCAGTTCGTCACGTACGGGTTCGCGCACGATGACTTCTTCGGCCACAACCTCAACGCCTGCAACGGCGCTCAGCTCTTCGAGAGTATTGATCTGATCAGCCATGGTCATTAGCTCCGGGTGTTTTTCTTGTTCATGGATGCAACATCCAGAACTTCGGGCGACTGGGCTTCATGCGGGTGCTCAGCACCGGCATAAACACGCAGGTTGGTCATAACCTGACGCGACAGGCGGTTGCCAGGCAGCATGCGTTTGACAGCTTGGGTCACAACACGCTCGGGGTGTTTGCCTTCAAGGATCTGCTGCTTGGTGCGCGACTTGATGCCGCCCGGGTGGCCAGTGTGCCAGTAGAAGTTTTCTTCGCGCTTCTTGCCGGTCATCTGGATTTTGTCAGCGTTGATCACGATGACATTGTCGCCCATATCCATGTTCGGAGTGAACGACGCTTTGTGCTTGCCACGCAGACGCATGGCGACGATCGAAGCAAGACGGCCCAGAACAACGCCCTCGGCGTCGATCAGGATCCATTTCTTGTCGATGTCTGCAGGTGTTGCAGAAAAGGTTTTCATGGCAGGATAGTCCTGTTTGATGTGAAAGACCGCTCACATGCGGAGCGGCCCGAATTCGATGTTGCGTATTTAGATGTACCCTTGTGGCGCGTCAAGAACATGAAATCAAAAATAATCTAGCAATTACAGCATATTATGAAATCGGTATTATTTTACCCCATGAAATCGCCATCAATTTCCGCAAATATCCCCGCCCAGATATACTGTCGTAGACCAGCGATCAAAAAAGGGAGTGGCCAGAGAATGGATTGGCAGCAAACCATCGCCGATTACGGGGCGGCCTGGCAACAGGCGGACCAAGGTCAACGCCTTGACCTATTAACCAAGTGTTTCGCCACGGATGGCGTCTATGTGGACCCGACGGCAGAAGTAAACGGACGGTCAAACCTGTGCGATCATATCGGGGAAGTCCTCCAAAGCTCTGGCGGGCGGGTTGAGCTGACCAGTAACCCCAACAATCATCACGATGTCGTCCACTTTACTTGGCATATGGTTGACCCCGACGGCACCGTAATGGTGACCGGCCACGATTTCGTTCGATTGGATGAACAAGGCAAGATTTCACATCTGGCTGGGTTCTTTGGCGACCCCGCCCCATTGAGCTAGGGGCCTAGACGCTGATCTGTTCCGGCGGATTATCTAGAAGCGCCCGCAGGCGCTGCATTGCGGCCTCGAACCGCTCCAACGACACGTGCCCATTCATCGCAATGCGTACGGCGTTGGGGGCACGCCCGTCCCGCAGCGCGAACTCGTCGGCAGACCGTAACTGAATGCCTTCGCGTTCAGCAGCACGGCTGAATGCGGCGGCACGCCAACCCGACGGTAGGTTCAGCCAGACAAACGGCACGTCCGGCGCCCAGTTAAGATCAAAGCCGCCAAGCGCATTGACCGTCACCCGGACATAATCGCCCATCCGGGCGCGGACGTCCCTGGCGATTTGCCGTGTCCGTGGATCAGACAGCAACAGCCGGGTCAGCTCTGCAAGCGGTTGTGCCAAACCGAAATAGCCGTATTCGGCTGAGCGCCGAAGATCGACGCTGCGTTCGCGCGGGGCGATGGCGAACCCGACCCGCAGAGCTGGCGTCAGGATCTTTGAGATCGACGAAACATGCCAACCCCGTTCAGGTGCCAAGGCGCGATAGCTGGGCTCGCGTGCGTCCCCCATTCGATAGCAATCGTCTTCAATGATCTGCAAATCATGGCGGCGGGCGACTTCCACAACCTCTTTTCGACGTTCCAGCGGCGTATGTGTACCGGTTGGGTTTTGCACCTCGGGCGAGACGCAAACCGCTTGCGCCTGGGTCTGACGCAAAATGTGATCCATAGCCTGAGGGTCAATGCCCCACTTGTCCATTTTCACGCCGACAACCTCGGCTCGCATCAACTCACCTGCCCGACGGAAACCGGCATATGACAGATCTTCAACCAGAACGACCGGCTTGGGGCCGCGCAGGATCGTCTGAAACACAAGGCAAAGACCATTTTGCCCACCATGCGTCAGAACCACATCATCATGGGTCACTGCGCCAAGCGGCAGATCTGAGAGCCATTCAACGACCGCCTGCCGCATGGGTTGGTACGCATCGCGCGTCGGGTAATTCATCAGCAAACGCGGATCGGCTTGGGACACTTTCTTAAGACATTCCCTGATCAATGCCACCTGCCCCACGTCCGGTAATCTGGGGCTGAACAGGCTGACATCGGCGTTGTACTTGTCGTCGCGCAGGTGAAGTTGTCTTGCCCACACATCGTCCAGCAAAGGTGATTTTGGAGGGGCGACAAATGTACCACGTCCAACCTCGGCTTGTAGCAAGCCTTCTTCCGTCAGAATCGTATATGCCCGGGCAACCGTGCCGGGCGTTATTTGTAACCGATACGCAAGCTCCCGGACTGGAGGCAGTTTAGACCCTATCTCCAGCGCTTTGTTCTCAATCGCTTTTCGTATTGTGTCGGCGACCAGTGTGTACTTGGGACCTTTGGATTTTGGTAACGCCTCTGGCCAAATTGTATCCATTACAATTCTTCCTTTGCTTTTGACACAATCCCGAATGTATCACACACATGTACCGAACATTAGTACTTTGTGTCAATACAATTTGAAAGGATACCCAAGATGACACGCCATATGCACAACCCCGCCCTCATGCTGCTGAACGATAGCCCTCGGCTGCCGATGATCGCCGCGCTGGCCGTGCGGTTTGCGGCGACTGTCACACAGTGGGAACGACAGCGCCGTAGCAGAATTAACCTGTCCAAGCTGGATGATCGCATGCTTAAAGATGTCGGCCTGACCCGCCCCGCGGCCGACCGCGAGATCAAACGCTATTTCTGGCAGTATTAATTATCCCCAGTCCCTATAGGGACCTCTTCCTAGGCCGGGTTTCATACCCGGCCCTTTTTTTATCCAAACGACGCTGCTGCAGACCCTGCAGGTGGCAATGAATAGGTCATCGTAGCCCGCGCAACGGGTTTGACAGAGCCTTCCGAGAACATCAGAACATCGCCTACCGCAAGCGTCTTGCCCAGTTTCAGCAAGCTGCAGCGCGCGATCATATCGTTGGCCCCATCGGGTTTGCGCATGAAATCCATCGAACACCCCGTCGTCACCGCCAGCGACTGACGTCCTTTCAATGCAAGGATCATTGCATAGACGCTGACATCGGCCAGACCGAACATCGACGGGCCTGAAACTGTCCCCCCTGGCCGCAGATGCCTGTCCCCGACCTTCAGCCGCATGGTGATTGAGTTTTCATCCAGGCTGTCGATAACAAAGTCCTTCTCGACCTGTGGAAAAACCTCGACCAGATAATCTGACAGTTGTTCGCGGTTCAAAACCAACGACATACTTCCCCTCCTCGAATTGCCGCCCTAGAGTTGGCCTGACATCAGATCGGAGAGCAAGATGGGAATTCTGGAACGTAACGACATGAATGGCGTTGCCCGTTTAAAAATGAACGCGCCAGAGCGCCTGAATGCCCTGAGCGAAGAGATGCTGGCAGCACTTCAGGCTGAATTCGACGCCTTAAGTAACGACTCGAGCATTCGCGCCGTGATCCTGTCCGGCGAAGGCAACGCGTTTTGCGCAGGTCACGATCTGAAACAGATGACTGCCGGACGTCAGAGCGAGGATGGGGGAAAAGCCTACTTCCAGGACTTGTTCGCGCAGTGCGCCAAAATGATGCTGTCGATTCAATCCCTGCCGCAACCCGTGATCGCGCAAGTCCACGGCATCGCCACAGCCGCCGGCTGCCAACTGGTGGCCACTTGTGATCTTGCGATTGCAGCCGAAGGCACGCGCTTTGGTGTAAACGGGGTCAATATCGGGTTGTTTTGCTCGACCCCAATGGTGGCCCTCAGCCGGAATATCCCCCGGAAACAGGCATTTGAGATGTTGACGACAGGCGCGTTCATCTCCGCAGAACGCGCGACAGAGCTGGGCCTGGTCAATCGCGCAGTACCCGAAATGTTGTTGGAACATGAAACGATGGCGCTGGCCGAACAACTGGCGGACAAGCTTGGATCAGCGGTCAAAGTGGGCAAACAGGCCTATTACAAGCAATTGGATATGCCGATCGAACAGGCCTACGCCTATACCGGAGAGGTAATGGCGCAGAATATGATGCATCGGGATACCGAAGAAGGAATATCTGCATTTATCGAAAAAAGACCGCCAAATTGGGAGCAATAGTGAGATTATTTAAGGAAATTTTCGCGACTGTTCGCAATTTAGTCCTTTTCAAAAGGGCCACACTGTGGCAAAGCTGAGACATGGCTTAGGCCCAAATACGCTTTTGGGTCGCTGTAGGCGGAAGGTCCCTCCAAGCTGGTTTCTCTCACCGGCGCTGACATTCCCGCTGCGGCGACCCCAAGTACCCTCCTTAAATTACTGGCTAATCAACGCGAAATCTGGCGTGTGTTGCGTTGCGCGATGCTGTGCCCTATGTGGCACCTCATGACACAGAAATTGCATATAGTTGGCGGCGGCATGGCAGGGTCCGAGGCGGCCTGGCAAGCAGCGGAAATGGGTGTGGACGTTGTAATCCACGAAATGCGGCCCAAAGTGGGCACTTTTGCGCACCAGACCGGCAATCTGGCCGAGATGGTGTGTTCGAACTCCTTCCGCTCGGATGACGACGAACAGAATGCCGTCGGTCTGCTGCATTGGGAAATGCGCGAAGCCAACGGCATCATCATGGGCACCGCCGATACGCATCGCCTGCCCGCCGGTGGCGCATTGGCCGTGGATCGTGATCCGTTTGCCGAAGCAGTGACCGCCAAACTGCAGGCCCATCCACGGGTCGAGGTGACGGGCGAAGAAGTCACTGCCCTACCCGACGACGGCCACTGGATCATTGCGACGGGTCCGCTGACATCCTCGTCGCTGGGCGAGTCGATCAGGGCTCAGACAGGTTCTGAGGCTCTGGCGTTTTTCGACGCGATCGCGCCCATTGTCTATGCCGACAGCATCGATATGAGCCAGGCGTGGATGCAGTCACGTTATGACAAGGGCGAAACCGAAGAAGAGCGGACGGCCTATCTGAACTGTCCCATGGACCGCGATCAGTACGAGGCCTTCATTGACGCCCTGCTATCCGCTGACAAAACCGAATTTCACGAAGGTGAAACTGCCGGGTATTTTGACGGCTGCCTGCCCATCGAGGTTATGGCGGAACGGGGCCGCGAGACGCTGCGCCACGGTCCGATGAAACCGGTCGGCCTGACCAATCCGCATCAGCCTGACGTCAAACCTCATGCCGTTGTGCAACTGCGCCGAGACAACGCACTGGGTACGTTGTTCAACATCGTCGGCTTTCAGACCAAAATGAAATATGGTGCACAAACTGACGTATTCCGCATGATCCCCGGTCTTGAGAATGCCAGTTTCGCGCGCCTAGGCGGGATTCATCGCAACACGTTCATCAACTCTCCGACATTGCTGGACGCGCAGATGCGGCTGAAATCAAAGCCGAATATTCGGTTTGCCGGCCAGATCACCGGCGTCGAGGGTTATGTGGAAAGCGCTGCAATGGGCTTGTTGGCTGGGCGGCTGGCTGCTGCCGAGATCCTGGGGCGTTCCCTGCCCGAGATCCCGCAGGACAGTGCAATGGGCGCGTTGATACATCACATCACCGGCGGGGCCGAAGCCAAGACCTTTCAACCCATGAACGTCAACTTTGGTCTGTTTCGCCCGGTTGATGGCCTCAAAGGGGGGCGCCGGGGCCGTAAGGACCGGTACAAGGCCTACACCGACCGGGCCAAGACGGAATGGACAGACTGGCTGGCGCATTGCTGACTGGACGCATTGCACCCTACCGGCCTAACATACGGGTATGAGCGACAAATACCTCAAAGACGCCTACGGGCTTGATACGCCCGAGGCGACTCGTACGCATTATCAGAAATGGGCCTCGTCATACGACACCGAAGTTGGTTCACATGGCTACGCCACGCCTGGCCGCGTGGCCGAGGCGCTTTGGTCGCAGATGCCCGAACCGCAGACGCCTGTTCTGGATTACGGTTGTGGCACGGGTCTGTCCGGCAAAGCCCTGCACGATACGGGATTTCAGGTAATCGATGGTGTGGATCCCACGCCAAAGATGCTTGAAGGGGCAGCCGCCAAGGAGGTTTACAGAAACCTCACGACGTTTGAGATCACCGATCCGGAACCGCTGGAGCAAGATGCCTATAAGGCAATCACAGCGATTGGCGTGATCGGAACCGGCGCCGCACCGCCAGAAACATTCGACCTTTTGATGAAGGCACTACCCAAAGGTGGCTTGCTGGCCTTTTCCTTCAACGATCACACACTTGACGACCCGTCCTTCACTACCCGTTTGAACGATTGGCTGGACATGGGCGCTGCGCGGTTGTTGTTTCGGGAGTACGGGCCGCATCTTCCCGGGATGGACCTTAAATCTGACGTATATGTTGTTGAGAAGACGTGACATTCATTACCAGATTTGCCCCATCTCCTACGGGGCCGCTTCATCTTGGCCATGCCTATTCTGCACTTCTTGCCAGTGATATGGCCGCCGCTGAAGGCGGTCATTTTTTATTGCGGATCGAAGACATCGACCGCTCCCGCTGCCGGGCAAATTGGGAAGAGCAGATTTATGACGATTTGACTTGGCTTGGGTTGACCTGGCCAGAACCCGTGATGCGGCAATCGTCTCGTGTGTCGACTTATGAAAAGGCGCTGAAAACGTTGTGGTCACAAGGTCTGTTGTACCCGTGCACCTGCAACCGTCGGGACATTGCCGCCGCCGCCGGGGCACCGCAGGAAGGAGTTCCTCTGCATGGGCCGGATGGGATCATTTATCCGGGCACGTGTAGGCATGTTTCAGAGCGATCGGGGTCGATTCCACAAGATTTGCCCCTTCGATTGGACATTGAAATGGCTGCACGTGTAGTTCCAGATCTGTTTAGGACTGCCGCTCAACCGTTTGGAAAAACCGCGGTTTTCGAAGAAACAGGCGCGGGTCCGGAAGGGGAAACGGGGCCCGTCGCTTTCACTGCTGATGAGTTGCGGGACACAATCGGAGACGTGGTATTGTCCCGGCGCGATATGGGAACGTCCTACCATCTATCCGTCGTTCTGGATGATGCAGAACAAGGCGTTACCCACGTCGTACGCGGTCAGGACCTGTTCGAGGCGACGCGCATCCACGTCTTGCTGCAAGCCCTACTTGGCTTGCCAACACCTATCTATCATCATCACAAACTGATCCGAGATGACTTGGGCAAACGTCTGGCCAAGCGCGACGATGCGCGCGCCATCTCCAAGTATCGTGGTGATGGAGTTACCGCGGATCAAATTCGGGCCATGGTCGGGCTGTGACCGACCCTAGTCCATCGGACCCATCAGTTCGACCTCTTCACCATCCCGCACTGCGGTGTAGAAACAGGTGCGTCGGTTAGTGTGGCAGGCAGCGCCGGTCTGTCGCACCAGGACCAGCAGGCAGTCGCGATCACAATCGACGCGGAAATCGATCAGTTCCTGAACATGCCCCGAGGTTTCGCCCTTGATCCAGAACGACTGACGTGAACGCGACCAATACGTCACGCGGCGCGTTTCAAGAGTTTTTTCAACCGCTTCTGCGTTCATCCACGCCATCATCAACACCTCGCCAGAGGCTTCATCCTGTGCGATCGCCGGGATCAGACCGGCGTCGTTAAACTTCAGGCTAGACAGATCGAAAGTGACGGCCTCGGACATTGTAAAAACCTTTTGCATCCCGGTGGATGGCCACTATGTATGGGGAACACGCAACGAGGGAAAGCCATGTCTGGCGAGAACGACCTGATAAAGCTGTATTCCGGGCGCATTCTGGCCCTGGCTGCGGATATTCCGCATCTGGAACGACTGGAAAACCCTGATGCGACCGTCAAGAAACGGTCGCCATTGTGCGGATCGACCGTGACCGTGGACGTCAAGGTTGAGGACGGTCACGTGTCCGACTTTGGTCAGGACGTTAAGGCCTGCGCCCTGGGTCAGGCCTCGGCCTCGGTCGTTGGATCCGCTGTAATAGGAACCACGCGCGCGCAAATCGAAACCGCGCGGGATCAACTGTCGGCTATGCTGAAGAAAGACGGCCCTGCTCCGGACGCACCGTTTAACGGGCTGGAAGTTCTTATGCCTGCGCGTGATTACAAGAACCGGCACGCTTCGATTCTGCTGGCGTTGGATGCTACTGCTGAAGCTATGGAAAAAGCCGAACAGGCCAACTGCGCCTGAAGATGGTAATTCAATTCAAACCCATCTAACCTCCGCCAAAGTTTTGGGGAGAATTTGGTTTGAATAGTTTGCTGGAACATTTTGTTACCCTGTGGGTCGTTATTGATCCGATTGGAACAATTCCCGTATTTATCGCCGTTACAGCCGGGCTTGGGGCGGCGGCGCGTCGTAAAACAGCCCTGTTGGCGGCGTTCATAAGTGCCGGGGTTTTGCTGTTCTTCCTTGTCTTTGGACAACTGCTGATCGAGGCGCTGGATATCGGGTTGAACTCGTTCCAAGTGGCCGGAGGGATCATCCTGTTCCTGTTCGCCCTGACGATGATCTTTGGCGAAAGCAAACAAGAGGTTGAACAACGCGCAGCAGAAGACGATCAGGAAGACAAATTCCACAAGCCCAACCCCGCGATCTTTCCGCTGGCGGTACCCTCACTGGCGTCGCCGGGTGCAATGCTGGCCGTGGTTATACTGACCGACAACAACCGGTTCAGCGTGGCGGATCAAGGCATCACGGCATTGGTTATGTTGTCTGTCGTGGCTATCGCTTTTGTTTTGATGCTGCTGGCCGAGCCGATCATTCGACTGATTGGCCATTCCGGTGCCGCCATTATCAGCCGCATCATGGGGATGATCCTGGCATCGGTTGCAGTGAATTCCGTGCTGTCGGCCATGCTCGAAATCTTCAAAACCGGTCAGTTGTAAAAAAAACCGCCGCTCCTTCCGGGCGGAAAGGGCGGCGGCAGGCAATGCGTGTCTCGCGTGGGATCCGGATTTCCGCGCAGGGCCGAGGCATGGCCCTTTCAAGGGAATTGGGACAGGCAGGTCACCCTTGACAGAAATGGGGACGACGGCGCGGAGTTTTCGGCACGAGATCGCAGGCAGAAAGGGTCAGAACGCTCCGGGAAGGTGAAGGGCAACCACCAGCATCACCACCAATGACACCGCACCTGCCGCATCCTGCAATAGCGTGGAATGCGAACGGCTTATGGCGGTCTTGATCTGGGTCAGCATGGTCTCACCTCCGGTCGGGTTTTAATCCTTTGTTGACCTTTTGTTCTCATATTTTACCGAGTCGGTAAAGAACTTTTTGAGAACATTTGTGAACTTTGCAGAACTAATTTACTAACCCACTGAAATTAAACGGATTGCCTGATCCTGTTTCATAAGCCAAAGTAGAACACGCACCGTCTGCCCACGTTCCGTGGCCAGGGTCGGGTCTTTGCTAAGCAAATTGCGTGCGTCCGTCTGTGCTACAGCCATCAATCCGGCCTGGCGTTCCAGGTCCGCAATCCGGAATTTAGGCAACCCGGATTGGGCCGTACCGATCAGGTCACCTGCGCCGCGCATCTGCAGGTCAGTCTCTGATATCCGGAACCCGTCTTCGGTCTCACGCAGAACTTCCAGCCGTTTGCGCCCACCTTCACTGAGCGGGGGTTGATACATCAACAAGCAGGTCGAGTCCGCCTCACCCCGTCCCACGCGGCCGCGCAGCTGGTGTAGTTGAGCCAACCCGAATATCTCAGCCCGTTCGATCACCATGATCGAGGCGTTCGGAACATTCACGCCAACCTCGATTACAGTCGTGGCAACAAGTACTTTTGTTCGGCCCTCTTGAAACGCGGCCATTGCGGCATCCTTGTCGGACGCGGGCATCTGGCCATGGACCAGGCCGACAATACCCTCGCCCAGTATGGCACGCAGCCGTTTGAACCGCTCTTCCGCTGCCGTCAGGTCCGAGACTTCGGATTCATCGACCAGCGGACAGACCCAATAGCACTGACGTCCTTCATCGATAGCCCGACGCAAATGCGCCACGACGTCATCCATACGCTCGGTGCTGTTAATCGCCGTTTTGATCGGTTTCCGCCCCGGTGGTTTTTCATCCAGAACAGAGACGTCCATGTCCCCATATTGCGCCAAAGCCAGGCTGCGCGGAATCGGTGTCGCGGTCATCACCAGAACATCCGCGCCCTGCCCTTTTTCCGACAGCTCCATCCGTTGCCGCACCCCGAACCGGTGCTGTTCATCCACAATGGCCAGTCGCAGGGCATGAAATTCAACATCGCTTTGAAACACTGCATGGGTGCCGACAAGGATGTGAATGTCACCCTGTTTCAGCGCGGCCAGCTTTGCACGCCGTTCGGCGCCCTTGTCCCGCCCAGTCAGGATTTCCAGAACGACCCCGGCTTCTTCGGCAAGCGGGCGCAAGCCTTCCAGATGCTGCCTAGCGAGGATCTCAGTCGGGGCCATCATAACACCCTGCCCACCAGCCTCGACCGCGACCAGAAGTGCCATGAAGGCGACCAGAGTTTTCCCTGCTCCCACATCGCCTTGCAGCAATCGGTTCATCCGCGAGTCTGAACCCATGTCGGCAGTTATTTCCTTGATCGCACGTGTCTGGGCCCCCGTTGGTTTGTAAGGCAGATTAGCAAGAACTTTGGCCTGCAGAGCACCAGTGCCGACGCTCACGATGCCCCGAGCTTTACGCTCGCGTTGTCGCGCCAGAGCCAGCGTCACCTGATGGGCAAACAGTTCGTCATAGGCAAGGCGTTCCCGGGCTGGCGCGTGCGCAGCTACGTCATCTGCCCCCTGTGGAATGTGCGCCGCGTATACAGCCGTGGCCCAATCCGCCCAGCCCTGTTTTGACACTTGCGCAGGGTCAATCCATTCGGCCAGCTGTGGTGCGCGGGTCAATGCGCTACGTGCCGCCTTGTACGCCGTCTTTTGGGTGATGCCCTGCGTCAGGTGATAAACCGGCTCGAACTCAGGAATGTCATCCGCGCTTTCCACGGGCAGCATGTGATCTGGATGTACCATCTGCGCCATGCCGTCGAACAGTTCGAGCTTGCCAGAGATCACACGACGGCTGCCTTGTGGTAGAACTTTTTTCAAATAGTCGCCACGCGCGTGGAAAAAGACCAACTGAAACTCGGTCTGCGTGTCTTCGACGTGAACGCGGTAGGCCCCGCCTTTACTTCGCGACGGTCGGTGGGTACCGACCGTGACCTCAACCGTCAATATCGTTGGCAGATCAGCCCCCTGGATTGTATCGCGCCGCCTGCGGTCCACGACAGCGTAGGGCAACCCGAACAGCACATCACGCGGCGACTCGATCCCCGCCTGCACCATTGTCTGCGCAGTCTTGGGGCCAACGCCCTCCAGAGTCTCGAGCCCCGCGAAAAGGGGAAAAAGGATTTCAGGGCGGCCGCTCATGCGGTGCCGATCAGGTGCAGCCATTCATCTTCGTCCAGCGTCTCGATACCAAGTTCTGCTGCCTTCTTGGCCTTGGAGCCCGCACCCGGGCCTGCAACCAGCAAATCGGTCTTCTTGCTGACCGAACCAGAGACCTTGGCCCCCAGTGCCTCGGCCCGGGCTTTGGCTTCGGCGCGGGTCATCTTTTCAAGTGACCCTGTAAAGACAACCGTCTTGCCAGCCACCGGACTGCCCGATGTGTCGGGTCGTTTGGCGTCCTGCACGTCCAATTGCGCGACCAAAGCGTCGATGCTGTCGCGTTCTGCGTCCTGAGCAAATGCAGAAACCAACGCGCGCGCCATGACGTCACCTACGCCATCAATACCCAAAAGCTCGTCCCACTCAGGACCTTCGAAATCAGCGGCTGCGGTGACGGCGCGTTCAAATTCTGGCCAGGAGCCATAGTGGTTCGCGATCAGATTCGATGCGGCCTCTCCGACATGTCGAATGCCCAATGCAAAAAGAAGGCGTCCGAATGGGATTTGGCGTTTTTCATCAATTGCAGCCCAAAGGTTCCCGGCACTTTGCGCGCCCCAACCCTTACGGTTGGCGAGCTTGTTTAGATTGGCCGCATCTCTGTTCTGCAGTGTAAAGATGTCCACCGGGGTTTTGATTGGCAAGTCCGGGTCATCGTAGAACATTTCAATCTGCTTGGCGCCCAGCCCTTCGATATCGAACGCTTTCCGAGATACGAAATGTTTCAATTTTTCAACAGCCTGCGCCGGGCAAATAATCCCACCGGTGCAGCGTCTAACGGCATCGCCTTCTTCCCGAACCGCATCACTGCCGCATTCCGGACAGGTTGGTGGAAAATCATAAGGCTGCGCATCCTCAGGGCGTTTTGAAACATCCACATCCGCCACTTTGGGGATCACATCGCCCGCGCGATAAACCTGCACCCAATCACCGACCCTGATATCCTTGCCATCGCGGATCGTACCACCCTTTGCGTCACGACCAGCGATGTAGTCTTCGTTGTGCAGCGTAGCATTGGACACGACGACGCCACCAACAGTTACCGGGTGCAGCCGGGCAACCGGGCTGAGCGCACCCGTGCGACCCACCTGAATGTCGATGGCCTCAAGCCTTGTCCACGCCAATTCTGCTGGAAACTTATGTGCGATAGCCCATCTTGGCGTGGAGGACCTGAACCCCAATCGCGCCTGCAGCGCCAAGTCGTTCACCTTGTAGACAACGCCGTCGATGTCATAGCCGAGCGTTGCGCGTTGCGCTTCGATACTACGGTAGTGCTTGATCATGTGATCTGTCGTTTCGCACAACGCTGTCAGTGGGTTGGTTGAAAAACCGAATTCCGCCAACCGTTCGATGGCACCCATTTGTGTATCGGCCAAAGGGGCAGACAACTCACCCCAGGCATAAGCGAAAAACCGCAGCGGACGGGATCGTGTGATTTTCGCGTCAAGCTGCCTCAACGACCCTGCGGCAGCGTTTCGTGGATTTGAAAATACCTTTTCGCCCAGCTCTATCTGTCGCGCGTTCAGCTTATCGAAGTCTTCATGCGACATGTAAACTTCACCGCGCACCTCCAGAACCTCCGGAGCGTTTTTGACGCTGTGCGGAATGTCCGAGATCGTCCGCGCGTTCGCAGTCACGTTTTCACCAATCTCGCCATCGCCTCGGGTCGCCGCTTGCACGAGCTCACCCTGTTCGTACCTTAGCGATAGGGACAGACCGTCAATCTTGGGTTCAGCAGTAAAAGCCAACTCGGCCGAGTCGCCCAATCCCAGATATTTGCGGATTGACCTGTCAAAATCCGAAACGTCCTCGTCGTTGAACGCATTGCCCAGGGACATCATCCTGACGGCATGTTCGAGTTTTGAAAATCCCTCTGCCGGTTTTGCGCCCACTTGATCTGTGGGGCTGTCGAGCCGTTTCAACTTGGGGAAACGCGCCTCGATGTCCGCGTTTCGCCTCTTTAGCGCATCGTAGTCGGCGTCCGAGATCTCTGGGGCGTCCTCGGCGTGATACAGCGTGTTGGCCCGCGCAATCAATTCCGAAAGCCGTGCCAGCTCGGCACGTGCTTGATCTTCCGTCAGCTCTGTTACCGCAATCGAATCGCTCATGGCCTCGCCCTGTCACATAGTCTTTGAACCCAGTGATAGGGCGAGGCCATGGCTAGGTCCAGATGTGCTGTTCCATGAGTGAGGTGGTCGCCCTGAACCTACAGCGACCAGATTTCATTTTAAGTCAGGCTCCAACAGCGATCCGACGTTCGTCCAAGCTGTTGCTTTGGGGATCGCGCAACACGTAGCCCCTGCCCCAGACGGTTTCGATATAGTTTTCGCCGCCGGTCGCATTGCTGAGCTTTTTGCGCAGTTTGCAGATGAAAACGTCAATAATTTTCAACTCGGGCTCGTCCATACCGCCATAAAGATGGTTCAGGAACATCTCTTTGGTCAGCGTTGTGCCCTTCCGCAGGCTGAGCAGTTCGAGCATCTGGTATTCCTTGCCAGTCAGATGAACAGCCTTGCCTTCAACCTCAACGGTTTTGGCATCCAGATTCACCGCGACCCGACCTGTATGAATGATGGATTGGGAATGCCCCTTGGACCGACGAATGATTGCGTGGATGCGGGCAACCAGCTCCTCTCGGTGGAAGGGTTTGGTCATGTAATCGTCTGCGCCAAAACCAAAGCCCTTGATTTTGCTTTCGGTGTCATCAGCGCCCGATAGGATCAGGATGGGTGTTTCAACCCGCGCAATGCGCAGCTGCCGCAATACTTCGTGACCGTTCATGTCCGGCAGGTTCAGGTCCAGAAGGATCAAGTCATAGTCGTACAGTTTGGCAAGATCGATGCCTTCCTCGCCCAGATCCGTCGCATAGACGTTGAGGTTGGCGTGCGTCAGCATCAGCTCAATGCTTTTCGACGTGGTTGGATCATCCTCGACAAGAAGTATACGCATTTACTGCTCCAATTTGGGTCAATTTAACAATTCAAATTGAGACTGCTCAAAAATGGTTAACCTGACGTTACCGTTGAATCATTTATTCACTTTCATCTTTAGGTTGTCGATATTTTTTTAATGCCGTCACTTTCAGAGCATCCGCGCCGTGTTCAGCGACCGCAGAAACCCAAGAATTGAACTCTTCATCGCTTAGCCCATAACGTTTTTTGGCGTCCGACAACGAAATCAGCCCGTATAGAACGCCGCGCACCACAATGACCTTGCGCGAAGCGACCCATCTGGTCGTCTCTGCAGGTGGCAGATCGTTTCGCGATAAAACCGTTCCATCCGACAGGGTTACGGACCTTGGCCCTTCGACTTTGTGCAAATACATCTCTTGACCCTTTTTCAGCTGCGACAAAGCTGACAACAGCCTACTTAATGTCGCGTGAAACCGCCCCTTGAGAGTGTGTAGAATTTTCCTATATTCTGCCGGTCTTTCTTAACCCGCACTGGAATCGTCATGGCCCTCGATACCGAGACACCGCTGAACTCGCTTGGCTTTGCCAAACCCCCGTCAGAGACGCGGGTGGTTGTTGCCATGTCTGGCGGCGTCGACAGTTCAGTTGTTGCCGCTTATCTGGCCGATCAGGGCTATGACGTGGTTGGCGTGACGCTGCAGTTGTATGACCACGGCGCGGCCTTGGCCAAGAAAGGCGCCTGTTGCGCGGGGATTGATATCCATGACGCACGGCGTGTGGCCGAGGAGCGCGGCTTTCCGCATTACGTTCTGGATTACGAGAACATCTTCAAAGATGCTGTGATCGACGAATTCGCCGACAGCTATCTGGCCGGAGCGACTCCGGTCCCATGTATCCGGTGCAACGAGCGCGTGAAGTTCAAGGACCTCCTGGAAACCGCCAAGGACCTTGAAGCCGACTGCATGGCCACCGGTCACTATATCCAGCGAAAGATGGGCGCGAACGGGCCGGAACTGCACAGCGCCGAGGACGCGAACCGGGATCAATCCTATTTCCTGTTTTCCACTACGCCCGAGCAGTTGGACTTTCTACGTTTTCCTCTGGGCCACCTGCCCTCGAAGGACGCGACCCGAGAAATGGCCGCGCAATATGGCCTGTCAGTGGCGGACAAGCCCGACAGTCAGGACATCTGCTTTGTGCCCGATGGCAACTATGCCAGCGTGATCGAAAAGCTGCGCCCCGGTGCGGCGGAACCAGGTGAGATCGTACATTCCGACGGTCGGGTGCTGGCGCAGCATAATGGTGTCATCCACTACACCATCGGTCAGCGCCGCGGTCTGGGTATCGGCGGGCTGAGTGAGCCTTTGTATGTGGTGAAGCTGGACGTAGACAAAAAGCAGGTTGTGGTTGGCCCGAAAGAGTTGCTGGCGACCCGGACCGTTCCGGTGCGCGAGATCAACTGGCTGGGGGATGAACCTTTTACTTCGCGTGACGAATGGCACCTGTCGGTCAAGGTGCGGTCGACCCGCCCGCCGCGTGAGGCGATTATCCGACCTCTGTCTGAAACGACTGCCGAAGTCGAATTGCTGACTCCCGAGGAAGGCATTTCGCCCGGTCAGGCCTGTGTGTTCTACTCCAATGAAAGCAGCCGCATATACGGCGGCGGCTGGATCTGGCGCGGTTACTGAGGCACCCGGATTACAAGACGTCGGTTGGGCTGTTCACCAGAATATACAGTCCGACTGCTACCATGATGTAAGGTGCAATCCTGTCAAGGCGGGCAAAACGCGGACCTAAAACCTGAGCGCGTGGTGCGCCCCAACTTGCAATTCCGATCAGCGTTGCCAGTGCACACCCGGCCCCAATCAAGGCCGTCAACCGAAACGCTGGCGTCGAATCCGCGAACAGCGGAGTCATAGCCGCAAGCGTATCAATCGATAGCGTCAAAAACAGCGCGACGACCGAGGTGATGGCCCCAGTATCGGGCAGTTGACGCCCGCCCGACCCTTTCCGTTGCTGCCAAATGCCATAAAGGCCCAGAGACAACGGGATAATCCCAAGATAACCGACCCAATTCAGAAACCGGCTGTGATCCAGCCCGCTGGCAATCACAAGCGACAGGCTCAGAATTATCATTTGCGCCGCGGCAAAGCCAAAGACGGCTCGGCGTGTCTCCATGACCATGATCAGGCCAAACAGGATGACCAGATTGTCCAGGTTAGTTGATATGGTCACGATCGCAGCGGAAAATGCGAACAGGATGTGTTCAATCATGGCGATTGGGCAGCCTGTTCAAAACCGCTCGGGCGGCGCGCAGACCCGGTGCCTCACCACTGCGCCCCAGACGGTCCATGGTCACATCCATCGCGCTGCGCTGCGCATCCGGACTGGTGGCAACGTCCGACAATGCCGTGGCAATCTTATTCGGTTCGCAATCATCCAGCAGGCATTCGGGAACCGCGCGTGTTTCAGACACCAGATTGACAAGGGTCGCCGTGTCAAGATTAACCATGCGCTTTGCGATCAGAGTCGTCAGCCAGTTCAGATTGTAGGCTATCACCATTGGCGTGGCCTGTGCCGCCAGTTCCAATGAAACTGTCCCAGACGCCGCCAATGCAAGGTCGGCTGCAGCAAAAGCCGCCCTTTTCTGCGCCTGCGCCTGGTCCGAGGGCAAGTCCCGCGGATCAACTACGACGGGCGACCCTGGCCAGTCCTGAACATGCTCAGTGACCGCATCAACCATATGGGCCACGGCTGGTACGACCACGCGCGTGTCGGGGCGCTGTTTCACAAACTCGATTAACGCCTGACCAAAGACCGGAGCCAGACGATCCACCTCACCCCGCCGCGAACCGGGCAAGGCCAGAACAATGGGCGCTTGGCCTAGACCGTAGGCCTCGCGAAAAGCCTGAATGTCTTGTTCGGTCGCCGCTGGTTCGCTGACCACCGGGTGCCCGACAAAGTCACATTCCATCCCCGCGCGCTGCATATAAGGCGGCTCGAACGGCAACAGCGCCAACACATGATCGATGACCTTGGCCATCTTGTCCGCACGCCCGGGACGCCAGGCCCAGACGCTGGGGGCGACATAGTGAACCGTGCGGATAGTACTTTGCGCTTTGACCAGCTTGGCAACACGCAGCGAAAAATCCGGACTGTCGATGGTGATCAGAACATCTGGATTGCTATCCAGAACAGCCTGCGCTGTCTCAGAAATCCGACGTTTGAGGTGAAAAAACTTGGGAAGAACTTCAACCAAGCCCATGACCGACAGTTCGGACATAGGAAACAGGCTGTCCAACCCTTGTGCCTTCATCAGCGGGCCGCCAACGCCCTGAAATTCAACTCCGGGTACAAGTGCGCGCAGGCCTTCCATCAAAGCCCCGCCAAGCCGGTCCCCCGAAGGTTCACCGGCGACGACGAAAACCCGCATCAGTTCGTCCGCTCGCGGACATACAAAAACAGGCCCAGTCGGTCACATTCCGCAATCACGCGGTCTTTCTCAAGTACAAGGACGCCGCCCTTTTCGATCACAATTCCCGACAGCCCCGCCGCAACTGCGCCAGACACGGTATCGGGCCCAATCGCCGGCAGATCTGCACGAACGTCCTGATCCGGTTTCGGGGCTTTGAACAATACGCCGCCGCCCGCATCGGGGCGCTGAGTCAGAGACTGCAACATCCATGCAGTGCCGAAGATACCCTCAATCGCCAGCGCCTGCCGTTTTGAGACCACGCAGGCCTGCCCCACATCCGCAACCCCCATCGCCCGCACGATGCCCGAGGCGCGGTCGGCATCAGCCAGATCAGCTTCGGACGGTTGCGCCTGCGTCAGACACCCAAGTTTCGGAAGAAGGTTGGGCGCGATTTCGTGGGCTGCCTTAACCTCCAGACCTGCATCCTCAAAAATGCCGATGACCGCACGCAGCGCCGCATCATCGCCAGACATGATGGCTTGTTGCAGGATTGGGACCAAAGGCATTGTTGCCGCGTCGATCCTTGCAGGATCAATGGGCGGGCGACCCACCGCACCTGCCATACAGATTTGGGTCACACCCCGCGCCTTGATGTCGGCGATAAAGCTTCCAACCTGCTCCAATGGAAACTCGACGTCCGGGGTCAGAGTATCCGGGCCGAAGCCCTCCATCGCACAGATCACCGGGCGGTCGGGCAACTGCGCGACCACTTCACCCGGCAAAACGCCTGTTCCCGCAATCAACGCCAGCATGGTTTATTTCCCCGGTGTCAGGAAAGACCGATCCGAATGTCCGGTCACGAAATCGACGATCCGCTGAACGTATTCGCTTTCGTTATCCGCGCCGACCCGATGTGCCCGCTCCATGAACGTGCCATCGCCAGTAGACAGTTCGCGGAAGGCCGCCCGCAAAGCGGCAATATCGTCGCGTGAGACACCGCGGCGTTTGAGGCCGACGAGGTTCAGGCCGTCAAGTTCGCCACGCGGCGCCTGAACCAGGCCATATGGGATCACGTCATTCGGAACCATGGTCAACGCGCCGATGATCGCGCCACGCCCGACGCGGACCCACTGATGCAATCCAGAGATACCACCGACAATCACGTCATCCTCAATGATGCAATGACCCGCTGCGCCGGCATGGTTCACCATGATCACCCGATTGCCAATCTGGACATCGTGGGCCACATGCACGCCCGCCATCAGCAGACAATCATCCCCAATCCGCGTAACGCCGCCGCCGCCATCGGTCCCGGTATTCACTGTGACATGTTCGCGAATCCGGTTGCGTTTGCCGATCTCAAGGCGCGTATTCTCACCACCGAACTTCAAATCCTGTGGGATCTCTCCAATGACCGAAAAGTTGAAGATCACGGTCTCTTCACCAACCGAGGTATCGCCGGTCACCACAACATGCGATTTCAGCTCGACCCGATCCGCAAGCTTGACCTGAGAACCCACATAGCAAAACGGTCCTACGACGCAGCCTTCACCAATCTGCGCGCCGTCTTCGATGATTGCGCTTGGATGGATGCCGCTCATGTGGTCTTTTCCATATCCCAGTCGACATAGGCCGAAAACTCGGCCTCGGCCGCGACCTCTCCTTCGACCGTGGCGCGACCGGCAAATTTGAAGATCTTGCCGCCCTTTTTGCCGCGGACCGTTTCGACATGCATCTCAAGCACGTCACCCGGGATCACCTTGCGACGGAATTTGCATTTGTCGATGTTCATGAAATAGATCAGCAGCTCGCTGTCGATCACGTCCATGCCCACACCCAGCATGACGCCCGCGGTCTGTGCCATCGCCTCGACAATGGTCACGCCCGGCATGATCGGGGTTCCCGGAAAATGCCCTTGGAAATGCGGCTCGTTCATGGTGACGTTCTTGATGCCAACAGCCGATTGAAAACCCGAGATATCGACGACCTTGTCGACCAGCAGAAACGGATAGCGGTGAGGCAATATCCGCTGGATCAGCTGAATGTCAGCGCTTTTGGTTTCCGTTGTCATAGTGCAGTCGTCCCGTTCTGGATTTCTCTTTGACGCGTGGTTAGCAACACCGCGCCTTAAGGGCAAGCAAACCTATTCTTTGATTTCTTCTTCAAGTTGGCTGCCATCGCCAATCTGTTCATTGATCCGCGCAATCGCCGTGTCCGTCACATCGGTTCGGTCCGCGCTGAGAAAAACATTGGATCGTTCGATAACGACCGACGCCCCGGATTCGCGCAACAACTCGATCAGGATCGGTTGCACAAGAACCAGAAAAGTCTGCCGCGCTTCTTCGCTTTGGCGCGCAAGGGCGTCCAGTTTCGCGCGCTGACTTTCGCGATGTGTCTGAACCTTGTTGTCGAACGCCTCGGCCAGCGGGCGAAACTCTTCGGTTGGCAGTTCTGCGCGCTTTTCGGTCAGGTCTTTTTCTTCCCTGCTGAGCTCAGCGACAATTCGTTCATTCTCATCGGCCAGCAATGCACCTTCGGTTTCGATCTCGCGCAGGACGCGCCGACCGAATTGCGACTCGGAAAACAACCGGTCGCTGGACAGGGTCAGTACATTCGCCTGAGGAACGCCTAATTGCTGCGCCTGAGCTGTCGACATGCAGGCCAGCGCCAGAAAAACGCACAGGGCCCGAATTGGGCCCTGCACTTCATTACATATTCGGTTCAACATCTGGCGATCAGAACCGCGCCTGAACAGTCAGGTCAAAGTTCTGTTCCTTGTCGAAGTCTTCTTTCTTCAAAGCTTTGGAGAAGTTGAACCGCAGAGGCCCAAAAGGCGTTTCCCACAGAACCGACACACCGATCACATGGCGGACAGACCCGTCCGCACCCACGATGTCGGCACCAGCAGTGTTCACGTTGTTGATGTTGTAGACGTTACCAACATCGTAGAACACACCGCCGCGCAGACCCAGTTCTTCGGGCAGGCCAAGCGGGAAGTCTGATTCAAAGCGGGCAACCCAGTAGTAGTTACCACCGATCGCATCGTCCTGGCCGTTCGACAGGTCTCGCGGACCCAGGCCCGCAGGTTCAAAGCCACGGAACGTGTTCGGACCAATCAAGAAGCGGTCGAGCACGCGGCTGAAGTCGTCGCCCTGCCAATGCAGTGCACCTACTTCCATCGATGCCCGCAGAACAACTTCCTCGTTCAGGACACGTGTCTGCGCAATGCCGCGCGCTGTGGTCTTGTAGAACTCGTTGTCGCCGCCAAGACCGGCCGCATCAACGCCCACCTCAAACAAAACGCCCGCATTCGGGTTCAGACCACCGCGTCGGCTATCATAGAGGTAAGATACACCCAGCGTGCTCGATGTCCGTTTACCCTGCTCGATTTCCGAAGCGATAACAGCACCGTTTACTTCGTCATCCTGCTGCGTCATCTCGCTGCGGTTCCAACCATAGCGGAGACGGAGCGAAGACAATTCGCTGATAGCGTAGCTCAGCTGCGGCTCGAAGAAGACGCGCTTTGTATCGTAGCTTGCAAAGCTTGAATTCGTCGATGCCAGGCCAAGACCAAGATCGAACTGCAACCGGCGACCCAGCAAATATGGTTCGGTGAAGTTAATGATGTATTGCTCGGAATCCTGCGCCGTCGAAAGGGTCAAGCCAAGGTTTTGACCGCGACCCAGGAAGTTGGATTCATTCAGGCCAATTGCAATCCCGAAACCGTCGGAAATCGAGTAACTACCACCGAGGCTCAGCGAGCCGGTGGGCTGTTCTTCGACGTCCACATCCACAATCACCTGGCTGGGCGTGGACCCTTCGCGCGGCTCAACATCTGCCACGGCAAAGAACCCAAGGGCACGGATACGTTCAGCACTCTGGCGGATTTCGCGCGGGTTGAACGGATCACCTTCGACCGTATCGAACTGGCGACGGATCACGCGGTCCAATGTCGTTGTGTTGCCTTCGATGTCGATACGTTCAACAAAGATCCGCGGACCTCTGGTCAGAACAAACTGAACGTCCAGCGTCAGATCACGTGGGTTACGAGTGACCCGCGGTTCGACCCGCAGGAAATCAACACCCTGTTTCAAACCCAACCGTTCCTGACGAGCGATCGAGCTTTCGATCAGAGACGGGGAATAGGTCACGCCCGGGCGGATTTTCAACGCCGCTTGATATGCGGCAGGATCAACGCCCGGAATTTCACTGACGGTCGAAATCTTGCCGAACGAGAACTTCTGCCCCTCGGTGATATTCATCACCAGGAAGAAAGCGTCACGTTCGCGGGTGAATTCGACGTTTGCGCTGTTCACGCGGAAATCCACGTATCCGCGCGACAGATAGAAGTCGCGGATGACCTGTTTATCAAACTCGATCCTGTCAGCGATAAACGTGTCGCCGCGCAGGAACGTGCGCAGAATGTTGGCCTGCTTTGTCTCAAGAATCCGGCGCAAGCGGCGATCCGAGTATGCCCGATTGCCGACGAAACTGACACGCTCGACCTCGATCGTGGTGCCTTCGGCAATTTCAAAGACAAGATCGACGCGGTTGTCGCTACGGCGAATGATGCGTGGGATGACGGTCGCGGAAACGCGGCCCTGCGCTGAATAGATTTCAGCGATCTGATCCGCGTCCGCTTCGGCAAGCTGTGGTGTGAAAACCCGGCGGGGCTGAGAATTGATGGCCTCAAGCAGAAGATCGTCTTTTACGCGACGATTGCCTTCGATGCTGATCTGGTTGATCGTCGGATATTCTTCGACTTCAATCACCAGAGTGTTCCCGCGCGGCGTCAGCTCAACTGTCTCAAAAACACCACTGTCAAGCAAACGCTGAAACGCATCGTTCAACTGTCCGGCAGTCACAGTCTGGCCTGGCTGAATTCCAGTCCGGGCAATAATTGTCGAACTTTCGATCCGTCTGTTGCCCTCAACATCGAACGAATTGATGGTGTAGCTTTGCGCGCGCGCAACCTCCGGCAAGAAGGTAAAGCTAGCTATAATTACAAAGGAAAAAATACGTAGCGTCTGCCACAAAATCTTGTTTGTTGGCTTCTGCCCCCCGCAGGATGTGCCTGCGCCTCGCCTATCAGTCATTTTTTTCTCTACCCAGAATTTTAGGACTTTATTGTTGAGTAGCGAGATTAAGTTTCCTTGTCAAAAGACGAAAACACAAAGCGGCCCAGTGGGCCGCTGCAAGTTGTATTCAAATTGTGGCGAGAATCACATGCTGACTACGACAGCCCAGCCACCAATCGCCAGCGCCGTCGCGCCGAAAAACAACAGAAAGTCCCAGTTCAGCATGAACAGGAAACTAAAACTCTGAAAAGATTTCCGCAGCGTCTTTGTCATTTGAGCCTCTGACACAAAAATTTAGACGCAGTCAAACTAAGCGCGGATTGGGGCGAAATTGCGGCTTTTGTTGGCGCATATCACCACAATCAGCAGAACAGATCGTTGGACACGGAAAAGATCATCAGGCCAAGGATCAGCGATATCCCTACCCCCATCAGAACCTTCAGTACGCCATCGCTTGGTGGTTTACCTGCCACGGCCTCATAGGCGTAGAACACCAGATGCCCGCCATCCAGTGCCGGGATCGGAAACAGGTTCAACAGCCCGACAGCCGTAGACAACACAGCGATAAAGAAGATGAAGCTTTGCGCACCTTGGCTGGCCATCGCCCCCGAGGTTTCGGCAATACCGATCGGGCCGGACATGTTGCAGGTGCTGATGGCCCCCGTAACCATGTGCCAGATACCCGACAGCGACCCGTCTATGATGCGCAGGGTTTGACGCGCACCACCCGAAATGGATTCAAGAACTCCGGCCGCCTCGGTCGCGGGTTCCAGCATCATCCCGCCAACGATACCGATGCGCCAATGTGTAACAAAGCCGCCTTCTGACTGCGGTTCGTCCGTACGGCGCGGGGCAAGTGCGAACTCAAGATCTGCCCCGTCGCGCCAGACATTCAGCAACAGAACTTTCCCGTCGGAACCTTCGACATGCTCTTTCAACTGATCAAATGCAAAGATCGGGTCCCCATTGACCGACGTGATGACATCACCACGCTTAAGGTCGATATCCATGGCTGCACTACGAGGCGTAACCTGCTGAATCAGGGGCGGAAACAGCCAGGGACCGGTCACATCCATGGTCTGATCATCGCGGATGACCGTATAATCCAGCACCGGTTCCACCGGCAACGCGTCAACAAAGTCAGTCCACGCGCCCGCCTCGTCAAAATCGGGCACCGCGACGCCGCCAATGGCGACGATTTCGTCACCGTCCTGCAATTGCTGAACAGTGCCGGGTAAAGGGTGCAAGGTCCCGACGGTCAGTGGGTCCTTAGTCACACCCTGGGTCAGGAAAATCAGACCAAACACCAGGATTGACATGATGAAATTGAAAACCGGACCTGCTGCAACTGTGGCCGACCGGGCCCAAAGAGGTGCCCCATGCATAGTGCGGCGCAAATCCTCCGGGCTCTGCTCGGTAATTTCCTCCATCGCGGCTTCGTCTTTGCCCGACGCCGCATTCGCATCGCCCAGGAATTTGACATACCCACCAAAAGGCAGTGCGGCGATCTGCCATCGCGTGCCGCGTTTGTCGATGCGGCTCCAGAGAACCGGGCCAAACCCAACCGAGAACACCTCGGCATGGATACCGGACCAACGTCCAACGATGTAATGGCCGTACTCGTGCACCGCGACGATCACCGAAAGTGCGATGACAAAGGCAATGATCGTGTACAGCAAATTGCCAAACTGAGGGATCAGAGAAAGTACGTCCAAAATTTTATCCTGCTCGTTGGATGACGATGTCATCTACCCATGTACGTGCCAAATGGTCCGTTTGCAGCACGTTATCAAGAGTTAAAGGGGCATCAATAAGGCCACCTGCGGCCTCGAATCTGTCCAGAACGGCCTCGACTATGTCGGCCATCTGAAGGAAACCTATTTCGCGCGCGACGAACCGATCCAACGCCCGTTCTTTGGCGGCGTTGAACACAGCACCTGACAGGCCGCCGCGTTCCATCACGGCGCGCGCCAAGCGCAGCGCGGGATACCGCGCCTCATCGGGTTCACTGAACTTCAGTTGCCCAAGTTTGCCAAGGTTCAACCGTTCGACCGGCAAACCCTTCCGGTCGGGCCAGTGGAGAGCGTACCCGATGGCATGGCGCATATCCGGGGCGCCCATATGGGCCATGACAGCGCCGTCCTGGAACCCGACTAAGGCATGCACGATGGATTCCGGGTGCACCAGCACTTCGATCTGATCCGGAGACACGCCGAAGAATTCTTTGGTTTCAATCAGCTCCAGCGCTTTGTTGAACATTGACGCGCTGTCGATTGTGATCCGCTGCCCCATATCCCAGTTCGGATGGCTCGAGGCTTGCTCGACTGTTGCATGCGCTAGCTTGCTCAGTGGCCAATCGCGGAACGCGCCGCCACTTGCGGTGATAATGATACGCTCGACCGCAGACATATCCTCGCCGACAAGCGCCTGAAATACGGCTGAATGTTCGCTGTCGACCGGCAAAAGACGCGCATTGTTCGCTTTGGCCGTCTCAAGAACTAACGCACCGGCGCAGACAAGCGTTTCCTTATTGGCCAACGCCAACGTGCCGCCCTGCCTGAGCACTTCAAGGCCCGGTTCCAGACCGGCGGCGCCCACAATGGCCGACATAACCCAATCGGCAGGCCGTGCAGCAGCTTCCGTCAGCGCATTTTGACCAGCGGCCACTTTGACGCCCGAGCCCGCAAGGGCCGTGCGCAGATCATCCAACCGGTCTTCATAGGCCGTAACTGCCACATCGGCGTTCAAACGCCGGGCATCTTCCGCCAGCTTTTCGATATTCGCCCCGCCCGTCAGAGCGACGACGTCATAGGACGCGGGGTCGCGATCAATCAGATCAATCGTATTTTGCCCAATTGATCCGGTCGCGCCGAAGATTGAGATTTTGCGCATCACATCGCTCCGGGGGAATATCACATCGCTCCGGGGGAATAGAGAATCCCGGCTATCAAAACGAACAGGGCCGCGCCCATCATGCCGTCAAAGCGATCCAGAAACCCGCCATGACCTGGTATCAGGTTCGAGCTGTCTTTGACCGCAAATTTGCGCTTTGTTGCGCTTTCGACAATGTCCCCGGCCTGGCTGGCCATCGACGCAAGCACCGAAATTACCACAAACATGACGCCAAAGCCGGCATGAACGGCAAAGATCGTGCCAACCAAAGCTGCTGCTGCCCACCCGCCTGCGGTGCCCGACCATGTTTTCTTTGGGCTGACCTTAGGCCAGAACTTAGGGCCGCCAAAGGTTTTGCCAACAAAGTATCCTGCAACATCCGTTGCCACGACCACCGAGATAAGCCAGACCATCCAGCCGAACCCCATGTTTTCGCGGATTGAGATGAAGCCCAGACCCGATGCAGCAATCCAGAAAGCGAAAAGCGCGTAGATCCCCTTGGATCGACTGATCTGCCCTGCTCCGACCAAGGCCGGCGCAAACAGGAATGGCAGCGTATAAAGCGGCGGAAGATGATAGCTAAGAACGACAGCAACACCGGTGAGGATGCCCAACTGGATCGCCACACCATTGCGGTCCGGATCGATCATCCGCACCAGTTCCCAAGTCATCAATCCGCAGGCGATTGCGATAAAGGCTTCGAACCACAGGCCGCCCAGCCACACTTCGACCGAGCCGATGCACACAAGCACCGCAGCAGACAGAACACGGGCGGTTAGGTCAGACCATCGGCCCTCGCTCATGCCGGAACCGCTCCGAACCGCCGGTCACGGCTTCCAAAGTTTCGGCACAGCCGTTCCAGCTCGGCCGAGGTGAAGTCGGGCCAGAGCGTGTCGATGAATTCGTATTCCGAATAGGCCGATTGCCACAAAAGAAAGTTGGATATACGGGCTTCGCCACTGGTCCGGATCACCAAATCCGGATCGGGAAGAACATGTGTATCCAAATACTTGGGCAGGGTTTCCTCGTCCACATCTTCGGGGCGCAAGCGGCCTTCGGCGACGTCACGCGCCAACCGTTTGGTCGCCCGGGCAACTTCATCCCGCCCGCCATAATTTAACGCAATGGTCAGATGCACCAGATCGTTGTGTTGAGTTGCAGCCTCTAAAGTGTCCATCAGTTCGGTCAGCTTGGAATCCAGCCGAACCCGATCACCAATAAAGCGTACGCGCACACCGGCTTTGGTCAAGTTGCGTGCTTCTTTGATGATGTACCGTCGAAACAGGCTCATCAAGCCGGCGACTTCCACCTGGGTCCGTTTCCAATTCTCGGTCGAGAAGGCAAAGACGGTCAGATACTTGATGCCCAATTCCGGACAGGCCTCAACCACTTCTCGTACCCGCCGGGCACCGGCCTGATGCCCAAACAGCCTGGGCCGGTTGCGCGCCTGCGCCCAACGCCCGTTCCCATCCATTATGATGGCTACGTGGCGTGGCCCGATAGCGGGTGAGGGTTGAGTTGTGTCAGGCATAATGCGGGCTCAGACCTGCATGATCTCGGCCTGCTTGGTTTCAAGCGCGGCGTCTACGTTCTTGATCATCTGGTCGGTCAGGTCCTGGACTTCACTTTCCCAGAACTTCTGATCGTCTTCTGACATGCCGTCAGCCTTGGCTTTCTTGATCTGGTCCATGCCATCGCGACGGACGTTACGGATCGAAACACGGGCGTGCTCGGCATATTGCCCGGCAACCTTGCCCAGCTCGCGGCGGCGTTCTTCGTTCAATTCAGGGATCGGCAGCATGATGATGGTGCCGTTCAGCTGGGGGTTGATGCCCAGACCGCTTTCACGGATCGCTTTTTCAACCTTGCCCACCAGGCCTTTGTCCCAAACATTCACCGTCACCATACGCGGTTCGGGGACGTTTACGGTACCGACCTGATTGATTGGGGTCATCGACCCATAGGCATCAACCATAACTGGTTCCAGCATCGACGCCGACGCACGGCCTGTTCGTAGTGAAGCGAATTCAGTTCTAAGGTTGCCCATGGCGCCATCCATACGGCGCTTCAGATCGTCGGTGTCTAGTTCAAAATCGTCAGACATGCTGCTCACTCCCCGTCTTCAGGTGATGTTTGCAAGGCTCATAGTCCATCGCAATTGGGATGTATAGCAATGATGATCCGGAATTGAGCCAATGACCAGAGGTGTTTCTGGCATTTTCGGGTTCTTTCAATGGCAACTGAACCGGCCAACATTGATGTCAGCCGGTTCGATCATGTGCATAGGAATCAGGCGTTTACATCGACAACAACACGGCCTTTGACCTGCCCTTTTAAGATATCCGCACCCAATTGAGGCAGATCGCTCAGCGTCGCGGGATGAACCATTGCCTCAAGCTTGTCCATCGGCAGGTCGGTTGCGACGCGTTGCCAGGCGCGAACCCGGTTGTCATAGGGCTGCATCACACTATCGATGCCCAGCAGGTTGACACCGCGCAACAGGAACGGAATGACGCTTGCGGGCAGCCCTGCCCCTCCGGCCAGACCAACGGCTGCGACTGAGGCGCCATATTTCATCTGCCCCAGTACACGGGCCAACATCTCGCCCCCCACTGCGTCAATGCACCCGGCCCAGGACTCGCTTTCCAACGGGCGTTTTACGGTTTCATTGAGATCCTCGCGTGGGACAATCGTGGTGGCGCCGAGTGATTTCAGATATTCACCCGCCTCTGGTCGACCTGTCACGGCAGCCACCTCATAACCTAAATTGGCCAGAATGGCGGTCGCAACCGAACCAACACCGCCAGCGGCCCCGGTGACTAGCACTGGACCATGTCCCGGCTGCATGCCTTGATCCTCAAGTGCCATAACCGCCAACATCGCTGTGAAACCGGCCGTGCCCACTGCCATGGCCTGACGCGTGTCCAGACCTTCGGGCAAGGGAACCAGCCAGTCGGCCAGGGCGTTGGCTTTTTGGGAATATCCGCCCCAATGCGCTTCACCCACGCGCCAGCCGGTCAGAACGACCTTGTCGCCCGGCTTATAGCGATCGTCCGAGGACGCCTCGACCGTGCCGCTGTAATCAACGCCGGGCACGTGCGGATAGCTGCGCACCAGCCCGCCGCCCTTCGGCGACATACAAAGGCCGTCCTTGTAGTTCACGGTTGAATACTCAACAGCGATTGTCACTTCGCCATGAGGCAGATCCCCAACGGAAAGCTGTTTGACCGAAGCGCTTGCCAGTCCGCTGTCTTCGTCCTTATCCATTACCAACGCATTGAACATTTAACTTTCCTTTCTTTTCAATCAGTCACCAGCCAGTGCTGATCCGAGATATGTCGTTCAAATCCAGAATTTATCCCGCACGGTTGCGCCACGCATTCCGTCCGGTGTTTCAATTTCGATCCGTGTGCCGGGTTCCCAATGGCTCAGCTTGACCATTCCAATTGAAACATTGGTGTTGAAATCCGGGGACCAAGCGGCCGACGTAATCTGGCCAATCCGCTTGCCTGCAGCCACTACCGGCCAAGGGCGGTCGCATGGTGGTACAGCGTCGCCGTCGATTGCAATCGGACGGATTTGTTGCACCGGGCCCTCCTTGGCCACGCGCAGCAGAGCGTCTCGGCCAATACAACCGATTGCCGTATGGGTGTTACAGAACTTGCCCAAACCGCATTCGTGAGGGGTGTTGTCGTCGGTCATGTCGTTGCCGTATGACAGTAACCCACCCTCAATCCGTTCGATTAGATTGGGACAGCCCGCGCGGACGTGCAGGTCTTCGCCCGCCGCAAACAGCGCATTCCACAAGGGCATACCGATGTCCGAACCCTCGACATAGACTTCGAAACCACCTTGTTTGGAATAACCAGACCGTGCGATTGCGAGTTCACGCCCCTCGAACTCGAACTTGTCGAACTTGAAAAAGCGAATGTCACGCACACGGTCGCCAAAGACACGGGCCAGCAGGTCATCCGCCTTCGGCCCCTGTATCGCCAGCGGAGACACATCGGGTTCGTCGACCAGCACATCCAGACGGTATCCGTTGGCAATGCCCTTGACCCAAAGCAGCAAGTCACTGTCGGCAATCGAAATCCACCACCGATCTTCCGAGAGCTTCACCGCCACAGGATCATTCAGCATTCCCCCTGTTTCATCGACAATGGGAACGTAAAAGCACTGACCGGGCAGCATCCTCCGCAGATCCCGTGGCGTCAGCATTTGCATCAGCCGCGCGGCATCCGGCCCACGCAGTTCGACCTGCCGTTCACATGAGACATCCCAAACCTGCACATGGCTTTTCAAGTGCCGGTAGTCTGCTTCGACGGATTCGAAAACAGTGGGCAATAACATACGGTTATAGACCGTATATCCTTTAACCCCAGCAGCTTCGACACCATCCGAAAAAGGTGTTCGGCGCAGGCGACGCGAGAGTGAGATCTGAGCCACTTAAGCCTCCTCAGGCAGAAAAACCAGATCGCTCACCGGAGCGGCCGAACCCGTCTCAGTCAGCATCTGATGAAGCTGGCCCCGGTGATGTGTTTGGTGGTTGAAAAAATGAATGACGCATTGCGCATACGGTTTCGTGACATCGGCTTCTTTGGCGGCCGAGAACCATGTGAACGGGCCGCGCAGGTCCTCGTCATTCAAGGACGCGGCCCATTGGGTTGTCCGCTGGTCAATCTGATCGCGCAGCGGCAACCATTCTGCCAGATCGATGCACAGTGACGGGCTTTCCGGGATACCGCCGCCGGGACCTTGCCCCTTGTCAAACCGCGACATCCATTTCCAGTCCCCCCAAAGCAAATGATTTGCCGTGCCCAGTATCGAACCAAAAAACGCTCCGCGCTCGCGGGTCAGTTCCTCATTCGAAAGTGCGGCAAGAAACCCCTTCAACTGGCTGTTTTGCCAGTGATTATATCGGGCCATTTCTTGCGCATAGGCGGCGGTGATCATCACTTTGGCCCATGCCAGTCAATTGGGCAAATTTCGGCAGATTTACCGCCAAAGTCCCAGACACGGCCGTAGTCGCGTACCTTGGACTTGGTGCCGCGGGCCACGATGATGTCCGGACCCATCCAATATTTCGAATTTGACACCATGACCGGATGCTCGGGGTCCTTGCCGCCCAGCATCTCAATCTCACCCTGAATTTTGCGGCCGATCGCGATGCGACGTTTGGTGCCGTCGCGCTCAATCTGAACCGGAGCGCGCTCGGCCCCGATAATCTCGCTGACCAGCATGGTAAACAAACCGGTGGTCCCGCCCGCTTGACCGCTGAAGATTTGCAACAGCCCGTTGTAGGCCTTGCCGCTGGCACGCTCATCGACATAAGCGGCCACTTTCCACTGTCCTTCACCCATTCGGCCCGGAATATCGACCAGCAGCCCGACATTCAGTCCGGACAGGTCTTCGCCTTCATAGTGGCCCTCATCAACGATAATTCCCATCCACGCGTGGCAATGTCCCTCGGTCGGAGGATGCGCGCCCAATGATACCACGCAGGGGCAGAATACATCGCACGAGCAGTTCAGGATCAATTCGCCTTTGATTGCCCAATCTGTCGGGCTCATCTCGCGCCGCTTGGGATTGGGCATACGGCTATCAATGCGCTGACTTATCGGCAGCTTGTCGGCCTCGGGTTTTCTGTTCTTAGCCATAGGCTTATCCTCCGTAGCTTATTGGATAGACGAGCAGAACAAGACCGCCCGCAATCAATGCAAATCCCATCGGTCGGGTCACTGCGTGCCCGATCTGGGGTAGTTTCTCCAAAACCATGAACAGGGTCGCGAGACCCATCCACAACAGGCTCATGACACCGCCAACAAAACCAAGCGCCATGAAGCCCCAGCAGCAGCCCACACAGAATGCGCCCAGTCCCAGCCCCATGCGCAATCCTCCAGTGAACCCGGTTTTCCAGTTCCCCAGAAAATAGGTCATGGGGGCATGGCAGACGCCGTGGCAGACCTCTTTCGCGCGGGTGAACTGAAATGCGCCAACGGCGATCATCAAGCCGCCCGCGAAATATCCGGATCTGCCAATGCCCAGCATGTCCACGACACCACCAAACAACAGCGCCAACTGAACACAGGTGATCAAAGCTGCAAAGCCAACCCAGACGACCAGATACCCGGACAGAACACCCAACCAACCTGCGCGCGAGCCATTGGCGCTGCGGATCAGATCGTCATAACTGCGCAACGTCGGCACGAGCGTCGGCAGCATCATAGCCGCCATCATGATTGCCCACATCCAGAACAGCGGGCCAAACTCGGCCATGGGCATATACATGTCCATGCGCGGGTCCATGGCCGCCATGGCCTGACCCATTGGGCCGGGGCGACCGATCCAATCCAGATCCATGTCGCGGCTCATGGTGAACATGACCCACCACGCGGACAGGATCAGGGCATAAAACCCCAGCCAAAATGCAGTGCGTAGAACTGTGCGACTCACGCGCTCCTCCCGACTCAGTCCTTGCTTTTCAAATGTCAGACTTTTAAATGTCAGACAAATAAAAATTCACCGACGGTCCCCGGAATATGAAAATCGACCCAAAAAAACCTGCTGATCTGTCCGCGCAGATCGCTCAGGCCATTCGTGACGCAATCATCTCGGGCGAATTGATCGTGGATGAACGTTTGCCCTCCGAGGCGGAATTGTCCGAGCAATTCCAGGTGTCTCGCCCAACCGTGCGCGAGGCTTTGAAGCGTCTTGCGGCGCAATCCCTGATCCGCACGCAACGTGGTGCAAGCGGTGGTGCATTTGTGAACCGGTTAAGTTTCGAGGGCGCGTATTCCCAACAGATCACGACCTCGACCCTGCTACTGTCGATGAATGCAGTCAGTTTCGACACCGCCTGCGAAGCGCGCTTCGCTCTCGAACGCGCCTGCGCCGCCATGTCCGCACAGCGCCGTACAGCGGATCAGTTGGCCACCATGCGAGCCGAAGTTCACCGCCAATCCCAACCCGGCCTGACGGATGAGGCATTCTGCGCCTCGGACGTGGCGTTTCACCGGGCGCTGGTTGATGGTGCCGGCAATCCCGTACTGTCTTATCAACTGGCCGGCGCGGTCGAAGCCATGCAGCCGCTGATGAACATGATCACTTTCACAGCGCGGTCCCGGGAAGCAATTATTGCCTTCCACAATCAGATCGCCGACGCGCTGGAAGACCGCGACTCGACCAAAGTGGACGCGACGCTAGTTGAGCTTGAGAGCTACACAAGACAATTGGCGCAAGACGTGGCGCAGCAGCGACGTAATCCGGTGTAAGGAAAATGAAATGACCACCGCTTGGAACGTGATTGCAGCCCTCATGACCATTGGGTTCGGCCTATTCGGATTTCTGGCGCCCAGCTTTACCTTGGGCGCGCTGGATCTGAGCACCACCAACAGCAACATGGGGCTGAGCGAGATGCGTGCTTCGGTCGGCGGTCTTTTCGTCGTCACTGGCGTGGCTGTTTTGTTCCTCAACAACCCGATGGCCTACGCCATGCTGGGGGTTGTCTACGCGGGCGCAGCATTGGGCCGGTTTGTTTCGGTTTATCTGGACAACCCACCACTGGTCAAAGCGGCTACTTTTGGTGGAATCGAACTGGTTCTTGCACTTTGGCTGATACTGGCCAACATCAATAGGGCCGCCTAACCCACTGTAATTATTTCCAACGCCCGGCAAGATTCCCGGTTTGCATCCGGCCGCTGGCTCACCTATATAGGGTATGTCCTTCGGGACTATGGACATAAACGCGCTCGTAATAAGCGGATCGGACCCGGGGGCGGTACCCGGCGGCTCCACCAACATCCTTCATTTGGGGATCATGGGGCCGAAATAGGATCGACGAACGTCTAAAGGGGTTAGCTTTGTCTCGGCGGGGTGCCACCGTATCGGCCCGAAAAGTACAATTGCAAATGACAATCGTGCTCCGGTTGCAGTTGCTGCGTAAGCAGTAGCAAGACCGAAACTTAAGCCCTTGCGCCTAGCCGCGTAAGGCGGGGTTCGCAGGTACCTGGCAACAGAAACCTGCACCTTCCACTTAAAGTCTGAGTTTTTCGCTGAGCATGTTCATGTTCAGAGTTTTTTCACTATTTGGTCTCATGCTTACCCCAGCAGAATAAGGAGAGCTGGGATGTCGCACGCAGATCTACTCAGAGAGTGGTATTCCGAGGTTTGGGAAAACGGCAATACCGACGCGATTGACCAATATTTCGCCCCCGAAGCCATGGCTGAAGGGCTTATTCCGGAAATGCAGGTCGGTGCGGATGATTTCCGGGATCTGGTCATGGCCTTTCGCCATATCCTTGGGGACATTCAGGTCGATATGCCCAAAATCATCGAAAACGGCGATTGGGTATCCGCCATCATTCACCTGCGCACAACGCGCGCCGATAATGGTGCCCCGCTTCAAGCCACGGGCAGCGTCATGGGGCGGATAAAAAACGGGCGCATGGTTGAAGCGTATAACCAGTTCGATTTCATCTCACTCTTCGAACAGCTCGGCCAGTTCCCGCAGGACACATTGCCTGTGTGTATGACCGGTCAAAGGCTGGATTGGGCTTGACCATATAAGCAATCTTGACCCCCTCAGCGCTTACGCGGTAGCAAGTGCCATGGGGTAAGATTGCGAACACCCCGTGAGGCGTCAGCCCAAGTTTCGCATGTATCCGACAAAACCAGGAGACATGCTGTGCCCGCACCAAACTCGATCACCCCAAAGCAATTGTTAAGACTGATCGGCACGCCGCAATCCCCCATACTGATTGACATCTGTATGGATGCGGATTTTGAGGCTGACCCCTATCTTATCCCAGGCTCTATACGCCATCCTGCGAAGGATATCGAAGGGCTGGTCAACCTGATCGGTGACCGACCTGCAGTCGTAATTTGCCAGAAAGGCAAAAAGCTCAGCCAAGCCGTCGTTTCTTTGTTGCGGGGCGAAGGTGTGCAGGCCGAGTATCTGGAGGGCGGCATGTTTGCGTGGCGAGACATGCCGGACGCTCCGCGTGTGCCTGCGAAAGCGTTGTCGATGCAGCCCAAAGGTTCCCTTTGGGTGACCCGGCACCGACCAAAGATCGATCGCATCGCCTGCCCTTGGCTGATCCGGCGGTTTGTGGACCCAAAAGCCCGGTTCCTGTTTGTTGCCCCGTCGGAAGTCGACGCCACCGCTGCAATATTTGACGCGACCCCTTTTGACATCGAAGGCGCTCATTGGAGCCACCGGCAAGACAAATGCACCTTTGACACCATGCTGGACGAATTCGCACTGCACACGCCCGCGCTGGATCGGCTTGCAACGATCGTTAGGGCCGCAGACACCAATCGCCATGAACTCGCACCAGAAGCCGCCGGGTTGCTTGCTGTCTCTGTCGGGTTGTCCCGGCAATACCGTGACGATCACGAAAACCTTGATGCAGGAATGTATCTGTACGATGCGTTGTATCGCTGGGCGCGCGACGGGTTTGAAGAACAACACGACTGGCCAATGGATCGCAAATCATGACCCCGACCCTATCGGAGCTGGTCCGTATCTTTGGTCGCATCGGGCTTTTGTCCTTTGGGGGGCCTGCGGCGCAAATCTCACTGATGCATCAGGAATTGGTGGAAAAACGTCCGTGGCTGGACGAACAATCGTATCTGCGGGCGCTGTCTCTTTGCATGCTATTGCCTGGTCCCGAGGCCATGCAACTTGCCACATATGCCGGCTGGCGGCTGCGCGGCGTGACCGGAGGGTTGATCGCTGGCGGCCTGTTCGTCATCCCTGGCGCGCTGATCATCGCTGTATTGGTTGGGCTTTACGCAGCTTTCGGGGACCTGCCACTGGTTCAGGCCGCTTTTCTTGGGGTGAAGGCAACGGTCATTATCATTGTTCTTCAGGCGCTTAGAAACCTGTCACGCAAAGCCCTGACCGACGTGGAGCACCGGGCAATCGCCGGATTGGGCTTTGTCGCAATCTTTGCCTTTAACCTGCCTTTTCCCTTGATCATTCTGGCTGCAGCGCTTTGGGGGTATCTGAGCTTCAAGGGTGAGGCCAACACCGCCCAAACGCCCCCTGCCCCAAGTGCGACGCGCCCGCTGCGCACCTGTGCAATCTGGCTGACCCTATGGCTTGGCCCATTGGTGTTGCTGAGCGTTACTGGTCAGAAATTGCTGAGCGATCTCGGGTGGTTTTTCGCCCGCCTGGCAGTTGTTACGTTCGGCGGCGCCTATGCGGTTCTGGCATATATGACCCAAACCGTCGTGGACAAATATCAGTGGATCAGCACGGATCAGATGATTGATGCGCTGGGGCTGGCGGAGACGACACCCGGTCCTCTGATCCTGGTCACACAGTTTGTGGCCATGCTGACAGGGCAGATCTCAGGCGGGATCCCTTTAGCACTTGCCGCTGGTGCGGTGGCCCTTTGGGCCACGTTTGTTCCGTGTTTCCTGTGGATCTTCCTTGCCGCACCTTATCTGGACCAACTGGCCGCCCGTCCACGGCTGTCCGCAGCCCTGCACGGGATAACGGCGGCGGTTGTCGGTGTGATTCTCAACCTTTCCGTGTGGTTTGCTCTTAACGTTCTTTTCGGAACAATCCCGGAATTGGCATGGGGACCCCTAACCATCCCATGGCCCGAACTTGCAACATTGAACATAAAAGCGCTGCTTTTAACATTCATGGCCGGGGTGTTGATATTCAAGCTAAAATTCGGCATGGGAATGACCTTGGCCCTGATGGCCATGGCCGGAGTAGGATTTCATTTTCTTTGAACAATCCACCAACTCCCGGTCTTTCGTTTCCGAACGAATCCCCTATGCTTGAGATAACCACTTTTGAGGATGAAACATGTCGCAGGACATTGACTATGGAACCCTGATGCACACCGCCATGCGCGGCCTCATTCAGAAGGTTCTGACCAACGTTTCTGAAAACGGTCTGCCTGGGGCGCATCATTTCTTCATCACCTTCGACACACGGCAGGACGGAGTAGAACTGGCCGACTGGCTGCGCGAACGCTACCCCGAAGAAATGACGGTCGTCATGCAGCACTGGTTCGAAAACCTTGATGTCGGCGACAACGGTTTCGCGATCACGCTGAATTTCGGTGACGCTCCAGAACCGCTTTATATTCCGTATGATGCGATCAAAACCTTCGTGGATCCGTCGGTTGAATTCGGACTGCGTTTCGAAAGTCCGGAAGACGAAGAAGATGTTGCGACCCATATCGTCGAAGAATCGATTGAGGTTGAGGAAACGCCGGTCCAGCAAGACGCGGATGTCGTTTCACTGGACAGCTTCAGAAAGTAGGCTCAGACTTACAAACCCCGCCTCTCGCGGGGTTTACTGTTTTTCGAGGAACGTATCGACCGAGCGGGATTTAACCCCGTTACGGAACCGCGAAAAAGACAGGTTAAGCCCACCGTCGGCCAGCGTGCGATCGAACTGCTGCAATTCATAGCCACCGTTTTCATCAATGAACAACGAAAACACCGTCAGTGTCTCGCCCTCGATCCGGCCCCAGACGAACGGTTCACCCTGCATCGGGTCCAGGGGGACCTCGTGACCAAACACATTGCGCTTCATCGCCGCTGAATACACGTCGGACCTGTCAGATTGCTTGAAATCGATCGAGAAGGATTGATCTTTGACCCGGCCATCCGGCTTATAGGTCGTGGTCTTCCAACTGACGTTGAACCCTTCTTTGGTTTCATGGATCGAAACGCTCATATCGCGTGGGGTTTCGGTACCATCATCGTCAACTAAATTGGCTGAACCGACGTAATCCCCGATAAAGGGCGTGATGTCCCCGGCCTGGGCCTGAAGATTGGCAAAGACAAGCCAGAATACGGCACCCACCGCGAATGCGATAAGCCGCAGCGGATTAACCCGGTTAAATTGCAGCACCTGACCCTCCAGCGTTTTGATCTTGCTATTCTACCCCAGTCACAGGCGCACACAATGGTCCTAGTACCTGTGTATCAAAGAAAATGCGCCACCCCAACGCCTATACCTTTGGTCGGCTTACGCTTATGGTGCGCGCAACTGGCCGATTGCGCGATGACGCCGTCACGGGTAAACGGCATACGACTGCATACTAGACGGAGTGACCGATGTCCCAGACCCGCACCGAATCCGACAGCTTTGGCCCGTTGGAAGTTCCCGCCGACAAATATTGGGGTGCACAGACTCAACGCTCGATCATGAACTTTCCGATCGGCTGGGAAAAGCAGCCCGTCGCTATCGTGCGTGCGCTGGGCGTCATCAAAAAGGCCTGTGCGATGGAGAATAAGGCCATCGGCAAGCTGGATGCTGAGATCGCCGATGCCGTCATTCAGGCCGCAAGCGAGGTGATTGAAGGCAAGTTCGATGACAACTTCCCTCTGGTCGTTTGGCAAACCGGTTCTGGCACTCAGTCGAACATGAACTCGAATGAGGTCATCGCAAACCGCGCGATTGAAATCATGGGCGGTGTGATCGGCTCGAAAGAGCCTGTGCACCCGAACGATCACTGCAATATGGGTCAGTCGTCGAACGACACTTTCCCGACGGCAATGCACATCGCCACCGCCATGAGCGTGCGCGACGTATTGCTGCCCGGGCTTGAGAAATTTGCATCCGCGCTAGAAGCCAAAGCGAAAGAGTTCGCAGGTATCATCAAAATCGGCCGCACACACACTCAGGATGCGACTCCTTTGACCCTGGAACAGGAATTCGGCGGCTATGCACACCAGATCCGTCAGGGTATCGCCCGGGTCGAAGCCGCGATGCCCGGCATCTATGAACTGGCACAAGGCGGCACAGCTGTTGGCACCGGTCTGAACACGCATGATGGCTGGGATGAGGCCGTCGCAAAGAACATGGCTGACATCACCGGCCTGCCCTTCGTTACCGCACCCAACAAATTCGAAGCGCTTGCCGCCCATGATGCTATGGTCTTCCTGTCGGGCGCGCTGGCGACTATTGCTGGCTCTTGCTACAAAATCGCCAACGACATCCGGTTCCTGGGCTCTGGCCCGCGGTCTGGCTTGGGTGAGTTGATCCTGCCGGAAAATGAGCCAGGTTCGTCGATCATGCCCGGCAAGGTGAACCCAACACAGGCCGAAGCGCTGACTCAGGTGGCAGCGCATGTAATAGGCAACGATGCGGCGATGAAGTTCGCTGGCTCACAGGGTCATTTCCAGTTGAACGTCTACAATCCAATGATGTCGTACAATCTGCTGCAATCCATTCAGCTGCTGGGTGATGCCACCGACAGCTTTACCGAGCGTATGCTGCTGGGCATCAAGGCCAATGAACCACGCATCGATAAGCTGATGAAGGAATCCCTGATGCTGGTCACGGCGCTGGCCCCGACCATCGGTTACGACAACGCCACTACTGTCGCCAAAACGGCGCATAAGAACGGCACGACCCTCAAGGAAGAGGCCATTGCGCTGGGCTTTGTTGATGAGGAGACATTCGATGCGGTCGTGCGGCCCGAGCACATGATCGGCCCCAAGTGATCGGGTGGCGTCAGCCTGCCTGCCTGTGCCTGCTTATTGCGGGCACAGCGACCTCGGCTCACGCTGACCTGTTCGACCTGATCGACTCTCGGCTGGAATGGATGCAGGACGTTGCTGCGTTCAAACACGCCAATGACCGCCCGGTCGAAGACCTTGAGCGTGAAAAAGTCGTGATTGACAAAACCTTGGAACAAGCAGCGCTTGCGGGCGTTGACCCGGACAGCGCTCAGCTGTTTTTCGAAGCGCAGATCGAAGCCGCGAAAGAGATTCAATCCTGTTGGATTGAACGGTGGACCGAAGACCAAACCTCTGTTCCCGAAAACTATGCGGATCTGACGACCGAAATACGCCCCGCTCTGTTGGATTTGGGCGGGCAAATCCTTGACACATTGTCGGATCAACCAACGGTCTCAACTGCGTCGCAGGCTGATTTTCTGGACACCGTGAATGTCGAATGCCTTTCAGATGACAGCCGTGCGGAATTGTTCGATAGTCTGACCAAAGTGAGACATGCGCAATGACGGAACCGGTCAATCTGAACAAATTTCGAAAAGAAAAAGTGCGGACCGAAAACAAGGCCCGCGCTGATCAAAATGCCGTTGCTTTTGGCCGCACCAAGGCCGAAAAGGATCTGGCAAAAAAGCAGCAACACAAGCTGAACCAAGACCACGAAGGCCGTAAGTTGGACAAATGAGCGGACGCCCGGTCAAACGATCCCTGACGCTGAAAGGCCATCGGACATCCGTATCGCTGGAAGATGAATTCTGGCAGGCGTTCCGGACCATTGCCAAGGAAAAAAACCTACCGATCAACGCTCTGGCGGCCGAAATTGATGTCGAGCGTGACCCGGACATCGGACTTGCATCGGCCATACGGGTTTTCATTCTACACTGGTATCAATCCAAGTAGATCAGTCTTGCTCTGACATCCTGAAACCGCTTACAGTAATCAGGAACAAAAGGAGTACAGGCCGGTGGTTGATACAGTTCTAGGGCCAGACGGAAAACCACGCTGCGCGTGGTGTCAGGCGGCGCCCGAGTTCTTTGACTATCACGATCAGGAATGGGGGTATCCGGTTGGTGACGACCAGCGTCTGTTCGAAAAGCTATGCCTCGAAAGCTTTCAATCCGGTCTAAGCTGGCGCACTATCCTGTCCAAGCGCGAGAACTTTCGGAAAGCTTTCAAAGCTTTTGATATCAACACAGTAGCCGCGTTTGATGATGCAGATACAAAGCGCTTGTTACAAGATGCAGGAATTGTGCGACATCGTGGAAAGATCGAGGCCGTGATTAACAACGCACGCCGCGCGCAAGAGTTAGTCGCTGCCGAAGCGTCTCTGGCCGCATATGTGTGGCGGTACGAGGCGGATACACCGCCTACCCCGCAAACCGCTTCAACGTCGCCGGAATCTGTGGCGTTGTCGAAAGACCTGAAGAAACGGGGCTGGAAGTTTGTCGGGCCGACGACCGTGTTTGCCTTTATGCAGGCAATGGGGCTGGTGAATGATCACGCCGAAGGTTGCGTCATGCGTGAAAAAGCGGCGCAGTTGCGCCGCGAATTCACCAAACCCCAATAGTGTTTAGATTGACGCGCGGAAAATCTTGTCGATGTTTCCGCCCAAGGCCGCGTTGAACTCGGCATCTGATTGCTTTTTTGACAATCCTTCGGTCAACGCGCGCGAGAAGGACGCGATCATCTTACCGTTCTGGCCCAGCAGATCGCAGGCCTGTTCCGTCGAATAACCACCCGACAGCGCAACCACGCGCAGAACACGCGGATGATCGGCCAATTCGTCATAGAGGTTAGCTTGGTTAGGGATCGTCAACTTGAGCATGATGTCCTGTCCGTCAGCCAACTGATCAAGGTTTTTCAGGATTTCAGCCTTCAGAATGTCTTCGGCTTCGGCTTTGGTGGCGGAGTTGATGTTCACCTCAGGTTCAACAATCGGAACCATTCCGGAAGCCACGACTTCACGCGCAACGTCGAACTGCTGTGCAACAACCGCCGCGATGCCTTCGGCGTTTGCCTCATGAATGACCGAGCGCTCCTTGGTCCCGAAAACACCATCGGCTTTGGCCAATGTTGCGGCCAGACCCGGGATGGGTTTCATCATCTGAACGCCATTCGCTTCGTCTTCCAAGCCTTTGTCAATCTTGAGGAAAGGTACAATGCCTTTCACTGACCACAAATAGTCGGCGACCTTCTGACCATCAATTTGCTCGCCCAGAGTGCGTTCGAAAAGAATCGCGCCGATCACTTTGTCCTTGGTGAAATCATCCGCCAGAATGATCCGCGCGCGCATTTTCTGGATTTCACCGAACATCTCTTCGTCCGAGCTGTATTCAGATGCGTCCACGCCATAAAGCGCCAGCGCCTTGGGGGTCGAGCCACCGCTTTGATCCAATGCTGCGATGAATCCTGCGCCGTTGGACATTTGTGCGCGCTGTTCTGCTGATGACATAAGACTTTCCCGTTCAATATGATTCCGCGATTTCAAACCGCATACAGCAAGGCGTGAAAGGATGGTAGTTTGTTAGCGCTCAACCAAGCGCAACCAAATTCCGTCTTTCGATCGGACGGTCAAATGCGCGACCGGAATGGGCGTTTGTCCCGCGACCAACTCGAACCGGAAGTGTCGCAGCAGCATGGATAACAAAAGCGGCCCCTCGATCATGGCGAACCCGGCACCGGGACATACGCGGGATCCTGTCGAGAATGGAATGTACGCGTTGCGCTGACAGGTCTTTCCATTCTCAGTTCCCCACCGGGTCGGATCAAATTCGTCGGGACGTTCCCAGAGCCTTTCCTGCCGATGCAGATGCCACGGACTGATCACGATTTGCGACCCTTCGGGGACATCCCTGTCCCGGAAACGTTCAGGGCAAGCCGCCTCGCGTACCATCATCGGCACGGGCGGATAAAGCCGCAGCGCTTCGCGGAATACATCCCGGCTAAGCTTTAGCCGCGACATTACAGAAAAATCGGGCGTGTCGAGCGCCGCAGCTTCCTCGGCCAGGCTGTCCTGCCATTCGGGATACATGGCCATCAGGTACAACGTCCACGCCAGTGCGGACGCGCTGGTTTCGTGCCCGGCAAGAAAGAAAATCGCCACCTGATCGACCATTTCCTGCGTGCCAAACCCACGCCCGGTTTCGGGATCACGCGTGGTCATGATCTTGGTTGCCAGATCATCCGGTGCACCACCACGAGCGATCAGTTCAGCCCGACCCGCCGTAAGACGCCGGATTAGCGCCCTGATATCCTTTGCATTCTTTTTGGTGCGTCTTGAATGCAATCGCGGCAACCATTTTGGCAGAGGGAAAAAGGCCGCAATGTTCAGAATTGGTTGTTCACGCTGATAGTTGCGAAACTTGTCAAAAACCTGAGAGGCAATTTCGTGTTCGATGGGCACCGAAAACAAGGTGCGAAAGATGACATCCGCCGCGATATGGCTGGTGACCTCTTCAAACTCAACGACACCACCTGACTGCGGACGCAACCGATCCACCGCTGCTTGACCAGCCGCGTGCATCGCCGGAAAGGTATCTTTCAAACGGCCGCCTTCGAACGCGGGATCAATGATCCTGCGCTGCCTCTTCCAGGTGTTCCCATTGGTCAGGAAGACAGAGTCCCCCAGCAACGGACGCAGCCCCTCACTTATGCGGTTAGATTTGGGAAAGTCATCAGGGCGTTTTTTCAGAACTGTGTCGATCAATTCTGGCTGATTTACCAGGTATGATCGAAAGAACGGCGTGCGAAATTCGGCCATCCAGGCGCGGTACAGCCTTTGGGGCTGGGCTGACAGAATGTCCTTGCGAAACAACCTCAGATACCGCCAAAGCGATACTTTATCAGGGCGCGAAGATGGCTTGGGCGGCGTCATGCCTTCACCGAGATGTATTTTGAGACCGGCTTATCCATCCGCGATTTCGACGGTGCCCGCCCCTCAAACCTCTGACCTAAGGTTTGAGGCCCGGCAGTGATGCGAAAATAGTCATACCGATCGGGCTTGTCGAAGGCGCAGAGATACTGGAAATGCAGGCGGAAGAATTTCCATCGCAAGTTCTTCCAGCGTTCGGGGGACAGGGTCTGTGTAAAGGCCGCAGACAGAACCAGAGGCCATTTCTTTTCGGCGGTGGCGACACCGCTGACAGAAACCGGATCGCACAGCGCAAAAGAACAACCATCGCCGGGGGCCGAGACGTCGACCCAGGTCAGGCCTTCCTGCGTGGACAAGAATTGCAAATCCGCCCTCAAACCCTGCGCCTCGGGTAGAAATGACACCATGGGCACGACCTGCCCCAATGTCAGGAACGAAAACGCGGGGCCGTTATCACGTTGACTGTTGTCGCGGATAACATCGGCCAGAACGCTGACACCCAGATGGGCCCCTGAGCTATGCCCGACGACCAGCACCTCGTCTGCGTCTGAATTCAGCGCCTCTTGGATCAACGCACCGAATGCACGCAAGCGATTGCGTAATTCAACTGGCGTCGCCCCTTTGAGTTTTGCGGAATAGGCATAGTCATGCATCAGGTAATAGGCAAAAAGCTGGCCGTCTTGCTGGCGAAACCAGCGCATCAGAGCGTAAGCGGCCCCAACTGCCAGGACTACGCCCAGCCAATCGATAAACGGCATCAAAACCCATGTCATGGCCCCGGCCAGCAAGATCGCCAACAGCAGTTGAGCCACCAACATTCCAACCGGGTACAGTGCGGCAATCACCGGTCCTTTGCGCAGCTGCATCAGGCGCCACAGCGTTCCTGAGGACATATAGGTCCATGCGGTCTGCACCAATTGCAGATAGGTCGCCGGGATCGAGTTGGACATGCTGTCACGCACCAGATCCGACCAGACCAAAACACTCACATCGGCCTGAACTTCATCATCATCCTGCCGGGAAGCGACGTGCCATCCATATGGGCCATCGTCTGACTTGGCGGACACCGAAATCTCATAACCGGATATCTCCGCCTGCAGCGAGCCTTCGGTACGATAAAGCTCACGATACCGCCGCGGCGGTATCGGGTCATAGCCGGGAATATAGAATACCCGGCGTTTACACACCCGAGGTTGATTATTCTGACTGCTCATGGCCTTACCTTCTGCAGCGCAGGTTAACGCAGGCTAAGCGTCAAGGTAAGTCAGATCAGCAGATCATCCGAAATTCGCCAGCGCCGGGAATGTCTCTAACAGCCACCAGCTGAATTCAGTGAACAGCCCTGTGATCAGCATGATGCCCACGAAGAGCAACAAGCCCCCCATCACCTTTTCGATCGTGCCCATGTAAGGCTTGATCCGGTTCATCACCGACATAGACCGGTTCAGGAACATTGCAGCAAGCAGAAATGGAATACCCAAGCCCGCAGCATAGACGCCCAACAATAGGGTTCCCCGCGCGACCGAGGCCTCGGACGCGGCCAGCGACAGGATTGCGCCCAGCTGCGGCCCAATGCACGGTGTCCAGCCAAACGCAAAGGCCAGACCAAGGATATAAGCGCCAAACACTGATCCACCAGAATCACCAGTCTCAATCCGGGCCTCGCGGTCCAGAAACGGGATGCGGAAGACATTCAGAAAATGCAGGCCAAAGACAATGACCACTGCACCAGATATCTTTGCGAATAACACCTGGTTCTGCAGGACAAACACCCCGAAGGCAGAAGCGGTGAAGCCCAGCAACAAAAACACCGTAGACAAGCCCAGAACAAAGAACAGGGCGGCCAAGGTTGCCTTGCGGCGTGCTTTCGCCTCATCCTGCATTTCGTTGATCGTCACACCGCTCATATAAGCCAGGTACGGCGGAACGATGGGCAGAACGCAGGGCGACAGAAAGCTGATCAGCCCGCCCAGCATCGCGATGAACATGGCAGGCAGCAGGCCCGCGTCTATGATATCTATTCCGAACATGTTCAAGCACATATGGTATGAGGCGGCCAACGTCACGGGGCCAATCGGTCACATCCTCGTGGTTGCACGCTGGACACCCCGTCAAAGTGGAAATATCTGAACCTTATGTCAAATCCGTCAGAAACACTCGATGCGCTGGGTCTGTTGTGCCCTCTACCCGTCCTCAAAGCGCGCAAGCGTTTGAAATCCATGCCTGCGGGGGCCGTTTTGCGCGTGCTGGCAGATGATCCTGCCGCCATAATTGATGTCCCGCATTTCTGCTCTGAGAGTGGGCACCAATTGCTGTCGCAAGAAGACGCGGACGGTCATCAGATCTATTTGATCCAGAAATCTCACTAAGATCGGGCAAAAGAAAAAGGCGGGCACTTGGCCCGCCTCTTCTTATTACTGACCCAGTGACCACCAACCACGCCGCTTGGGTTTGGCCGGCTGCTCCGGTTCTTCGGCCACGACCTCCAGAACCGGCTCAGGGGCTTCTTCAACCATTATGTCCGCTGGTTCTTGCGGGTCTTCTGCGGCCACTTCGGCCACAGGTTCGGGTTGTTCGGCCTCTGCAGGTTCAACCTTTTCTTCAACGACGCTTTCCGCTTCGGGCGTGGGCAGCTCTGCCACCGCTTCGGCCTGTTCAACCTTCTCGGCGGTTTCAACAGGAGCTTCAACAGGTGCATCCGTCACACCAGTTTCCTCGGCCGGTGCGTCAGGGCTTGCGGCCTGGGCATCCTTGCTCACAACAGCTTCAGCAGCGACTTCTTCCGTAGCTTCAACAGGTTCCGCGTCCTTCTTCTTACGGCGCGGTGCACGGCGGCGCTTGGGCTTGGCTGCTTTTTCCTCTTCGGCAGGCTCAGATGCTTCACCCTCGGGTTTTGCGTCATCCGCCGCTTCGGTTTTGGCTTCATCCGATTCCTCGGACGCCGCCGCGTCACCCTCTTCAGCGTTCACCTCAGGAGTTTCGTCAGAACCATTGCTCTTTTTCCGACGGCGGCGACGACGCTTGCGCTTGGGCTTGGCATCCTCTTCGGCCTGAACGGTGGTTTCCTCTTCGACCGGCTCTTCCTCGCTGGCGTCGACAAGATCCATCAGGGACGCATCCACTGAAACAACGGGCGCGCTGGCTTCGGGAACGATCCGGCTTGCCGTCTTGAATTTCTCCATCGAGAAATCAGGGCTGACCAGATGTACGTCGCCTTCAACACGTACAGACAGGCCATAACGGGCCTCAATCTGTGCGATATGCTCGCGTTTCTGGTTCATCAGGAAGTTGGCGATGCTGACAGGGCAACGAACAAGCACCTCGCGCGAACGGCGGCGTGTACCCTCTTCCTCGATCTGCCGCAGGATCGACAGCGCCATGTTGTCGTCCGACCGGATCAGACCCGTTCCGTGGCAAGCCGGGCATGGCTGAGTCGTGGCCTCCAACATGCCGGGACGCAGACGCTGGCGGCTCATCTCCATAAGGCCAAAGCCCGAGATACGGCCAACCTGAATGCGCGCACGGTCTGTTTTCAGCCGTTCTTTCATACGCTTTTCGACGGCGAGATTGTTCTTGCGCTCGTCCATGTCGATAAAGTCTATGACGATCAGACCGGCCAGGTCGCGCAGACGCAGCTGGCGGGCCACCTCTTCTGCGGCCTCAAGGTTGGTCTTGAGTGCGGTTTCCTCGATCGAGCCCTCTTTGGTCGCCCGACCCGAGTTCACGTCAATCGCGACCAGCGCTTCGGTCACGCCGATCACAATGTAACCACCCGATTTCAGCTGAACGGTCGGGTTGAACATCCCCGCCAGATAGCTTTCGACCTGATAGCGTGCAAACAGCGGCAGCGCATCCTCGTACCGTTTCACGTTCTTCGCGTGTGACGGCATGATCATCTTCATGAAGTCTTTGGCGATGCGATAACCGCCTTCGCCTTCGACCAGAACCTCATCAATTTCGCGATTATAGAGATCACGGATCGACCGTTTGATCAGATCGCCTTCTTCATAGATTTTCGCCGGCGCAATCGATTTCAGCGTCAGTTCGCGAATCTGCTCCCACATGCGCTGCAGGTATTCATAGTCGCGCTTGATCTCAGATTTTGTCCGCTTGGCACCCGCTGTCCGAATAATCAGACCCGCACCGGTTGGAACGTCAATTTCCGCAGCAATTTCCTTGAGCTTTTTACGGTCAGGTGCGTTGGTGATTTTGCGGCTGATTCCACCGCCACGAGCCGTGTTCGGCATCAAAACGCAGTATCGACCTGCCAGAGACAAGTAGGTTGTCAGGGCAGCGCCTTTGTTGCCACGTTCTTCCTTGACGACTTGCACCAGCAAGACCTGGCGGACCTTGATAACCTCTTGAATCTTATAGCGACGTGGCCGCGGCTTGCGAACCGGGCGAATGTCTTCGCTGTCATCCTCGTCGGCGACGGATTCAATCGAATCGTCCTTCGCGGTGGCATCAGCTCGCGCTTCTTCTTCAGACTTGCCCTCGTTTTCTTCGGTCGCGTCCTCCGAAGCTTCGGGTGCATCTTGTGGTTGTGCTTCGTTAACCGCGTCATCGGACTTGTCGGCGGCTTCCTCATCTTTGGATTCTGTCGCCTCGATTGCAGGCGCATCAGAGCTATTCGCTGCCTCGCTACTGTCTTCCGACGACGCACCCTCTGCTGCACCATCAGCGTCGGTTTCAGACGCCGCCACATCATCACCAGGCTCTTCTACCGGTGTTTCAGCAACGCGATCTGCCGGGGATGTGCCCTCAAGGTCCGGGCCATCAGCGCCGTCTTCGCTTTCGTCCAGATCAATGGTTTCCATGCCGGTGGGTTCGTTCGATACTTCAATCGACTCAACCGCATCGTCAGACTTAACGTCCGCAGCCTTCGACCGCGACCGTGACCGGCGTTTCTTCGGCTTGGCCTCTTCGGCTTCGTCACGCGCTTTCATTGCCTCAGCATAGGCGCGCTCTTCTTCCATCAGCGCTTCGCGATCGGCCACGGGGATCTGATAGTAATCCGGATGGATTTCCGAAAACGCCAGGAACCCATGCCGGTTCCCGCCATAATCCACAAAGGCCGCCTGAAGTGACGGTTCGACCCGGGTTACTTTTGCAAGATAGATGTTGCCAGCAAGCTGGCGTTTGTTTTCGGATTCAAAATCGAATTCCTCGACCTTGTTTCCGTCAACCACCACGACGCGGGTTTCCTCCGCGTGGGTGGCATCGATAAGCATTTTCTTAGCCATGTGTCCTTGGTGCACCGCGCCAAACGCGTTGTCCTTACCCGTCCGGGGGGACAGGCGCTTTTGGGGTGGTGTCTTGTCAGGGCGATTTCGGACGGCGCGCGGCAGGGTCTGGCGCTGTGGCCCCCTGCCCGTATACTCAATCGTTGCGCGCGCGTCATCGCGGTTCTTCTCCGACAGGCGCAGATCTAACCGCCGCCTGCCCATTTATTCCTTTCGCCCGCTGATGCGGGCTCAGGCGTTCATCTGCCCCTATGGGGCATAATCGGTCTGCTTTGCCTTGCGGGATTGATCACCATCAACGGCAGAGCAGCGAAACTCAAAGATTCGGGACTTTTGGGCGCAAATTAGCCCTGCCCGTCCAGATACAATAAAAGCAGTCCTGTGGAAAACACAATGGGCAAACTGCGAGAAGAACAATACAAAGCCCCGGGATCACTTCATCTGGCCAGAAATTTCCCGGGGGTAATTTGAGCCGCAGGCTCAAGGGGGGGCTGCCCCCCTCTCTTTCTCACAAATAGTCCGAGCGCTGCAGCCCGTATTTCGCCATTTTCTCGTTCAAGGTCCGGCGTGGCAGGCAAAGTTCGTCCATCACAGACGCAATCGATCCCTTGTGCCGCCGCATTGTATTGTCGATCAACATCCGTTCGAACGCCTCAACATACTCCTTAAGCGGTTTGCCTTCGGTCGTCATGACCGGCTGCATTTCTTCGTGATCGGACATCAACAGCGACGCAATCGTCCCCGATCCACGTCGCGATTGAAGAACAGCCCGTTCCGCGATGTTGATCAACTGCCGTACATTTCCCGGCCATGGAGCTTGCAACAACTGAGCCGCCTCTTGAGCGCTCACCTGCGGCGCTTCGCAGCCGTATTCTTCAGAAAACTGCTCGCTCAATCGGGTGAACAGCGTCAGGATGTCCTCGCCACGCTGACGCAATGGCGGCATCGTTATCCGCAGCGCCGCCAGGCGATAGAACAGGTCCGGGCGCAGAACGTCTTCGCTGGTTTTTCCTGCTTCCTGAAGGTTGGAAATCGCTATGATCCGCGTTTCAGCCGGGGTGCCCTGATCATTCATCACGCTCAACAGGCGGGCCTGCAGCGTATCGCTCAGTGCTTCCACGTCTTCCAGCACAAGTGTACCACCCCGCGCCTCTTCGATCGCAGGCAACTGCGCGTCTTCCGGCATCATTGGGCCAAACAGGCGTTTCGACAGCGCCTCTTCCTCAAGCGCGGCACAGGACACCAGTACAAACTTCTTACCAGCACGGCTGCCGACCGCGTGCAGCGCATGGGCCACAAGTGTCTTACCGGTGCCGGTCTCACCATCGATCAGTACATGGCCATCGGCCTGGCCCAGATCGAGGATATCTTCGCGCAGACGCTCCATGACCGGGCTGGCCCCGATCAGTTTGTTCATGATCTGGGTTCCACCTGACAGTTCGCGCCGCAGGGCACGGTTGTCCAAGGTCAGTCGGCGCGCGTTGCTGGCGCGTTTGGCCAGTTCCGACATGCGATCAGGGTTAAAAGGCTTTTCAAGGAAATCAAACGCCCCTACGCGCATCGCTTCCACTGCCATTGGCACATCGCCATGGCCAGTGATCATGATGACCGGCAACGTGCTGTCAGCCCCCATCAGCTTTTTTAGGAGTTGAATGCCGTCCATGCCCGGCATTTTGATATCCGAGATCACGATACCCGGATATTCCGGTCCCAACACTTTCAGCGCGTCCTCGGCGCTGGCGAAGGTTTCCGTGTCATATCCCGACAGTGCCAGCCATTGGCTGATCGACTGGCGCATGTCCTGTTCGTCATCCACAATGGCGATCTTCATGGCCTGTGCCATAGTCATTCCTCGTTATTCCGCGGCCTCAAGGCCGTCGCTTCCCAGTATCGGCAACTGCATCTCGAACACGGCCCCGCCTTGCGGGCTGTTTCGTGCTGTCAGCCGTCCACCATGGTCGTTTACGATCCCGGATGAGATGGCAAGCCCCAGACCGACCCCGTCGCCAGGCTGTTTCGTAGTATAGAACGGTTCGAACAGGTTTTCGATGTTCTCGATTCCATAGCCGTTGTCGCGCACTGTCAGCACCGCCGTATCGCCCGCTGCCAGTATGATTTCGACATCCGGTTCGGATACTGATTTGGTGGCGTCCAGAGCATTGCGCAAGAGGTTCACCATCACCTGCTCGATCCGCATCCGGTCCCCCATCACAGACACCGGTTCATCGGGCAGTATCTGGGTGATCTTGACGTGACGCTGGCGCAGCTGCGGCTCCATCATGGAGAGGGACGCTGCCAGCGCTTCACTAAGGTTTACTGGGGAAAACGTATCCGCACCCTTCCGCGCATAGGATTTGAGCTGACGGGTAATCGCCCCCATCCTTTCGATCAAACCATCGATCCGACCAAAGCTTGCCAGCGCCTCTTCCGGCCGGTTCCGACGCAGCAAAAGACGTGCGCCAGCCAGGTAGGTTTTCATTGCAGCCAGAGGTTGATTTAGCTCATGGCTCACGGCCGCCGACATCTCGCCCAAAGCGGCCAGTTTCGAGCTTTGCGCCAGCGTCTGTTCGGCAACTTCCAGTGTTTTTTCAACCCGTTCCCGCTCAGCAATTTCCCGCTTTAGCCTTGAGTTCAATGCGCGAAGCTCTGCCGACTCGCGTTGGAACAACGCCATGCGGAACGTGGCTCGGCGGCTAAGCGCGTAGAAGGCCAAGGCCAGAAGAATCGCAAAACCCATGATCTCAAGCGCGATAACACTGTTCACTTTTTCCCGAATCGACTCGTAGGTGGTGAACGAGGTCATTTTCCAACCGCGAAACGGGATGCGCGTTTCCATCCGCATCACTGCCTCGCCCTGCAGGTAGGCGTCTGGCGGCAAGGCGGTCCAGTCGGTCGTGGCACGAATTGCACGCTGGATAGCACCTTGCGCCGGCTGGCGCAGCAATGCGGCGTTTTCTTCAAGCCCGCGCCATTGCGGTTCAGTAGACAGAATGATCGTCCCGGTGCTGTCCGTCACCATCACAGCGTCGGAAATACCTGCCCAGGCGCGCTCGAATTTCTGCAGGTCAACTTCGACCACGATAACGCCAAGAACCTCGGCGTTCGCCTCCATTCGTCTTGAATAGACAAAGCTGTAGCCGCCCGAATCTTTTTCAATTACCGTGAAAATTGTCGAATTCGCCCGCACCGCATCAATGAAATACGGCGAACTCCGGTGTGGCTCTCCCAAACGCGCGCGATCAGTGGCCGCAACAGTACGGCCATCACCGTCCAGCAACATCAGCGAGGCCGCGCCGATCTCTTCAACAAACGAGATCAAACGCTGGGTGGACAGCGAATAATCACTGGACTGCAGCGCGGAAATCAATGTGGGGTCGCGCGCTAAAAGCTGCGGAACAATTGCATTTCGGCGCAGTTCGCTCAGCAAGTTGCCTGAATACAGCGCCAGTCGCACTTCGGCCCGGTTTCGTGTGGATTCGGTAAACCGGTCCGTCAGTAGACGGTTGGTTACATAAACCGTGGTAACCGTTGCGATCAAAAGAAAGATAACCGCCAAGCGCAGCCGCCAACCCAATGGCGCACCACGAAACGGTTTTGTCAGAAAGGACCAGCCAGAGCGAACTTCGGAACTCATCCCGGAAAGTTACGCGGGCTGGATCGTAAGCTCAAGTCACGCCGGAGCAAGAACGCCAGACAATGCGCGGAACAATGCCGTTCCGTCCGTTCCGCCATGGCCGTCGTCTGCCGCACGTTCAGGGTGTGGCATCATTCCCAGCACCCGACGGTTTTCAGACAGGATACCGGCAATATCTCCGACCGAGCCGTTCGGATTCTCGGTATAGGTGAACGCGACCCGATCCTGATCCTGCAGTTTGGCCAGTGTGGCGTCATCCGCAAAATAGTTACCATCATGGTGCGCGATCGGAATACCGATCACATCGCCCGCATTGTAACCTTCGGTGAACGCGCTGTCGCTGGTTTCCACCTTCAGGCCAACCGTGCGGCAGATGTATTTCAGACCGGCATTTCGCAGCAACGCACCCGGCAGGATGCCGGTTTCTGTCAGGATCTGAAACCCATTGCAAACACCAACGGCATAACCGCCACGTTTGGTATGATCGACCACGGCCTTGCAGATCGGCGACTGTGCGGCGATGGCACCGCAGCGCAGGTAGTCGCCGTAGGAAAAGCCACCCGGAACACCGACGATATCCACACCTTCGGGCAGCGCGGCGTCCTTGTGCCAGACCATATCGACCTGAAAACCAGCCTGTTCGAAAGCGACGGCAAGATCCCGATCACAATTGGACCCTGGGAATACGATGACAGCTGCGCGCATGGCGGGGCCTCCGGGGATAAGGTTCAGACCAGTTCGACTTCGTAGCGTTCGATGACCGTGTTGGCCAACAGCTTTTCGCACATCTCGGTGATGTCCGCCTCGGTCGCGCCTTCGGCCAGCTCAAGGTCGATCACCTTGCCCTGCCGCACACCTTCGACCTGATCAAAGCCCATGGCACCCAATGCGTGACGCACCGCCTCACCCTGCGGGTCGAGGACCCCGTTCTTGAGCATTACATGCACACGTGCTTTCATTCGCGCAACTCCAGCTGAGGGCCGATGTTGTCGGCCCGTTCCGTTGCGCGGGGGATAACGCGCTGGAAGGCGTTCGACAACCCTTCTTGAGGTGGGCAGATGACCGCACTTACACCCGCTACCCGCCACCACCGGAATTCAAACCGGGATAGTGCGCGTCGATTGCATTGAACGTGCCTGTCAAAACCATCTCGATTGCGACCGCCACAAGTATGAGAGCCATGACCCGGGTGATGACATTAATCATCGTCATACCCAATAGGCGCGAGATCGGATCGGCGAACAACAAGCCAAGGCCAACGATCAAACAGGCGATCACGATTGCCGTTCCAAGGGTTACTACTTCGGCACCATCGCTAAGCGTATGAGAGTAAACGATTGTTATCGCAATAGTGCCAGGCCCGATAGTCAACGGAATAGCAAGCGGTACAACGGCGATGTTTTCTTTTTTCCTATGCCCATCCTCTACAGCTTGCTGATCCCCTTGTGACCTGTCCGAAGCGTTCAGCATCGACATACCAATTCCGAAGATGATTAGCCCCCCGGCAATACGGAACGAAGGTATGTCGATCCCGAACACAGCCAGGATCTCTTCTCCGATCACAACCGCTATCAGGCCGACTATGATCACTGTCCCCGTCACGATAAACGCTACCCGCCGGCGTTCGGGGGCCGAATATCCTTTCGTCATGCTAAGAAAAATCGGGATTCCGTAGAGCGGGTTGAAAATAGCCAGAAGGGCTGCAAGGAATTTTAGAAAAACTGCCTGATCAAACAATTCGGCCATGTATAGCGCCACCCTCGTTTTCGTATTTGCCCGACAATGCCGGACAACCGGTAACCCTGTCAAACCGCTAGATACAAAGAAAAAAGCACCGCTTTGGGTAAAGCGGTGCTTTTAACAATATGCGGTTCGCCTGTGTGATCAGTTGATCAGCGTAGGCTTAGCGACGTTACTTTTCGGCAAAACGCCCAGCCGGCGTGCGACTTCGGAATAGGCGTCCGTCAGACTGCCCAGATCGCGGCGGAATACGTCTTTGTCCAGTTTTTGACCGGTTTCGATATCCCACAGACGGCAACTGTCGGGGCTGATTTCATCGGCCACGATCAAACGCTGGAAATCCCCATCATAAACACGGCCAATCTCGATCTTGAAATCGACCAGACGAATGCCGACAGCCAGCATCATGCCGCTCATAAAATCATTGACGCGCAGCGCGAGGCTCAGGATATCGTCCATGTCCTGTTGGCTGGCCCAGCCAAAGGCAGCGATGTGTTCCTCAGTAACCAGCGGATCACCCAACGCGTCGTCTTTATAGCAATATTCGACAATTGGGCGCGGCAGTTGCGTACCTTCGGCAATGCCCAAACGTTTCGACATTGTTCCCGCGGCATAGTTGCGAACTATGATTTCAAGCGGAACAATCTCGCAATTGCGCACCAATTGCTCACGCATGTTCAGGCGACGGATGAAATGGGTCGGAACGCCAATCTGGTTGAGGCCGGTCATGAAGAACTCGCTCAGACGGTTGTTCAGCACGCCCTTACCGTCGATGACATCTTTCTTTTCCGCATTAAACGCGGTGGCATCATCCTTGAAGTACTGCACAATGGTGCCAGGCTCTGGGCCTTCATACAGAATTTTGGCCTTACCTTCGTAGATCTTTTTGCGACGCGCCATGAGCGACCTTTCCAGTCCGGGGCGAGGGAATGAGTCCCTTCGCGTTGGCGCCCTCATAGTCCAAGCCCCCCTTTCCCGCAAGTTCAGCGGACCGAGAGGCTTTGACGCAGCGCAATTCCCTTGCACAGGCGCTCAGCTATAGTCATATCATCAATTAAGAAGATGTAAGCTATGAGGTCCACAAACAATGACCACTTTTGACGAACGCGAAAACGCTTTTGAAGCAAAATTCGCTCATGACGAAGAAATGCAGTTCAAAGCACAGGCGCGCTGCAACAGATTGCTGGGCCTCTGGGCCGCAGAAAAGATGGGCAAGTCCGGCGAGGACGCCGAAGCCTATGCCAAAACCGTAGTAATCGCCGATTTCGAAGAGGCCGGGCACGAAGATGTCGTGCGCAAAGTCGCCGGTGATTTGGGCGCGCTGTCGTCCGATGAGGAAATCCGCGCAAAAATGGCCGAGCTTTTGCCCCAAGCCAAAGCGCAGGTCCTGAGCGAAACCGAATAAAAAAACACTCGGCTCATGATCTTCATGAGTTTTATGAATTTGATTTGATGCCCCGGTCATGAGACACGGGGCGTCTCTATTTTTAACGGCCCCATTCGGCTATTTGGGAATACCCCCATGACAAATGCGCTCAATAAACTTCTGGAAACAAATGATGCTTTGCTGGCCGATGGTGCCACGGGCACGAACTTGTTCAATATGGGCCTGCAATCAGGTGACGCGCCCGAGCTGTGGAATGTCGAAGCACCGGATAAAATCCGCGCTTTGTACCAAGGTTCGGTTGACGCCGGCAGCGACTTGTTTCTGACCAACACCTTCGGCGGCACATCCGCGCGCCTGAAATTGCACGACGCCCAGAACCGGGTTGGTGAGTTGAATCGGATCGGTGCCGAACTGGGCCGTGAAGTGGCGGACAAATCTGGTCGCACCGTTGTTGTCGCAGGCTCTGTTGGTCCGACCGGTGAGATCATGGAACCTATTGGCAGCCTGTCCCATGCCGGCGCTGTTGAGATGTTTCACGAGCAAGCCGAAGCGCTGAAAGAAGGTGGCGCGGACGTTCTATGGGTCGAAACCATCAGCGCACCCGAAGAATTCAGAGCGGCAGCAGAAGCTTTTGCGCTGGCCGACATGCCCTGGTGTGGCACCATGAGCTTTGACACTGCCGGACGTACTATGATGGGTGTGACCTCCGCAGATCTGGCTCAATTGGTCGAAACCCTGCCCAATCCGCCGATTGCATTCGGTGCCAACTGCGGCACGGGCGCGTCGGACATCCTGCGCACGGTTCTTGGATTTGCGGCTCAGGGAACCGAACGTCCGGTGATTTCCAAAGGCAACGCGGGTATCCCGAAATATGTCGATGGCCATATCCACTATGACGGCACGCCTGAATTAATGGGGCAGTACGCCGCGATGGCACGGGATGCGGGTGCCACGATCATCGGCGGGTGCTGTGGCACCATGCCAGATCACCTGCGCAAAATGCGCGAGGCACTGGATACAACCAGCCGCGGCACGCGCCCGACGCTGGATCAGATCACGGATGCTTTAGGCCCGTTCTCATCAGCTTCGGACGGTACCGGAGACGATGCGGCAGTGCCTGAACGGCGCAATCGCCGCCGCCGCCGCGCTTAAATCTTTCAGCGCCCCTCGAATTTCGGGGGGCGTTTTTCCATGAAGGCAACTACCCCTTCGGCAAAGTCGCGCGAACGGCCACAGTCGCCCTGCAAATGCGCCTCCATCTCCAGTTGCTGCGGCAGAGTGTTGTCGTAAGTTCCGCGGATTGCCTGTTTGATCGCGCCAAACGCGGTGGTCGGTCCGTTTGCCAGATAGGCAGCTCGCTTGCGCCAATGCGCGTCGAAATCGTCGTCAGCCACCGCTTCCCAGATCATTCCCCATTCGTCCGCCTGTCTGGCACTGACCTTGTCGGCAAACAGCGCAGCGCCCATGGCCTTGGCGAACCCCATCTGGCGTGGCAGGAACCACGTGCCGCCCGCATCCGGCATCAAGCCGATACGGGAAAACGCCTGCAGGAAATACGCGCTTTCAGTCGCAATCACCACATCGGCGCTGAGCGCAATGTTCGCCCCGGCCCCGGCAGCTGGTCCGTTGACGGCTGCGATGGTTGGGACCGGACAGTTGTAGATGGATTCCAGCATGGGATCGTATTCGTCGCGCAGTGTGCGTTCCAGATCAATCCGGCCTGTGCTGGAAGAATCGCCGAGGTCCTGACCCGAGCAGAAGGCGCCCCCTGCCCCTGTCAGCACGATTGCCCGCGCATGCCGGGCCGCATGTGTCATCGCATGGGTGACCTCGGCCCGCATCTGTGCGGTCAGCGCGTTCATCTTGTCGGGCCGGTTCAGGGTTACCACTGCCAGATTGTCAGTGATATCCAGCAGTATAGCCTCATAGTCCATGTAGTCCTCTCCCCATGCTCACGGCATTAGGGAACCCTGACTCAATTCAAGACGAAGGGAAAGAAATACGGTGGGTCAGTCGTCAAGAATCTGGCGCAGGCGTTCTTTCTCAGCTTCGCTGAGGCCATCCTTGACTTCAGTGCCCACCGCCTGAGATCGGTTGCGTAAAAAACTCCAGCCTATCACGGCGGCGATCAACAGCATGATCGGACCGGCCAGCCAAAGCATCAGGTTCGCCCCCGTAACCGTAGGCTTTAACAGAACGTATTCACCGTAACGATCCACTATAAAATCGACCGCTTCCTCATCGGTATCGCCCGCGACCAGCCGTTCGCGCAGCAACAAACGTAGATCGCGGGCAAGTTCGGCATTGCTTTCGTCGATGCTTTCGTTGCGGCAGACAAGGCAGCGCAGGCCGGTGCTCAGGTCACGCGCGCGTTGCTCCAGGACCGGGTCCTCCAGTACCTCGTCTGGCTGCACCGCAAACAAGGGCGATGCGATCAGGGCGAAAATCAGGATCAGACGCTTCATTCCGCCGGTACTCCACCCGAGGGTGCTTTGCGCGCCCCCGCTGCCACCCGGAACCTGCGGTCAGTCAAGCTCAGAAGCCCGCCCAATGCCATCAGGATACATCCGCCCCAGATCCAGTTGGCCAGAGGTTTGATGTAAGTCCGCATGACCCAACCACCATCGGCTTGCTGGTCCCCTATCACGACATACAGGTCGCCCCAAAAGCGATAGTCGATCGCCGCCTCGGTAGTAGGCATCCGGGCAACGGGGTAATTGCGTTTCTCGGGATGCAGCGTGCCCATAGACCGACCGCTCTTTTCAACCTGAACATCCGCAGTGGTTGAGAAATAGTTCGGTCCCTTAACTTCGCGGACGTTTCCAAGCGTCAGTGTGAACTGCCCAACTTCAAACGGCTGACCGGGCTGCGCAACGCGGATATCTTCAACCTCCCACGCGGTCAGACCGGCAATGGCAAAGATGGTCACGCCAAGCCCGGTATGAGCCACAGCTTTACCCCAGTCCGCGCCCGGCAAGCGGAACAGACGTTGGATGCTGCCTTTGCGACCGGTACGACTCCACAAGTCAACGGCCGCACCTAAAGTAATCCAGGCCCCCAGAAACAGTCCGATTGGCCCAAGGGCGCTGCGTTCGGTCTGCATAACCCATACCAACAGGGCCAGAGCGACAGACAAGATGAATACATAGCGCAGGGAATAGGCCGTCTTACCCAGTCTTCCCCGCTTCCACGGCAACATGGACCCGATCGGCAATGCGATACCCAAGGCCACCATGAAGGGCGTGAAGGCCGCGTTGAAGAAGGGCGCCCCGACCGAAAGCTTACGGTCGAACGCCATCTCGGCAACCATCGGCCACATCGTTCCGAAGAATACCACGAAACAGCTGACTGCCAGCAGGATGTTATTTAGAATCAACGCGCTTTCGCGGCTGACAACGCTGAACACACCCTTTGCCTCCATCGCTTGTGCGCGGGTCGCGAACAGGGTCAGTGCGCCACCGATGAAGAGCACCAGAATGATCAAGATAAAGACGCCGCGTTCCGGGTCATTTGCAAAGGCATGCACAGAAGTCAGCAAGCCCGACCGTACGATGAATGTCCCGATCAGCGAAAAGCCGAATGCGATGATGGCCAAAAGGATGGTCCAACTTTTCAACGCTTCGCGTTTTTCCACGACGATGGCGGAATGCAACAGGGCAGCGGCCAAAAGCCATGGCATGAACGAGGCGTTTTCCACCGGGTCCCAGAACCAGAAACCACCCCACCCCAGCTCGTAATAGGCCCACCATGATCCCAGAGCGATGCCAATGGTCAGGAATATCCACGCGGCCAGGGTCCACGGACGCACCCAGCGGCCCCATGCGGCATCAACACGCCCTTCGATCAGGGCGGCCACAGCAAAACTGAATGCCATGCTAAGCCCCACATAGCCCAGATACAGGAACGGCGGATGAAAGGCCAAGCCGGGATCCTGCAACAACGGGTTCAGGTCGCGACCGTCAAACGGGGCGACGATCAGCCGATCAAAGGGGTTCGAGGTGAACAGGATGAACGCAAAAAACGCCACCGCAATCATCGATTGAACCGACAGAACCCGCGCTTTCAATGTCGGTGGCAAGCCACCTCCGAAAAACGCAGCCATCGCTCCGAACAATGACACGATAAGAACCCACAACAGCATCGAGCCCTCGTGGTTTCCCCACGTCCCGCTGATCTTGTACAGCATCGGCTTGGCCGAATGGCTGTTCTCGACGACCACACGCAGGGAAAAGTCCGAAGTCACGAACGCCCAGACCAAGGCTCCGAACGAGAAAGAAACCAGCAAGAACTGGACGATTGCCGCGGGTTCCGCGACCCCCATCCAGCCGACCCAGCGTTTGGCTGCGCCGATCAAGGGAACGATCGACTGCACGATTGCGACGAGGAAGGCGAGGATCAGCGCGAAATGGCCAAGTTCTGTAATCATGCCCCGGATATAATCCTGTTGCGTGACAAGCACCAATCACTTTCGCCCTCTTGCCGCGAACATAGTGTCGCGGGTCGGCCGGCCCTTTTGCGCCGCCATGTCTCTAACGCAGGGTTTTCGTCGGATTTTATTGTGTCTGCTGTCAGTGCCGCGTCCGGGCCGGGCTTGGCAACACCCACACCGTCGCTACGCATCGCCGCCAGCGCCTTTATGTTCCCAAGTACCTGCGGAGTGCGCATCATTGTGGCGGAAATTTCGCGTTGCAATTCTTGCACCTTGGCCTGATGCCGCGCGCCGAAATAAAAGGACACAATCACCCCCAGCAACCACCACAACGGCTCGGGCACCAGGGCGATCCCCTGCATGCGCGCCGAAAACCAGATCGGATCGACCATGGCCGCAACAAAAAGGCCAAGCGTTCCCAGTGCCATCGCGGGCCTCGGCAGGCGGTTAAGCCCGTCGACAAACCGATCAAACGGAGCTTTTCCAGCGCCATGGAATTCTGCCGCGAACTGGCTGACGGCCTGCTGTCGAACCTGCAAACCCCTCTCGGCGCCGCTTTCGGCATTTTCCCGAAAGACTTCGACAGTTTCGCGTATGATGTTGCGCTCGTTTCCAAACAGAAAAGCCAAAATACCCGAGATCAATCCCATCGTGAAATCCTTTTTTGAAACTCTGTGTCCGTCAGATGATAGGAGGGCGAAACAAACTCTTCCGCTCGTCGGATCCAGCCCCCTTTACCGCCCGCCCTGCTACGCGCGTATTTGCGGGACGCGGGCCTTCGGTCCGCAAGACGGAAATAATAGTTGCGGCGCGCGACCCCATAGGCATCTGCGAACGTTACCGGGTCGGACTTGGCCGCGCTTTGGCATGCCCGTGCTGTCTGTGGCCCGACAACACCGTCAACGACTACGTCGAATCCCATTTCGCGCAACAATTGCTGCAGAATGCGGACTGCCTGCGCACCTGCATTGACGTACATGTCAAACACCGAGGGTTGGACCATCTTGGGCAACAGCCTCAGGCGTGGAAGCTCAAAATAATGTCGGACGAAAATATCAACGGCCTGCGCTTTGCTGAGCCTTCGCACATCCGTTTGGTCCACCACCCCATCACTAGACAAATCCAGACCCAGACGCCGCATGGTATGAACGGTCACACCATAGTTCGTTGCGCCGCCCGGATCATCCGGGTCATCTACGAACCCGCCCTCTCGCCCCACGATCTCAGTCGCAATTTGCCGAACCGTCTGCATCGCACCCTCCGCCTGTGATTGCGCAAAGGCTCGGGTAAATTCGTTAACACGTGGCAATTAAAAAGGGCGCTGAGTGTCATGTGCACGCAACGCCCTTGTTTTCAAACTAGAATTCGGTCCTGGATCAGCCTCCGTCGACCTCCTTATAGACACCCTGTTCCTTCAAGGCATCTACGACCTCTTTCGGCATGTAGGTTTCATCGTGTTTGGCAAGAATTTCAGTGGCTTCGAAAACGCCATTTACGTAAGATCCGGTGCCGATCATTCCCTGATTTTCTGTGAACAGGTCCGGCAGAACGCCGGTAAAGGCTACGGGAACACTATCGCCGCCATCGGTCACGACGAAGCGTACCGTCTTGCCCTGCCCCCGCACGATCGAGCCTTCTTCGACCAGTCCGCCAATCCGAAATACTTCGGTCGGCTTGGGGGGCTCGGCGATCACCTGGCTGGGTGAACGGAAGAAATTGATGCCGTCCCGCATGGCATACCCAATCAACGCCGTCGACAGCGCCAAAGCGACAGCTGCCAGCACAATAACCTGAATTCGACGACGTTTCTTGAGCGTTTTCATACCGTCCTCACGGGAACAAGGGGGCCATCATCAGGCCCCGGGTTTCATCCTCACCTAACATCAGGTTAGCGTTCTGCAAGGCTTGCCCACTGCTACCTTTTGTCAGGTTATCCAACGCGCCAATCACAATGGCCCGGCGTTCTATCCGATCTGCCACCACACCGACATGGCAGAAGTTCGATCCCCGCACATGGTGGGTCGAAGGTGCCTCGCCAAAGGGCAGCATCTGGATAAAGGGTTCGTCTACGTAAGCCTTTGCCAGCGCCTCATATACGCTGCTCGGATCACCCTTGACATAAGTCGTTGCCAGAATACCCCGGTTGGCCGGGATCAGGTGTGGTGTGAATTGCACATGAACGGTCCGCCCGGCCAGAGCCGAGAATTCCTGATCAAACTCACCCAGATGTCGATGCGTGCCACCAACCGCATAGGCGTTGTAACCTTCGCTAAGCTCTGCATGCAGCAGGTTTTCCTTCAGCGACCGCCCTGCCCCGGACACAGCGCATTTCAGATCCAACACAATATCGTCCAGATCAATGACGCCGGCCGAAATCAGCGGGCGCAGCACGTACTGACCAGTCGCCGCATTGCAGCCGGTTCCGGCCACAAGGCGCGCATTGCGGATTTCATCCCGATAGAACTCGGTCAGGCCATAGACCGCCTCTTCCTGCTGCTCCATTGCCACGTGCGGGTTTCCGTACCACTTCTCGTACTCTTCGGGGTCGCGCAGCCTGAAATCCGCAGACAGATCGACGATCTTCAGGGTCTTAGGCAAGTCCCGAATGACCTCTTGGCTGGTTTTATGCGGCAGCGCGCAAAAACACAGGTCGACTTGCGAAAAGTCGATCTCGGAGATTTTGCACAGATCCGGCAAGTCCATGTGCCGCAGATGCGGAAAGACCTGCGCCATCGACTGACCAGCCTTACGCTCGGCTGCCAGCGCGACGATGTCCATATTCGGGTGCTCAGCGATCAGCCGCACCAGTTCAGCGCCGGTATAACCAGATGCGCCCAAAATTGCGATTCTATGGGGCATGTGAGACCTCTTGTTTCAGTGTGTCACAGGATACGATCGCCGGTGTGACGGTCGTTGAACTACGGGATCAAACAGGCTGCGTCCTTGACCTAAGTCAGGCAGCCTCGAAGGTGATTTGTCGTCGGAGGAATTGCGTCGCCCTGTCACTGACAAACGCGGGCTTGCCGGTGGTTAAAAATCCACCCTCGCCGTTTCCTTGCATTTTCGGGTGCCGTTGCAGGTAGTCCGCAAGGCTTTCGGCCACCAGATCACCCTGACTGTAAACCTGTACATTCGACCCCAGCGCCTTTTGGAAGGTCTCAGCCATCAACGGGTAGTGGGTACAGCCTAGAATCGCGGCTTGCGGTTCCGGCATCTTGCGCCTTAGCGCGTCCACATGGGACCGAACCAGCGCTTCTGCCAGGATCATGTCGCCGTCTTCAATCGCGTCTACGACGCCTCCACAGGCCTGCGCTTCAACATCCACGCCGATGGCCCGAAACGCCAGTTCCCGCTGAAAGGCCCGACTGGACACTGTGGCAGGCGTTGCAAACAGGGCCACGTGCTTGACCGCAACCTCGCGTGGCGGGCTATTGTCGCCCCACTGCCGTTCCGTCAGTGCTTCGATCAGCGGCACAAAGACGCCGAGCACGCGTTTGCCTTCTGGCACCCCCTCTTCCTGCATCCGGCGTAACGCCGCAGCACTAGCAGTATTGCAGGCGAGAATCACAAGATCACAGCCCCGGTTCCACAGATCGTTTACCGCCCTGCGTGTCAGGTCGTAAATGTTTTCAGCGTCCCGCACGCCGTAGGGCGCGTGTTCGCTGTCCGCGAAATACAGAAAATCCACGTCCGGCAGACGTTTCTGCGCGGCGTTCAGGACGGTCAAGCCGCCCAACCCGGAATCAAAGATGCCTACTGCCATTTGCCCCTTCAGGCGCGATGCCGTTCCTCAAATTCATAGCCATAGTCATAAGACTTCAGCGGCTTCGGGGACAGCTCATACGTGGCTTTGCGCAAGAAATCCATCATCTTGCGTTTGTCAGTGGATAACGGGTCCAAAACGTCGCGGGAAATCGGCTCTCCGATGACCACTTTAACCGGCGTATCGACGCGTTTCTTGAACTCTTTGATCAGCAATCCCATGCGCAAAGTGTTGTGCAGATGGCTGGCAACCTGGAACAAGCGCGAGGTGTGACCGTCAAAGAAAACGGGCACGACAGTCGCGTTAGATTTGGCCACCATTCTTGCGGTAAACCCGCGCCACCCCGGATCCATTGGATGTGAGAACGGCTTTAAGCCCGTGCTGACCGTGCCACCCGGGAAAATCCCTATGGCACCGCCATTACCAAGATAGTTCAGCGCGGTTTTCCGGGTTTCAATATTCTGCTTCATCGCCTCTTTCGTTTCATCAAACGATATCGGCAGGATAATGTTGTCTAAGTCTTCGGCTTTCCGAAACACGTGGTTCGCCAGAATGCGAAAATCGCCGCGCGCTTCGGACAAGATATGCCCCATCATCATCCCGTCCAGAATGCCATATGGATGGTTGGCAATAAGGATCAGTGGCCCGGTTTTGGGAATGTTGGACAAAGAACCGCCAACCACATCCAGCGAAAGCCCGTACCTCTCGACCATGACCGACCAGAAATCACGCCCGTCGGCCACTTGTTTTTCATACCCGTCTGCACGCTTAATCAGGCGCAAGCGACCCGTTGTGTTTTCCATCAACTTAATAACCATACGCCCACCTTTGGTTTCGGCGGAATAGGCATAAGAGATGTCACGAGCAACGTGGCGGCGCGAGGGCATTTCGGACTCCGATACTTGGCACCTGCTAGATAGTGCCAAGTAACAATTTTGCCTAGCTATCGTGACAGGCTTGTGACGGATTATTCAGCGGCGGCTTGCATTTCAGGACCGCCATTTCGAATGGTCGCCAACAGTTCTTCGCGCCTTTTTGCGGCCTTAGCCTCGTTTTCAAGTAGAACCGGGCCAAAGCCCTTAATCTCAAGCGGCAGCTTGGCCAAAGCGACAACCGCATCGTGAGTTTGTGGTATAACTAAGGGCGTTATCTCTTTGATATCGTGTTCATATTGCCGGATCAAGGCGCGCTCCATCCTTCGCTCGGTGCTGTAGCCAAAGATGTCCAATGGAGTACCACGCAGGCCTTTCAACCTGGAAAGCAGCTTCAACGGACCCAACATCCACTCTCCGAATGTCCGCTTGCGTGGCCGACCCTCTGCGTCCTTGCCACCCAAAATCGGTGGCGCAAGGTGCAGGGTCATTTTGAAGTCGCCGTCAAACTCGGCCGCAGCCTGTTCGCGACTACGCAGCAACAGACGCGCAACTTCGTATTCGTCCTTGTAGGACAACAGCTTATGATACCCTCTTGCGACGGCCTCTTTGACGGATTCATCCTCGAAGCTATCGACAAGCTTACGATAACGTTTTGCCAGACGGGCGCCTTGGTAGTCGGTCAGGTGCTGCGCACGGAAATCAATCAGCTGTTCTAAAGTTTTTGGCAGCTCAGTCACCTGAGGGCTCAAAATCGCGGTGACGTCCTGCGGATGCAGAACGGCCCAACGGCCGATATCAAAGGCGCGTTTGTTGCGCTCAACCGCGGTCCCGTTCAACTCGATCGCCTGTAACATCGCTTCATGGCTGATCGGTAGCAGACCACGTTGCCAGGCGGCACCCAGGACCATCATGTTCGAATAGATCGAGTCGCCCATAACCGCGCGCGCCAGATCAGTGGCGTCAAATAGCGACAGGCCCTCTTTCAGCCGTGCTTGCAGCGCAAGCTCTAGTCGATCACCGGGGATCTGAAAGTTTGTGTCGCGGGTAAAGTCGCCCGTGACGGTTTCATGGCTGTTAACCACGGCACCGGTTTGACCCGTGCGGGTCAGACCCAGGGTTTTGGCCCCAGCGGACACAACAAGGTCGCCCCCGATCAGCGCATGCGCCTCGCCGGTAGCCACACGAATGGCGCTGATATCTTCGGGTCGGTTGGCCAGACGGCAGTGGATGTGCACTGCGCCACCTTTTTGGGCCAGACCCGCCATCTCCATCATCCCGGCGCCCTTGCCGTCGATCTGAGCCGCTTGCGCCATCACAGCGCCCAGAGTGACCACTCCGGTCCCGCCAATACCGGTAATGACCACGTTATGTGTACCGTTGATCGTCGGCAGAACGGGCATCGGCAAGTCCGGCAAATCGATCTCGGTCGTGGCTTCTTTGCGGATCTTTGCCCCTTCCAACGTCACGAAAGACGGGCAAAACCCTTTTAGACAAGAGAAATCCTTGTTGCAGCTGGATTGATCAATAGCGCGCTTACGCCCAAGTTCAGTCTCCTTCGGAACGATCGAGACGCAGTTCGACTGAACCCCGCAATCACCGCATCCTTCGCAGATGTCCGAGTTGATGAACGCGCGCTTGTCCGGGTCGGGGAACGTACCCCGCTTGCGTCGGCGACGCTTTTCTGCCGCACAGGTCTGAACGTAGACGATGACCGAAACGCCTTCGATCTCGCGGAATTTCTTCTGCACGTTCATCAGTTCGGCGCGCTCAAAGGTTTCCACGCCGGACGGCATCGCCTTGAAGTTCACGTCTTCTTTTTCATCGTACACCACCGCCACATGCTGAACGCCCATGGCCTTGACCTCGGCCACGATCCGCTCTGCGCTTAGGTCTCCTTCGTTATCCTGCCCGCCGGTCATGGCGACGGCATCATTGAACAGGATTTTGAAGGTGATGTTGGTGCCTGCCGACAGCGCCGCTCGGATCGATTGAACGCCCGAGTGGTTGTATGTCCCGTCGCCCAGGTTCTGAAACACGTGATCGGTCGTCGAGAACGGCGCTTCGCCGATCCAGTTCGCACCCTCTCCGCCCATCTGGGTGAACCCGGTGGTTTCCCGATCCATCCACTGCACCATGTAGTGACAGCCGATCCCCGCATAGGCCCGGCTGCCGTCGGGCAGTTTGGTCGAACTGTTATGTGGGCAGCCTGAACAGAAATACGGCAAACGCGTTGCAATCTCTTCTGCATTATCCGCCCGGCGCGCCTCGGAAAGCTTGGCCATCCCAGCGCGCACCCCGTCTGTATCGCGCCCTTCCTCGATCAGGATATCGCCCAGTTTTTCGGCGATCATGATCGGGTCCAGTGCGCCGCGTGTCGGGAACAGTTCTTCACGATGCAAGGTACCGGCCCCGCCCTTGTACCAGCCGTAGACGCGACGCCCGCGGCGGTCGTCAAAGATGGCCTCTTTGACCTGAACCTCAATCAGTTTTCGTTTTTCTTCAACGATTACAATCAGGTCCAAACCCTCGGCCCAGTCATGGAAGCCTGCCATATCCAGCGGGAATGTCTGACCAATCTTGTAAGTCGTAATGCCCAGGCGCTCGGCCTCGGCCTCATTGATATTCAGCAGTGACATGGCGTGCGTCAGGTCCAGCCAGTTCTTGCCGGCCGCTACAAACCCGATTTTCGCACCCGGCTTGCCCCAGACACGCTTGTCCATCTTGTTCGCACGCGAGAACGTCTCGGCCGCGAACCGCTTATAGTCGATGACCCGCGCTTCCTGTAGGTGCGGTGTATCACCCAACCGAATGTTCAAACCACCTTCAGGCATGTCGAATTCGGGAACCACCACATTCATGCGATCCGGGCTGCCATCCACAACCGAAGTAACCTCGATCGTGTCTTTCATCGTCTTCAGGCCTACCCAGACGCCTGCAAACCGGCTGAGTGCGAACCCATAGATGCCATAGTCCAAGATTTCCTGCACACCAGCGGGGCTAACCACAGGCATGTACATATCGACCAAAGACCATTCGGATTGATGCAAAACGGTCGAGCTTTCGCCGGTATGGTCGTCGCCCATCGCCATCAGCACGCCGCCATGTTTGGCGGTTCCGGCCATGTTCGCGTGACGCATCACGTCGCCAGATCGGTCCACGCCCGGCCCCTTGCCGTACCAAAGACCAAAAACGCCGTCGAACTTGCCGTCGCCGCGTAGGCCGGCCTGCTGACTGCCCCACAATGCCGTGGCCGCCAGATCTTCGTTCAGCCCGAACTGAAAGGTCACATCGCTTTCAGCCAGATGTTTCTGGGCTCGCATCATCTGTTGATCTACAGCCCCAAGGGGCGAGCCGCGGTATCCGGTCACAAGACCCGCGGTATTCAGACCCGCCTCATTGTCCCGTGCCTTCTGCATCAGCATAAGACGCACCAGCGCCTGTGTGCCGTTCAAAAGAACGGGGTTTTTATCAAGATCGAACCGGTCGTTTAGCGATATTTGTGGCTGACTCATCGGACGCCTCCCCTCGTCAGATCAGTGTGCTTCATTCATACGCATTTTAGGTCAAAAAAGCTGACCTGTATAGGACCTACCAGTCTGTTATTGTAACGTTTCAACAGTTTGAATGTAGAACTTGTTACCTATTTCATATAGGGCTTCGGAAGGATAACGAAAGTTGCGGCGATGGATTGGGACAAGTTAAGGATATTTCACGCGGTTGCGGATGCCGGCAGCCTGACACATGCGGGGGACAAGCTGAATCTGTCTCAATCCGCGGTCAGCCGGCAGATCCGTGCGCTTGAAGAGTCGCTTGATTCGACGCTCTTTCACCGCCACGCCCGCGGCCTGATTCTAACCGAACAGGGTGAGTTGCTGTTTGACGCGACATCAGCCATGTCGAAACGTCTGGACGCCGCCGCTGCCCGCATTCGCGACAGCGAAGAAGAAGTGTTCGGAGTTTTGCGCGTCACCACCACGTTTGGCTTCGGTACACTGTGGCTGGCGCCGCGCCTACCAAAACTGTACGAGCAATACCCCGATCTGAACATCGACTTGATGCTGGAGGAGCGTGTTCTCGACCTGCCGATGCGCGAGGCTGATGTTGCCATCCGCATGAAAGAGCCCAGCCAGGCCGATCTGGTGCGAAAACGCCTGATGACCGTGCAAATGCAGCTTTACGCTACGCCGGAATACCTGGAAGAACGCGGCAGCCCGGAAAGTCCCGAAGACATCTCGAAACACAGGTTGATCTGCCAGACACCCTCGGCCCCGCAGGTCGGCGCAAGCGCAATGATGGTCCGGCACCTGATGACCTACAATCCGACCTCTCTGTTGACGGTAAACAACTATTTCGGCGTTTTGCAGGGTGTTTTACACAACCTCGGCATCGGCGTGTTGCCGGATTACGTGACCCATGACTTTCCGCATCTGCAGTCGATCCTGTCGGATATCGAAACCGCCGATGTCCCGGTTTATCTCGCCTACCCCGAGGAACTGCGCCATTCCAAACGCGTCGCGGCATTCCGCGATTTTGTTCAGGATGAGATCATTGCGCAGCGCAAGCAGTTGAAGCAGATGGGAAAACTGTAGCTATGCACCAGTGGCATAGCGGCAATGATCTGCGATCAGTCTATAAAACCTTGATAGTGCACAAACCGCCCCCTAAATGAGCAATCGAAGGCGGTGATGCTGTAACGCTCATCATCTTCACCTCCCTGTTGGACTACGGCCGAGCTTAGTGCTCGGCCTTTTTTTTGCCCGCAACACTAAATTCATATCTGAAATGGGTGAAACATCTGGGAAAATCCTGCACTTAAGCCTATGATCACGAAAAAATCATCAAGACTTATGGTCGAGGACAGATTCGATGTTTCACCTCACTCGCCTGTTAATGGCGTTCTTCTCCATTGCGCTATTATCTGGGCCAGCACTTGCCCAGGTCACTAGTACCTCTAGTGCACCGGCTACCGTCACAATCCCCGAGGATCTGACGCCCGAACAAGTCGATGACATGGTGGCACGAATGTCCGACGACCAGGTCCGCGCGATCTTGTTGGAGCGTCTGGACGCAGTTGCGGAAAAAAACGCCGCCGAAGCGGAAGAGCGCGAAGACCCAATCACGGAAATCAATGAGATCTGGGCCGAAATGGTGGCGTCGTGGACTCAGGTTATCGTCACGGTCCCGAACATCTTCAGTGCGCAAGCCGACGCTTTCAAAAACTTTTCGGCAACCTTTGGTACGACCGGCGCGTTTACCCTGCTGGGCCTGATCCTCAGTGTACTTGTCGTCGGCTTCCTCGCGGAAAAGCTGTTCGAATTCCTTACTCGCCGGTGGCACGAACATGCTGAAGTTGGGGATGAAAATGACCTTTGGGGCGCCGTCAGGTACCTGTTTCGCCGTTTTTGCCGCGAGATCGCAGGATTGGTCGTGTTCTATGTCGTCATCCGCGCGGTCGGGCGTGGGCTTCTGACTCCGGAACAAATCACCTACGCGGCACCCTTCGTTTTTTACCTGATCTGGATTCCGCGCTTGGGCGCAGCGGCCTCGCGGTTCGTACTTGCACCAAGCAAACCACACTACCGGCTGGTAAACATTGATGATCACTGGGCGAAATACCTACACCGCAACCTGATCGGTCTGCTTATTTTGGTCGGTTTCACGCTGTTCCTGCTTCATTTCAACAGGCTGAACGGCATTACCGGCGGCGAAACACGCATTGGTTTCTGGCTGAACGCAGCGATCCATATCTATATCGGCGTCATCGCCTGGACCGCGCGCGAAGGCCTGTCTCAGATGATGTTGGGTACCGACCCTGATCACTCCAAATTTGATGAGGAAGTCGCCCACTACTACCCCTACTTCGCAATCGGCGTGTCGGCGGTAATCTGGCTGCTGGTCGAGTTTATCGTAGCGCAACGCAATCCTTCGTCCTTGGCGCTGCTGGTCAAGGGGGCGCATTTCACCACCATGGCATGGCTGCTGATCGCACCTGCGTTGGATACGCTGATACGTGGGCTGGTTCGCCATCTGCAACCGCCGATGCTCGGCGAAGGACCGGTGGCCGAGCGCGCATACAAGTCCACTAAACGCAGCTATATCCGGATTGGTCGGGTTTTGGCCGGCATTCTTGTCATCCTGATGATTGCCCGGGCATGGGATCTCGACCTCAGTGAAATCGCGGGTGGTGGGGATGAATCCGGTAGCAAGGTCATCCAGTTCTTCATCATCATTGCTGTTGGCTACATCCTGAACGAGGTCGTTTCGCTTTGGATCAACCGTCGCCTTGCGAAAGAGCAAACTGCGGTTGAACAAAGTGCTGATCAAGAAGCGGGCGAAGGCGGCGGTTCTGGTGGATCACGTCTGGCGACGGTTCTGCCACTGCTGCGTGTGACCGCTCAGGTCGCGATTGCGGTTATCTTTGCCCTGCTCGCGCTTGGCGCGCTGGGGTTGGATATCACGCCGCTGCTTGCTGGTGCCGGTATTCTTGGCCTGGCCATCGGCTTTGGTGCGCAAAAGCTTGTTTCGGACATTGTCGGCGGGATCTTCTTCCTGATCGACGATGCGTTCCGGGTTGGTGAATATGTCGATATCGGCGGCACCATGGGTACGGTCGAAAAGATCTCGATCCGCTCCATGCAACTGCGCCACCACCGCGGTCTGGTTCACACCATCCCCTATGGTGAGATTCAGAAGATCACCAACTTCAGCCGCGACTGGGTCATCATGAAGCTGAAATTCACGGTGCCCTTCGATACCGATCCAAACAAGGTGAAGAAAATCTTCAAGAAGATTGGCGCCGAGATGATGGAAGATGAAGTTCACAAGGACGGCTTCCTGCAGCCCTTCAAATCTCAGGGTGTGTTCGACTTTGACGATGTCGGCATGATCATCCGCGGTAAGTTCATGGCAAAACCAGGCAAGCAGTTCACCCTGCGAAAAGAGATCTTCAACCGGGTCAAAGCCGCCTTCAAGGAAAACGGCATCGACTTTGCCCGTCGCGAAGTTCGTGTCGCCATCCCGGGACTGGACGAAGCTGAAAACCTGACTGAAGAACAAAAAGCAGCAGTTGGCGCTGCGGCTGCGGATGCGTCCAGAAAGGCGCAGAACCCAGCTTAACGATAACGGATCATCCGCTGATACGTCAGCGGATGACACCCGCACGTTCCAAACAACAGACGGAACCGGCCCAATTGCCGGTTCCGTTTTTTACTTTCACAATTGGCCTGCGCTGACTTGACCCTTTCCACAGACGGCACCTTGCCCTAAAAGGCCCGCAATCCCGGCCAACCTGGACAAGGACAAACGATGCAAGAGCCCGCCATCACCCCGGATCTGATTGCCGCACACGGGCTGAAGCCCGACGAATATGATATGATCCTCGGGATCATCGGGCGCGAGCCGACTTTTACCGAACTCGGCATCTTTTCGGCCATGTGGAACGAACATTGTTCCTACAAATCGTCCAAGAAATGGCTGCGCACCCTGCCCACCTCTGGACCTCAGGTGATCTGCGGGCCAGGTGAAAACGCCGGCGTTGTGGATATCGGCGACGGTCAGGCGGTGGTGTTCAAGATGGAAAGCCACAACCATCCCTCTAATATCGAACCCTATCAAGGTGCAGCCACAGGTGTTGGCGGCATTCTACGCGACGTCTTCACCATGGGTGCGCGCCCCATCGCATCGATGAACGCGCTGTCATTTGGCGAGCCCGGCCACCACAAGACCCGCCAGCTGGTCAACGGTGTGGTCGAAGGCATTGGCGGTTACGGCAACTGCTTTGGTGTCCCTTGCGTGGGTGGCGAAGTTCGGTTCCATCCCGCCTACAACGGCAACTGCCTTGTGAACGCCTTTGCTGCAGGTCTGGCCGACAGCGACAAGATTTTCTATTCGGCGGCCTCTGGCGTCGGTATGCCCGTTGTGTATCTGGGTGCAAAAACCGGACGTGACGGCGTTGGCGGCGCAACCATGGCCTCGGCCGAGTTCGACGACACCATCGAAGAAAAGCGCCCCACTGTTCAGGTCGGTGACCCGTTCACCGAAAAGCGCCTGATGGAAGCCACGCTGGAGCTGATGCAGACCGGTGCCGTGATCTCGATCCAGGATATGGGTGCGGCCGGTCTGACCTGTTCTGCCGTTGAGATGGGCGACAAGGGTGGTCTGGGTGTGCGTCTGGATCTGGAAAACGTTCCTCAGCGCGAAGAAGATATGACAGCCTATGAGATGATGCTGTCTGAATCACAAGAACGCATGCTGATGGTCCTCAAGCCCGAGCTTGAAGCCGAAGCCCGCGCCGTCTTCGAAAAATGGGACCTGGACTTCGCCATCGTCGGCGAAACCATCGCCGAAGACCGCTTCCTGATCCTTCACAACGGCCAAGTCAAAGCCGATCTGGTCCTGTCCAAGCTGTCCTCGACGGCACCGGAATACGACCGCCCATGGGAAGCCACGCCAGAAGCCGAAGAGCTGGCTGAAGTCCCGCAAATCGACCCGATCGACGGTCTGCGCGCCTTGCTTGCTTCGCCGAACTATGGAGGCAAGCAGTGGGTTTATGAGCAGTACGACACCATGGTCATGGCCGACACCGCCCGCACGCCGGGTCTGGGCGCAGGCATGGTCCGCGTGCACGGCACTGACAAGGCACTTGCCTTCACCAGCGACGTAACCCCACGCTATGTCCGCGCCAACCCTGTTGAGGGCGGCAAGCAGGCTGTGGCCGAGGCCTACCGCAACCTGACCGCCGTTGGAGCCAATCCATTGGCGACCACCGATAACCTGAACTTCGGCAACCCCGAAAAGCCCGAGATCATGGGCCAGTTCGTCGGCGCGATCCAGGGCATCGGCGAAGCCGTAGCCGCGCTGGATATGCCTATCGTATCGGGCAACGTCTCGTTGTATAACGAAACCGATGGACAGGCGATCCTGCCGACCCCGACCATTGGCGCCGTAGGCTTGCTAAACCACACGGACGACATTATCGGCAATGAGGTTCGCGAAGGTCATGTGGCACTGGTAATCGGCGAAACCAACGGCCACCTTGGCCAATCCGCCCTTCTGGCCGAAGTGTTCAACCGCGAAGACGGCGACGCGCCGCATGTCGATCTGGACGCAGAAAAACGCAATGGCGAGTTCATCCGCGCCAACCGTGAGATGATCAAGGCCTGCACCGATCTGGGTGACGGTGGTCTGGCGCTGGCAGCCTTTGAGCTGGCGGAATCCGCAGGCGTCGGTGTTCACCTCGATGAAGCCACGACCGAGTTCCTGTTCGGCGAAGATCAGGCCCGTTATCTGGTTGCGTGCAACTTTGATCAGGCCGAAGCACTGATGATCGCTGCTGGTCAGGCAGGTGTCCCTCTGGTGTCCGTTGGCCGGTTTACTGGCGACAGCATTCGGGTTGGCAACTCTGAGGCCGCGTTAGAGGATCTGGCTACCACGTTCCGCACCAGCTTTGCTGAAGCCGTCGCCTAACACCGAAGCAAACTTTGCAACATGAAACCTGCGCCTGTCCTGGCGCAGGTTTTGTCGTTTCAGGGCCCCTATCCTCCCCTTGCACGCCCCGTCTGGGCGCTCTACATCTTGAGAAAGACCTTCAGGAGAAACCTACATGCCGATGAGCGCCCACGAAATCGAAGCCCTACTGCGCGAAACCTTTCCGGATGCGGAAATTCAGGTTGGCGGAAGCGATGGCGTGCATATGTCCGCAATGGTCGTGGACGAAAGCTTTCGCGGGAAAAACCGGGTGCAACAGCAGCGCGCAGTCTATTCGGCCCTGAAGGGCAAGATGGACGGCGCGGACGGAGAGTTACACGCTCTGGCGCTGACCACGAAAGTGCCTGAGTGAGCACGGCTTTTTGGGCATATTCGCTTTGGGGCGCCGTGTTTGTCGGCATCGTCGGTATTTATGTCGTCGCCATTGTCAGGCGTAGCCGCTCTGCACGAAGACCCATCACGCGTGGACGCAAAGGGGCGACCCCCAGTCAGAATGCCAGCGTGGTCGCCTCAACGATGGACGGAGGCAGGGGGGGCGCGGTGAGTGCGATAGTTGTTCCGCGTGATCCGCAGCAATACGCAAAGACAATGGCTCCCCAAAAATGAACGGCTGGCTCTTCTGGATAGGCATCATTGCAGCATTGATAGTTGCCGCGGCACTTATCGAAGCCTATGTGAAGCGCAACAGAAAGCGTAAGCTGGCCGACATGCGCCCGGACCCGGACAAGATCAGCAAGGTCGGCGGCATTGAAAGATACGGGCTGGATCCGCTGGCCCTGGCACAGGCCGAGCATCGGCGACTAGAAGAAGAAGGATGGGTCCCGGACCCGCCAAAGGATGAAACGACCGCCCCCGACGCGGGTGAAAAGGACAAGCAAGATGACCGACGTTAAGACTCAGATCAACGAAACCGTCAAAGCCAACGATGTGGTGCTCTACATGAAAGGCACCAAAGAGATGCCCCAATGTGGGTTCTCGTCCCGCGTGGCCGGCGTGCTGAACTACATGGGCGTTGAATATGCCGATGTTAATGTTCTGGCCGACGAAGAGGTTCGTCAGGGCATCAAGGATTATTCTGACTGGCCGACCGTGCCACAGCTGTACGTCAAAGGTGAATTCGTCGGCGGTTGCGACATCATCACCGAGATGACCCTGTCGGGCGAATTGGACACGCTGTTTGACGAAAATGGTGTCGAATTCAACAAAGAAGCAGCTGACAAAATTCGCGAAGCAAACGCCTGATCAGCGACTGCTGCAATTCTCCAGAACAACCTGCTCACTGGTGGCCCCACTGGCCGCCAGAAAGCTGACGGTCGCATCCCACCCTTTTGACCGAAGGATATACGACCCGGTCTCTCCTTTGGATTCATAGCGAATACCTGATCCGCTGGGCACTTGCTGCAAGGCAACCAATTGGTTGTCTACCATCATCGCCGCCGCACCGGAGCCGTCGGACGCATTGAAATACGCAACCTGCAACTCAATGCCATTCTGGCAGGTGAAGCTAACCGGCAGGATATCCATGTCCGCCCAGGCCAAGCCCCCTGGTAGACCGAACAATCCGGCCAACGCTACCGTTTTCAACGCATTCATTTCGCCGTATTCTCCTCAACCACCGAGGCCAAGGCCTCAGCGCGTGCGGCCAGTTCGGCCAGTGTGTCCGTGACCGAAGGCGGGACGACCGCCACTTCAATCCTTTCAGGCTCGGGCTCGGGCCGGTTGCGCAGGCTTTGCAATTCGGCTTCAACTTCGGCCAGCTTGGCCTCTGCCCGTTTGAGCTTGTCATCTGTCGCGGCGGTCTTGTCGGCCAGCATCAGCCCAGCCATCAACAGCATGCGTGCTTCGGGCATCCGACCGATCTGATCAGACAAAACCTGCGCTTCGTCATCCAGCATTTTCGCCGCAGATTGCAGAAATGGCTCTTCACCGTCCTGGCAGGAAACGTCAAAACCACGGCCACCGATATGAATGGTCAATTCGGGCATTACTCTACCTCTCCCTCAGCCAGCTTTGCCTGCGACAGCAACGGCTCCAGCCGGGCCAGTACAGCCTGAGCTTCGGCAGCGTCGGTTGCCTGTGCAGCCTTTGTCGCCTCAAGTTCGGCCACAGTCGCGCGGTTCAACAGCTCGGCATCGGCCAGACCGTCCTTGCTGGCCGCCCGCAATTCATCCACCGAGTTGCGCAGTTGTTCGTTCGCCTTGCGCATACGTTGAAGATCATCATCCAAACGCGACATGGCCGCGCCGTGGCTGGCACGTTCCGCACGCAACATCTCAAGCTCTGCGCTTAACTCCGCAACACGCTCGCTGTCGGCCAATTCGGACCGCAACTTTTTATTCTCATCTTCAAGCGACTGCGTTTTGCTCACAACCGCTTTAAGTTCATCGTTTTCTGTCTTGAGAACAACCAGTTCGTCCTGGTTTTCCAATGCAGCTTTAGCCTCTGCCAACTCGGCCCTGGCCGCTTCGACCGCCGCCAATTTGGCGGTGGCCTCTGTAAGCTGCTGACGCAACGCGCCGTTTTCAGGATCTTCGGCTGTCGTTGCTTTCAGCGCATCCATGTCGGCGCGCATCGCGTCGACTTCCTTCTCGTGCCGTTCCTTGAGGGATTTCAGCCGCTCTTCCAACTGCGCATTGGCGACGCGCTCGTCTTCCAATGCCGTGTGCAAAGCGGTGTCATCACCGCCACTTGCGGGCACCGTGTCACGCAGGGCGTCGACACCGGTTCCAATCCTCTCCATCGCGGCAACGATACGGCGCTGTAATTCTTCGATCTGGCTCATGCCCCTGCCACCTCTTTACCAAGGTTCACTTTTTCGCGGCCCGTCCGAATCAATACAGGCCGGGTATTGGCCTAGTCTAACCGAATGAAACGGAAAATACCCACTGTTTGCTTTCAATCACTTGGACAGCATTCTTGAACCACGAACGCGACGCAACCCCCGGTTCCACTTGCACTTTGGGGGGTGGATGGTATTGAGCGCCTCATCTGCCTGTAATCCAAAGGAACAACGCCCGTGGACCTGACTGCGCTGCGCAATGCCAATCCTGAACACTGGAACAAGGCTGCGGCTATCCGCACCCTGACCCTTGACGCCGTCGCTGCCGCCAATTCCGGCCATTCCGGTATGCCAATGGGCATGGCCGACGTTGCGACCGTGCTGTTTGAAAAGCACCTGAAATTTGACGCCTCGGCCCCGAACTGGCCTGATCGTGACCGGTTCATCCTGTCTGCTGGTCACGGTTCGATGTTGGTCTATTCTCTGTTGTATCTCACTGGTCATGCGGATGTGACACTGGATGAGATCAAGAACTTCCGCCAGCTGGGTGCAAAAACTGCGGGTCACCCGGAAAACTTCCTGGTGAACGGTATCGAAACCACCACCGGGCCACTGGGTCAGGGCATTTCCAACGCAGTTGGTTTCGCCATGGCCGAAGAAATCCAGCGTGCGCATTACGGCAAAAAGGTCGTCGATCACTATACTTATGTGATTGCGGGCGACGGTTGCCTGATGGAAGGCGTCAGCCAAGAGGCCATCACACTGGCTGGCCGTCATGAGCTGAGCAAGCTGATTGTTTTCTGGGACAACAACAACATCACCATCGACGGCACCGTGGATATTGCTGATCGCACCGATCAGGTGCGCCGCTTCAAGGCCTCGGGCTGGAACGTGATTGAAATCGATGGCCATGATCCGATCGCGATTGATGCGGCCATTGTGCAAGCCAAATCGTCCAACAAACCATCCATGATCGCCTGCGAAAGCCACATCGCGCTGGGTCACGCCGCACAGGATACTTCCAAAGGTCACGGCGCATTGACCGATCAGGATCAGCTGAAAGCCGCCAAAAACGGCTATGGTTGGCCCCATGATGCCTTTGTGGTCCCTACTGACGTCAAATCGGCTTGGGAGGCCATCGGTGCCCGTGGCGCGGCTGAACGCGCCGAATGGGAAGAGCGTTTCGCGCAGATTTCCGAACGCAAACAGGCCGAATTCAACCGCGCCTATGCGTTTGATGCACCTAAGAAACTGGCCGGTTCCATCCGTGCGTTCAAAAAGCAGATGTCGGAAGATCAGCCGAAACTCGCCACCCGCGCGTCTTCGGAAAAGGTTCTGAACGTAGTGAACCCGATCATGCCCGAGACCGTTGGCGGTTCCGCCGACCTGACCGGGTCGAACAACACCAAATCTGCGGATATGGGCGTGTTCCTGCCGGAAAACCGCAAGGGTCGCTATATCCACTATGGAATCCGCGAACACGGCATGGCCGCAGCGATGAACGGTATGGCGTTGCACGGCGGTATCCGCCCCTATGGCGGCACGTTCATGGCGTTCACCGACTATGCCCGCCCCTCGATGCGTTTGGCCGCCTTGATGAAGGTGCCTACGGTCTTCGTGATGACCCACGACTCAATCGGTCTGGGCGAAGACGGCCCAACCCACCAGCCGGTTGAGCATCTGGCCATCTCGCGCGCGACGCCGAACACTTATGTGTTCCGTCCCGCCGATGTGGTTGAGACGGCTGAGGCATGGGAACTGGCGCTGACGTTCAAGGACAGCCCTTCGGTTCTGTCGCTGACCCGTCAGGGCGTGCCGACGGTGCGTAAAGAACACAAGGCCAAGAACCTGACCGCGCAAGGCGCATATGTTCTGGCCGATGCCGAGGGCAAGCGTCAGGCCATTCTGATCGCCACCGGGTCCGAAGTGTCGCTGGCGATGGAAGCCAAAGCGATGCTCGAGGCTGAAGGCATCGGCACCCGCGTCGTCTCCATGCCGTCGATGGAGCTGTTTGCGCAGCAGGATGAAGCCTATCGCAAGCGCGTCCTGCCGGGCGGCCCTGTCCGTGTCGGTATCGAGGCCGCCGTTCGCGCCGGTGGCTGGGATCGCTGGTTGCTGGGTGAACGTGGTCGCGAAGCCAAAGCCGGTTTCATCGGCATGTCCAGCTTCGGTGCGTCGGCCCCAGCCGGTGAACTGTACAAGCATTTCGGCATCACCGCCGAGGCGACAGTGGCCAAGGTCAAGGAACTTCTGGGTCAGTAAACACTCTGCTCATCAGCCAGATACAAAAAAGGGCGGCTTTGGCCGCCCTTTCCTATTTTGGCTGCATTAGCTCGGCCTTCAACGCCGTATAGGCCCGTTTCGCATAATCCAATCGCAACTCATACCGTTCTGCTGGCACAATCCCATCGGGCACGTTCTGCCCTGCAGCAGACAAAACCTGCCTAACATGCGTTCCATATAGCGGAATGAATTGCGCCGACTGGCCGCTGAGCAGGTTAAACAATCGCCCCCCTGCCCACTTGGCGCGTCGGGCCGCAGTCTCCGCCGTGTCGATCCGGAAATGCAGTACCTGGTAAAGCCTGAGCGGTTCAAACGGCATTTGTTCCGCGCCAAGGTTCATGGCCGACAAGGCCGCCGTTTTGCGTTTGGCTGCGCGCCCCTTCAATTGTATGCGGACCCAACTCTGAACCGGTCGATAAGCCGGCAAATGGCTCAGGTCACTCCTTTCAGGATTCTCAATTCAATGCGCATCAGTCTTCTTTGAAAACATCCCGATCATCGGCCCGACCACCTTTGTCGCCACCGGGATCAGAACAAACCCCCAGGCCAGACCGAACACACCGTCCATCGTCGCCTTGGATACCCATTCAACAACACCGGTCCACTGCTCAGACACCGAATGACCAATGGCATAGGCCCAGTCGTGGATGTGGTGTCCCAGCCACCCAAAGCCCAGAACCTCCATCCCGTGAATGATGATGGAACCGCCGACCCACAACATCGCGGCTGTGCCGACTATGGACAGGATTTTCATGACAACCGGCATGGCTTTGACCAACCCGCGCCCAAGCCCTCGCCCAATCGGTGTCGGTGCGTTTTGCGCGAGGTACAGCCCGACATCGTCCATCTTCACGATCAGGGCAACTGACCCGTAGACCGCCACGGTGACACCGATCCCCACAACCGCCAAGGTCGCGGCCTGCATCCACAGGTTTGGGGCCTCAATCGCGGCCAGCGCAATCGTCATGATTTCAGCCGAAAGGATAAAATCCGTCTTGATCGCGCCTTTGACCTTTTGCTCTTCCAGATGGCCGGGGTCGCGAATGGCCATGTCTTCCTCGATAACGTGACTGCCATGAGGGAATAGGACATGAAATATCTTCTCGGCCCCCTCGAAACACAAGTAAGAACCGCCGATCATCAGCAAAGGCGTGATCAACCACGGAGCAAAATTCGCCAGTAGCAAAGCAACCGGCAGCAGCAGGATAATCTTGTTGAATATGGAACCACGCGCGATGCGCCAAATGATGGGCAACTCGCGCGCCGGGGCGAATCCCTGAACGTATTTCGGGGTTACGGCGGCATCGTCGATGATCACACCAGCGGTCTTTGCGCCCGCCTTTCCGGCCGCCGCGACCACATCGTCCACGGACGAGGCCGCAACCTTTGCAATACCTGCTACGTCATCCAACAGGGCCAACAGACCGCTCATGGTGTTTCCTTTCACTTCACCTGCCGCAACCGGAGCCTACCCGATCCGACGGCTAGCGCAAGCGTTAGCGCAACCGGCGCAGGTTTGCGCTAACACGTTAAAAATATGTCACTTTTGGTCTTTTGAGAAAGCGCTTTGACAGCTATATGGCGTCCAACGCAAGCGCATTTGGAGACAGCACATGACCATCAAGGTCGGTATCAATGGTTTTGGCCGCATTGGCCGCTGCACGTTGTCGCATATCGCGGCATCCGCCCGCAACGACATCGAAGTGATCAAGGTCAACGCAACCGGCCCGCTGGAAACCACAGCGCACCTGCTAAAGTATGACAGTGTCCACGGACGTTTCCCCCGCGATGTCGCAATCGATGGCAAAACCATGGATCTGGGCCGCGGCCCGATGGAGATGTTCTCGACCTATGACATGAACGAACTGGACTGGGATGGCTGCGATGTCGTTCTGGAATGCACCGGTAAATTCAATGACGGCCTGAAAGCCAAAACACACCTGGATCGCGGTGCACAAAGGGTCCTGCTGTCTGCCCCGGGCAAAAACATCGATAAGACCATCGTCTATGGTGTAAACCACAACAGCCTTGTGGCCGATGACAAAATGGTCTCGAACGGCTCGTGCACCACGAACTGCCTTGCTCCGCTTGCCAAGGTACTGGACGAGGGCATCGGCATCGAGAACGGCATCATGACCACGATCCATGCTTATACCGGCGACCAGCCGACCCTGGACCGCCGTCACAGCGATTTGTACCGCGCCCGTGCTGCAGCGATGTCGATGATTCCGACATCGACAGGTGCCGCGAAAGCCTTGGGTGAGGTTCTGCCCAATCTGAAAGGTCGCCTGGATGGTTCGGCCATCCGTGTCCCGACCCCGAATGTTTCTGCGGTTGACCTGACATTCCGCGCTGCTCGTGATGTAACGGTAGAAGAAGTGAACGCTATCGTACGCGAAGCCTCACTGGGTTCGATGCAGCGTGTTCTAGGCTATGAACCCGCACCGCTTGTTTCGACCGATTTCAACAACACCGAGGAAAGCTCGATCTTCGCACCCGACCAAACCCGCGTTGTCGGCGACCGCATGGTTCGCGTTCTGGCTTGGTACGACAACGAATGGGCGTTCTCGGTCCGCATGGCAGACGTCGCAGTTGCCATGGGTCGCCTTAACTAAGGTTGCTTTGAAATCTTGAACCTTTTCGCCCGCTCAGGTTAACTGGGCGGGCGTTTTCGTCCGGGGCAAGCATGACAAATCAAATCGCCATCTGGCTTGCCCTGCTCATTCTGAGCTTGTTCGTTATCAGCTATGCCCTCTTTGGAACCGAACAATTCGTGTTCCTTGGCAAGAAACTCTACACCTTTCTGGACTGGCTCGCCTTCTGGCGGTGACAGAGGTTTTGCTTGACTTTTCCTCTGAACTGGCTTTGTTAGCGCTAACTTCAAATTAGCCGCATTTCGGACGGAGCAGGACATGACACTCAAGCTGGCAATCAACGGATTTGGACGGATCGGACGCGGCGTGCTGCGGGCGGTCATGGAATCCGGGCGCACTGACGTTGAAATCGTTGCGATAAACGACTTGGCGAAGCCGGAAATGAACGCGCATCTGTTCGAATTCGACAGCGTCCATGGCCGGTACGGCAAACCTGTCACTTTAACCGAGGCAGGCCTGGACGTTGGAAACGGCCCAATCCGCCTGAGCAGCGAGCGTGAGCCGGAAAAACTGGATTGGTCCGATGTGGACGTCGTTCTGGAATGCACTGGCGTATTCCGCACACGCGAAGCTGCATCCCGCCATTTCACGAACGGATCGAAGAAGGTATTGATCTCGGCCCCCGCCCGCGGCGATGGCGCTGTGAAAACGATCGTGTTTGGCGTTAACGATCACGAGCTTACGGCCGAAGATAACGTGGTGTCCAATGCGTCTTGTACCACCAACTGCCTGTCACCGGTGGCCGCAGCGCTGGACGCAGGGCTAGGCATTGTCCACGGCAACATGACCACGGTTCACGCCTACACAGCCAGCCAACCGGTTCACGACACTGCCGGCAAAGACCCTTACCTGTCACGCGCGGCGGCATTGTCGATGATCCCAACCACTACGGGCGCGGCGTCTGCCGTTGGCCTCGTCCTGCCGCAACTGGCCGGCAAGCTGACAGGTCAGGCCATTCGTGTCCCAACACCGAACGTGTCCGTGGTTGATCTGGTCGCCGAAGTCTCACGCCCGACAACCGAGGACGAAGTCAACGCGCTGTTTACCGAAGCCGCAGCCAGAATCCCCAGGGTTCTGGCGGCAGAGAACCGCCCGCTGATCTCGGTGGATTTCAACCACGACCCACACAGCTCGACCGTGTCGCTGCCGGAAACCAAGGTGACCGACGGCACACTGGTGCGTGTGCTGGCATGGTATGACAACGAGTGGGGTTTCTCGAACCGGATGCTGGACACCGCCGCAGCGATGGGTGCCCTAGCCTAAACGATCACGTAGCGCGGCATTAACGCGGGGCGTGACGAATTTCGACACGTCCCCGTCCAACCGGGCTATTTCCTTAACCAATTTGGAGGCAATGGCCTGATGCCGCGCCTCGGCCATCAGGAAGACCGTCTCGACCGTGTCGTCCAACGCCCGGTTCATCCCGACCATCTGGAATTCATATTCAAAATCCGCAACAGCCCGCAGCCCGCGGACAATGATCTGCGCCCCAACATCACGGGCGCAGTCGATCAGCAGGTTTTCAAAGGGATGCGCAACGATTTCGGTTCCCGTTTGCTCGGTCAGATGAGCACATTCCGCCTCGATCATCGCAACGCGTTCCTCGAGCGAGAACAAAGGCCCCTTATCGCGGTTGATCGCAACGCCAATGACGAGTTTGTCCACCAAAGCAGCCGCACGGCGAATGATATCGATATGACCCAAGGTGATTGGATCGAATGTTCCGGGATATAATCCAACCCTCATCGCGGCCTCCTGCGCAACAAAATTTCTGCGCAAGCAAACATAACTTCGCCGCAGGTGCAAGGGCCAGCTTTGGGGTTCAAGGGCCTCAATGCCCCATGATCATGCCTTGCAGCGCGTCTTTTTCCATAGCCAGTTCTGCCAGCTGCGCCTTTACCACGTCGCCCAGTGTGACGATCCCCACCAGCTTGCCATCTTCGACAACGGGCATGTGGCGAAAGCGCCCTTCGGTCATGCGGGTCATGATATCCTGAACCGTGTCCTGCTGAGTGGCTGTCACAAGGTTACGGGTCATATAGGCGCTGACTGGCTGCGCCAGGCAACCACTGCCGCTTGCGGCCAGCTCCCTTACGATGTCCCGCTCGGAAAGGATGCCTGATGCCGTTTCGCCGCCATCTTCTGATACAACAACCGTCCCGATCCGTTTTTCGGCCAGGATTTTCGAGGCGTCAGCCACAGTGATTGTCGGGCTGACTGTCTCGACCCCTCCGGTGGCCTTGGATTTCAGAATGGCCTGAACGAGCATAAGCGTAACCTCCGAAATAATGTCCTGTTTTCCAAAGCGTTGCCGGAATGCTTAAACCTGTCAAGGTGACACTTGAGCCTCAAGCCGCTCAACCTCTTCCCGAATACCCTGCGTCAAGGCCTGCGCAAACCGGTTCAATCTTTCATTCCGCTGATCGCCCTGATGTCGCACCAGGTGAAAACTCCGGGTCAAACTCACCTGATCCGTCAGGATTTTCTGCAGGTTGGGATGAAACGGCAAGGTGAAATCATGCGCAACACAAACCCCCGTTCCAAGCGTGGCCTGCCGCAGCTGAACCGACACCGAATTCGATGCAAGCGCGACACGGTCAACACCGATATCCCCTAGATAATCCAGCTCGCGGTCAAAGATCATATCCGGAATGTAGCCAATCATGCGATGGCCACTCAGGTCCTGGATCGAACGGATTGCCGGGTAAGAGGCCAGATAGTCGCGCGTCGCAACAAGGTGCAGTTTGTAATCGGTGATTTTCTGGACCAGAAGGCTTCCAGCTGTTGGTGCACTGACGGTCACCGCCATATCAGCCTCGCGCCGGGACAGGTTGATCACGCGCGGCAGGGCTAGGATCTGAATATCCAGATCGGGGTTTGCATCGCTGATTTTCGCGCAGACCTGCGGCAAAAGATAGTTGGCCGACCCATCCGGCGCGCCAATCCGTATTTGTCCGCTGAGCGTTTTCGAAGTGCCCGCCATCGCACCCGCCGCCGCGCGCATCGCCTCTTCGGCTTTCAGCCCGTGTTCCATCAGGCGTTCGCCCGCAGCGGTCAAAAGGTAGCCTTGTTGCGACTTGGTAAACAGGGGGGCTTCCAATGAGGCTTCCAACCGAGCAATCCGCCGCCCGACGGTGGCTGGGTCGATCTTCAGCTGACGCCCGGCAGCCGAAAGGCTTTCTTCGCGCGCGACGGCCAGAAAGACCCGCATATCATCCCAGTTTGGTGTCACGCCCCGCCCTTTGCATTTTTGCAAAACATCTTTGGGACATTGCCTCTGTTCAAGCAATTTATGCAAGCCTATTGTGCGCACAAACGCATCGGAGGAGATCTGCAATGACCGAGCTGTCCCATTTCATCAACGGCGAGAATGTCGCCGGAACCTCAGGACGATTTGACGACGTCTTTAACCCCGCCACTGGCGAGGTTCAGTACAAGTGCCCGATGGCAAGTGCTGCCGAAACCACGGCGGCAATCGAAAGCGCGGCCGCCGCGCAGCTTGCCTGGGGTGCAACCAATCCACAGAAACGCGCACGTGTCATGATGGCCATGGTTCACCTGATGAACCGCGACATGGACAAACTGGCCGAGGCGCTCAGCCGCGAGCATGGCAAAACCATCCCAGACGCCAAGGGCGACTTGCAGCGCGGTCTGGAAGTGATCGAATACTGCATCGCCGCACCGCAGATGCTGAAGGGTGAGTTCACCGACAGCGCAGGCCCTGGCATCGACATGTATTCCATGCGGCAGCCGCTGGGTGTTGTTGCATCCATCATGCCGTTCAACTTCCCAGCCATGATGCCGCTTTGGCACGTAGGCCCTGCCCTGGCCTGCGGCAACGCAGTGGTTCTGAAACCGTCCGAGCGTGATCCATCTGTGCCGCTGATGCTAGCAGAGCTGTTTGTCGAAGCCGGCCTGCCCAAGGGCGTCTTCCAGGTCGTCAACGGCGACAAAGAGGCCGTGGACACTCTGCTGGACAGCGATACCATCCAGGGCGTGTCCTTCGTTGGGTCGACCCCGATCGCGCAATACATCTATTCCCGCGCAACCGCGAACGGTAAGCGCGCGCAGTGTTTTGGCGGCGCCAAAAACCACATGATCGTCATGCCTGACGCGGATCTGGACCAGGCGGCCGACGCTCTGGTCGGTGCCGGTTTCGGCGCGGCGGGCGAGCGCTGCATGGCGATCTCCGTTGCAGTCCCCGTTGGCGAGGAAACCGCCGACGCTCTGATCGAAAAGCTGATCCCGCGTGTTGAAAAACTGAAGGTCGGCCCCTACACCGCCGGCGATGACGTCGACATGGGCCCAGTTGTAACCGGTGCTGCCAAAGAGCGTATTCTTGGTCTGATCAACTCGGGCGTAGAACAAGGCGCGAAGCTGGTTGTTGATAACCGCGACTTCAGCTTGCAGGGCTATGAGGACGGCTTCTTTGTCGGCCCACACCTGTTCGATAACGTTACGCCTGAGATGGACATCTACAAGCAAGAGATCTTTGGCCCGGTTCTGTCGACCGTGCGCGCAGGCTCTTATGAAGAAGCGCTGAAACTGGCGATGGATCACGAGTACGGCAACGGCACTGCAATCTTCACTCGCGATGGTGACACCGCCCGCGACTTTGCCAGCCGTGTGAATATCGGCATGGTCGGGATCAACGTTCCGATCCCTGTTCCGCTGGCCTACCACACCTTTGGCGGCTGGAAAAAATCTATGTTTGGTGACCTGAACCAGCACGGTCCGGACAGCTTCAAGTTCTACACCCGCACGAAAACCGTCACAGCGCGCTGGCCGTCGGGCATCAAAGAAGGTGGCGAATTCAACTTCAAAGCGATGGACTGATTTCCCGCCCAAACAAATTCAAAAGGCCGCCCCGTTGGGCGGCCTTTTTCGTTGCGCGGCGAGGGGTCAGTTCTGTAGAAATTCGCGCAATGTGACTCTGCCATCAAAATCCGCGTCAAACTCGGCCATGACCATCCGAAGCTCATGCGCGGGGATACAAGCTTTGGCGATGCCTTCGATCTTGTCGCTTTCAACCATGGTCAGGCATTCGGCCGACAGCGGCTCATCCATTTCCGGATCGGGGAACTCGATGAGATCCCGCACTTCCATGGCCACAAATTCATCCGGGGACACCACGCCATTTTCGTCGGCATCATATTCGAGAAACTCCACCGCCCGCTCTGCCAGATAGAAGATTTCGAATTCAGAATATTCGACGTGACCGTCTGCGTTGGAATCCGCCCGATTGATCTCCTCTGCTGCAATTGCCTCTGGTGTGCAGGATTCTTCTGTCACATCACAATCATCCCCGACGATGAGGCCCTCTTCTTCCGTCAGGAATTGGTACAATTCCGGTTCAGTAATCACCCCGTCCCCGTCGCGATCCAACTCGGCAAAGAAGATCCGCGCCATCGGCGTTGCTTGTGCAGGTGTTTGGGCAGACCCCCAATAAAGACCAGCCAGTAACAAGACCGGCAGCAGATAGAGCGTCTTAGGGGCAAAACGGCTGAGCGTTCGAATGGGCATTTCATCTTCTCCAACTGTGTCTGGTGAAGGCCCTGCCAGCTCGCGGTCGATCACACCACGCACGAGTTCGCTCATCGACGATCCGCGCTGTTCGCTTAGATCTGCCAACTTGCTTTTCAACTCATAAGATACGCGAATTTCCAAGGTTTCCGATTTCTTGGTCATATCGTGCGGTCTCCGAACATCTGTGGGCCTGTCCCCTGGAATTGGAGCAGACATGCCCGAAAAAATACCCCAAGCCGTGTCCCGCAAACAGCAAAAACCTGTCCGGACACCGAGTATTCCCCCGTCCGGACAGGCAATAAACTGCGTCAAATGTGTAAATCTCACGGAAAATTTAAGCCAAGCATCTGGCCCTGAGGGAAAGCAGTTACTAAATTGCCCGAAACCATAGAGCATTCCTTCAGGAGGCATCCGTGTCCAGTTCCCGTATTAATCGTCGTACCGCCTTGCTGGGTGCTGCGTCCGTCCTAGCGACGCCGACGCTTCTGCGCGCCCAAAGCTCAGATGCTTTCCCAACAACAGAAGAGGCGATCAGCACGCAACTGCCGGTGCGCCGCAATGTCTCGTCCTTCTCGCAACAGAACTGGCAGGACCATTTTGACCAGCTGGGCGCTGGGGCTTTGCTGGCCGATATCACAAGCCGCGCGGTGCACTATTGGGGGCCCGATGGCACCTACAAGCTGTACCCTAGTTCGGTACCGATGAGCGAAGAGCTGACGAAGCGCGGTTATACCAAGGTTGTGCGCAAAGCGGAGAACCCAAGCTGGACACCGACCGCGTCAATGCGCGAGCGTGATCCGCTGTTGCCAGTGCGTATGGAAGGTGGTGAACCAGGCAACCCGTTGGGCACCCGTGCAATGTATCTGGGCTGGCCAGCCTATCTTGTACACGGCACCCACGATACGCGGAAAATCGGGCGCCAAAGCTCGTCCGGGTGCATCGGCCTGTACAATCAACACGTCGAGGAATTGTTTCCTCTTGTTCAGGTCGGAACCCAGGTCAGACTGGTCTGACGACAAAGCCCCGGCCACAAGGACCGGGGCTTTTTCATGAAATCAAAATATCTTATTCCGGCAGGATCACAGCGTCGACAACGTGGATCACGCCATTGCTGGTCTCAATATCGGCCTGAATGACTTCGGCACCGTTAACTTTCACGCCGTTCTTTGCATTTACGCTCAGGCGATCGCCTTGCACGGTCAGAACCTTGGCGCGCTTGCCAGCGATGTCACCGGACATCACCTTGGCGGGAACCACGTGATAGGTCAGAATTTCGACCAGTTGGTCTTTGTTCTCCGGCAACAGCAGTGTTTCCACCGTACCTTCGGGCAGTGCCGCAAAAGCGTCATCAGTCGGTGCGAACACTGTGAACGGTCCGTCACTTTTCAACGTGTCGACAAGCCCCGCAGCCTGAACAGCGGCGACCAATGTGTTGAAGGAACCGGCTGATACTGCGGTATCCACGATATCTGCAGCCTGTGCTTTTACAGGCAGTGTCAGTGCAATTGCGGCGGCGGCGCCCATAAACGTACGACGAAACATGGCTGTCATCTCCTCTCCAGCTAGTTATGGAAAGGGGTACGGGCGCTTAGTCGCGCCGGATCACTAACAGATCAATTTTCTTTGACCTGAACCCATATGCTTTGGGCGCGACCGTCTTTCAAAAATGGCAAGGATTCGACCGCATCGGGGCGATCCTGTTGAAGGTAGTACCCAGGCCAAAGCATTGAATATGCTCCAGATTGCAGCAGTGCATGCAGCATGTACTGCTCACCCCAGCCCGGGCAATCATAGAAGAACCGTTTGGGATATTCGTAGGGCAGAAAAACATCGTGCACATGAATGACCACACCGGGTTTGAGCGCCGGAATGATGCGGCAGAACAGGTGCGCGACGTCATTGCTCATGCGAACAACGTGACTGGAATCGATGAACAGCACGTCACCGGATTCGAGTTGCTGGAACACTGCCGGATCGACTTCTTCCAGACGTTTTTGTTCGAACTCATCCACCACATGCGCGATATCTGCCCGTGGATACGGATCGATTGCGGTGACCTTGGTCTGCAATCCACCGTCAATTATCGCCTGCCGGGTCACACGGGTTGAGTTGCCGCAACCCACCTCGATCACGCGTTTTGGTTTGAACCTGCGTATCATCAGATACAGCGCATCCGCATCCGGGCTGTCGTAGTACCCATTGTTGATACGATAACCGGTCTTGTTGTGTGCCGGGTCCTTCAATGCTTCCAGAGAAGCAGAGTGTTCTTGGTATTCCGACACCAATTGAGTGATATCGAACCCATCCATCCCCGGAGACATAGCATAGGCAGGTCGGGTCAGACCCCCTGCCCGTTCAAACGCCTCAAGGCGCGCGCGCTCATCTCGTTCGGTCACTTTGTCGATCAGTTTTACACCAAACCGGTCAAGCACGGCGTTCAGCCGGGGGAATTTCCTTGGTTTCACGGGGGGCTCCGGGTTTGGTGATAATCTGAACGCTTCCTTACCTGTGCGTATGGGGGCTTCGCAAGAACCCAGCTGGCAAACACTTGGCAAAAAGACAAATTCCGTATTCACTGGTCAGAACACAGTTGCGAGGGCCGGAATGCAGCAGGAATTTACGCTGGGCATCGAAGAAGAGTATCTGCTGGTTGATCGAGACAGTCTGGAACTCGCCGAAGCGCCTTCCGCCTTGATGGAAGCCTGCCAGGCCGATTTTGAAGGACAGGTCAGCCCCGAATTCCTGCAATGTCAGATCGAGGTTGGTACGCGGCCGCATGTGACCATCAGTTCTGCGCGCGAGGATCTGAAACGCTTGCGGTCCTGTGTCTCGAAACGCGCCGCCGAGCACAACCTTGCCCCAATCGCTGTATCCTGCCACCCTTTTGCCGACTGGAAAAAGCAGCAACATACGCGCAAAGACCGATATGACGCCCTCCAACACGCGTTGGGCGGAGTGGCTCGGCGTATGCTGATCTGTGGCATGCATGTCCATATCGGGGTGGCCGATTCAGCCTTGCGCGCCGACCTGATTCCGCAGCTGTCCTACTTTCTGCCGCATCTCTTGGCCTTGTCGACGTCATCGCCCTATTGGAACGGAGAAGACACAGGTCTGTCTTCGTACAGGTTAACGGTATTTGACAACTTGCCCCGGACCGGTCTGCCCCCGATCTTTTCCGGCTGGTCCGAATATGAACGCACCACGGGCGTTCTGGTCGAACTGGGCGTGATCGAAGACACCACGAAAATTTGGTGGGATCTACGACCGTCGCACCAATATCCAACGCTGGAAACCCGGATCATGGACGTGCAGCCCCGCATGGAGCATGCACTTTCACTAGCCGCAATGGTGCAGGCGTTAACGCGCATGTTGTGCCGCCTGAAAGACAGAAACCTCAGGTGGCGGCAATATGATCGGTTCTTGATTGGCGAAAATCGCTGGCGCGCGCAACGCTATGGCGTGGGCGAAGGCATGATCGACTTCGGAGATCGCTCGATCAAACCTATGCCGGAACTCATGGGCGAACTGATGGGCTTACTCGCCGAAGATGCAGAAGCCTTGGGCACCATGACCGAGTTGGCGAAGCTGCAGCAAATTGCCCAGAACGGCACCTCGGCCACCCGCCAGCGCCGCGTATATGCCGAGGCAGCGGCAAAAGGCGATGACCCTGGCAAGGCTGTTGTTCAGCACTTGATTGACGAATTCCATCAAGACCTCTGAACCTTGGCATGTTTTCCCGCACAAGAATGTGCCCGTGATTGATGGCCGTGCAAAATTTCTGTAAGGATTGGGAAATAAACACTCGTTCAATTCATCGGGCAGCATGGGAGGCAAGCCATGGATTTCGCAACGACCGAAGAGCAGAATGCGATCTTCGACATGGCCCATGATTTCGGGCAGGAAAACATCGCTCCATATGCCCGCCAGTGGGAGGCTGAAGGCACCATCCCCAAAGACCTTTGGCCGCGCATTGGTGAGCTGGGTTTCGGCGGCCTTTATGTTTCTGAGGACAGCGGCGGTTCTGGCCTGTCTCGTCTGGACGCTACGCTTGTGTTCGAAGCGTTGTCGATGGCCTGCCCCTCTGTCGCGGCCTTTCTGTCGATCCACAACATGTGCGCCAAGATGCTGGACAGCTTTGGGAGTGACGAGCTGAAATCCCGCATCATGCCCAATGTTCTAAGCTTGAACACCGTGCTCAGCTATTGCCTGACCGAGCCCGGCTCAGGTTCTGACGCAGCCGCTTTGAAAACCCGTGCTGAACGCACGAACGAAGGCTATACCCTGAACGGCACCAAGGCTTTCATCTCGGGTGGCGGGTATTCGGATGCCTATGTCTGCATGGTGCGCACCGGTCAGGATGGGCCCAAGGGCATTTCGACAGTTTATGTCGAAGATGGCACCTCCGGCCTTAGCTTTGGCGCGCTTGAACAAAAGATGGGGTGGAAAAGCCAGCCTACAGCTCAGGTACAGTTCGACGATTGCAAGATCCCCTCCGACAACCTTGTCGGTGTCGAGGGCGACGGTTTCAAATACGCGATGAAGGGGTTGGATGGCGGGCGTCTGAACATCGCGTCCTGTTCTCTAGGTGCCGCACAAACGGGGTTGAACATGACACTGCAATACATGTCCGAGCGGAAGGCTTTCGGGCAGTCCATCGACCAGTTTCAGGCCCTTCAGTTCCGTCTGGCAGATATGGAGATCGAATTGCAGGCCGCCCGGACATTCCTGCGTCAGGCGGCGTGGAAGTTGGATCAGGGCGCGCCCGATGCAACAAAGTTCTGCGCTATGGCCAAGAAATTCGTGACCGAAACGGGATCGAAAGTGGTAGATCAATGCCTGCAATTGCACGGCGGCTATGGTTATCTGGCCGACTATGGCATCGAAAAGCTTGTGCGCGACCTCCGCGTGCATCAGATTTTGGAAGGCACGAACGAGATCATGAGGGTCATCGTTGCCCGCCAGATGCTCTCTCAGCGCTGAGGACTTTATGTCAGACATCTATATTCGCACAGCAGGCCGTGCCGGTCGTATCACCCTGACCCGGACCAAGGCGCTGAATGCGCTCAGCTATGATATGTGCCTGGCCATCGACACCGCCCTGCGCAACTGGCGTGAGGATGATGCGATCGATCTGGTTGTTCTTGATGCCGAAGGCGACAAGGCCTTTTGTGCTGGTGGTGACATTGCCGAGCTTTATGAGACCGGAACCAAGGGCGACTTTGAGTACGGCCGAAAGTTCTGGCGCGATGAGTACCGCTTGAATGCTCTGATCTTCGAATACCCAAAACCGGTAGTCAGCTTCCTACAGGGTTTCACCATGGGTGGAGGCGTCGGCATCGGGTGCCATGGCAGCCATCGCATCGTGGGTGAAACGTCGCAAATCGCCCTGCCCGAATGCTCGATCGGTTTAGTTCCGGATGTCGGCAGCACGCTGATGCTGGCACTCGCACCCGGACGGTTAGGTGAATATCTCGGCACAACCGGTCATCGTATGGGTCCAGCAGATGCCATTCTGGCCGGTTTCGCAGATCATCACATTCCGATCCAGCAATGGCCGGATCTGATCGACATGCTTGAAGCATCCGGCGACGCCAGCATTCTTGAAAGCCATTCCGACACGCCGCCCGAAGGCTCGTTGGTCAAAATGCAAGATGCGATTGAGACGGATTTCGGCGGCGAAACGCTTGGAGATATCCAGAACAACCTGCGCAACTCGAACAATGACGCCGCCGCTGGTGCGCTGAAGTTGATCGGGCGCAATTCGCCTCTCTCCATGGCCTGCACGGTCGAGATGCTGCACCGTCTCCGCACTCCAAACCTGACCATGCGCAAGGCATTGGAACTGGAGTATCGCTTCACCTATCGCGCGATGGAACACGGAGACTTTCTGGAGGGTATCCGGGCGCAGATCATCGACAAGGATCGCAACCCGAGCTGGCGCCATCAGAACCAGGACATACCGGCTGTCGCTGTTTCAAAGATGCTACAACCTTTGGGCGCGGACACGCTGACTTTTGAGGAGGATTAAGGAATGAAAATCGGGTTTATCGGTCTGGGCAACATGGGCAATCCGATGGCGGCCAACCTTGCCAAAGCAGGGCATGATGTCAGCGGCTTTGATATGGCGGATGTCACCGTGCCGGGTGTCACTATGGCCAGCTCCGGCCCTGAGGCCGCGACCGATGCCGACATCGTCGTGACGATGCTGCCTAATGGACAGATCCTGCGGGCGGTGGCAAATGAGATCATTCCCGCCATGGCGCCCGGAGCGGTCTGGATCGACTGTTCAACGGTCGATGTCGACAGCGCCCGCGCCGTCGCTGAGCAGGCCAAGGAAGCGGACGTACTCGCAGTAGACGCCCCGGTGTCGGGTGGCATCGGCGGTGCGGCAGCGGGTACGCTGACCTTCATGGCTGGCGGTAGCGACGCGGCGTTTGAAAAGGCATCGCCGCTGTTCGACATTATGGGTCAGAAAGCCGTGCATTGCGGCGAATCCGGTGCTGGTCAAGCGGCCAAGATTTGCAACAACATGATCCTGGGCGTAACCATGATCGCCACCTGCGAAGCCTTTGCGCTGGCCGACAAGCTTGGGTTGGACCGGCAAAAGATGTTCGATGTGGTCAGCACGTCTTCGGGCTATAGCTGGACGATGAACGCCTATTGCCCTGCCCCGGGTGTCGGCCCTGCAAGTCCCGCGGACAACGACTATCAGCCCGGTTTCGCGGCTGAACTGATGCTGAAAGATCTTCGCCTCAGCCAGCAAGCTGCTGAAAGTTCGGACGCAGACACGCCCATGGGACAGGTTGCAACGGCGCTTTATGAGAAATTCGTCGAATCCGAAGACGGGCTGGGCAAGGATTTTTCCGCCATGCTGCCACGTTTTGAAAACCGTACCAGGGGCTAGTCGCCACAGGGTGGCGACTTCCTGCCCATCGGGTTGACCGGCAGACAAACAGCGGCCATCTGTTTCCTAACCGCGCTTTAACGCGAAAGGAAACATGATGTCGCGAATTCTGTCTGTTACTTTGACCATTGTCGCGCTTTCATTGAGTCCGGCTACAGCAATTGCAGGGAACGGAAAGAGTAAGGCGGGTCATTGCCCGCCAGGCTTGGCAAAAAAAGCAGTGCCCTGTGTTCCGCCGGGTCAGGTAAAAAACCAGTACAAAAAGGGCGACTATATCACGCGCGACTACCGCTGGATCAATGATCCCTACCGTTATGGTCTGAATCGCGGCGGATCCTACATTCGCGCGGGCGATTACGTTTATCGTGTCGACCCCGAAACGCAAAAGGTGCTGAACCTGATCGGCGCAGTGGCTGATATTCTTTACTAAAGAACTGCACTATTCCGCAGCAACGCGCGCACCGTCCAACATCGGTTTGAGATACCTGCCGGTATGGCTGCGGTCGACCTCGGCCACATTCTCGGGCGTCCCGGTTGCCACGATTTCGCCACCGCCATCGCCGCCTTCCGGGCCGATATCAATGATGTGGTCGGCGGTTTTGACGACATCCAGATTGTGTTCAATCACAACGACAGTATTGCCCTGATCGACCAGTTCATGCAGCACTTCCAACAACTTGCGCACGTCTTCGAAATGTAGGCCAGTGGTTGGTTCATCCAGAATATACAGAGTCCGCCCGGTCGAGCGTTTGGACAATTCTTTTGAAAGCTTCACGCGCTGCGCCTCGCCACCCGAAAGTGTGGTCGCCTGCTGCCCAACCTTAATATAACCAAGCCCGACCCGCGCCAGTGCGTCCATTTTATCGCGGATCGACGGCACGGCCTTAAAGAACTCCTGCGCGTCTTCGACGGTCATATCAAGGACATCGGCGATAGACTTGCCTTTGAACTTGATCTCCAGCGTTTCGCGATTGTACCGCGCGCCTTTACAGGTTTCGCAGGTGACGTAAACATCGGGCAGGAAATGCATCTCAATCTTGATGACACCGTCACCCTGACAGGCCTCGCAACGACCACCCTTGACGTTAAAGCTGAACCGTCCGGGCTTATAGCCGCGCGCCTTTGCCTCGGGCAGACCGGCAAACCAATCGCGGATCGGCGTGAAGGCCCCGGTGTAAGTCGCTGGATTCGAACGCGGAGTTCGCCCGATGGGGCGCTGGTCAATGTCGATGACCTTGTCCAGATGCTCCAACCCTTTGATGGTTTCGCAGGGCGCCGGCGTTTGCCGTGCGCCGTTCAAACGCGTGGAGGCAGTTTTAAATAGCGTCTCAATCGTAAGCGTCGATTTTCCGCCTCCGGAAACGCCGGTGACGCAGACAAACTTGCCGAGCGGAAACTCCGCCGTCACGTTCTTCAGATTGTTCCCGGTCGCTTTGACAACCGTCACCTTCTTTTTGTTCCCTTTGCGTCGCTCAGCCGGGACCGAGATCTCGCGGGTTCCCGACAAGTATTGCCCGGTCATCGAGGCCGCATCAGCCGCGATTTGATCAGGTGTGCCTTTGCTGACAACCTGACCACCATGCACTCCAGCCCCCGGCCCGATGTCAAATACATAATCCGCCTCGCGGATTGCTTCCTCGTCATGCTCGACGACAATCACTGTGTTACCCTGGTCACGCAGGTTCTTTAGCGTCCCAAGCAAGCGATCATTGTCCCGCTGGTGCAGACCAATGGACGGTTCATCCAGAACGTACAAAACTCCTGTCAAACCAGATCCGATCTGGCTGGCCAGACGAATGCGCTGGCTTTCACCACCAGACAAGGTACCACTTGAGCGGGACAGCGTAAGGTATTCCAAACCAACGTTATTCAGAAATCCCAGCCGCTCGCGGATTTCCTTGAGAATGGCGCGTGCGATTTCGTTCTTCTGGACACTTAGATGGTTCGGTGCATCTTCGATCCAGGCCAAAGCCTCGCGGATCGACATCTGCACGACCTGCCCAACATGCATGCCTGCGATCTTTACCGCCAGCGCCTCGGGACGTAGGCGATAGCCTTCACAGGCACCACAGGGTCGGTTGTTCTGATACCGCTCAAACTCTTCACGGATCCATGCGCTGTCGGTCTCGCGATAGCGGCGCTGCATATTCGGGATCACGCCCTCAAAGCTGCGGGTGACCTGATAGACCCGCCCGCCTTCATCATAGCGGAATTGGATTTCTTCGTCGCCGGAACCGCGCAGAAACACTTGCTGCACCTTTGGCGGCAGGTCCTTCCACGGCGTGTTCTTGTCGAACTCATAGTGTCGGGCAATCGCTTCAATGGTCTGCAGGAAGTACGGCGACTTTCCCTTGCGCCAGGGCGCCAACGCCCCGTCGTACAGTTTCAGGGTCTGGTCCGGCACCACAAGGCGTTCGTCAAAGAACAGCTCGACACCCAGACCATCACAATCCGGGCACGCCCCGAACGGAGCGTTGAACGAAAACAAACGGGGTTCGATTTCAGAAATGGTGAAGCCGCTGACCGGGCAAGCAAAGTTCTCGCTAAACGTGATCCGTTCCGGATCGCCCTCACGCGGCGCGGTTTCGAGAACGGCGATACCGTCGGCCAAGTCCAAAGCAGTACGCAAACTGTCGGCCAGCCGGGTCTCCAGCCCTTCGCGCACGACCAACCGGTCGACGACGACATCAATGTCATGGCGATATTTCTTGTCCAGCGTGGGCGGTTCATCCAGTTCGTAGAATTCTCCGTCGACCTTAACGCGCTGAAAACCCTGCTTGCGCAGTTCAAGGAATTCTTTTTTGTATTCGCCTTTGCGGTCGCGCACGATGGGGGCGAGCAGGTATCCTCGCGTCCCCTCCTCCATCGTCATGATGCGGTCGACCATGTCCTGAACCTGCTGCGCCTCAATCGGCTGCCCAGTGGCCGGGCTGTACGGCGTTCCGGACCGGGCGAATAACAAGCGCATATAGTCATAGATCTCGGTGACCGTTCCGACGGTCGAACGCGGGTTTTTGGATGTAGTCTTCTGTTCAATCGAGATGGCCGGTGAAAGGCCGCTGATGTGGTCCACATCCGGCTTTTCCATCATGTCCAGAAACTGGCGCGCATAGGCTGACAGGCTTTCAACGTAACGCCGCTGGCCCTCGGCATAGATCGTGTCGAAAGCCAAAGACGACTTACCAGACCCCGACAGCCCGGTGATCACCACAAGCTGATCACGTGGGATGTCCACGTCGATACCTTTGAGGTTATGTTCGCGCGCTCCGCGCACTTCGATATTCTTCAGCTCAGCCATTTTTGGCCCCCAACACACAAGTGTCTTAGAAATAGGTGAACGACGCTGGAACTCCAACAGAAAAGTTAGAACAAAGCAAGAACCGTCATCTATTCGCCGATCCGACAAAGCAGCATCGCATTTGACACGCAGAAGCGTGGCACAAATTACGAATTTACCGCTGACTTTGTGGAAAATGGCGCGGTTGACGGGGCTCGAACCCGCGACCCCCGGCGTGACAGGCCGGTACTCTAACCAACTGAGCTACAACCGCGCATCTATTTTCGTGATCCCTTAACCCGGATCCAGGCTGACAGCAGTGGCGCGGTTGACGGGGCTCGAACCCGCGACCCCCGGCGTGACAGGCCGGTACTCTAACCATCTGAGCTACAACCGCCCGCTGTCTGTTCATCGCTGAACGTTTGGGTGTATTATGGCTACGCCCCGACATCGTCAAGCGGCGTTTTGAAGTTTTTTCGAAGAACCTGATTTTTTCCGATTGAGCCACCCACCCCCGAGGCCGGAAAACCAGCATTTCATGAGCTGGATCGAATTCACCACCGGCCATCTTGCCAACCAATCCGAGTCGCTGTAACAGCAGCGCCTATGGGTGATTAGCTCAGTGGTAGAGCGCTTCGTTCACATCGAAGATGTCAGGAGTTCAAATCTCTTATCACCCACCATTCCACTTCCTCAGAATCAACGCCTTCTAAGGCCTTGAAATTACAATACTTGCCAGCTTGCATTTCAGCTGCGTATCGTTCCTGCATCTGCCGTGTGATCAACCGGCGCTGAGGCATGGGGTTTCGCATGGCCAAATTGAAACGGGATATTGGCCTTGTCGGCCTGACCTTCATTTCGGTCGGTGGAATTATCGGTTCCGGCTGGTTGTTCGGCCCCCTCCTCGCAGTTCAACACGCAGGTCCTGCCGCTATCCTTTCGTGGATCATTGGCGCGATGGCCATGTTCGTTCTTGCGGTAACCTTCGCCGAGATCTCGGCCATGCTGCCCATTCCCGGAGGGATCGCCCGCGTCCCCCAGTTTTCGCACGGGAACATCGTTTCGATGGCAATGGGGTGGACCGCCTGGATTGGGTACAACACCACCGCCCCGATTGAGGTCGAGGCGATGCTTAAATACCTCGGCCCTTATACTCCCTGGCTGCACACAGCCGATACGGGCGATTTGACCGGCGCAGGTATCGCCGTGGCGTTGTTTTTCATGTTGTTGTTCGTTGTCATTAATGCGCTGGGGGTAAAATTCTTTACGCAAGTGAACGCGACGCTGACATGGGCCAAAATTGCCATTCCGATCGTTCTGTCGATTCTGCTGATCGCAAGTCGATTTGACACTGGAAACTTCACCCAACCGGGTGGTTTTGCGCCGTACGGCTTGCAGGGCATCATGGCGGCTGTTTCAACCGGAGGCGTCATCTTTTCCTTCATCGGTTTCCGCCATGTGGTCGATATGGCTGGTGAGGTTCGAAACCCCAAAGTGGCGATTCCTGCGGCGTTGGTGCTGTCCATCATTCTGTGTGCGGCCATCTATGTCGGATTACAGATCGCGTTTATCGGCGCACTTGACCCGGAGATGCTGAAGAACGGTTGGGCAAGCCTGAATTTTAGCGGTCAGGGGCCATTGGACGGGGTCATCCTATCGGTTGGGATCGTCTGGTTCCTGAGCGTTTTGAATATCGGCTCGGTCATTGGACCCTTTGGCAACGGTTTGGTGTCCACCGGCTCGAACGCGCGTATCGCGATGGCCTTGTCACAGAACGGGTTCCTGCCAAAGCGTTTGCAAATACTGTCCTCATTTGGGGTGCCCTTGTGGGCCTTGGCGCTGAACTTTCTGATTGGAATTCTGTTCCTTCTTACGGTCCCGTTCACCACCGTTATTGCCCTGAATGGCGCGGCCATAGTCGTATCTTTTGCGGTTGGGCCAATCGCCGTTGTGTGCTTGCGACGCCTGATGCCGGACCACCTGCGGTCCATTCGCATTCCCTTTGTCAAAGTGGTGGCCATCACAGCCTTCGCTGTCGCCACGCTCATCGTCTATTGGAGCGGATGGGACACCGTTTGGCGGCTTGGCATCGCGTTGATCGTCGGGTTTGTTCTTCTTCTGGCACGGTTTCATAATCGGCTGGACGAAATGGACGTGACCGAGGCCCTGTGGCTGGTTCCCTATTTCGGAGGGATCGGCCTGATCTCGTTCCTGGGACAGTTCGGGGAAGGTGCGCTTAAGCAAATCCCCTTCGGTTGGGATATTTTGCTGTGCGTCCTGTTTTCAGTCATCATTTTTGGTCTAGCGGTCCGATCCTCCCTGTCCGCCAAAAAGTTTCAGACTTACATTGCCGAGGAAGAGGTTCTGGACCCGAAGAAACCTGTTATCGGCTTCTGAAAAAGAAAAGGCGGGGAAAACCCCGCCTTTTCTTTGTCTATCGCCTATCGCTTAGTGCGTCGTGGCAGACGGGCTTGCGCTTTCAGTGGCCTTCGCAGCGGCTGCGGCAGCCTCTTCGGCGGCCTCATCCCACTCAATCGCTTCCGGCTCACGTACCAGTGCCAGTTTGAGAACTTCGGACACGTGCTCTACCGGAATGATCTTCAGACCTTCTTTCACGTTGTCCGGGATCTCGGCCAGGTCCTTTTCGTTCTCTTCCGGGATCAGAACAGTCTTGATGCCACCGCGCAGGGCCGCCAGCAGTTTCTCTTTCAAACCACCAATCGGCATCGCGTTGCCACGCAACGAAACCTCACCCGTCATCGCGATGTCCTTACGAACCGGAATACCGGTCAGCACGGATACGATCGAGGTCACCATGGCCAGACCAGCCGAAGGCCCGTCTTTCGGAGTCGCACCATCCGGCACGTGCACGTGGATGTCTATCTTGTCGAACTTGGGTGGCTTCACCCCAATCTGAGGCGAAATTGACCGCACATAAGACGACGCCGCATCGATGGATTCCTTCATCACATCGCCCAGCTTGCCGGTGGTCTTCATCCGACCCTTGCCCGGCAGTTTCAGCGCCTCGATATGCAACAGATCACCACCGACCGATGTCCACGCCAGACCGGTGACAACACCAACCTGATCGTCCTGTTCGGCCAGGCCATAGCGGAACTTGGGAACGCCTAGGAACTCATCAAGATTTTCTGGCGTCACCGTTACTGATTCCGCCTCTTTTTTGATGATCTTGGTCAGCGACTTCCGGGCCACCTTGGCGATTTCACGTTCTAGGTTCCGAACGCCAGCTTCCCGCGTGTAAGTGCGGATGATCGAATGCAGCGCGTCATCGGTCAGTTCGAACTCTTTGGCCTTCAGGCCATGGTTCTTCACCTGCTTGCTGATCAGATGCTGCTTGGCGATCTCGCTTTTTTCGTCCTCGGTGTAACCGGCCAGCGGAATGATCTCCATCCGGTCCAGCAAAGGCCCAGGCATGTTGTAGCTGTTGGATGTGGTCAGGAACATCACGTTGGACAGGTCGTATTCGACCTCAAGGTAGTGGTCCATGAATGTGCTGTTCTGCTCCGGGTCCAACACCTCGAGCATCGCCGAAGCCGGGTCACCACGGAAGTCCTGCCCCATCTTGTCGATCTCGTCGAGCAGGATGAGCGGGTTTGTGGTCTTCGCCTTTTTCAGCGCCTGGATGATCTTACCAGGCATCGAACCGATATAGGTTCGACGGTGGCCTCGAATCTCGGATTCGTCGCGTACACCACCCAGCGAGATGCGAATGAACTCGCGCCCCGTCGCACGTGCAACCGACTTACCAAGTGAGGTTTTACCCACACCCGGAGGGCCAACAAGGCACATGATCGGCCCCTTCAGCTTCTTCGACCGCTGCTGAACAGCCAGATATTCGACGATCCGTTCCTTGACCTTCTCAAGGCCATAGTGGTCGGCATCCAGAATGTCCTGCGCGCGGCCCAGATCCTTTTTGACGCGGGATTTCGTGCCCCACGGCAAGGCCAGAATCCAGTCCAGATAGTTGCGTACGACGGTGGCCTCAGCCGACATCGGGCTCATGTTCCGCAGCTTTTTCAGCTCGCCTTCGGCCTTTTCACGGGCCTCTTTGGACAGCTTGGTCTCTTCGATTTTAGCTTCCAGTTCGGCAACTTCATTGCTGCCGTCTTCGCCATCGCCAAGTTCCTTCTGAATGGCCTTCATCTGCTCATTCAGATAGTACTCGCGCTGCGTCTTCTCCATCTGGGTTTTGACGCGGGTCTTGATCTTTTTCTCGACCTGCAGAACCGACATTTCGCCCTGCATCAGGCCATAGACCTTCTCAAGTCGCTCGCTGACGCTTAGGGTTTCCAGCAGGTCTTGCTTTTGTTCGACTTCAATCCCCAAATGACCCGACACAAGGTCAGCCAGCTTTGCCGGTTCGGTGGATTCTCCAACTGCGGTCAACGCTTCTTCGGGGATGTTTTTGCGCACTTTCGCGTAACGCTCGAATTCATCCGCAACAGTGCGCTGAAGTGCTTCGGTTGTCGTAACGTCGCCAGGAATCTCGGTCAGATACTCGGCGCGGGCCTCAAAAAACTCTTCGTTTTCAAGGAATTCCGTGATCATCACACGGGCTTGGCCCTCGACCAGCACCTTCACGGTGCCGTCCGGCAATTTCAGCAATTGCAGTACATTGGCCAGCACACCGGACCGGTAGATGCCGTCCTCGGTTGGGTCATCGTCGCTCGGGTCGATCTGGCTGGACAACAGAATCTGCTTGTCGTCCTGCATCACTTCTTCCAGCGCCCGGACGGATTTTTCCCGACCGACGAACAGCGGCACGATCATATGCGGGAAAACCACGATATCGCGCAGCGGCAGCACTGGGTATGAGGAGTTCAGGGGCTCTTGCATGCTCTATCCTTATCATTGGCAAGACGGCTCTGGTCCCTCATCGAGGCAACGCCCGGCCGTCTCCTGTCTTGGACGATAAAGGTGGGGCAGTTACCGCCCTATTTCAACCTTACCGCCATCTCTCATGGTGAGAATGACCTGAGGTGTTCGGGACTGCAAGGCACCTGATGGACTATTCGGTGATTTTGATCACCAAAACGCCAAGCGCCTATCAAACAGGCTCAATATCGCCTTGCGCGCGCTGCGCATGGAACTCGACCTGCCACGCATCGAATGTTCCGGCAGCGATGGCGTCACGCATCCCCTGCATGATCTCTTGGAAATAATGCAGGTTGTGCCAGGTCAGCAGCATGCCAGAAATCATTTCATTCGAACGGAACACGTGGTGCAGATAAGCGCGGGAGTAGTTTGTACAGGCAGGACACGTGCAGTGTTCATCCAACGGGCGCGGGTCATCTGAATGGCGGGCATTCTTGATGTTCACCACGCCATAGCGCGTAAATACCTGCCCTGTGCGCCCCGAACGGGACGGCAGCACACAATCCATCATGTCAATGCCACGCGCAACGGCACCGACGATATCATCCGGTTTTCCAACGCCCATCAGATAACGAGGTTTGTCGACCGGCAGCATATCCGGCGCAAAGTCCAGCACGTCGAACATCGCCTCCTGGCCTTCACCCACGGCAAGTCCACCGACGGCGTAGCCCTCAAAACCGATCTCTTTCAGCGCCTCGGCCGATTCCTCGCGGAAATCCTGCTCTAGTCCGCCCTGCTGAATGCCGAACAAGGCATGACCCGGGCGATCCCCGAAAGCGTCACGCGACCGCTCAGCCCACCGCATCGACAGGCGCATCGATTCGGCAATGCGATCCCGGTCAGCGGGCAACGCTGGGCATTCGTCGAAACACATAACGATGTCGGACCCCAACAGGCGCTGAATCTCCATCGACCGTTCAGGCGTCAATTCGTGGCGCGAGCCATCGATATGCGATTTGAAGGTCACGCCTTTTTCGGTCAGCTTGCGCAACCCGGCCAGCGACATGACTTGGAACCCACCGGAATCCGTCAGGATCGGCCGTTCCCAATTCATGAACTTGTGCAACCCGCCCATACGGTCGATCCGTTCAGCGGTCGGGCGCAGCATCAGGTGATAGGTGTTGCCCAGCAGGATGTCCGCCCCTGTGGCGCGTACGCTTTCCGGCATCATCGCTTTGACCGTTGCCGCGGTGCCAACCGGCATAAAGGCCGGCGTGCGCACCTCACCGCGTGGAGTATGGATTACCCCGGTGCGTGCTTTGCCATCCGTGGCTTTCAGGTCAAATGAGAAACGGTCTGTCATGTGAATGCCTCAGGGTCGCTGAACCGGGCAGCAATTGCCCGATCTCCGCTGGTATTGCAAGCCGTCAGGGCAATGACGCAACGCGGTCAGTGAACAGGCTGACAACCCCTGCCCCATCCACATCCCGGCATACGCGCACCATTGGTCTGTTGGCATCCGGTCGGGTTGCCCCGATTTGCGGACCATCTACCTCAACCTGAAGCCCGGTTTCGACTATCTCGAACATGGGTTCGTGGGTGCAGGCAATCACAGCCGTCGAGTCGTGCAGGCCGCACCCCTCCAATCCGCCGATATCCTTGTAGAATTTCAGATAAAATTTCGAGATGTCGCGCAGGAAACCGCCCATGTCAGCGGAACGCGCCGCCAATGCATCAAAATCCGCAGTCTCGTACAGAGTTTTTAGCGTGACATCCAAGCCGACCAGAACGGTATCTGGCGGAGACGCGAACACTGCATCCGCGGCCTGCGCATCGTGATAGATGTTGGCCTCGGCATGCTCTGTGATGTTCCCGGGGCAAAACACGGCACCGCCCATGATCACCAGTCGCTTGATGTTGCCTGCAAACTCTGGGTCCAACCGCATGGCATCGGCGACATTGGTCAACGGACCAATGGCGCAGACGACCAGCTCACCCTTGTGTTCCCGCGCCTGCTCGACAAGGAATTCGGCCGCCGTCAGGGGGTGATTTTCCCCAATCTGCGGGATGTCAGTCAAATCACCGAATCCTTCGGGGCCGTGCACGTGCTCGGACGGGTCGTATGTGGTCGCACCAACTGGAAGCGGCGCCCCCTCAGCCACTGGCGCGTCCAGTCCCAGTTTATGGAGCAAGAACCGCGCGTTGCGGCTGGATTGGTGCACATGCGTGTTGCCGAAAACCGTGGTCAGGCCGATCAGGTCTATTTCTGGTGCAGCGGCGGCATAGGCAATGGCCATCGCATCGTCGATGCCCGGATCTGTGTCAATTATCAGTTTCATCCCCGCCCGATAGCGCAATCACAACCGGATGCAAAGCAGCCACATTCAAAATATTCCACGCTACATTGTGGTTTTCAGAGATTTGCATCTATCCCCATTCCCGCCATACCAGAGTTGAAAATGGGCGAGTCAATCCCCAAGTGTATACCATAGTACACAATAATACAGAGGACAGATATGACCGAAGAACAGATCATTGGGTTGCTAACATCGAACATCATTTACCTGCTTGCGGCAGTTCTGATTGTCGTCGTTATTTTCAAAGGCATCAAAATTGTGCCTCAGTCCGAAAAATACGTGGTTGAACGCTTTGGCCGCCTGCACTCGGTGCTTGGCCCCGGAATCAACTTTATCGTTCCTTTTCTTGATGTTGCGCGTCACAAGATATCCATTCTTGAACGCCAGCTACCGAATGCGACGCAGGACGCGATCACCAAGGACAACGTTCTGGTTCAGATCGATACCTCGGTGTTCTACCGCATTCTTGAACCGGAAAAGACCGTGTACCGTATCCGTGACGTCGACGGAGCGATTGCAACAACCGTTGCAGGTATCGTCCGTGCCGAAATCGGTAAAATGGATCTGGATGAGGTGCAGTCCAATCGCGCGCAACTGATTGAACGCATTCAGGAAAGCGTCGAAACTGCCGTTGACGACTGGGGGATCGAAGTCACCCGCGCCGAGATACTGGACGTAAACCTGGATCAGGCCACACGGGATGCGATGCTACAACAGTTGAACGCGGAACGTGCCCGCCGAGCGCAGGTGACCGAGGCTGAAGGTCAAAAACGTTCGGTCGAATTGAATGCGGACGCGGAACTTTATGCGGCCGAGCAGACCGCAAAAGCCCGCCGTATCCAGGCAGAGGCCGAAGCTTATGCAACCGGCGTGGTCGCCAAGGCCATTCAGGACAATGGTATCGAGGCTGCCCAGTATCAGGTTGCGTTGAAGCAGGTCGAATCCCTGAACGCGCTGGGTAACGGCACCGGGTCGCAGACCATCGTGGTTCCCGCCAATGCGCTTGAGGCCTTTGGCGATGCCTTCAAGATGTTGAAAGGAGGAAAGTAATGGCTGATCCCTTCTGGCTAACATGGTGGCTCTGGCTGGCCGGAGCGCTAGCTCTGGGCATACTTGAGATCGTCTTGCCGGGGTTCATCTTTCTTGGCTTTGCGATTGGAGCGGCGGTCACAGGGCTTTTGCTTGTGATCCCCGGTTTTGCCCCGAGCCTGGCGGTCTTGCTTTTGATCTTTGCGGGTCTTTCGCTTGTGGCCTGGCTGATCCTGCGGCGCATGTTCGCCCTGCCCCATGGCCAGGTGAAAACCTTCCGCCACGATATCAACGATTGATCCAAATCGACGCAGCGTCCCGGGGGCCACACGGCACCACTGGACGCTGCCCCAGCCTTTCCCTATATAATTTCTCAGGTAACAGCCCCGAGGCACGAATGACCCATCCAAGTGAACAGTTCGAAGGTACGCCGCTGATCGCGCCTTCGACAATCGATCATCCACTCTACGATTCCGTGGTCGAGGCTTGCAGATCCGTCTTCGATCCCGAGATTCCGGTGAATATCTACGATCTGGGTCTGATCTACACGATCGACATCACCAAGGAAAACGCGGTGAAAGTCATCATGACACTGACCGCACCCGGATGCCCGGTCGCCGGTGAAATGCCGGGCTGGATTGTCGAGGCCATCGAACCAGTCGCTGGCGTCAAAGAGGTTGACGTCGAGCTGACATGGGAGCCCCCCTGGGGCATGGAGATGATGTCAGACGAAGCACGTCTTGAACTGGGATTCATGTAGAATTTCGCTCAGCTTTACCGAGTAAAGCATTGAAGGATAACAAAAAGGGCTGCCCATGAACCGAGGCAGCCCTTTTTACATTATAGGACCCGAGCGGCCTATTCCACGCCGCAGGTCGATTTTATCTCGGCCGCGCGTTGATCCAGCTCTTTGACGTAATCGCCATTCAACATGCTGAGCCTTTTTTGCTCGGTTCCCGTGACCAGTCCCAGCAATGCACCGGCAGGAGTGATCGCAATGATACTTTCTGCCTGCTGGTCTTCTGCGTGCTTCTTTTCTGCTGCGATGGCCCGAAGATCCCCCTCGGCGGTAGCGCAATTTACCGGATGCCGTGCGCCATCCGTTGCTGCATGCCCCAAACCTGCGGTCAGAAAGACTGTGGCTACAGCTTGCATCGTTATGATTTTTCTGCGGAAATGCCTGATCTTCACCATCTTCATTCGCCCTTCGCTCAAATATCTTGTTACAACCGTCAGGCTAAGGCGAAGACCGTGAGGGACGCAAGTTTGCTGTGGCAATTGGTCGTTTGGCAGCGTCACTGCCGGTAAAACTTAGGTCAGCAGGTCTGCTATGTCTTGAGCCTGACGCCTCTCGGCCCTAGATTAGGGATAACGTAGCGCAACGGAGACCACCATGTTTGGCATTCCCGGCAAACAGGCCGTGACAATGACGACCAAAGCGGCCGAGCAGATCGCACGCCTGATGGCGTCCGGCGGTCATGCAGGGTTGCGCATTGGCGTCAAGAAAGGCGGCTGCGCTGGCATGGAATACACCATGGACTACGTGGATGAAGCCGATACCAACGACGAAGTGGTCGAACAGGACGGTGCCCGCATCATGATCGCGCCAATGGCGCAGATGTTCTTGTTCGGAACTGAAATCGACTATGAGGTCTCGCTTCTGGAAGCCGGGTTCAAGTTCCGCAACCCGAATGTTGTGGACGCTTGCGGTTGCGGCGAATCCATCAAATTTGACGAGACGCTTTCCACACAAAACTAAGTCGCCTGCAGGTGCAGATAGGTTTCGTTGTAGCGCCGTGTAAGATGGTCACCTGCGCTGATCGTTTTGCCTGAGCTTGGCGGAGCAACGTTGGTGTCGTAGGACGGGTTAAAGAACAGTGGGACCGAAATGCGTTCCTGCGTCCCGCCTATGACGCGATGCTCGGTGGCTTTGACTTTTCCGGCGGTCCAGAATTCCAGCATCTCTCCAAAGTTGATGATGAATGTACCAGGCGCCGCAGAGACAGGTTGCCAGCGATCATCCGGCATGCGGACCTCAAGCCCTGAGACCCCGTCCGTGGCCAGCAATGTCAGACACCCATAGTCAGTGTGCGCCCCGATGCCAAAATCCAGATCACCTGCCCACACCGGGCGTTCTGGATAGTAGTTCCCGCGCAATAGAGCCATAGGCGTGTCAAAGGCGCGATCAAAACTGAGTGTTTCCCGGCCCAAAGCGACCGCAATGGCCCGAAGAACGCGCATCGCCACATTGCAAGCGTCAATGTAGTAAGCTCTGATAATACCTTGAAATTCTACAGGATTATTCGGCCACAGGTTCGGAGCATACACACTGAGCCCTTTTCCGGCATAAGAATTTCCCGCAGGCAATTCGAAACCACAGTCGAACACTTCCTTGAAATCCGGATTGGCCTTGGGGTCGACCTGTTCTGATCGCGGCGCGCCCCACCCTCGGTTTGAACCCGTCATCGCCATATCAACGGTTTTTTTCTGGACGTCCGGCAAATGGAAGAAGTCGCGATACGCCTCGATCACGTTTCGGACTTGATCGGGGTTCAACCCGGTGTTCGATACCGTTAAAAACCCAACTTCACCAATGGCATGCTGCAGCATTGCCATCTCTGAAGCCTCGCGTTCATCCAGCTTTCTCAGATCCAGATCGTCGATCATGCCGCCCTCCACAATAACGCGGAACCTGCCGTTGTGGTCGGACCTTTGCAACCGGAATTGTCAGGCTCGGCTGGTGGTGCTATCCGATGAGCAAACAACGACTTATTTGGGGGTACGCGTTATGCGGCGCAAGCTGGCAGCTGGAAACTGGAAAATGAACGGAACCGCGGCTGCATTGCCTGAGCTTCAGTCGCTGGCTACATCGTTTCCTGATGCATCCGTGGACGTCCTGATTTGCCCACCGGCAACCCTACTGCATCGCGCGGCAGAGGCGGTGAAAGACACCGGAATTGATGTCGGCGGTCAGGATTGCCATGCAGCCGAATCCGGCGCACATACCGGCGATGTCAGTGCTCAGATGCTGGTTGATACAGGGGCAAGAGCCGTCATTCTTGGGCATTCAGAGCGGCGCGAAGATCACGACGAGCAGAATGAGGATGTGCGCGCCAAAGCACGTTCCGCGATGGACGCGGGCCTGAAAGCCATCATTTGCGTCGGCGAAAGCCTGGAGCAGCGTGAGGCCGCGAACACGCTGGACATAATCGGCGGACAGTTGTCCGGTTCGATCCCAGACCAGTCAACCGGCGAAAACCTGATCGTCGCTTATGAGCCAATCTGGGCTATTGGCACCGGCAAGGTTCCCACCCTGGACGAGATCGGAGAAGTGCACGACTTCATCCGCGCCCGGCTGGAGCGTCGATTTGGCGAAGGTGTCGGCCGCTCGGTCCGTTTGCTCTATGGTGGTTCGGTCAAACCGGGAAATGCAGCCGAAATCTTTGCAGTCTCTAATGTGGACGGGGCTTTGGTGGGCGGCGCAAGCCTGAAAGCCCAGGACTTTTCCGGCATTATCGACGCCCTGCAAAAGGCCTGAAGTCAAGCCAATTTCATCGTCACCAGCCCGGCCACAATCAGGGCCGCCGCGACTAGGCGGGGCGCAGTCAGCGCCTCACCCAGAAACATTACGCCGACCATAAAGGCCCCGACTGCACCGATTCCGGTCCAGATCGTATAGGCCGTGCCCAAAGGCAGATCGCGCATCGCAAGGGCAAGCAATCCGAACGATCCGATCATCGACACGCCCATCAGGGCCGTAGGCCATAGGCGTGTGAAACCGGCAGATTGCTTCATGGCGACGGCCCAGACAATTTCCAGAAGGCCAGCGAATAGCAATAATATCCAGGGCATTTGGACACCTCATATCTCTTCGGGTCGTCCCGAATGATCAGCCAACAAGGCGAGGTCGTCCTCGGCTGAAAGATATACCCACTGTACCCGGGTTCAAGAGGTCGGACACTTAATTGAGCACCTAAGGACACCCGGGCGGGCAAACGATCGTCGCCTGATTGACGAGATGAAACTCTAAATTCGGCAATTCAACCGGTGATACGAAACTGATGGATTCGCGTTTAGGGTGGTATCGAATGGGTTTCCGATTATCTGGATCGATTCCGCACGCAAAAAAGGCCGGGTCTGACGAAAGACCCGGCCCTCTGTTCTGTCAAAGAAACCGCTAGTTCGTAATGATCTCAGGCCCCATGAACGTGTTGGGCAGGAAGGTCGATATCCACGGTATGTACGTCACCATGATCAGGAAGACGAACAGGACAGCCAGGAACGGCAGCGCCGCCTTCACAACGCTCATCATCGGCATACCGGCCACGCCCGAGGTCACGAACAGGTTCAAACCAACCGGGGGCGTAATCATCCCAATCTCCATGTTCACCACCATGATGATGCCCAGATGGATTGGGTCGATGCCCAACTCGATGGCGATCGGGAACACCAGAGGTGCCACGATAACCAACAGTCCCGAAGGTTCCATGAACTGGCCACCGATCAGCAGGATCACGTTGACCACGATCAGGAAGGTGACTGGTCCCAATCCCGCCGATAACATTGCACTTGCGATGTGCTGAGGCACCTGTTCATCGGTCAGCACGTGCTTGAGGATCAGCGCGTTGGCGATGACGAACAGCAACGTCACCGTCAACTTACCGGCCTCAAACAGCGTGTGCTTGGTGTCGGGGTGAAAGAACGCCGTGACCAAAGCATAAGGCTTTTTCAACAGCGGAATGTTCTGCCCATCCCCATTGGTGCTAAGCGGACCCATGTCCTTGTAGACAAAGCTGGCAATAAAGAAGGCATAGACGGCAGCGACAGCAGCGGCTTCGGTCGGTGTGAAGATACCGCCATAAATACCACCCAGAATGATGACGATCAGGAACAGACCCCAACCGGCTTCGCGGGCCGAGATAAAGATCTCGCCCCAACCTTTCCATTCACCCTTGGGCAGGTTCTTGACTTTGGCCATCACATAGATCGTAACCATCAGCATCAGACCCGCCATCAGGCCCGGAATGACGCCCGCAAGGAACATCCGCCCGACCGAGACCTCAACGGCGGCGGCATAGACCACCATTACAATGGATGGCGGGATCAGAATGCCCAGCGTACCCGCGTTACAGATCACACCCGCAGCGAATTCCTTAGAATAGCCAACCTGCCGCATACCGGCGATGACGATAGAACCGATGGCTACAACAGTTGCCGGAGACGACCCCGACAGCGCGGCAAACAGCATACAGGCAAAGACACCCGCAATCGCCAGACCGCCAGGCAAGTGTCCGACACAGGCGATGGAAAAACGGATGATCCGACGCGCCACTCCACCGGTCGTCATAAAGGACGAAGCAAGAATGAAGAACGGGATCGCCAACAGGGTAAAGTGGCCTTCAAAGGCTTCGAACAGGGTTCCCGCGACCGAAGCCAACGAACTGTCGGAATAAATCAGCAGAAACAGGGTCGAGCTGAGACCCAAGGCCACCGCAATCGGCACACCGATCAGCAACAGGCCGATGACCATAGAGAATAGAAGTACGACGTCCATTAGTCATGCTCTCCTTGCTGAGCCCGGACTTCTTCGATCTCGTCCTCGACTTCGTGACTGGCAACAAGACGGTCGGTCTCACCACGCCAGATTTGTACTGCGACCTGAGCGAAGCGGATCACTAGAAGCAGCATCGACACCGGCAACACCAGATACGGCACCACCTTGGGCAATTTTTCATACCCCTCGCCGTAGTTGATCAGATCCTCGAGGAAGCGCAGTGGCGCGACCATCGGTATATCGTCCACTTCATAGAAACTCTGGCTGCGTGCGTCGAAATTGAACCCGGTCGGGAACCAGCGGCCCGATGTTGGCGGCAGGTCCGCAAACACGGCCCAGTAGTCATACGACCCTTTCAGAAGCAGAAGCGAGAACACTAGACAGCACGCCACTGATATCAGCGCCAGAATGCGGCGTGGCGCCGGGGCCAGCATGTTCAGGATTGCATCAACACCCAGATGCGCGTGTTTCTTGACCGCATAAGAGGCCCCCAGCAACACCAGCCAGCCAAAGGTGAAAACCGTCAGCTCAAGCGCCCATAGGATATTGGAGTTAAACACAAAACGCGCGATCACGTTGGCGAAGGTTACGACCGTCATCACGCCCAACAGAGCGGCAATCATGGTCTCTTCGATATGGTCGACCAGCCCGCCTTGGCCGGGTTTCGAACCAGACATTTTTCTGTCCCCACATTATTGGTGATGAGAGTTAGGTGTGGCGGGCCAAATTACGGCCCGCCCAGCCTGCGTGTCCGCCACTCCCCAGTCTTTGGACACGCGGCCTCAACCGGGATCAGAACCCGGCGTTGATGGCCTGAGCGGCGTCGATCTTATCCTGACCTACGTCGTCGGAAAACTGGTCCCAAACGGGCTTCATCGCATCGACCCAGGCCTGGCGCTGTTCGGGGTTCAGTTCGCGGATGATGCCGCCGGCATCAGTGATCGAGGCCTTGGCTGCTTCGTTCACCGAGAAGGCTTCCTTGTTCCGTGTCTCAGTCACTTCGCTTAGAATGGTCAGGAACTGATCGCGCACCTCGGGATCAAGGCTGTCCAACCAATCAACCGATGTCACGACCAGATAGTCGATGATGCCATGGTTGGTCTCGGTGATGCCGTCCTGCACTTCGAAGAACTTCTTGCCATAGATGTTCGACCAGGTGTTTTCTTGGCCATCCACAACGCCTTGTTGCAGCGCGCCGTAAACTTCCGAGAACGCCATCTTCTGCGGGCTGCCGCCAATGGCTTCCATTTGGGCAACCAGAACGTCCGAGGATTGAACACGGAATTTCAGGCCCTCGGCATCCGACGGAGCCTCAAGCGGTTTATTAGCCGACATCTGCTTCATGCCATTGTGCCAGAACGCCAGCCCTTGCAGGCCGCGGCGCTGCATGCTGTCTTTCATCGCCTGACCATCAGCCGAAGCTTGGAATGCATCAACTGCGTCGATGTTCTTGAACATGAACGGCAGGTCGAACAGACGGAACTGTTTGGTAAACTTCTCGAACTTCGACAACGACGGCGCGGCCAGCTGGACGTCGCCTTGAAGCATTGCTTCAAGCACCTTGTCATCATTATAGAGCGTCGAGTTCGGATAGACCTCAACGCACATCACGCCATTCATCTCGTCATTGACGCGCTGCTCCAGCAGCGATGCCGCGATGCCCTTGGGGTGTTTGTCCGTGTTCGTCACATGCGCGAACTTGACGACAATCTCGCCGTCATCACACGCGGCCATACCGGCGGTTGCTGTAACACTCAACGCCAGCGCGGTCGCGGCAGTTGTCAGGAATTTCATCTGTCTTTTCCTCCCAGACTTCCATGAAACCTTTAGTCAACGCCAGATCGGCGTCTCATGTGGCGCAGTGAAGCGAATCAAGGGGCGCCGCTCAACTTTTTGTTCGAAATTCGGAAGGTTCAAATATTTTTGTTTCACTTCATAGTTTTAGAAGGCACTTCCCCGCCATTAAAAGGCAGTGACACTACCCGCTGTGCGAAAATCCGCACATTTATTCCCCCGGCTGTGCGGATTTCCGCACGCACTTCGAATCAGATCGAACGACTCACCTCCTGATTCTCTGGTGACTACCCGCAGCCTGCGAATGCAGGCTGCCCGGCCCAACGGCTTTAAATGCATGATAATGCGGCCAAAGGCGGCGGGTGCCCCCGTTAGCGCCGATAGTCTTCTGGGCGAATCTGATAGCGCGCCAGTTTGTCGTAAAAAGTCTTGCGCGGCAGTTTCAACGCACTTGCCGCATCCGAGGCTTTGCCATTGTGCCGACCCAGTGCCGCAATCAACAACGACCGCTCTACGCGTGCCATTTGCTCGTTCAGGCCCAGATCAGCGGCACGTGCAACCTCTTCCGGCATCCCCAACACGAACCGCATCGCCGCCGACATCAGTGATCTGGCGTTACCCGGCCAGTCGCTGGCCATCAATGACGCAAGTTGCTCCGAGGTGATCTCGGGCTCGGCAATGCCCGCCTGTTCTGACGCTTGCGCGACGTAATGGCGAAAGATCACTGGTATATCTTCCGGCCGTTCCGCCAGCGACGGGATGCGTACACGCATGACATCCAGGCGATAAAACAGGTCGGCATTGAATTGGCCCTGCTCTGACAGCGCCGCCAGATCTGCGGTCGTTCCCGCGACGATCCGTGAACCGGTGCCCTGCTCTATCATTTCAAGCGCGGCGTATTGCGTGGCGTCTGGCATGGCCGAAACCTCATCCAGGAACAACGACCCACCGGCCGCATCTTCGCACACGCGCACCAACCCCTCGGGCGTCAGCCCTGAGGCCGGGCGTTTGACGAACGGCCCCTGCCCGACCGGCGACATCAGATGAACGACTTCGGCCACTTTCGATATCCCGCTGCCCGGTGGCCCGGTTACCAGAACTTCTGCCCCGGTGGGGGCGACGGATCGGACCCGTTCACGCAGGGCCTCGGCCTGTGCGGACAGGCCGAACAAAAGCCGCGCTGCGGGGTCGCCGCGCTCAAGCTCTGATTTGAGGGCACGCTGTTCGATCACCTGCGCGCGCGCGTCAAAGGCTCGTTCCAACACGGGCAGCAGGTCCGCCGCCGCACATGGCTTTTCCAGAAAATCAAAAGCTCCCTGTCCCATGGCCTGCACCGCCATCGGGATGTCGCCCTCACCGGTCAACAGAACAACGGGCAAATCTGGATCTACCTCACGCGCGTAGTTCAGCAGATGAAAACCATCCCGGCCCGGCATACGGATGTCCGAAACGATCACACCCAGAAAGTCGGCGCGAATATGGTCTTTAGCTGCCACAAAGGATCCCGCCGTAACCGGATCATAATCTGCCAGCTCAAGCGTTTGAGCCAAAGCTTCGCGGACGGCAGCGTCGTCATCAACCAGTAGAATTTTCCGCGTCATGCGACCTCGTGCTCCGTGAAAGGCTCAAGCTCGACCGTAAACAATGCCCCGGTGTCCAGATTTGCGCCCCGGATATTACCTCCAAAGCTTTGCACCAGACCATACGAAATCGAAAGCCCAAGCCCCATCCCCTCAGAGGATCCGACAGCCTTGGTCGTATAGAACGGTTCGAACAGTTTTTCCGAGTTTTCGATGCCCGGGCCGATATCGCGGACAGTCACGGCCAGCTTGTCGCCGCGGTCGATCGCAATGCGGATGAGGCGGTCGTTTTGCCCACTCATCGCGTCGGCGGCATTGTTAATCAGGTTGACGAACACCTGAACCAACCGCACCTCGCCGCCCCATGCGTAAACCGGGTTATTGGGCGGGGCCCAATCCATACGGACATCCTCGGTCCGCAACCGCGCCTCGGTCAACTCGACCGCCGTATCGATCACCTGAACCAGGTTAACCTTGCCCATCGGTTCACTTTCATTGCGCGAAAAGGCACGCAGGTTCTTGATGATACGCGCCATGCGCGCCGCCATAGCAGAGATACGCGTCAGGTTCTCCGACGCTTTCTCATCCCGGCCCCGGGATAGAAAAGCCGCGCCATTATCTGCGAATTGCTGAATTGCCATCAGCGGTTGGTTCAGTTCGTGACTGATACCCGCCGACATCTGACCCAACGCGCTGAGTTTACCGGCCTGGATCAGCTCTTCCTGAGCGTGTTTCAGCGCCGCTTCTGCGTCTTCACGTTCACGCACTTCGTGGCGCAGTGCCGTGTTTGCAGCTGTCAACGCATGCGTCCGTTGCGCGACCCGGCTTTCCAGAATCGTGTTGGCCTCGGCCAATGTGCGCCTGCGTTCGGTCGCCAGATACAACAGCGCGCCGAAGGCCAGACAGATTGCAGCAACGGTCGCCGCCTGCAACCCCGCCAAACGCTGCGCGGGGGCCACATCGACCAGAACCTCAGCCGTCATGTCGATCACCGGCAAGTCCAGCATCAGGTGTAAAGCGCGGCTAGGCAGATACCGCCCCCAATTCAGTTCCCAGACCTCGTGCGGACCGACCAGAACCGAGGCAAAATCGACCACCCCGCCGTCTGGGGGTGTAAGGCCCAACTGTCCTTCGTCCCGGTGCCAAAACAACAAATCCGATCGGTTTGAGATAAACACGACGCCGTCCCCGTCGGTGAAGAACACCGCCTCGGTACTGCCGCGCCAGGTCTGTTCCACATCTTGCACATCGGCCACAACGATCAATACACCTTCAACCTGACCAGCATCGCCAAAGGCTGGGGCGGCGTAGGAATAGGTGCGATCTCCGCTGCTTTCCACTACCCCATGCGCGCTGCCCATTGCGCCCTGCAATGCGCGCCGAAACGCGGGATGGTCCGCCATGTTTGGCCACACAACCGGCTGCGCCGAGGCCAGCACCTGACCGCTTCGATCAAGATACATCATGTTGACGGCCGAGGTTTTGTCGGCGACGTCCAGCAATATCGCGCGCGCCGCCCGTTGTTGCACTGGTGTCTCTAGGGCGCGCAGGACCGGATGCGTGGCCATCAGCACGGCCAGTTCCTGATAGACCTGCATCTGAGTGCTGAGCCGGTCAGCAGCCAGTTCAAGGTCAGCCTCGGCCTTTTCGCTGAGCTGCGACAGCGCTTGACGGTAGCCATAGGACCAGACACCAGCGGCCAACAGGCCGACAGCAAACAAAAATCCCAGAATTACCCAAACGCGTTGCATGATATAGGGTCTTGCATTCGGCGCGCCGCATGGCAAGTCTGCGCCGCATGAAGACGGTATTTCAATCTCCGGTCGATCCGGAATTCGTGCAAAACCCCTACCCGCTCTATGATAAGGCCCGCGCGAGCGGTGATCTGGTCTATTGGGAGGACTATGGGAAAGTTGCGGCTGTATCACACCGGGCGGTCTCGGCCCTTCTGAAAGACCGCCGCTTTGGTCGGGAAGTGCCCGAAGAAATGCGAACCCCAGGTCCGGCGCATCTTGCCCCTTGGCTGGCGGTCGAGGCGCATTCGTTGCTGGAAGCCGAACCGCCAAGACACACACGCTTGCGCGCGTTGGTGATGCGGGCATTCACGTCGCGTGCCATATCGGCGCTGGAACCTTCGATTCACGACCTAACCCATTCTTTGATTGACGCATTTCCCGACCAGCCGTTCGATTTGCTCTCTACCTTTTGCACCCAAGTTCCGGTCATCACAATCTGCCGCCTTCTGGGCGTGCCCGAGGATATGTCACCCAGCCTACTCCGCTGGTCACATGATATGGTGGCAATGTATCAAGCCAGCCGTACGCCCGAGACTGAGACCGCTGCCGCAGCCTCATCCCAAGCATTCACCGACTTTCTGATTGACTACATCGAGCAGCGCCGCAGCGATCCGCAGGACGATCTGATCACACGGTTGATCGTGGCCGAGGAAGATGGCGAAAAGCTCTCACGCGAAGAACTGGTCGCCACCTGCATCCTGCTTTTGAATGCCGGGCATGAAGCAACCGTGCATTCACTTGGAAACGGCGTGAAGACCGTTTTGCAAAATGGCATCGGACCGCAATACTTTGCGCCGGACAGCATCGACCGCACGGTAGAAGAGATATTACGCTATGACCCGCCGCTGCACATGTTCACCCGCTATGCTTATGAAAACATCGACGCATTTGGGCACAGTTTCAAACGTGGTGATGAGGTCGCATTACTGCTAGGCGCTGCGAACCGGGATCCAGCAATCTGGAGCGACCCGGGCAGGTTTGATCCCACCCGCGCCATCGTCACGAACACCAGTTTCGGTGGCGGCCTGCACTTTTGCGTTGGTGCCCCGCTGGCACGGATGGAAATGCGCATCGCACTGTCCACGCTTTTTGACAGATATCCGAACCTGCGCCTGAGCGCAGAGCCCGAGTATTCGAACACTTACCATTTCCACGGGCTGACCAAATTGATGGTGCAGATCTAGCTTTCGATCAGCGCTTTCAGAGGCAGCATGGTGGTGGACTTGATCTCTTCCATCGACAGCAAGGCGGTCACGTTGTGAACGCGCACTTCTGAAATCAGCGCCTGATAGAATTCGTCATAGGCACGGGCGTTCTTGACCCGCACTTTCAGGATATAGTCGATGTCTCCGGCCAGCCGATGCGCCTCTTGCACTTCGGGCCTGTCCCGCAGGGCTTTCAGGAATTTATGCTGCCAGTCAGCCTCATGTTCCGACGTTCGGATCAGAACAAAAAACGTGGCTTCAAATCCCAGCGCTTCGGCGTCCAGCAAAACGGTCTGCTGCCCGATCACACCGGCCCCTTTCAGCTTGCGTATCCGATTCCAGACCGGGGTCTTGGAACTGCCGACACGAGCGGCTATTTCGTCCAGCGATTGACTGGCGTCCCGCTGCAGCTCGACCAAAATTTTCCGATCCGTATCATCAATCCGCACCGACATTCCAAATTTCCCTTCGTTTCGAAACCAATGTCCCGTTTTGCCGTGGGCGTGGAACATTTGTCCTTATTTGTTCGCCTATATGGCGTATTGGTGGGAATATTTCCTATATTGCAACACAAGTCAAACCACACTCGGGACACGAAATGCAGCTTACGCAATCATATGATGGCACAGGACATGTCGACTTTGTCGGCGCGGGTCCGGGCGATCCTGAATTGCTGACGCTCAAGGCGCTGAAAGCCTTCGAGCGCGCGGATGTTGTTCTGCATGACCGCCTCATCAGTGATGCGGTCCTGGCATTGGCCGCAAAGACCGCTGTTCTGGTCGATGTTGGCAAGGCCGGTTTCGGCCCGTCTTGGAAACAGGAAGACATTGACGCCCTGCTGGTCGAGCACGCCCTGAAAGGTCAGCGCGTCGTGCGCCTGAAATCCGGCGATCCAACCGTATTTGGCCGTCTTGATGAAGAGATTGAAGCGGTTGAGGCTGCTGGTATCTCGTGGCGGATCGTACCGGGCATCACAGCTGCATCGGCGGCGGTTGCCGGAATTGGTCAAAGCCTGACACGGCGTGGGCGCAATTCTTCGGTCCGTTTTCTGACCGGCCACGACATGAAGGGCTTTGCCGATCACGACTGGACCGCTCTGGCACGCGCTGGCTCGGTTGCAGCGATCTACATGGGCAAAAAGTCCGCTCGTTTCATTCAGGGCCGCCTGATCATGCACGGTGCGGATCGCCAAACACCGGTGACGCTGATCGAAAACGCCACGCGCCCCGATCAGCGCATTCTGGAAACAACGCTGGACCAGTTGCCCACCGATTTGAACGCCGCCGATATGGACGGCCCCACCCTGACCTTTTATGGCCTCGCCCCGCGCCAAGCGACCGCGGCCCTGACCGAATTTAAGAAGGAGCACGCCTGATGGCCCGCGCTTTTACCCCCAAAGTGGTGACCGCCAACGACCTGTTGGAAGGTGACGTCATCTATCTGACCGAAGACGATCGGTGGTCGCGCGAGCTGACCGAGGCGGAGTTGATCACCGACGAAGCCCACGCGCAGGTGCGTCTTCTGGATGCCTCGCGCCAGGCCAACAAAATCGTCGGGGCATATCTGGCCGACGCCATTGCCGGCGAAGATGGCCCCGAGCCCACCCATTTCCGGGAAGACTTCCGCCGCACTGGTCCGTCCAACTATGCCCACGGCAAACAGGAATCCTCCCCGCAGCCCCGGGCCTGACCTCTGGCCCGTCTCTCTCTCCTCTTCTCAAGGCCCCAAGGTTCGGGGCTGCAACTAAGGACAGCTAATCATGTATCGCTACTCCGAGTTCGACACAGCATTTTTGGCAGAACGTAACGCGCAGTTCCGCGCGCAGGTTGAGCGCCGCATTGACGGCTCGCTGACCGAGGATGAATTCAAACCCCTGCGCCTGATGAACGGCCTGTATCTGCAGCTGCACGCCTATATGCTGCGGGTTGCCATTCCATATGGAACGCTCTCTAGCGCTCAGATGCGTCAGCTAGCCCTGCTGGCCGAGAAGTGGGACAAAGGTTATGGCCACTTCACGACCCGTCAGAACATTCAGTATAACTGGCCGAAACTGAACGACGTGCCCGATATGCTGGACGCGCTGGCTGAGGTTGGCATGCACGCTATCCAGACCTCGGGCAACACCATCCGCAACGTGACCGCCGACCATTTCGCTGGTGCCGCCGCGGATGAGGTCGCAGACCCGCGCCCCTATGCCGAACTGTTGCGCCAGTGGTCGACCGACCACCCAGAATTCCAGTTCATGCCGCGTAAGTTTAAGATCGCCATCACCGGATCGGAAAACGACCGCGCCGTGATCAAGGCGCATGACATCGGCCTGCAACTGGTTGAGCGTGACGGCGTTCTGGGTGCCCGCGTTATCGTGGGTGGTGGCCTGGGCCGTACGCCGATGATCGGTAAAGAACTGTCCGAATTCGTCGCTTTTGACGACCTGCTGGCCTATCTTGAAGCCACCGTTTCGGTCTGGAACCAAATCGGGCGCCGTGACAACAAGTACAAAGCCCGCATCAAGATCACCGTGCATGAGCATGGCATCGACGCAATCCGCGCCAAGGTCAACGAGCGTTTCCTGCAGGTCCGCCCGCAGTTCAAAGGCGCGGACATGAACCTGCTGGAAGAGATCAAGGGCCACTTTGCCCCGCCAACCTTCCGAGAAGCCTCGGTCGCGTCGTTCGAAAGCGCCTACACCAACGATCCGGTCTTCCGGTCGTGGGTCGACACCAACATCGCGCCGCACAAGAACGCGGACCATGCAATCGTCACGATCTCGATCAAAAAGCACGGCCAGACACCGGGTGATGCGACTGCTGAGCAGATGCGCGTGATGGCCGATCTGGCCGAAGAGTTCGCTTATGACGAGCTGCGTATCAGCCACGAGCAGAACGTGATCCTGCCGCATGTCCACAAGTCGGACCTGCCCGCGATCCACGCTCGTCTGAAAGAGCATGAGTTGGCCACCGCCAATATCGGCCTGATCAGCGACATCATCGCCTGCCCCGGCATGGATTACTGCGCGCTGGCGACAGCCCGTTCGATCCCGGTAGCACAGGAAATCGCGACCCGTTTCGATGATCTGAAGCTTGAGCATGATATCGGTCACCTGAAGATCAAGATCTCGGGCTGCATCAACGCATGTGGTCACCACCACGTGGGACACATCGGCATCCTGGGTCTGGATCGCGCAGGCGTCGAGAACTACCAGATCACTCTGGGTGGTGACGCGACCGAAACAGCCGCCGTTGGCGACCGCACCGGACCGGGCTTTGCCTATGATGAGATCGTGCCAGCCGTTGAGCGCATCGTAGACACTTATCTGGAACAGCGTGACAGCGCCGAAGAAACGTTCCTGGAAACCTATCGCCGCGTCGGCATGGCACCGTTTAAAGCGGCGCTTTACCCCGAGGCGCAGGCCAATGCCGCTTGACCTGATCCAGACGGAACTGGGGGCCGACCGCGCTGAGCTGACCGAAAAGGTCGAAGAGCTGAACACCCAGTTCCGCCACCACAGTGCCCATGACGTCATGCATGGCGCGTTGGAGGCAATCGAAGAGCTTGCTTTGGTCTCCAGCTTTGGGGCGGAATCGGTGGTGTTGTTGCACATGGCAGCCGTGGTCGACAAAGCCACGCCGGTCCTGTTTGTGGACACGCAGATGCTGTTCACCGAAACGCTGGAATATCAGCAGGACGTTTCAGATCGGCTTGGCCTGAAGAACGTTCACATCATCCGCGCAGATGATGAGGATGTTCAGCGCGAAGACCCATACGGTGCCTTGCGCCTGAGCGACACGGATGCCTGCTGCAACCTGCGCAAAACCTTCCCGCTGCAGCGTGCTTTGGCGGGCTATGACGGCTGGATCTCGGGTCGGAAGCGGTTTCAGTCTGGCACACGCGCCGCGCTTGACTTCTTTGAGGTCGAAGACGGCACCGGTCGGATCAAGGTAAACCCGCTGGCCCATTGGGCGCCCGAAGACGTGCGCGCCTATATGGATGAAAACAACCTGCCCCGGCATCCGCTGGTGGCCAAAGGTTACCCCTCGATCGGTTGTGCGCCCTGCACCTCGCCGGTCAAAGAAGGCGAAGACCCCCGTGCCGGACGCTGGCGCGATCAGAACAAAGAAGAATGCGGCATCCATTTTGTCGACGGCAAGATGGTGCGCGCTGGAGAGAAAACATGAACGTAATCGTAACGGATGAGGGGTTCGCCCCCGACGACTGGACAGATGGCTTTGTCACGCTTGAGGACGCAGCCAATGATGTGGTTGCGCTCGACGTGGCGTCGGATACTGACCCCGATGAGCTTGTCGACCGCCTGGGCAGCGCCCGGATGGTCCGTGTGGACTTCCCGTCTTCGGCGGATGGTCGCGGCTTTACCATCGCCCGCGTGTTGCGCCTAAAAGGCTACACCGGTCGTTTGCGGGCCAGAGGCCATGTTCTGGCTGACCAATATGCCATGGCGCGCCGCAGCGGATTCGATGAGGTCGAAATCGACGACGCGCTTGCCAACCGCCAGCCCGAAGATCAGTGGCTGGCCCGCGCCGATTGGAAAGACCACAACTATCAGGCCCGCCTGCGCGGCTAAGATAGCCAATCGCCAGCTTGTGACTTCAAAGGGGCATTTAGCCCCTTTTCCTGACTTGGATCAAAGATTAAACGGAGATGTCGGTTTACCCAGCCGATAGTGAAACGATGACAGAGATGAAACCCGTGACCGAAGTAACCGCCGTCAAGGCCCCCGTCCTTCCGGACGCACAGACCGTAACAGACGTCAAACATTGGACCGACAGCCTGTTTTCCTTCAAGGTGTCGCGTCCCGCCTCGCTGCGGTTCCGTTCGGGCGAGTTCGTGATGATCGGCCTGCTGGGCGACAACGGCAAGCCGTTGCTGCGCGCGTATTCCATCGCCTCGCCTTCGTGGGACGAAGAGTTGGAGTTCTACTCGATCAAGGTGCAGGACGGTCCGCTGACCTCGAAGCTGCAGCACATCAAACCGGGCGATCAGATCATCCTGCGCCCCAAGCCTGTTGGTACGCTGGTGCATGACGCGCTGCTGCCAGGTAAGCGCCTGTGGTTCTTTGCCACTGGAACAGGTTTTGCGCCCTTCGCGTCCTTGCTGCGCGAACCGCAGACCTATGAGGATTACGACGAGGTCATCATCACCCATACCTGCCGCGAAGTGGGTGAATTGGAATATGGCCGTCAGCTGATCGAAAGCATCCGCCAGGATGAGATGCTGGCCGAGCTGATGGGCGAAGGCTTTGCCGACAAAATCCGCTATTATCCAACCACCACACGGGAAGAGAGCCCCAAGATGGGCCGCATCACCGAATTGCTGAAAGACGGCACGGTTTTTGCTGATCTGGGCATCGAAGGCGGTATCAAACCGGAAACCGACCGTGCGATGGTCTGCGGGTCTTTGGCCTTCAACCTGGACATCAAAAAGATTCTGGAAGAGTTCGACCTGCGCGAAGGTGCCAATTCCGAACCCAAAGAATTTGTCATCGAAAAAGCCTTTGTTGGTTAACCCGATGCACCGGATCCGGGGCATTTGGCCCCGGACTGGCGAAAAACCTCTGACAAACCCCGATTTTTCGGGCTGGCCTGCACTTATGCCGCTTGAATCGGCGTGCAGGCCAGTCTAAATTCCGGCCTTGAATTTCTGCAATCATCAAAGGAATGAACCCATAGCCCGCAGACCTCACAACGCGCCGCCGCAAAGAGACACCGGCCCCCGCGTCAATGATAAGATCCGTGCCCCCGAAATCCGTCTGATTGGCGCTGAAGGTGAAAATGTCGGGGTGGTTCATCCCGCCAAAGCCATGCAGATGGCAGTTGATGCCGGTCTTGATCTGGTCGAAATTTCGCCCAACGCAAACCCGCCGGTCTGCAAAATCATGGACTTCGGTAAGTTCAAATACGAGACGCAGAAACGCGAAGCCGAAGCCCGCAAAAAACAGAAGATCATTGAGATCAAAGAGGTCAAATTCCGACCCAACACTGACACTCATGATTACGACGTGAAAATGCGGAATGTGTTCAAGTTTCTTGAAAATGGGGACAAGGTCAAAGTGACCCTGCGTTTCCGCGGCCGTGAAATGGCGCACCAAAATCTGGGTCGTGAACTGTTGGAACGTGTTGCGGCCGACACCAAAGAGGTCGGCAAGGTTGAAAACATGCCAAAGATGGAAGGCCGTCAGATGATCATGCTGATCGGTCCGCTGCCACAGAAATAAATCCCTGTGCATATCGAATTTGAAACCCTGTCAGATCAGCTCTGACAGGGTTTTTTGTTGGTTCTATCGTACAGGCCAAGCGGCGCTTCAGCCGGGGATCGCGGTCGAGATCGCCCGACTAAGTTTGCCCACAAGCTCGTCTATCTGCGCGTCTTCAATGATGAACGGCGGGGCCAGCAGGATATGATCCCCAACCCGACCATCCCGCGTACCGGACATGGGATAGCAGATCAGCCCCTCGGCCAAGGCGGCTTTCTTGATTTTACCCGCAACGCCGTGAGCCGGATCAAACGGCGTTTTTGTTTCGCGGTCAGCCACCAACTCCAGCCCGCGGAAAAGGCCCCTGCCGCGGATATCGCCGACATTTGGATGCTGACCGAATTCGGCCTGCAATGCCTCTTGCAGCTTATCGCCCATCACGCTGGCGCGCGCGGGCAACGCGCGCGCGGTCAGTTCGGTGACAACAGCCAGGGCCGCTGCTGTCGCAACCGGGTGACCAATATAGGTGTGACCATGCTGAAAGAACCCGGACCCGTCGCGGATTGCATCATAGATCTTCCCGGTGCACATCATCGCACCAATCGGTTGGTATCCAGCACCCAACCCTTTGGCGATGCACAGAATGTCCGGCGAAATCCCATCATGATCGCAGGCAAACAAATGCCCGGTCCGCCCCATGCCACACATGACTTCATCAAGAATCAACAAAACGCCATATTGGTCACAGATCTGGCGAATACGCTGGAAATACCCCTCAACGGCAGGAACCGCGCCCAGCGTTGCGCCCACAACGGGTTCCGCCATGAAAGCCATAACCGTTTCAGGACCCAAGCGAAGGATCTCGGCCTCCAACTCATTCGCGACGCGCTGGCCGTAGTCAAAACTGCTCTCGGCATCCGGCTTTTCAGCGTATTCGAAACAGGGCGCGATATGTGTCATCTCGATCAGCATCGGAGCAAACTGCGCGCGCCGCCATTCGTTACCTCCAGCCGACAACGCGCCCAAAGTGTTCCCGTGATAGCTCTGCCGCCGCGCGATCACCCGGCGACGCTCGGGCTGGCCAATTTCAAGAAAGTACTGCCGCGCGAGTTTCATCGCCGCCTCGGTCGCCTCGGATCCGCCTGAGACGAAATACACACGGTCCAGACCATCAGGAGCATGTTCCACCAACAGATCGGCCAGTGCTTCGGCAGGTTCGGATGTCATGAAACCGGTATGTGCAAAAGCGATCTGTTCGACCTGCCGCTGCACGGCTTCGACAACCGCCGGGTTCGAATGCCCGAGGCACGACACCGCAGCGTCACCACAATCCAGATAGCGCTGCCCCTGATCGTCGATCAGGTAACACCCGTCGCCACCAACGGCGACCGGCAGGTTCGATTTGGTATGACGAGGAAAAACGTGGCTCATTGCTGAGGTCCTTTCAAAACCGCGACCAGCGCCGAAACCGACGCTGCGTTGTTCGCCCAGGCACTTCCGTCCTGGTCGGTCAAACTGTTTTCAAATCCAACCCGCACATCCCCGCCACGGTCCGCAGCCGTTTTTAGGCAAGCATGTTCCTGCTTTCCGAATGCACAGACCATCCAACCGGAGTGGGTTTGCCGAAAGTGATCAAGGTCTTCCGGTGCAGATTCCTGCCCCGTGGTGTAACGCCCCAGAACCAACAGCCGATCAGTTTGCCCGTCGCGGACGATCCCGCGGGCCTGCCAGTCTGCCAGAAACGCAGCATCTGCATCGTCATAGAGAATATGCTGAACGCGCGTTCCCTGCTCGGCACACAGACCGTAAACATTATCCGCGAGGTCCGGCGCGCGCGCGATTTCCCGGACCGAGATCGAAGCCCATTTTGGCTTTACGTGCTGCAAACAGTGCAATTGGGCCGGGACATCAAAGATACCCGCCGCCTCGGTAGTAATCTGAATGTCCATTTCAGGCACGGCACGACGCAACTCGGACATCGTCTCAAGATAACGCCCGGCATCCAGAGAATGCTGCCCCTGTTCATCGCGCACATGCAGGTGAATCCCATCTGCACCGGCCCGAAAACAGCTTTGTGCAGTCGATACGATCTCCTGCACCGACACCGGAAGCTGAACGTGATCCGCATGCCCCCTCCGGGCACCGTTCGGCGCCACCAGAACATAGGGCGAATGCGATTGCGGCAGTGTTTTGGACATAAGAGCACCCTTTTCAACTTTTAACCCAGTTAAGGACCTTAGGCGCGTTTTCAATTTACATCTTTCATAACATTTGTTTTCTTTCGCGGATGACCAAGTCTTTGAGCCAGCTTACCGAAGCTCTGCGACAGCAGATTGACCAGTTGCCTCCCGGATTGCAGATGGCGGCAAAATACATCCTCGACCATCCCGGAGATTTCGGGCTGGACTCAATTCGAGAAACCGCAGCAAAAATCGGCGTGAGCTCGAACGTTCTAGTCCGGCTGGCGGATCGGATGGAATATGACCGCTTCGACGGCCTGCGCGCTCCGTTCCGCGATGCGTTGGTCACAGATGGTGAGGATCATCTGAGCCAAAGTTGGCTTGCCGACATGCAAGACGGTGATTCATTCAGCGCTGCCCAGGCAAAATTTGCCCAGAATGCACAGAACGTCGTCATGCGATCCCTGCGGTTAATGAACCCTGAACGCGTCAAGCGCGCCGTTGAAATTATGACGTCTTCTGACAGGTGCTTTGTCACCGCCACCCGTGCCAGCTATGCCCTGTCATACTATTTTTCTTATGCCGGACGCATGGCACACCCCGGTCTGCAACTTGTTCCGCGCCACATGGGGTCCGCGGCAGATGATCTGTTGGACGCAAGCCCCAACGATTGCCTGATTGCAATCACCGTCCATCCCTATTCCGCCGACACCATCCAATCAATGCGATTGGCGCGACGCATGAATGTGCCGCTCATCCTGATTGCCGACAGCGAAGTGATCGCACCCGGGATCGAGCCTGACGTGGTTTTCCCCATCAGCACGCGATCTCTGCACCACTTCTCAAACTATGCCGGGGCCATGGTGGTTCTGGAATGCCTACTGGGTCACCTGTTTCAATCGGGCGGAGACGTCGCGCGCGATCGCGTGGACAATTACCAAAAGTCCCGAGAAGACACAGGCGCATACTGGCAACCATCCCAGCCGCCCAGAATAAGGCGGACATAGAAAAAGCCCCGGCCATAAGGTCCGGGGCTTTTTTGATAGTTTTGAGCTTACATGCAGGCTTCAATGGCCCGCTTGGTCATGACACTGACCAGATGCGCGCGGTACGCCTTGCTGCCGTGCAAATCGGCAATCATGTTCGCGGGATTGATGCTCAGCCCGGTCAATGCATCCTGCCGAAACTCCTTGTTCAGGGCTTCCTCTGCCTCGGACCAGCGGAACACACCATCCTCACTGGCCCCTGTTACCGAAACGCGAACACCGTCGGCGAAACGTGCCAGATACACTCCGACCAGCGCAAAGCGCGATGCGGGTTGCAGGAACTTCTGATAGCTGGCCGCTTGTGGCACCGGGAAATTGACCGTGGTGATGATCTCACCTTCCTCCAAGGCTGTACTGAACAAACCCTCGAAGAAATCATCCGCTGCGATTTGGCGCGTATTGGTGATGATCGTCGCACCTGATCCCAAAGCGCCCGCCGGATAGCACGCTGCCGGATCATTGTTGGCCAGTGAGCCACCGATTGTTCCTCGATTGCGCACCGCTGGATCGCCGATCTGCCCAGCCAGTGCGGCCAGCGCCGGATAGCTGCCGGCGGCCTCTGACGCCACCGTTGCGTGGGTTGTTGCGCCACCAATGGCGACCGACCCGTCATCCTCGATGCAGACCCCCTGCATGTCGGGAATCCCACCCAGCGACACCAGCGTAGACGGCGCTGCCAATCGCTGTTTCAGCGTTGGGATCAGCGTCTGGCCGCCCCCCAACGCCTGTGCATCCTCGCCACCCAGCGCCGAAACGGCGTCAGCAACGGTCGAGGGCTTTTCAAACTCGAAATTGTACATTTCGCTTTCCTTTCCGAAAGGCGCGGATCCGCCCTTCATCTGGCTAAAAATATCCCGAGGGTCTGGGGGCAGAGCCCCCAGGCCACCCGACCAATCAGCTGTTCATCGCCGCCCAGACACGTGACGGGCTCACCGGCATATCGATGTGATCGACCGCCTTGCCGCCCGAGTTCAGCGCATCCAGCACCGCATTGACCACCGCCGGCGGCGAGCCAATTGCACCGGCTTCACCGCAGCCCTTCACACCCAACGGGTTATGCGTACAGGGCGTCTGGCTGGAATGATCGACACCATAGAAAGGCACGTCATCCGCGCGCGGCATCGCATAATCCATGAAAGACGCGCTCAGCAACTGACCGTTTTCATCATAGGCACAATTCTCCAGCAAAGCCTGCCCTATGCCCTGACCAATGCCGCCATGGACCTGACCGTCGACAATCATAGGATTGACGATGTTGCCAAAGTCATCTGCGGCGTTGAAAGCCTCGACGGTCACCTGACCGGTCTCTGGGTCAACCTCGACCTCGCACGCGTATGCACCGGCCGGGTAAGTGAAATTGGCCGGGTCGTAAAACGCGGTCTCCTCCAACCCGGGTTCAACTTCCAGCGGATAATTGTGCGGTACGTAAGCCGTCAGGGTTACATCGCCCCAGGCTACCGACTTGTCGGTGCCCGCGACGCTAAACTGACCGTCTTTCAGTTCAATATCCGCCTCTGAAGCTTCCAGCAGGTGGGCGGCGATCTTCTTGGCCTTCTCGATTACCTTCTCGGTCGCTTTGACCATGGCCGAACCACAAACGGCCAACGAGCGCGAGCCATAGGTGCCCATGCCAAACGGGATCTTTGAGGTGTCGCCATGCACGATCTCGACCATCGACTCGTCGATACCGATCATATCGGCCACAACCTGCGGGAAGGCTGTCTCATGCCCCTGCCCGTGGCTGTGTGCGCCCACCATGACGCTTATCGAACCGGTGGCGTTCACCCGAACAGTTGCGGCATCATAAAGACCCGCGCGGGCCCCCAACATGCCGACGATGTTCGAAGGCGCGATACCGCAGGCCTCGATATAGCAATTGATGCCCAGACCACGCAGCTTGCCGTTAGCTTCGCTTTCGGCCCGACGCGCGGCGAAACCCGCCAGATCGGCAGCGACCTCAAGCTTGTCCATCGTCCCGTTGTAATCCCCGGTGTCATAGGTCAGTGCGACCGGAGTGTCATAGGGGAACTGAGTGATAAAGTTCTGACGGCGCAGGGCAATCGGATCAACACCCAACTCGCGTGCAGCTTTATCCACGACACGTTCCAGCTGATAAGTCGCCTCGGGACGGCCAGCGCCACGATAGGCGTCCACCGGAACCGTGTTGGTGAACATCGCCTTCACATTCACCTGAATGACCGGTGTCTTGTAGTTACCTGCCATCAAGGTACCGTGCAGCCAGGTCGGAACCGAGCTGGAGAAGGTCGACAGATACGCACCCAGATTGGCGTATGTGTTCGTGCGCAGACCGATGAAGTTGTTGTCTGCATCCAGCGCCAGTTCGATCTTGCTGACATGGTCGCGGCCATGGGCATCGGACATGAACGCCTCGGACCTGCTTGAGGTCCACTTGACCGGGCGATTGCAGGCCTTGGCGGCAAAGGTGCAGAACGCTTCTTCCGCATAGTGGAAAATCTTGGTTCCAAAACCACCACCCACATCCGGGGCCACCACGCGCACTTTATGTTCGGGCAGGCCCAGAACAAAAGCACACATCAGCAGACGGATCACATGCGGGTTTTGCGACGTGGTGAAGAGCGTGTATTCGTCCGTACCACGCTTGTACTCACCCACCGCCACGCGCGGCTCCATCGGGTTGGCGACGAGACGGTTGTTGACCAGATCCAGCGTCGTTACGTGGGCTGCATTGGCAAAGACCTCATCGACCTTGGCGTCGTCCGTCTCACCCAATTGCCAATCATAGCAGATGTTGTTCTTCAGATCGTCGTGAACCAGCGTCGACCCATCCTGAGCAGCAGCTTTCATGTTCATGACAGCCGGCAGTTCTTCGATGTCCAGATCGATCGCCTCGGCCGCATCACGGGCCTGTTCGAGGCTGTCTGCCACAACGGCCGCAATCGGGTCGCCCACATGGCGCACCTTGCCTTGTGCCAAAATGGGGTGCGGCGGCTCCTGCATCGGCGCGCCATGCTTGTCGGTCACTTCCCAACCGCAGGGCATCCCGCCCACGCCTTCGAAATCCTTGCCGGTGAAGACCTTGACCACGCCCGGCATAGCTTCGGCCGCCGAAGTGTCCAGGGATTTGATCCGTCCATGCGCGATGTCGGACCGTAGGAAATGTACATAGGCCTGGCCATGTACGTTGATGTCGTCGGTATAATTGCCCGCTCCCGTCAGAAAGCGTACGTCTTCACGCCGCTTGGAACTGGCTCCGATGCCACTGTCTTTGGGCATTGCTTGTTCTCCTCCCATAAACGGATGCTGTGCATCCTATGTCTTCCCACGGGCGCTTCATCGGACGCCCGCAGCGGCATCATTCGGCAGCGATGCTGCTGACGTCCTGACCAGATGCGGCCATGATCGCCTTGACAATGTTGTGGTAGCCGGTGCAACGGCACAGGTTGCCTTCCAGATACTTGCGCACCTCGGCCTCGGTCGGGCGCGGGTTTTCTTTCAGCAGTGCTGCAGCACTCATGACCATTCCCGGTGTGCAGAAACCGCATTGCAGGCCGTGATGGTCCTGAAATGCCTGCTGAATCACGTTCAGCGAGCCATCTTGGTTAGCCTGGCCTTCGATCGTGCCCACATCAGCCCCGTCTGCCTCAAGCGCCAGCATATTGCAGGACTTCACGGCCTCGCCGTTCACATGAACAACACACGCGCCGCATTGCGCTGTATCGCAACCCACATGAGTGCCAGTGAGATTGAGATTCTCGCGTAGAAAACCGGACAACAACGTCCGCCCTTCCACCTCACCGCTCACGGTCTTACCGTTCACGGTCATTGAGACCTTGGTCATAAGATCCTCCCCTATTGGCTTTTATCGCTGTCGCCGAGTTAAACACGGGAAAATTTGTTTGAGAACAAAAATATTTAGCGCCAATATCCGACGTTCGTAGGGGTCGTCTTTTCTATCTCAGCCGCCTAAGAAGAAAAGCTAAAATCTGCCACATCACCTTTTGCGCGACGCGCGTGGTTGCGGCCGCGTCGGGATTTCTTTCAACAGCCCGCCAACCCCCATCCCAGCAATGTCCGCGCCGGTTGTTTCGATGCCGCAAGCAACCCGCGACAAGACCCAATCCGCACCGTTCAATGCAGGCGAACGGGCGCATCCGGGCAATCCGATTACTGGCCTTGGGCCGAGTGTTCCAAGAAACAGCAGATTACCGGGATCGACTGGCATGCCGAACCTATCAACCTGACCGCCAGCCGCCCGCACGGCCTGAGGTGCAACATCAAAAACATCAGATGTGGCAGAGCCGGTCAGGATCATCACAATGTCACCGGCAGCCTCTGAAATAGCCTGCGACAGCGGTTCGGCTTTGTGTGGAACGATCCGTACATCGCTGAGGTCCATGCCAAGAGTTTCCACTCGGCCGCGAATGGCTGCGATCCCCTTTTCGTTGGGGGGACCGCCCGGAATATCCGTTACGATCAGCCCTGCCGTTTTATGTACCGGTGCCACCAGACGAATCGAGGCCCTAGCCAGACCAGCGGCCTGCACGACGTCATCCTTTGGAACGGCGTAGGATATCACCTTGATCGTGGCGACCATCCCACCCGGGCCCATCTGTTGATATTGCGGCACCGTCGCTACTGTGATCATAGGATTAACGCAGTTGAACTTCTGCAGGGCCGCAACGTCCAATTCGACAACACCCGGCCCGTCGGCCAGCAGGTTCACGCGCCCGGTGAACGGCTGCGTTACCCGTAATCCGGCGGCATCTGGATCAGGCGCAAGTGCAGCGGCCAACATTTCAGCGGCCTCGTCCTCGTGGCAATCGCCGGGCTCAAGCTGCGCAACCGTGACCTCATCATATCCAGCTGCACCCAGATGAGCCGCATGTTCGGCAGTCAGCAGCAATCCTTTGCGCAACTTGGCATCCTGAACCTGGACGGAGTGTGCAAGGATCGCGCCGGTGGCCTCGGCGACAGGAACGGGACCGAATTTCACGCCTTGCCCCGCAGCACGGCCGTCATCTGGGCGAGGATGGCCACCGCGATCTCGGAGGGATCCGCCGCGCCGATGTCCAATCCAATCGGTCCGTGGATCTGGGCAATCTGTTCGTCCGTAAAACCCGCTTCTTTCATGCGAGCAACCCGCTTGGCATGGGTACGCGTGGACCCCAGAGCCCCGATATAAAACACGCCCGCCTTCATGGCGGATTCCAAAGCCGGGTCGTCCAATTTGGGGTCATGCGTCAGCAAGACAACAGCGGTTCGCGTGTCCATGCCCAGCTTGGCGACCGCCTCGTCCGGCCAATCAGTCAGGATGGTTTCGCCCGGGAAACGGGCACCAGAGGCAAAGGCATCGCGCGGGTCGATGATGGCCGGATCATATCCGGCGATCCGGGCCATCGGAACCAGCGCCTGCGCAATGTGCACTGCTCCCACAATTATCAATCGCAGCGGAGGGTTGTGGACCGCAACAAATGTCTGTCCGTCCTCCTCAAAACCTGATCGGTCCATGCGCATTCGGTTTGAATAGGCTTTGCGGCGTAAAGCCCGATGACCGGTCTCGGTATTAACTTCATAGGCCACCGGTTCCCGCTGTGCGCGGGCTTTGACCAGATCACGCAACATGGAATCTGGCAGGACCGAACCGATAGGTTCTACTAAAACGCGGATCGTTCCTCCGCAGGCCAAACCCACAGCAAATGCATCCTCGTCACTGACACCAAATTCCAACAGACGTGCCTCACCTTCGTCCATCGCTTCAAGCGCTTCGACGATGACCGCGCCTTCGACACAGCCGCCGGATACCGACCCTTCGATGCGACCATCTGCGGCAATCACCAACTGTGCGCCGACGCGGCGCGGCGCGCTGCCCCAGGTTTCAACCACCGTGGCCAGAGCGGTTGGGTTACCCTCGGAATGCCATTTCAGGGCCGTCTCTGGGCTGTTGTCGAATCTGTCCATTGCACCCTCCCGGCGTGTTCTGAACCAACATAGGCAGGTTTGGCGCAATGAAAAGTAAGCCTTAAGGCGAATACCGGATGTTCGACCTGTCTGTTAAACTCAGAATTGCATCGGCGTATACAAGCCCAGATTGCCAAGCAGCCCACAAATCATTGATTGCACCCGGCCCAGAATCTAGCCTACATGCGTAGCTGCTGCATTCCAGTATGCGCATATTAATTTTTGACAATGGAGACAGAGAGTTGAAACGCATTTTTACACTCGGAATGGCACTTGGCCTGTTCACCGCAAGCGTTGCATCCGCAGACACGTTCCTGCGTTATGGCGAGGTTGAAGGTTGGAAAGTATTTATTGACGAGGACAAGAAATCCTGCCTGATCGAAGCTGTTGATGACGCTGAAAACGTCGTTCAGATGGGCCTGACCGAAGATCGTGGTGTTGGCTATGTTGGCGTGTTCACCAAAGCCAAGACCGATATCAAGCGTGGCGAGAAAGAAGCCGTGGCGGTCCTGCTGGGCGACAATATCTATGTCGGCGAAGCGACCGGAATGAAGGGTAACATCACCAAGGGTTACTCTGGTGGGTACGTCCTGTCTGACGATCCCCAATTCGCCGATGACCTCGCCAAGCAAAAGGTTATGGTTGTGTTCCCGGAAAAGGAATTTGCCTTCACCGTTGATCTGACCGGTACTTACAAAGCCATGGAAATGGCCCGCAAGTGTAACGAAGAACAGCTGAGCTGATACTCAGTCGGAAAGCGCGGACAACAACCGCGCTTTCTCACCCACGTCATCGGGTTTTGAGATGACATTGGCCAGATCTTCCAACGACGCGATCGAGTGACCAGCACGGAAGCTGTCCACATGCGGCAACATGGCTGCGACGCCTTGCGCTTTGGGCGCGAACCCATCCCACCGCAGCAATGGATTCAACCAGATCAGACGGCGCGCGGACAGGTGCAGACGCTCCACCTCTTTACCCAACGCCTCGGGGTCTCCGCGATCCAGCCCGTCCGAGATCAATAGGACCACAGCACCCTGCCCCATGACCCGCCGCGACCAATCGCGGTTGAACGCATGCAGACACTCGCCAATCCGCGTCCCCCCTTCCCAATCCTGCGCCTCGGCCCCGGCGGCGGCCAGCGCGGCATCTACGTCGCGCTGCTGAAGATGGCGAGTGATGTTGGTCAGGCGCGTCCCGAACGTAAACGCATGAACCTTGGCCCAGCCCGCCCCTTTGGCATTCGAAACGGCATGAAGGAAATGCAGAACGACCCGACTGTATTGGCTCATTGACCCCGAAATATCGCAGAGTACAACAAGGTTGGGCCATCGCGGCTTGGGCTTGAGCTTGGCAATGTCGCGCAACTCTCCCCCCTGCCGCATCGCCGCGCGCAGCGTTCGCGCCCGATCGATACGATGGCCCAAATGGCTGGACTGACCACGTCTGGATTCTATCGGCTTTACCGGCAGAGCAAGCCGCGACAGCATGCGCTTGGCTTGCGCGATCTCGGCGGTGCTCATCTGCTCAAAGTCCAGACTGCGCAGGCGTTCCTCGGAGGACGCCGTTTGCGAGGCGTCGATCTCTAACTCAGTCTCCTCTTCCTGCTCAGCCACCTCGGGCAGATCACGTTCGACCCCGTCCAACAACGCCTCGGCCGCGCGCTTTTCGGCCGCGTCAGCCTTGCGTTCTTCCTGTACGCCACGGATGGCCGGCAGCATCATCGACATCATGTGTTCAAGATATCGGGGGTCACGCCAATAGAGGCGAAAGACCTGCGCAAATACAGTGCGGTGTTCCGGGCGGTTCACAAAACAGGCGTGCAGTGTCCAATAGAAATCCTGTTTTTCCGTGAACCCCGCCGCTTGTACCGCGCGAATGGCGTCAACAACGCGCCCAGTTCCGATCGGCAACCCGGCTTTACGCAACGCCCGCGCAAAATGAGTGATGTTCTGCGCCAGCTTGGGGTTGTCAGGAATGTCGATCGGAAGCTGTTCAGCCATCAGGCTGGTTCCAGCGACGCTTTGGCTTGATCCAGTATTCGTTTGGCCTCGGACCCCTGCAATTTCTGGATGTCGTCCTGATATTTCAAGATCGCACCCAAGGTATCACCGATGACTTCGGGGCTAAGGTTGATGACGTCCAGCGCAAGCAGGCATTTGGCCCAATCTATCGTCTCAGCCACACCCGGTTTCTTGAACAAGTCTTCGGTGCGTAGATGCTGAACAAAGGCCACGACCTCACGACTAAGCGCTTCGGCAGCTTCCGGCGCGCGCGCGTGCAGGATTTCGATCTCTCGGTCGAAATCGGGGTAGTCGACCCAATGATAGAGGCAGCGTCGTTTTAGTGCATCATGCACTTCGCGTGTGCGGTTCGAGGTGACGATCACGATGGGCGGCTCCGGTGCTTTGACCGTGCCCAGTTCAGGAATCGTGACCTGAAAATCGCTGAGCGCCTCAAGCAAGAAGGCCTCGAACGGTTCGTCCGTGCGATCAAGTTCGTCGATCAGCAGGACCGGCGCACCATGTTCGTCCGGGCGCATTGCCTGCAGCAGCGGGCGTTCAATCAGGTACTCGTCCGAGAATAGCTCGGTCTGCAATGTGCCCCGATCCGCCCCGCCCGAGGCTTCGGCCGTGCGGATCGCCACCATCTGCGCCGGAAAATTCCATTCGTAAACAGCGGAAGAGGCATCCAGACCTTCGTAGCATTGCAACCTGATCAGGCGACGATTCAGTCCGGCGGCAAGGGCCTTGGCGATCTCAGTCTTGCCCACCCCGGCCTCACCTTCCAGAAACAGTGGTCGGCCCAGTTTCAGGGACAGAAACACCACCGTCGCCAGCGCGCGCCCGCAGACATAGCCCTGTGAACCCAACATGGATTGAACGGCGTCGATGGAATCTGGCTGTGTCATGTTTCGATCTCTCCCTTGGCACAACAGGTCATGGGCGCTCGCGCGCGTCAAGGCCGTGTTCTTTCCGGGACTTACGACGATCGGACTGATTGACAAGGTCTGGGACCGAATTGAAGGTCTTTCACCGCCGGGTCCGCTGTGCTAGCGGAAGGCCATGACCGATACCCTCACGATCCGCCGCCCCGACGACTGGCATCTGCACCTGCGCGATGGCGCGATGTTGCAGGCCGTCCTGCCCGAAACCACGCGTCATTTCGCCCGCGCGATCATCATGCCGAACCTTGTGCCGCCCGTCGTGCGCGGCGATCAGGCCGCCGCCTATCGCGACCGCATATTGGCCGCGCTGCCTGAAGGCATGACGTTCGAGCCGTTGATGACCCTGTACCTGACCGAGGATACGGACCCCGATGATATGGCAGCAGCCAATGCCAGCGGTCTGGTCAAAGCGGTCAAACTGTACCCGGCGGGCGCAACGACCAACTCTGCCTCAGGCGTGCAGGATTTCGACAAAGTGCGTCCGGTGCTGGAGAAGATGGCCGAGATTGGCCTGCCCTTGTGCGTACATGGTGAGGTCACCGACGCCGAGATCGACATTTTTGACCGCGAAGCTGTATTCATCGACCGTGTTCTGGATCCGATCCGCAAGGCCACTCCCGGACTGCGTGTGGTGATGGAGCACATCACGACCGCGAACGGTGTCGATTACGTCAAATCCAATAACAAGGATCTGGGTGCAACGATCACGGCACACCACCTGATTATCAACCGCAACCATATCCTCGTTGGTGGAATCAAGCCGCATTACTATTGCCTGCCTGTCGCCAAGCGTGAAGAACATCGACTGGCTCTGCTGGCGGCTGCAACCTCGGGCGATGCGCGGTATTTCCTGGGTACTGACAGCGCACCCCACACCGACGCCAACAAGGAAATGGCCTGCGGGTGTGCGGGATGTTTCACGGCGACCAATACAATGTCACTTGTGGCCGAGATGTTTGACCGCGAGGGCGCTTTGGATAAGCTGGAAGGCTTTGTGTCTCTGAACGGCCCGGCCTTCTATCGCCTTCCGGTGAATGAGGAAACCATCACCCTGACCAAAGGCGAACCGGTGGAATACCCGGACAAGATCGACTGCGAAGATGGTCCGGTCACAGTGTTTGAACCGGGTTTCCCGCTACACTGGCGCGTGACTTAACCCGCCAGCAAAGCAGACAAATCGCGGACGCGGCCTCCGGTGCGAAGCATCGACCAGATCGCGTCCGCGTCCTCTGCTCCAATCAGCTTGTTGGCTTTGCCGCGCACGCGGTCCTCACGGTCCGACAGGGTCATCGGGGCCAACAGGTCATGCGTGGCCTCGCGCCTTGCCCCATCCCGGCGCAACAAGGTCAGCTGCGCCTGCGTTTCTGACAAACTGTCATCCTCTTCGACAGAGACTCGGTCCCGCAAGGATACCAGTCGCGGGTCGGCGCATGTCTTGTCCGAATAGCTGCCCGGCAGGGCCGTATCATAGCCAAGAGCCTGCATCGCAAGCACCGTCCGATATGAGAACTTGGCACCAAGGCCAGTTGTCGGGGAAGTCTGGTTGCAGACACTCATCCACCTTGGATGCGTCTTGATCTTGATCTCGGCGACTTCCGGTTCGGCGATATCCAGGTCGCGTGCAGCCTCAAGCGCGGCGTGCAATCCGTGGCAACAGGCATGAAACTTGTGACTGACGCTTTCAAAAAGCCATTCCGCACCCAGCCCATCCAATGAGGCTGCAATGTCTGATTGTCCTTTATGTGTCGCGCCAAATCCATAAGACCCTTCCAGCGCGTCTGAATTGGGATCGAATCCCGATGCCACCAACAAAGCTGCCTCAACCCCGGCAGAGGCCGCCAGACCCGCGTTATAAGGCTTACCCATCGTTCCGAATTGCGCCTTTAGACCGGCCGCCCGAGTCGCCGTCAGGCCCAGAACTTTTCGCATCTGTTCGACGTCAAACCCCAGTATGCGCCCTGCAGCGACAGCCGCACCAAATGCGCCAGACGTTGCTGTCTGGTGAAAGCCTGCCTGATAGTGATCGCGCCCCAACCAGAGGCCGATCCGAATGGACGTCTCCATCCCAACCAGCGCGGCCTCAAGGAAATCGACCAGAATACGGTCGTCCCATTCGCTTATGGCCAGCGCCGCCGGAAGGACGGCAACCGATGGGTGGCCAATATGGGCGAAATGCGTATCATCATAATCTAGAGCATGCGACACGGTTCCGTTTACCAATGCAGCACCGCGCAGGGGTGCCCCACCTCCACCAAAAAGGCGCGCTTGTTCCGCACCCTCTTCGCCAAGCACAAGGTCGCGCACTGTCCGGGAAACAGGCTCATCAACTCCGGCACGCCCGACAGCAATCCAGTCCAAAACAGAAAGAGACGTAACGACCCGCGTCTGCAAAGTCGTCTTAATTGGCCCCGCCGCGAAGGCTGCCAGTGATGTGGTAAAATCGGTCATGGGCGCAGTCTAGCGACCGACAACCCGGGGTAAAGACCTAGCTGTACAAGTCCTTCGCGCGGGTCTCAAAGGCTTGAACGATCCGATGCATGGCCTCGTTAAAGACCACGCCGATAATCCCTTGCAGGATCGCGTTCTTGAATTCGAAATCCACGTGGAACGCGATGTTGCATCCGCCATCGTCGGCGTCGGCGAACTGCCAGTCGGATTTCATGTATTTGAATGGGCCGTCCAGATATTCGGTGTCGATTCTTTTCTGATCGGCAAACAATGTCACTCGGCTGCCGAACCGTTCGCGAAACACTTTGAACGAGATCACCAAGTCTGCCTCCATGACCTGCGCCTCACCCGCCGCATAGGTCCGACGAATGCGGGCGGCTGCGCACCACGGCAGAAACTCGGGATACTTTGTCACGTCCGCGACCAGCTCGTACATCTGCTGAGCAGTGTAAGGAAGGTGACGTGTTTCCGAATGAGTAGGCATGGCGTCCGGTTTTTCAGGTGACAATGGCGCGTCATGTCGTATGTTGCGCGCCAAAGATCAAGGGGGCAGCGATGAGCGACCGCGCATATGTGATAGATACGATGATCTCGGCCAAGGCGATTGCAGCCCGAATCGAGGAATTATGCCGCGAAATCACCGCGGAATTCGGAGATACCGACAAGCTGATCGTGGTCGGCCTGCTGCGCGGCAGTTTCGTCTTCATCGCGGATTTGGTGCGCGAGCTGGACCTGCCGATCGAAGTCGATTTCCTCGAAGTATCCTCGTATGGAGACGCGATGGAAAGCAGCCGAGAAGTACGCATTCTCAAGGACTTGCGCGGTGCGATTGAAGGGCGCGATGTTTTAGCGGTCGAGGATATCGTCGACACGGGCCACACGCTGAACCACGTTACAAAACTCTTGCGCAGCCGCAAGCCAAGCCGACTTAAGTCCATTGCCTTGCTGGACAAACCCAGCCGGCGCGAGGTCGATTTCCGTTCCGATTGGATCGGCTTTGAAATTCCGGACGAATTTGTTGTGGGTTACGGGATCGACTACGCGCAGCGCAATCGCAACCTGCCGTTTATTGGTAAGGTTCGTTTTGTCGAAGACTGAGAGGGGCAAAAACAAACCCAGATTCCAATAGTCAAAGTAGCTGCGCACCCTTGCATTCACTTAATTGAATACCATTGGACAACGCCCTCAACAACAGATTACCCTCCGACCATCTTGGGAGGATTCTGCTTATGAAAGTAATGTCTATTGGGCTTCTGGCGACTTGCGCAGTCGCCGCAACGGTTGGTCTTGCGGACGCAAAAGACAACAAGGGCAAAGGGAAAGGCCCAGACAAGTCGAAAATCGAAAAGTCGATAAAGACCAATAATGGCGTTGGTGTACCGCCCGGACAGATCAAGCGTTATACGCGAGGTCAGAAACTCCCTAACGATCTGAATTTTGATTATCTTGATGACCTGGGCGGCTGGAAGTTGAAGCCTTTACCCGCCGGTCAGCGATATATCCGCGTGGATGACGAAATCCTGTCAATATCAGATGACACTAAGACAGTCATTGATGCCGTTGGAATAGTGAGCGATCTCGTAAACTGAAGTTTCAGCCATTAAGTGATCGAATTGCGGCAACAAATACGTCTACTCCTACCGGGATAAGTGCGTCTGGGAAATCATAGTCAGGGTTATGCAATTGCGGATGATCCTGCCCCGACCCAAGCCAAAACATGGCCGTTTTCGCGCCTTTCCCAAATTGCCCAAAATCTTCCGAGAATTTTTGCGGCGTCTCTGTTGAATGGCACGCTACTCCACGCTCGGCGCAGGCTGTTGCGATGATGCTCACCGCGTCGCTGTGATTGACGCAGGCCTCGAAGACATCATCATAGGTGATCTCAAACTCCAGACTGTCGGCGGATGCGGCGCGGCGCGCCAGCGCCTCGGCCTCGGTCATCAGCGTCCGCATCCGGGCATCTGAAACGGTGCGCAAGGTTACCCAGATCTCGGCCTGCCCCGGAGCGACGCCGAAAGTCGGCTCTCCCAAACGAGCATGCGTCACAGTTGTCAGCGCAAAATCGGCATCCAACGCGCCGCCCGCGCCCAAACCTGCCAGTTGCAACATCAATTCAGACATTGCCCGAGCCGGGGAATTCCCATCCTGAGGCGCAGCCGCATGGGATGTCTTGCCGGTCAGGATGATCTTCATCCCGCGCGAGGCGCAGTTAGCCGAACCCTGGCATAACTCAACGGCGCCAAGTTCCAATCCCGGCAGATTGTGCAGAGAGAACACGTAGTCCGGCGCGATCTGCGCGAATTGGGGGTCCGTGCGAAAGGCGATGGCGCCCTGCCCGGTTTCCTCAGCCGGTTGAAAGATCAGAACCACCCGACCCTTATTAGGTCGCTGTCGCGCCAAGTCTTCGGCAACGCCAAGCACCATCGTCATGTGCCCATCATGGCCGCACAAATGCCCTTTGCCCGGAACCTTCGACACATAGGGGTGCGTGCCAAGTTCTTGAATCGGCAGTCCGTCCAACTCGCACCGGATACCCACGGTCGGCCCAGCTTGCCCACTGTCAAAAACCGCGGCAACACCGTGCCCCCCCAGTCCGGTAAGCACATGGTCCGCACCGAATCCCTGCAACAGCTCTGTCATGCGGGCAGCGGTATCGTGCTCCTGCCCGGAAAGTTCGGGATATTGGTGCAGGTTGTGGCGCAGGCGTGTCAGCCGCGCGTGCGCTTCGGGTGTCACCCCTGTTCCAGCTTTTTCTGGCGAGCCTCACGCAACCGGGCAAAGTCATCGCCCGCGTGATAGGATGACCGGGTCAGTGGTGTCGCGGACACCATCAGGAACCCTTTGCCATAAGCTGCCTTTTCATAGGATGCGAACTCTTCCGGCGTCACGAACCGATCCACACCATGGTGCTTGGGCGTGGGCTGCAGATACTGGCCGATGGTTAGAAAGTCGATATCGGCGGCGCGCATGTCATCCATGACCTGCCGGACTTCTTGCTCATTCTCACCCAAGCCGACCATGATTCCTGATTTAGTAAAGATCGACGGGTCCAGCTCTTTGACGCGCTGCAACAGCCGCAGCGAGTGGAAATAACGCGCACCGGGACGCACTTCGAGGTACAGACCGGGTACGGTTTCCAGATTGTGGTTGAACACGTCCGGCTTGGCCTCGACGACAGTTTCAAGAACGGAAGAGTCACATTTCAGGAAATCAGGTGTCAGGATTTCAATGGTCGTCTTCGGCGACCGGTGCCGCACCGCGCGTATTGTCTGTGCGAAATGATCGGCACCGCCGTCCTTCAGATCATCGCGGTCAACAGATGTGATCACGACGTGGTTCAAACCCAGCTTTTCAACCGCATACGCCACGCGCCCCGGTTCAAACGCATCCAACGAGTCCGGACGTCCTGTCGCAATGTTACAGAAGGTACAGCCGCGCGTGCAGATCTCGCCCATGATCATCATGGTGGCGTGGCCCTGGCTCCAGCATTCGCCAACATTTGGGCATCCGGCCTCTTCACAGACAGTGACCAGATTATTTTCACGCATGATCTTGTGCGTCTCGGCATAACCCTTTCCGCCGGGGGCCTTGACGCGTATCCACTTGGGCTTCTTAGGCTGCGCATTGTCTGGACGATGCGCTTTTTCGGGATGACGTTGTTCTGGGATCTTCAGATCACGCACGGCTGGCTTTCCTGACTTTGGGTCAATTTGCTTTGCCCTAACATAATACGCCCGCGCAGACTATGCCACCCGGGCATACCCGCCATGCATAGCAGGTTTGCAACCGAAGAAGCCGCGCCGCGCTTCAAACATAGTAGCAGGATTTATCTTATGTTTACTGTTACTTAAAGTTATATCGCAAATGCAGCATTTCTGGCGTTGAAGGCGGTTTAGAACTGTTTTAAGTCACCATTAATTCTAATGTGAATCACAGGAGCCCGTAGATGAAAACCGGCGCAAAACTGCCTTCCGTTACCTTCCACACCCGTGTCCGCGACGAAGCAATCGAAGGATCCAACCCGTTCCGTTGGGAAGACAAAACAACCGCGGATTACTTCGCAGGCAAGCGCGTCATCCTGTTTTCCCTGCCCGGTGCTTTCACACCCACATGCTCTACCTTTCAACTGCCCGGTTTCGAAAACGGGTATGCCGATTTCGCTGCCAAGGGCATCGATGAAATCTACTGCATGTCCGTGAATGACAGCTTTGTCATGAACAAATGGGCACAGGATCAGGGCCTTAAAAACGTCAAAGTCATCCCTGACGGTTCGGGCGAATTTACCCGCAAAATGGGCATGCTGGTCGACAAGGAAAACTTGGGCTTTGGCATGCGTTCGTGGCGCTACGCTGCCATCGTAAAGGATGGTGTGGTCGAAGCTTGGTTCGAAGAGCCCGGACTGATGGACAACTGCCCAGAAGACCCCTATGGAGTTTCGTCCCCAGAAACCCTGATGAAGCACCTGGAAGAAGCCAAAGAACCGGCACTGGCATAACAATTGTCAGGCTGACGTATCAAAGGCTCGCCTCAGGCGGGCCTTTTTTAATGGCGGGTCGCGGTTACGATATCATCGCCAACACGCCGGATGACTTCCGCAAGACTGTCGAACCAGTCTTCATGTCCCGTCGAAAGGCGCCGGACCAACCCCACCGTCCGCGCAGGCTGCGGTGCCCCGAACCGCATGAGCTTGAGCCCCGGAACAGCTTCGGTCTCCGAGCGGGCCGCGAGTTCAGGCATGAGTGTCAGACCAAACCCTTCCGCAACCAGTCGCGACAGGGTAGCCAATGAGGACGCCCCCATATTGATCAAACCGCTGCTTCTGTCTTGACCACAGACCTCAAGAGCCTGATCCGTCAGGCAATGTCCGTCATCCAGCAACATCAACTGCGCGGTCTGCAGATCCACCGGGCGCAAGGCATCCGGGTCTGAGTGTACTGTCCCAAGCCGCCCCGCGCTTCCGGCAAGCAGAAAGCGATCCTCGAAAAGCGGCAATTCGAACAATTCGCTGCCACCGGCCGGCAAGGCCATCACACCGGCATCGATTTCCCCGGCCCGCAGCATGGCCAGCAAGCGCTCGGTCCGTGCCTCGCGGATCTGCACTCGCAAGGAGACATCGGCTGTGCGCAGCCCGGCAAGCACTCCAGGCAAAAGATAAGGCGCAATTGTCGGGATGATTCCAATCGCCAAAGACCGATGCCCAACGGAATGATCCTTTGCGAACTGGTCCAGCCTGTCTGCCGCGCCTAGCACCTGACGGGCGTAGTCCAGCACGTCGCGCCCCAACGGCGTCAGCAGTATGTCGCGGGCCTGACGTTCGAACAGCGGCCCGCCCAAGGTCTCTTCCAACGCTTTGATTTGAACCGACAGCGCGGGTTGTGAGACATGGCAGACCTGCGCCGCACGACCAAAATTGCGCTGATCTGCCACCGCATTGAAATACTGAAGCTGCCTGAGGGTAAAATTCATAGGCAATTCCTATCACTACCCCCTGAAACCTCAACTGCGAATTATGGAATTTCTACCCAATCAGGCGAGTTTTCTCTGCTTGATCTTCGTAATGGCGCTTTAGACGTTGCAAGGCGATGCGCAACACGATCTTCCCGGAACGCGCCGACCACCCCATGCGTTTTTCGGCTAATTCGAGCCCCTCAAGGTAACAGCAGCACCGCAGTGCCACGTCGCTTAACCCCGGTCCCAGATCCGACAGGGCACGTTCAACCCGAGCGCGCGCGTCTGAGGACCCCTGCCCAGCATACGTTCCATTTGCGAAACTTCCCCGCCCCCCGGCCGTTAGAAAGTGATCCCAGTTTTGGGCAACCTGCGGACCGATCTGCGACAGTTCAAAGTCTTCGCGCAGCCGTTCGCCAGCGCCGACCAGAGTTTCGTCGAGAAAGGGCTTTCCGTCCTTGTCCCGCCTGCGCGCCAACGCGATCAGCGGGCTTTCGGCGGCACTGTAGCGAATACGTCTGGCACCGTGCGGCAACATTTCCTGTCTTTGTTCTCCATGCGGCTGAAACGGCGATTGCGCCTCGGCCATGCCGAACTCGTTTCTGGCGCGAGCTTTGTTCTCGGCCTCGGCGATCAGTTGGCTTAAGGCCGACCGCCCAGCGGAAGAGATGCGATACCGTGAAATACGTCCGGGATTATCGCAGGATATCCAATCATTCAGAGCCAGCGCTTGCGCAATCGTGCAATCGACGACCGCAGTTCTTGCGGTCCCGCTGTCGCCGGTGTTCCGAACGACCACAGCCTTGTCCATCTCTTCCGCCACAGCCAGAACCGCGCCGGTTTCGCAAAGGCGGCGCAGTATTCGAAGAGCTTCGCGGTTAAACTCATCGTCCTTGCTTGCTGCATCGTTGGCCTGAATACCCAAAGCCTCGTTCAGGGACCCAGTACGCCCCTGTTGATCCGTGAAATGGTCCTCTGCCAGCGCTTGCAGAGCAGCATCCACCAATGGATCGTCCCGGCGCATTTCAATACGTCGGATCTGTCTGAGTATGGTTGACGCATGGCACCCCACGGATCGCGCGATGTCGCGGATCGATTGACCGGTTTCGGTATGCGCCAGGTATCTCTGCGCCCCTTCAGGCACCCACGCCGGAATGGTGAAAGCCATGTTTTCTTGCATAGTTACTTGCCCTCGTCGACAAAACAATCGGTTCTCAATCGCCCCCGGTGAATGTGTTAACCAATTCTAACTAGAGCCGCTTTCGTTACTCGTTCGTTAACCGGGACAGACAACAACCAGATTTGATTCAAAATCATAAACACTCATGAAGTCAGAGTTCGGAGGGAACCCACACAAGGCAACACTCGCTTAAGCTGTGTGACAAATGGCTATCTTCTGTTCAACCAAGGGATCAACGAAATGCAGGACCTGATGACCATGATTACAACGCTCCGCCGCCCACGCCTGTTGGCTCGGGCCGCAAAAATTGGGGCGCAGGAGTATGATCGGGACCGGCATCTTCAACGTGTTCTGGGATACGGATCACTGCCCGGCACAGGGTCTGCATTGGTTCGTCTGTTGGAATTGGAACGAGAGGTAAACGCCCAAAGACTGGCCGAAGACGCCGCCTATTCGCTGGTCCGCCATCTGGACCTGCTGATTGCGCTATTGGGCGAGGCGCAACTGTTCAAAGCCAGTCGCGCCACGCAGTATCAATGATCAGGTGAAGGCATCCGGCATGGATGCTTTCTTTTCCGCCACGTATGCGTTCAATGCTTCGTTGACGGCGGGGTCGAGTTGCGGTTGTTGGTAGTTGGCCAGCAGATGCTCGACCCGCGACGTGGCCAGTTGACGTGTGTCGCGCCCGCCTTCGTCTTCCCAAGTCTCAAAGGGTTTGTAATCCAGAACCTCGGACTTCCAGAACGCTTCTTTAAAATTCGCCTGCGTATGGGCACAGCCCAGATAGTGACCGCCCGGGCCAACTTCGCGGATCGCATCCATCGCCTGCGCGTTTTCATCATAGGCCACGCCCTTGGCCAGACCGTGCAGAACGCCCAACTGGTCGGCATCCATGACGAACTTTTCGAAGTCTGCAACAAGACCGCCTTCAAGCCAGCCGCACGAGTGCAGCATGAAGTTCACGCCAGCCATCAGCCCCATATTCAGTGAGTTTGCGGTCTCATAGGCCGCCTGTGCATCAGGCAGTTTCGAGCCGCAGAACGACCCGGCCGAGCGGAACGGCAGGTTCAGACGTCGCGCCAGCTGGCCCGCACCGTAGGTAACCATCGATGCCTCGGGCGTACCAAATGTCGGCGCGCCAGAGTTCATATCGATCGATGACACAAAGGCACCGAAAATCGCAGGCGCGCCCGGACGGATGATCTGACTATACGCCACGCCAGCCAGAACTTCGGCCAAAACCTGCGTCAGTGTCCCGGCAATCGAAACAGGCGCCATCGCACCACCCACGATAAAGGGCGAGATGATGCAGGCCTGATTGTTCTTCGCATAAACTTCCAGCGCGCCCATCATCACGTCGTCGAAGGTCATCGGCGAGTTGATGTTGGTCAGCGAGGTCATCACTGTGTTTTCCTGAACGAACTCTTTGCCGAACAGAATCTCACACATCTCAACCGAATCCTGCGCACGGCTGGGATCGGTGACCGAGCCCATGAACGGCTTGTCCGACAAGGTCATGTGCGCCATCAGCATGTCAAGGTGACGCTTGTTCACCGGAATATCTGTCGGTTCGCACACGGTCCCGCCCGAATGGTGCAACCACTTGGACATATACGCCAGTTTAACGAACTTGTTGAAATCTTCCATGTTCGCATAGCGACGGCCACCTTGGGCGTCCCGCACAAAGGGTGGGCCGTACACCGGGGCCAGAACCAGATTGCGGCCACCGATGACAACCGATTTCTCGGGGTTACGGGCATGCTGCGTGAATTCGCTGGGCGCTGTTTTGATCAGCTGACGCGCCAAACCGCGCGGAATGCGGACGCGTTCACCATCGACATCGGCGCCAACATCTTTCCAGCGCTGCAACGCGGCTGGGTTGTCGACAAAGTTCACGCCGACTTCGGCCAGAATGGTTTCCGCATTGGTTTCGATGATCTCCAACGCTTCTTCGTTGAGAACCTCGAAGTTCGGAATATTCCGTTCGATGTATTTCGCCGTTTCGATGCGAACCGCGGTACGTTCGGCCCGGCGGGCGGCGCCACCGCCACCTCTTGCCCGACGCCGGGTGTTTGCCTCTGCCATGAGAAGATCCCGTCTATTGGTTGGTTTGATCAGTTTGTTACAGCAAGCATTTGGGGCAATGCATCTAATTTACGGCGCTATAGGGGGAAAAGCGACATCCGCAGGAACCAAAACCGTCAGGCACTTGCTCTAATCACTCAAGTTCCTTCTCCATAAGGATGGTCTTGCCGCTCACCTCTTTCTCGTGCCAGCCCAAGTAGAGGTACATGGAGACTGTCGCTTGCATCAATTTATGCGTTCGCAACCTGAGCTTAGCGGTGCCCGTTCCCTTGGCTTCTTGTTCAGCTATTCCGATCAACCGCCTCGCCAACCCTGCCCCTTGTGCCTTTGGCGATACGGCAAGGTTAAAGATCATCACCGCAGAATCGACCTGGTCAAAAACAATAAACCCGACGATGTCTTCATCCTGCGTGGCAACCCAGGCCTGATGCGCGACGATGTCGTCGCCAACGCCGTCCGTGACATCGGGCAGATCAGGAATATCGCGAAGTGCATCCGCATAGGCCGCTGCAATACAGGTTGTGACGGCTTCGGTATCAGCGGCACTTGCGCGGCGTAGTTTGATCTCGGGCATCTCGCGCTCTTTCTGTATTATCCTGAGGCTCAATTGCACAAATGACGTCATAGCGCTTGCACATGCAAGCCTTGCGACCTAATAGCCAACCATGACCCAAGACACCCATGACCGCCTTCTGATCATCGACTTCGGCAGCCAGGTTACGCAGCTTATTGCGCGCCGCCTGCGCGAGCTGAATGTCTATTGCGAAATCCACCCCTATCAAAAAGTCACGATGGACTTTGTGCGGGAAATGGCCCCCAAGGCCGTGATATTCTCGGGCGGTCCTGACAGTGTGACACGTGAGGGTTCGCCCCGTGTACCGCAGGAGATCTTTGATTACGGCGTTCCAATCCTTGGCATCTGCTACGGCCAGCAGGTGATGATGCACCAGCTGGGCGGTAAGGTTGAAAGCGGACACGGCACGGCCGAGTTTGGGCGTGCGTTTGTGACCCCCAACCAAAAGCTGGATATTCTGGACGGCTGGTTCACCGATGGCGATGAACAAGTCTGGATGAGCCACGGCGACCATGTCAGCGAAATCGCGCCCGGTTTCACCGTTTACGGCACCTCCCCCAACGCACCTTTCGCGATTACAGCGGACAGCAACCGTCACTTCTATGCGGTTCAGTTCCACCCCGAAGTGCACCACACACCCAAGGGTGCAAAACTGTATGAGAATTTCGTCAAACTTGCCGGGTTCAAGGGCGATTGGACCATGGGTGCCTATCGCGAACAAATGATCGAAAAGATCCGCGAGCAGGTCGGCGACAAAAAGGTCATTTGCGGTCTGTCCGGTGGTGTCGACAGCTCGGTCGCGGCGATCCTGATCCACGAGGCAATCGGCGATCAGCTGACCTGTGTATTCGTGGACCATGGCTTGCTTCGCAAGAACGAGGCCGAAGAAGTCGTCGGCATGTTCCGCGATAATTACAACATCCAGCTGATCCACGCGAACGAAAGCGATCTGTTCCTTGGTGAACTCGAAGGTCAAAGCGACCCCGAGACCAAGCGCAAGATTATCGGCAAGCTGTTCATCGACGTGTTCCAGAAACACGCTGACACCATCGATGGTGCAGAGTTTCTGGCGCAAGGCACGCTGTATCCGGACGTCATTGAATCGGTGTCCTTCTCGGGCGGCCCCTCGGTCACGATCAAATCGCACCACAACGTTGGCGGACTGCCAGAGAAAATGGGCCTGAAACTGGTCGAACCATTGCGCGAGCTGTTCAAGGACGAGGTTCGCGCCCTAGGCCGCGAACTGGGCCTGCCGCAGAGCTTTATTGGTCGTCACCCTTTCCCCGGTCCCGGTCTGGCGATTCGCTGCCCCGGTGAGATCACCCGCGAAAAGCTGGACATCCTGCGCGAAGCGGATGCGGTCTATATCGACCAGATTCGCAAGCACGGCCTTTATGACGAAATCTGGCAAGCCTTTGTCGCGATTCTACCGGTTCGCACCGTTGGCGTCATGGGCGACGGGCGCACTTATGACTACGCTTGCGCCCTGCGTGCGGTGACATCGGTGGATGGTATGACGGCTGACTATTATCCATTCAGCCACGAATTCCTAGGCGAAACGGCTACGCGGATCATCAACGAAGTCAAGGGCATCAATCGCTGTACCTATGACATCACCTCGAAACCTCCGGGCACGATTGAGTGGGAATAGACGCCAGTTTGTGTCAATTGTGCGCGTTGAGAACATTTAATCCACTTTCATCAGCGAGGGGCCTTCATGACGAACACCCATTTCTGGATATTGCGAAAGGTCCTGAAACGTGCGTCGAAAGCGTCACTGGAACAGGTCAAAACCTACCGGATTCTGGGTGAAACTTATGGCCAATACAATTCCATAGAAAACTGGGACTGCCGCGATGGTGAGGGCCGTGAAATCCCGTGGTACACATATCCGGCCATCGAATACCTGGACAGCTTCGATCTGAACGGCGTTCGCGTTCTGGAATATGGCAGCGGGAACTCTTCGATCTACTATCTGAATGCAGGTGCAGAGGTAACGTCGGTCGAAAACGACAAAGGCTGGTTTGACAAGATTTCTGCTTCTCTCGCCGACAAACCGCATTTCACCTATTTCTTCGAGCGGGAAAAAGCGCAATATGTTGAACGCGATGAAATACGAAATGCCGATATCGTCGTCATCGATGGGCGCTATCGCAACGCCTGCGCCAGATTTGTTCGGGAACAGTTCCAGCAGAAACGGATAGATCCGACAATGATTGTGTTCGACAATTCGGACAGGCACCCGGACTGCATCGCCTTGCTGGACGAGGCCACAGGCTGGAACAGATGCGATTTCAACGGCTTCGGCCCGATAAATTCCTATACATGGACCACATCGGCCTATCTCAATCCATCGCGGCAACTGCCGAGAAAGAAACCTTTGGCCCCTATAGGTGGGCTGGGCATTCTGAGCGCCGACGACAGCTAGGACGCTGCGGATGCGATGCCGCCGACACACGATAGGATGGGCGTTGTGAAAATACTCAACAAGATCAGAAATTCGGTTTCAAAGCGTCTCAACCCACAAAATACCAGATATTATGGGCTGAACACTCTGGATCAGAAGCTTGAGCCCTATCTGGATTTCGACAACGGTTCCTTTGTGGAACTCGGGGCCAATGACGGCGTCACGCAATCCAACACCTACTATTTCGAGAAAGAGCGGGGATGGCAGGGTGTCCTGATCGAACCGGCACCGCATAACTTCCTTAAATGTTTCTCTCTACGTGGAAGTCGGAGCAAGGTTTTTTGCAATGCCTGCGTCGAATTCGGATTTCCCGATCGTCTGATCGAGATGGTTTACGCAAACCTGATGAGCGTCAGTGTCGGACAGGAATTAGACCTTGCGGATCGAAGCGAGCATTTAAAGAATGCCCAGCTACATATGAAAGAAACCGAGGTCAGTTTCTCTTTCGGCGCGGTCGCGCGCCCGCTCAACGAAATTCTCATCGAGGCTGAAGCCCCCAGCAGAATAAACCTGCTGTCTCTGGATGTCGAAGGGGCGGAACTGAATGTTCTGAAGGGGATTGATCATGACCGGTTTCGCTTTGATTTTATGTTGATCGAGTGCCGGGACCTGGATCGACTGCAGGGATTTCTGGGCACCGTTGGCTACAAATTGGAAACCGCCCTGAACCAGCAGGACTATCTTTTCCGCAACAACCGATAGGCTCAATCCATGCTCTTACGTCTAACGCGGAATTTGCCCGACCGGAGCCGGCGTCTGGCCATCACGCCCGGTTGTGTTCAGGTATTACCGTTTTGACGCGCTCACCGAGTCATCTAGTCAAAGCCGCACTTTGGATGACAGGGGCAATTGCCTCATTTTCAGCTATGGCAATCGCTGGCCGTGAACTGAGCGTGACCCATGACACGTTCGAGATCATGTTCTACCGCAGCCTCGTCGGAATTTGCGTGGTCGCCCTGATTCTGACCCTGACACGCAAATGGCATCAAGTCTCGACCGAACGGATCGGATTGCATGGGGTTCGCAACGTGCTGCATTTCACCGGGCAGAACCTGTGGTTCTACGCAGTCGGTGTCATTCCTCTGGCACAGGTTTTTGCGCTGGAATTCACGCAACCCATTTGGGTCATCCTGCTGTCTCCGCTTTTGTTGAAAGAACGTCTGACGGCGGTGCGCATGATGTCGGCGTTGATCGGATTTGCGGGAATTCTTCTGGTCGCCCGGCCGGGCTCCGTGCCTCTCAGTGCAGGTGTGATGACCGCTGCTATGTCCGCTATTTTCTTTGCCTTAACAACGATATCAACAAAGTCCCTCACTCGTTTTGCCAGCATCGGATGCATCATGTTCTGGCTGACAGTAATGCAAGCCGTGCTGGGGCTGATCGCATCGGGTATCGACGGACAAATCACCCTGCCCTCGGCAAGCACAGCTCCGTTTTTGTTGCTGGTGGGACTGGCCGGGCTGCTGGCGCATTACTGCATCACAAATGCGCTGGCGATTGCCCCGGCAACCGTTGTGGTGCCGTTTGACTTTGCACGCCTGCCCACAATCGCGGTCATAGGTATGGTTCTGTATCACGAACCGCTGGATCACTGGACCCTATTAGGCGCTGCGGTAATTTTCGTAGGTATTTTCCTGAACGTTCACGCCGAGAATCGTAACAGTTTGGCAACACCTCTTCGCGACACTCAACACAAGTAACGCACGGTCACCAGTTGACGATAAGGTAAAGCTCAAGAAAATAACGAGCACCACAATGCAGGTCAGTCCGCACCACATATCAACAGGCGCTGACCTCCAGGAGACCTAGAGGGAGGAACTAATGAAAAAAGCGCTTCTACAGGCGTGTGCGGTATGCGTTGGCGCAACCGGTGCTTACGCAGGCGGTCTTGATCGCAGCGGCCAGGGCGTCAACATTCTGTTTGAGGAAGGTTCTGTTGTTCAGTTCCGTTTGGGTTACGCAAACCCCGACGTGAGCGGTGAGCAGAACGGTGTTGATTCCGGAAACATCGCCAAAAGCTTCTGGACACCACACCTGGCATACAAGCATTCGTTTACCGATCAGTTGGACTTTGCTCTCATTTATGATGAACCGTACGGTGCCGATGTCGAGTACCCGTCGAACTATCCTTTGTCGCAGAACCCCTTGGCCGCTTTTGGTGGTCGCACCGACGTTTTGCGCGCTAAAGCGGATGTTGATGCGATTACTGCCCTGGTGCGTTACAAGTTCGATGGCGGCTTCAGCGCAATCGGCGGTATTCGCGCACAGCGAGCCAAGGCAACGGTTGCTGTCCCGGTTGTTGCCGGTTACGAATTTGAATCCGGCTCTGAGGTTGACTTCGGTTACGTCGTAGGCGTCGCATGGGAACGTCCCGAAATCGCGGCACGTGTCGCACTGACCTACAACTCTAAAATCACGCACGATTTCGACTCGACGGAGTCCATCAACCGAAGACCACCGCCCGTCCCCGCACCGCTTGTGACCGCACAGACCGAAACCGAAGTTGTGACGCCTCAATCGGTAAATCTGGACTTCCAGACCGGTGTGGCACCTAAAACGCTGCTGTTCGGCTCGATCCGCTGGGTTGACTGGCCGCAGACAGTTCTGGCACCGCCGGTTTATACTGCCGCTGCGCAACAGAACCTGGTTGATTACGCGGACGACACCTTCACCTACACACTGGGTCTTGGCTACAAGTTCACCGAAGAGTTTTCTGGCGCGATCTCTGCGGGCTATGAAACGTCCTCGGGTTCTGCTGTTTCGAACCTCGGCCCCACCGACGGTTTCTGGAGCCTTGGCGTAGGTGGTACATACTCCTTCGAGCAGGCTCAGATTTCTGGCGGCATCCGCTATACCGACATCGGAGACGCGACCACCACAACAGGTGGCGAATTCTCGGGCAACTCGGCATGGAGCGTCGGCCTTCAGCTCACTTACACGCTGAACTGATCCCGCCTACCGAACCAACTACAAAAACCCCGCCACTTTCGGCGGGGTTTTTCTTTGCGCAAGTTTCGGGTCGAACATCGCCTTGGGGAATGCGAGAACGGGCTATGGAACCTCAAAAACACCTGTCTCCAAGGGCTTGGGCCGAACTGTTGCTTCTGGGCGTGATCTGGGGCGCATCCTTTATCTCGATCCGCGTCGCATTGGACACGATCCCCGTCATGACCTCGGTTCTGCACCGCGTATTCTGGGCGATGCTGGCGTTGTGGATCGTTGTCTGGGTTAAAAAGCTGAGTGTTCCCACCAGTCCGCGCATCTGGGGCGCATTCCTGATGATGGGGTTGTTGAACAATGCCATCCCATTCTCGCTTATGGCTTGGGGGCAGCTTTACATCGAAACTGGCCTGACCTCGATCCTGAATGCAGCAACCGCCGTCTTCGGCGTCCTGATCGCCGCTATGTTTTTCAAGGACGAGAGGTTGACCCTTGCTCGTGGTGTGGGCGTCGGTCTGGGGTTTCTGGGTGTAGCAATTGCAATTGGCCTCAAGAATTTCGCGACTTTCAACCTTCAAAGCGTTGCCCAACTGGCAATCATCGCAGGAACAGTTTCTTACGCGTTGGCCAGTGCCTGGGCCAGAATCAAGTTGTCTGGCTTGTCTCCCATAGTTGCCGCAGCTGGCATGCTGACCGGCTCAACCATTCTGATTTTGCCTGTTTCCCTCGTGGTCGACGGGCTTCCCGTTTTGAACTTGCCGGCGATCGCGTGGGCGGCCATTGCCTATTACGCCCTGATCGCAACAGCCGGAGCGTACTTGCTGTACTACCGCGTTCTTGCCATGGCCGGGGCCGGAAACCTGATGTTAGTAACGCTTGTCATACCGCCAGTCGCCATCGTTTTAGGCACACTGGTGCGCGACGAAACCTTACCGCCGCAGGCCTTTTTGGGCTTTGCCGTGTTGGCGATCGGGTTGTTGATTCTGAACTGGTCCCGCTCACGTGATTGACGCCGCCCCCTGCCCGTTTTAGCTAGGTCAGAAAAAGGGACAGCGGACAATGATCTACAGCTCAGCAAAGGACTGGCGCGAAGCGGCCCGGAAAAAAGTGCTGTTCTTCGGCATGTCGGGGCTGGGCAAGACCTATGTGTCGAACGTGCTGCGCGATTCCGGGGACTGGTTCCACTACTCGATCGACTACCGCATCGGTACCCGGTACATGGGCGAATACATCATCGACAACGCCAAAGCCGAGGCGATGAAAGTTCCATTCCTGCGCGACCTGTTGCTGTCGGATTCGATCTATATCGGCTCGAATATCTCGTTCGAAAACCTGACACCGGTTGCGACCTATCTGGGCAAACCGGGCAACCCGGCGCACGGCGGGCTTGAGCTTACTGAATATCGTCGTAGGCAGGAACAGTTCCGCCTTGCTGAGATCCACGCCCTGTTGGACACCGAGTATTTCATCGATCGCGCCAAGCGTTTGTATCAATACCCGAACTTCATCTGCGATACCGGCGGGTCAATCTGCGAATGGGTCGATCCCGAAGACCCGGCAGATCACGTCCTGTCCGAGCTGTCCCGCCGAACCCTGATGATCTGGATCAAGGGCGATGAAGATCACACCGCAGAACTGATCCGCCGTTTCGATAAGGCCCCTAAGCCGATGTCCTATCAGGCAGAGTTTCTGACCCGTGTCTGGGACGAATACCTCACCGAACATGGTTACGCACCCGAGGACGTCGACCCGGACGCCTTTATTCGCTGGACCTATGCCCGCGCACTGGCGCACCGCCAACCGCGCTATCAGGCCATGGCGGACAATTGGGGTGTCACAGTCACCGCTGATGACATGCACAAGGTCCGCGATGCGGGTGATTTCGATGAGTTGATCGAACGCACCCTTGAGACCCGGACAAACCGGGCTTAATTACCGCCTCTACACAATAACTCCAAAGGCTTGCACCTGATGCCGATCAAGATCCCTTCCGACCTGCCCGCTTACGACGTTCTCACCAAAGAGGGCGTCATGGTCATGGCCGCGGATCAGGCAATGCGTCAGGACATCCGTCCCTTGCGGATCGGATTGCTGAATCTGATGCCCAAGAAAATTCAGACAGAAAACCAGTTCGCGCGTCTGATCGGAGCGACTCCGCTGCAGATCGACCTGTCGCTGATCCGCATGACCGAACATCGCACCAGGAACACCGCCGCCGATCACATGGCCGAGTTCTATCAACCGTTCCAAGAGGTAAAGGATCAGAAATTCGACGGCCTGATCATCACGGGCGCGCCGATCGAGCATCTGGAGTTCGATGACGTCACCTATTGGGACGAGATGACCGAGGTTTTTGAGTGGACTCAGAAAAACGTCCATTCCACCTTTGGCGTTTGCTGGGGTGGTATGGCGATGATCAACCATTTCCACGGCATCGACAAACAGGCGCTCGATGCCAAGGCGTTTGGTTGCTATCGGCACCAGAATCTGGCTCCTTCTTCCCCGTTTTTGCGTGGGTTTTCTGATGATTGCGTGATCCCTGTCAGCCGCTGGACCACAATGAACCAATCTGAGATCAACAGCGCGCCTGGCCTGACGACATTGTTGGGAAGCGATGAGGTCGGCCCCTGTCTGGTCGAGGACCCCTCGCATCGTGCGATCTATATCTTCAACCATTTCGAATACGACAGCGATACGTTGAAGCAGGAATATGATCGCGATGTCTCGAACGGGACACCGATCAATGTGCCGATGAACTACTATCCAGACGACGATCCATCACAACCTCCGCAAAACAGATGGCGCAGCCATGCGCATCTGCTGTACGGCAACTGGATCAATGAGATTTACCAGTCCACCCCGTTCAACATGGAAGACGTTGGTCATTAAAGTTCTGATATTCCTTGGCCTCGTTCTATCGGGTCTGATCCTGCTGACCGTCTGGCGCGCAGCACAGAACGAAGCTGCGGCTGAGGCTCGTTTCCCTCCTGAGGGTGAAATGGTGATGGTCGACGGTATCGCCGTCCATGCGGTGGTCATGGGCGACGGCCCCGATGTGGTTTTGATCCACGGGTCCAGCGGTAACACCCGTGACATGAGTTTTGCTCTTGCACCGATCCTGGCCGAGAACTTCCGTGTGATCGTGTTCGACCGACCCGGTCTGGGCTATAGCGACAGCTTCAATTCGAACGGAGAAACCATTGAGGAGCAAGCGTTAATCTTGCAAAAGGCCGCTGCCAAGTTGGGCGCGGAAAAACCCATTGTTGCAGGGCAAAGCTATGGCGGGTCCGTATCGCTGGCTTGGGCGGTCACCCGGCCCGACAACATTTCTGCCCTTGTTTTGATCGCACCGGCTGCGATCCCGTGGGAGACGCCACTGGACGGTTTCAACAAGCTGGCGTCGACTGAGGCGGGCAATACGCTGGCCCTGCCCCTGATCACCGCATTTGTCCCTGAATGGTACGTGGAAAAAGCGCTGGACAAGGTCTTTGCCCCGCAGACGGCACCCGAAGGGTATGCTCAGCATTTCGGCCCCGGCCTAACGATGCGACGCGCCTCGATGCATGCGAATGCCAAGCAACGGGCCAACCTGCTGGACGAAGTTCGCGCCCTGCAACCCCGCTATGGGGAAATTTCCGTACCGACCGAAGTTGTTCACGGAACGGCTGACACCACTGTCAAGTTTGCCTGGCATGCAGAACAACTGGTCGACCAAATCCCCGACGCGGAACTGATCGAGCTTCCGGGTATTGGTCACATGCCGCAGGTTGTGGCCGCCCCCGAGGTTGCCTCAGCAATCGACCGCGCGGCCGAGCGAGCGGGTTTGCGTTAAACCGCCAGCTAATCCATAGTAGGATATGGATTTTATGGCGAGGTAGCTAATGGCCCGTTCGGAAAAAGGTTCCATTGAAAAGTATTTCCGCAAGGACGCCCCGAAAGAGGTGCGATCAGCCATTGAAAACGCAAAGAAAGACGACATCCTGAACCCGACATATCCTTACGAAGAAAGAATGAAGCGTAAGGATTACGAGAAAGAAATGGATCTGCTGCAGATCGAGCTGGTCAAAATGCAATCCTGGGTAAGGGAAACAGACAATCGCGTTGCTATCATTTTCGAAGGCCGCGATGCCGCCGGAAAAGGTGGTACGATCAAACGCTTTCGTGAGAACCTAAATCCGCGCGGCGCCCGCAACGTGGCGCTGAGCAAACCCTCCGACACCGAACGCAGCCAATGGTACTTCCAACGTTACGTTCAACATCTGCCTGCGGCAGGCGAAATCGTGTTCTTTGACCGCAGCTGGTACAATCGCGGTGTGGTCGAAAACGTCTTTGGTTTTTGCGAACCCGAAGAACGCGAACGTTTTTTCAGGCAAGTTCTGCCGCTTGAAACCGGACTGGTGAATGACGGGATCAAACTGTTCAAATTCTGGCTTAACGTCGGGCGCGCGGAGCAACTGAACCGCTTTCTGGCACGTGAGACAGATCCGCTAAAGCAATGGAAACTTAGCCCAATCGACATTGCGGGGCTTGGTAAGTGGGACGAGTACACGCAATCGATCTCGGAAACTCTGACCCGCAGTCACTCAGACCTTTGCCCTTGGACCATCATTCGCTCAGACGACAAAAAACGCGCCCGCATCGCGGCAATACGAACTGTTTTGCACGCGCTGGAATATGATGAAAAAGACAAGAAGGCTATTGGCAAGATCGATCCACTGATTTGCGGCGGACCCGAGGTGTTGGACGCGTGATGACATTTTCGCGCTCCATTGCTGGCAAGGGTTGGACGAACCGGCAGGCGTGGATTATGTCTTGGTTCCCCGGAACTTAAACAAAAAGGCTCGTGACACAGGCATGGCGAAACGCGGGTATCACCACGGCAATCTCAAGCAAGCCCTGATCGAGGCCGCTCTTTCGCTGATCGAAGAAAAAGGTCCGACAGGCTTTACCCTTTCTGAGGCCGCAAAGACCGCGGGTGTAACGCCTGCAGCTGTATACAGGCACTTTCAGGGGCGCGAGGACCTGATTGCGGAAGCCGCCCGTCAGGGCTTTGAAATGTTCGCCGACTTGATGCAGTACGCCTACGACACGGGCCAACCCTCGGCCCTTGCTGCGTTTGAGGCAACCGGTCGGGCCTATCTGGCTTTTGCCCGCAAGCACCCTGGTCACTACATCGCCATGTTCGAAAGCGGGATTTCCGTTAACCGAACGCCTGAATTGGCGCTGGCCGCCAACCGGGCCAAGAGCGTGCTGGAAAAAGCAGCCGCAGACCTTTCGCAGCATATCCCCCCCGGAAAACGGCCACCTGCGTCGATGTTCAGTGCTCATATCTGGGCCATGAGCCATGGCGTTGTTGAGCTTTATGCCCGAAACACAGGTGCCAGCTCTCCATTCCCGCCAGAGGATCTGTTGGAAAGTGGCATTGGAATTTATTTGCGGGGTTTAGGTCTGGTTCCGCAGGACGATTGAGGTTCGAGCTAGAACCTGGGCCTTGGTGCCGGAACACTAAGGCCCGAGGTGACGTTAATCAGATCCATCTGCCCCATGCCCTTGATATCCACCGGCCCAATATCCGAGACCTGGAACTCGTCAATCAACGCGTATTTCATCTCTTCCGGGGCGACAATATTCATTGGGTTTGCAAAGACTTGCAGGCGTGAAGCAATGTTCACGGCCGGACCAAACACGTCGTAGACGTATTTCTGAATACCCACGACCGAGCCGACAGCCGGCCCCATTCCCAGACCGATCCGAGCCTGCCATTTATGCGGATGGCTTTCGTTGCGCCGTTCGAGGTAACGCAGGAACCGGACTGCGCAATGGGCCACGGCCGTCGCATGATCTGGCGTTGCGTCCGGCATACCCGAGACCGCCAGATAAGCGTCTCCGATGGTTTTGATCCGTTCGCAGCCATATTGTTCGACGATCCTGTCAAAGGCCGTGAAGACATCGTTCAACTCGCTGAGTGTCACAGTCGGGTCGGTTTTTGCCGCAAAATCCGTAAAGCCCACAAAATCTAGCATCACGACCGAGACCTGATCGTAGAGCTGCGGCGTAACGACACCAAAGGTCTTGAACTCTTCGTACACAGCGCGGGGCATGAGGTTCAACAGCAACCGTTCGACCCGCTCTTTCTCGCGTTCCAATTCGCGCGTGTTACGTTCGACCATGGTCGAATAACTGTCGATCATGCTCTCAAGCTCGCGAATGCGGGTGATGTTCTGAAATTCGACCACCAGCACCTGTTCGGAAAGGCCGTTGGCCAAGGACACCGCGACCGCAAATATCAGCGTCCGGCGCTTGGGTTTGACCTGCAGCTCGGCCGAATAGCGGAGGCCGGATTGTTTAACGTCCTCAAGCTCTTTTGGATCAAGGTCGGGAAAATAATCCAACAGGGTCTGACCTTCGGCCGGTGCCCCAAACCACTCGGTAAATGGACCGTTGTGAAACACGAAACCCAAATCCGAAGCCCGCACAACAGCGACGCCAACACCGATCGCGCGGAGCAGCTGTTCATTTATGGCCAGAATACTCATGCGGCGTCGCGAGCCACGATGATGGCCCGTTTTGACTCGATGGCATCAAGGGCAACTTTTATATGCGCGTCTTCCATTCCATGCATCGACAGGGCCTCGCTGAAAAGCGCGGCCATCTCGTCAAAATCTGCGTGAGAGATGTTCAGGTGACGATGAACCGCCTCGATCCTGTCATCGCTAAAGGATGCAGGTCCACCAACCAAGGACGAAACAAACTTGGTCTGATGATCAATCAACCGGGGCATATCAATGTCTTCGAAATGACCGCCGATCTGATCGGACTCCAACGCCATTTCGTAAAAGGTCATCACGATCCGCGAGATCGTTTTGAAGCCACCGTATCTTTCGTAAATTGTCTGCCCCACAACACATAACCCAAACGTTATTCACCACTAACGTCACGAGGTTATATCATATTGACAGTTTTGTTAACGCTTATGAAGCGGATGCACTGCGGGGCGACCATTTAGGTGGCGTGTTGAGACATGAATTCACACGCTCAGATCGTCGGCGCAGGGGATGAACCCGACGTATCCCCCCTGTTCCAGCAATCGCGTCTGGCCTCCCACGCGCCAATACAACTTACGTCGCGCCGCGACCAATTCCCGCCGAAGGCGGAACCAAAGCGGCCCCTTATCCAGCCCGCTGTTGGTTTTCTGGTCTAGGGATCGTTCGCTGACCTTCACCTCTTCGACCGTGTGATTTTGCTGTTTCGACCAGATCATCTGCACCCCAACAGCCGGAAAGCACTGATACATCCGCCAATCCGACCGTGGGATGGAGACGAAATCATCCAGGTGATCCGAATACTTTTCGGACCAATTCAGCAGTTTCTGGCAAGCCCGCTGAGAAAGCACATAGGCGGCCGCACTCGGGGCCATTTCCAGCATGGGCCGGACGGTGACGCCTGCGATACGGGTCTCTGGCCCAAAACGAAGAGATTTGGGGGAATAGTCCAGCTTCACCATGTCAAAGGCATCTGGGTCCGCCATCAGTGCTGAAATCACAGATCCTGCCTGGATGGACATTTCGACGTCATCTTCAAAAATGGCCACCGCTTGCAGGTTTTGATCCACGACCGCCTGCCATACCGCGCGATGGCTTTCAAAACAGGCGATTTCGCTTTGCGTCAAACCCCAGCGACTGCCCGTTCCAGCAACATAGCCACTGGCGTCCACAACTCCGGGTTTCTGGGCATCCCTCGCGCCAAACCGGGTGGCACCCACCAAGCCTGCATGATTGAACTGCGCTTCCATGAAGTCACGGCGCACTGGGACCCGATCTAGATTGATAAAAAAGGCACCCGTCTCTGGTGGCAGTTCGTGACGTCCCACGGTGTTTCCTTTCAAGCGGTTACGCCAGATACACACTGGCAAGGCGGACAATCAAGTCTGCGCTTGAGCAATATGTATCCGGTTTCGCCTATCCTGATTTAGAAGTCCCGATTAAGCTGCGCTGGGAAAACAATAAACAGGATTCTTGCAATGACGTCTCATGGATATTCCGGCGGTCGCCTGAACCTGCCGTTTGTGGGCATATCGACCTTTGGCAAAGCTCCGTACGTCGAGGATTGGGATCAAATCGATGCTGACGTCGCCGTCATGGGTGCGCCTTTTGATTTCGGAACTCAGTGGCGATCCGGCGCTCGGTTTGGACCGCGTGCGGTGCGCGAAGCGTCAACTCTGTTCAGCTTCGGCCATGCCGGCGCATATGACCACGAGGATGATGCCACTTACTTGGATGGCTCGGTCCGGATGGTCGATATCGGCGACGCGGATATCATCCACACCAAAACCGAGGAAAGCCACGCCAACATCCAGTTCGGTGTTGAAAAGATGCTGAACGCAGGCGCCCTGCCCGTCACCATCGGCGGCGATCACTCGGTCAATATTCCCTGCATCAACGCCTTCGAAAACGATAGCGAGAAAAACGGGCCTATCCACGTCGTGCAAATTGATGCGCATCTGGATTTCGTGGACGAACGGCATGGCGTGACCGCCGGACACGGCAACCCCATGCGGCGTGCAATTGAAAAACCGTATGTTTCGGGCATGACGCAACTGGGCATCCGGAACGTGTCGTCAACCGCCAAAGAAGGATATGAGGACGCCCGCGCCCGCGGGTCGGACATTTTGTCCGTACGGCAGGTGCGCGAGCTTGGTACAGATGGCGTGTTGGCGCGCATCCCGGAAGGCGTCCGGTATTATGTCACGATTGATATCGACGCATTCTGCCCGTCCATCGCCTCTGGCACTGGCACGCCCAGCCACGGCGGGTTCCAGTACTATGATGTCTTGGAGATAATTCAGGGGCTTGCAAAACGCGGAGACGTAGTCGGGATCGACCTTGTCGAAGTGGCTCCGAATTACGACCCGACCGAAAGCACGCAGATATTGGCGGCTCAGGTTCTGCTGAACTTCATCGGGTTCATCTTTCACGAACGTGGCAAGAAGGGCTGATCGCCCTTCCTGCCAAATCAATTAAGCACTGATCGTGTTGTGTTCAGGGCCATAGGGGAAGCCGGTAATGTTTTCGGCACCGGTTTCCTCGACCACCAGAATGTCGTGTTCCCGGTATCCGCCTGCACCCTTCTGACCTTCTGGAATCCACAGCATCGGCTCAATTGAAACGACCATGCCCGGTTCCAGAACCGTATCGATATCCTCGCGCAGTTCCAGCCCCGCCTCGCGCCCATAGTAATGGCTAAGGATACCGAAAGAGTGCCCGTACCCGAAGGACCGGTACTGCAGCAGGCCTTCGTCAGCGAAGAAGCGGTTGATTTCTTCGCAGATCCCCGAGCAGGTCGCGCCGGGTTTAATCAGGCTCAGACCCAGTTCGTGCGCGGCAACGTTCGCTTTCCAGATGCGCAGACTTTCGGCGTCGGGTTCGCCCAGGAACAGAGTGCGCTCCAGCGCTGTGTAATAACCTGAAATCATCGGGAAAGTGTTCAGGGATAGGATATCGCCCTTTTCCAACGCACGCTTGGTGACCGGGTTATGTGCACCATCCGTGTTCAGGCCTGACTGAAACCAAACCCATGTGTCGCGGTATTCGGCATCCGGATAGGCGCGGGCAATCTCAGCCTCCATCGCGTCACGTCCGGCCATGGCGATCTCGATCTCGGTCGCGCCTTCACGGATCGCGGCGTGGATAGCCGCGCCACCAACATCCGCAGTACGCGCGCCGCCTTTGATCAATTCGATCTCTTCGGCTGACTTCACCATCCGTGCAGCCATCGTATCAGGCGCGATATCGACCAGTTCCGGCCCACCCAACATGTCCAGCGCAGTGTCGCGCATTGCCAGTGTCATGTGGTCACCCTCGATACCGACCCGGCGGGCGGAGCCGATCAGGCTGGCTACAGCGCGCCAGTAATTGTTCCGCTTCCAATCGGTGTAGATCACGTTCTCTTCGACCGACCGGCGCCAGGGCTGCCCGGCGTCGATATTGGCCGAAACCGTAGTACAAGCATCCTGCGTTACAACACAGCCATAGGGGCGGCCAAACGAGCAGTACAGGAAGCCCGAGTAGTAAGCGATGTTCTGCATCGACGTCAGCAGAACTGCGGGAATGTCCCTTGCCGCCATGGTCGCGCGCAGGCTGGCAAGGCGACGGTCGTATTCAGCCCGGCTGAATGGCAACGGCGCTTTGTCACCGTTGTGGCAGGTGAAAAACTCGGGGCGGTTGTTCATATCTTTCATCTTTGACTCTCCTCAACGCCGGACTGGCATCGCCCGGCCACAAGTCCCGGCGTTCAGGACGAGCGGCCTCGGGATCCGAGAGCCATGCACCCCGCGTTCTGTCACGACGCCATCGTGACCGGGGTGCATGGTGAAATCGCTAAATCAGCTTTTGAGTCGCGTCAAGCCGGGCTGAGCCCCCGCAGACGTTCAGATCGCCGCCGCAGCAGTTCGACCGTGGTCAGCAGCGCGATCGAGATCACGACAAGGATGGTCGCAACGGCCAGAATGGTCGGGCTGATCTGTTCACGCAGGCCGGTGAACATCTGCCAAGGCAATGTCTTTTGGCTGGCTGATCCGACAAAGAGAACCACCACAACTTCGTCAAACGAAGTGATGAAGGCAAACAATCCGCCCGAGATTACACCCGGCAAAATCAGCGGCATCTGGATCTTGAAGAACGTCCGCACCGGACCTGCACCCATATTCGCAGCAGCCCGCGTCAGGGATTGGTCAAACCCGACCAGCGTTGCGGTCACCGTGATGATGACGAAGGGAATCCCCAGAACTGCGTGGGCCAGCACGACTTTCACATAGCCGACGAAGTTCTTGTTCATGCCCAGCGTACCTTCCAAAAAACGGCCGATGTCGCTGTAGAAAAAGAACATACCCGTGGCCGAGATGATCAGCGGAACGATCATTGGCGAGATCAGAATGCCCATGATGGCCCGACGCCCCGGAACATGCGACTGGCTGAGGCCTATCGCCGCCAGAGTGCCCAGCGATACCGAAATGATGGTCGCAATTGGTGCGATGATCAGCGAGTTCTTGAAGCTACGCTGCCATTCATTGTTGGTGAAAAAGTCGCGGTAGTGCTTCAGCGAATACCCTTCAGGGTCCAGACGCAGCATTTCGGGCGTAAAGGTGAAAAAGTCCTGCGCATTGAAAGACAGCGGCAGTACCACAAGGATCGGCGTGATCAGGAACACGAAGATTGCCCCGCAGATCACCCGGAAAGTAAAATGCCACAACACCTGACCAGCCGTCATGTAAGGCAGCAATTTTTGCCGATAGCGCCCCTCGTAGAGCCAGAAGATGAAGAAGGCAAAGAACCACCCCGCCAGCAGCCCGACGATCAAGCCCGTAATGCCTGCGAAGAAAAATCCAATTGCAGCAAGACCCAGTATCGTAATCCAGCGCGCAACGCGTTCGTTGTCCAGCACGTTGATATACAGCCATGCCAGCCCTGCCATCAAAGCAGCGCCGATCAGAATGCCCAGCAGAACGTTGTCCTGCCCGGCTCCGACGAACATGCCCAGAAATCCTCCGGCGATTGCGACAGCCGGCAGAACCACGGACAACGGTTTGCGGGATATTGGTGTAAGTGCAGCCATATTCTTTATCCCAGCTTGACGTTATCAATGCCGACGATCTTGTCGTAGCACCAGTAGAGTAGAAGAACGACCGCCAGCAGGATCGTCCCCAGCGCCGCAGCCAGTCCCCAGTTCAGAGAGGATGAGATGTGGTACGCAATCCGGTTCGAAATGAAGACACCTTTGGTGCCGCCAACGATCTCGGGCGTGATGTAGTACCCGATGGCAAGAATGAACACGAGGATCGAACCCGCACCGATACCCGGTATCGATTGCGGAAAGTAAATCCGCCAAAAGGTCGTCCAGTTTGTGGCGCCCATGGATTTGGCCGCGCGGGTATAGTAAGGCGGAATCGTCTGCATGACCGAATACATCGGCAGGATCATGAACGGCAGCAGGATATGCGTCATCGCAATGATCGTGCCGAATTGATTGTTGATGATCACCAGCCTCGCATCATCGGCAACAAAGCCCAGCCAGACCAGCGTTTCGTTGATCACACCCTGCTGCTGCAACATCACTTTCCAGGCGGAGGTGCGCACAAGCAGCGAGGTCCAGAATGGCAACAGCACCAAAATCATCAGCATGTTTGAAGCCCGCATCGGCAGATTGGCGAGCAGGTAAGAAACTGGATAGGCCAGCAGAATACAGGCCCCGGTAATGATCAGCGACATGAACAATGTCCGGCCGAACAGCTTGATGAGGATGCGCTTATCTTCGGGTTGCGCTTGCGCCCCTTCGGGTGTGCGCTGCATATCAATAGCGTTCAGAAAGTATCCATTGGTGATCGGCACCGCGTGCGTCTTGATCACGCGCCACGTGTCCACGTCCCCCCAGCCATCGTGAATTTCGATCAATTTTTCCTTGAACGGGGCGTCAGCTTCCGGATCCAACCGCTTGATTTGGCGTCCAGATTTTCGGAACATCGACGACATTCCCGTCTGTTCGTAATTCAAGCGGGTACCTAGTCTTGTGTGTTGCTTGGCGTCAACGGCAACAACCATGTCGCGAATAAATGCTTCATACAAAGCTTCGTCCGGCAATTCCCCGCTCTCGGCGTCCCATTGCTGTAACTCAACGACTGTCAAAGGAAGTGTCTCTGAGACAATCCCGTTTTCGACCGATCGGAATAGCATGGAAATGATAGGTATGACGAATGATAGCAGTACAAATAGCAAAAGTGGCGCAACCAGAGCCAACGCCCGCAATTTACGCCGACGCAATGAACGCGCCAGTGATTTCTTCAGCGGCGTACCATCTGCCGCCAACATCGGACCTGATTGAGTTGCGTCGCTCATCTGCGTTCCCTGATTTTTTGACGCCGGGGCCTAACTTGGCCCCGGCTGGTTTTTTGGTTCAATCAGCGATTACTTCGCCAGCCAAGCCTGGAACTTTGCTTCGATATCATCACGATAGTCAGCCCAGAACTCGTAGTTGTACAGGAACGTGTTCTTGGCGTTCTCGGGATCGGTCGGCATGTGAGGTGCCATGTCGATGCCCAGGTCCGCGTGCTGACCCACCAGCGGCGCCGAAGATGCACGTGCCGGACCGTACGAGATGTACTTGGCCTGATCCGCCAGGCGCTGCGTATCGGTTGCGAACATGATGTAGTCCAGCGCGCGCTTCTGACGCTCTTCGCTCAGACCAGCAGGAATAATCCAGCCGTCCAGATCAAATATCTGAGCATCCCACAGCATTGCAACGGGTTGCTTCTGCTCTTCGATCACGCTGAACAGGCGACCGTTATAGGTCGAACCCATGATGATCTCGCCGTCCGCCAGCAACTGCGGCGTGTCCGCGCCTGCAGACCACCAGACAACGTTGTCTTTGATGGTGCCTAGCTTGGCCAGGGCCTGATCCTGCCCTTCCGGAGTCGCCAGCACGTCATAGACGTCGTCTTTTGCCACGCCGTCACAAATCAGAGCCCATTCCATGTTGTTGATGGCACGCTTTTCAAGTGAACGCTTGCCTGGATAGGCTTCCAGATCGAAGACTGCGCAAACATCCGACGGCGGTGTGTCACCCACCAGATCCGTACGATACCCGAATGTAGTCGAGTAAACGATTTGCGGAATGAAACACTCGCTGACAAGCAAGTCACCGAAATCATCAGCAGCCGAGGTTCCGTCGGGTGCCGGTGCCAACATGGTGTCCGGATCGATTTCCAGCGCCAGGCCTTCGTCACACAGACGAATTGCGTCTGCCGCCACAACGTCGACCACGTCCCAGGTGATGTTGCCTGCTTCGTTCATCGCACGCAGTTTAGCAACCGCCTCAGCCGAGCTGTCGTCGTTCAGGATCGTGACGCCGCTCTTCTCGGAATAGGGCTCATGATATGCTTTCAGCTGCGACTTGGAGTAAGCTCCGCCCCAAGAGACAATAGTCATTTCCTCTGCGGATGCAGCGCCGGCAACTGCCACGATAGCACCTGCCATAAGAGTGGTTTTTGTTACTTTCATCGTTAACTCCCTGTTATTCCCGTTAATTTTGATCTTTTTGGTTGGGCCACGGGGTAACCCACCCATGCCTTTCCCCGCGCACTTTGGTGTCGTGAACGGGTTGTTCCCTGATCAGGCGTCCAACGCCCGACAGTCACGCGCAAGCCAGCCGATTTCGACTTCCTGGCCCGGCGACAGTCTGATAGCGTCCGGGGCGTTTCGCGTCTTGATGATGAAGTCGTCATTCCCGGCAACCGACAGACGGAAGCGGAAGACATCGCCCATGTAGATGAACTCTTTCACCGTTGCTTTCAGAGTGTGCGCATCGGCGTGCAGGCGATCCTTGTTGAATTCCACCCGCTCAGGCCGGATTGACACTTTTGTCCGATCACCTGCCGCATGGACATTGACCGGCTTGGCGTCAATTTCAGATCCGTCATCCAGCGCCACAACACATTCGTCGCCGTTGATTGACTTAATAACGCCTTCCAATGTGTTGTTTTCACCAATGAACTGGGCAACAAAACTGTTTTCAGGCTCTTCGTACAGCAGATCTGGCGGCGCAAGCTGTTGAATGCGTCCATCGTCGAATACCGCAACGCGATCTGACATTGTCAGCGCTTCGGTCTGGTCGTGGGTCACATAGACGGTCGTAATCCCAAGTTCATGGGCCAGACGCGTGATTTCAAACTGCATATGCTCGCGCAGCTGTTTGTCGAGCGCGCCCAGCGGTTCATCCATCAGAACCAGCTCGGGCTCGAACACCAGCGCGCGTGCAAGGGCGATCCGCTGCTGCTGGCCCCCGGACAATTGCGCCGGTCGACGGCTGCCAAAGGCCCCCATCTGGACCATATCAAGCGCCCGCCGGACCTTTTCTTCCCTTGCGTCCTTGCCAATTTTCCGCACTTCCAGAGGGAACGACAGATTTTCTGCCACCGTCATATGCGGAAAAAGAGCGTAATTTTGGAAAACCATGCCAATACCGCGCTTATGCGGTGGGATGTTGTTGATCGGTCGCCCGTCCAACATAATCTCGCCATGAGTGGCTGTTTCAAACCCCGCCAGCATCATCAGGCAAGTTGTCTTGCCAGAACCCGAGGGCCCAAGCATTGTAAGAAACTCACCTTTCGGCATGGAAAGGTTAAGGTCTTTTACAACAAGGATCTCGCCATCATAAGATTTTTGGACATGCTGAAACTCGACGAACGCTGCGTCATTAGACATTTACCGATTAGTCTCCCCTGTGCAGTCCTTGCCTGCCCGGTTCATCCGGATCTCAAAGACTTGTCGAGGCCATTTAAGGACATGCAGGGTGCGGCACGCAACCAAAATATGACACGTGGGTAACGATTAAAAAAGAAGCAGCAGAGTTTTCAGGCAGAATTCAACTTGCGCATGTGCCACGCAAGGCTTTGATTGCTGGAAAGCACCGGTTTCATCAGGTGTTCCTGTACAATCGGAATAACATCAAAAGTTCTTAGATTCGTGCAGCTTAGAAAAACAGCTTCAACTGAATCATCCTGCCCAAGACTCACTGCAGCCTCAATCAGAGACTTCCGTGAAATCCGCGCGACTTTGGCCTCTTCGGCTTCGCCGAATGTGCCAAAAACATCCATCGAAATGCCATTTTGCGCAAATGCACTGCGTAAGGGATCGTTCACTTCTTCGATATATGGCGACAAAAGTGCGAACTTTGCTACACCAAGTTCGTGGGCGCAGGCCGAGGCCGCGCGCAATGGGTTTGTAACGACCTCTGCCTCGCAAGTTTTTTGAACCATTTGTTCGACCTGATCCGAGCCGATAACCGAGCTGGCAGAGGTGCAGCCATAACCAACCACACGATATGGTCGGGTCTTGGGCAACAGATCAGCAGCGGCAGGTAACGCGGTTTCCATTTCCGCCAGAGTATCTGTCGTCACCTCTTTGCCGCTGGGAATTCTAGAGACGTAAATGGGGCAGCTACGGTCGGAAAAATACGCGTTGAACTCTGGCTCAAGGGTCTCGTCTGTCTGCAAGACGATCAGACCCATTGGGAGCGTGGCGGGATCATCTGCATCAACGGTATAAGGTAAACGGGTCATATCTCGGGCAACTCCATACCAGCGCGCGGGCTAAGAAAGCGGGGCTCGTCTTCGGTTATGACGATGTTCTCTTCGTGAACAAGGATCTTTCCGCCCACGGCAATGCCCGGCTCAAGCGTCATGACCATGCCTGGTTTCAAAACTGTGTGGTCGGTTGGAATGAGAGATGGCCATTCCGTCAGAGACATACCCAAACCATGCCCCAAACGCCCTGCCCCCGTATCGGCATCGTGGCGCGACAGCACAGAGTTCATCGCCTGAAATAAGTTAGCCGCCGTGGCGCCCGGGCGCGCAATCTCAAATGCCGCATCCGACGCTTCAATCAATGCACTATAGGCTGACTTAACCTGTGCGTTCGCGGACCCTATCGACCAGTTGCGGTCGTAATCACTGAAATACCCATCCCAAACCAGGCCGGTGTCCAGCATCAGGACATCGCCTTGCTGCAGCAGCGTATCAGATGCCGGGGAAATCACGTCAGTGTAACCGCTCTGTTCGGCACCGCCCGCGAGGTATGGAACCCAATCGGCCCCCTCGTCCAGGCACAGCATTTGAAACCCGCGGAACACAGCATCCAGCGCCACGCCTTCTTTGGCGATTTCGGGCACCCGCTGAAAGGCACGCCCAGCGATGGCGCATGCCGTTTCAATCTTTGCAATCTCCGCTGATGATTTCACCATCCGCAGCGCGCGTACGATCCCTTCATCGCCGCAAAGGTCTCGCTGACCGACTGTCTGTTGCAGACGTCGAAGGTCTGCCAACGGCATCCTGACATGCGTTTCATGCCCATCTGGTAGTCCGATCTTTGCGTCGTCGGGCGTCACCTCGCGAAGTGTATCAGCCAAAAGGCTAATGCCATCGTCGGCCAGATCCGGCGCAGCCCAGGTTCGGATATCGTCGAGCCATGTCTCGGCCATAAGCGCGGCCCCGATCGAAGGGATCACCGCAATCGGCTTGCCACTGGCAGGTACAATCAGAAACCAGGGCCGTGTTGGGCTTTCCCAAAACCGCGTCAGGTAGCCGGTAAAATATCGGACCTCAGGTTCCGTCGTCAGCAACAGGGCCGACAGACCAGAGGCTTGCATCTTGTTTTGCGCGCGTTCCGTTCGTGCTGCGAACTCAGATGTGTCAAACCCCCTCATTCCGTGACCTCAGAGAAAAAGCGGATAACCTGCGCGCCTGCGTCAATTCTCAAGCAAGTGCCATTGATCAGCTTTTGGCCGCCGCGATGGGGGGTAGGTGAGATTCTCAATTTGGTGTCTTTCCCGTGATGCCCATTGACGTGATCGCATTCGTCAAGTTCTGTCAACAAAACTCGCCCAAGGCAGGAGCCTAAAATGCCCCATTCAGATCCGGCCTTCAGCCGCGCCGAGTACGACCGCAGATTGGCAAAGACCCGCGCCGCCATGGCAGCCGCCGGGTTGGATGCTTTGTTTGTCGAAGATCCTTCAAACATGGCATGGCTGACGGGCTATGAGGGCTGGTCGTTCTATGTGCATCAAGGGGTACTTGTGCTTCAGGATGCCGACCCGATCTGGTGGGGCCGAAATCAGGATGCCAACGGCGCGCGTAAAACTGTTTGGATGTCCAATGACCGGATCCACGGCTATGCGGACGAATACGTACAATCCACCGTGCGTCACCCCATGCAGGATCTGGCAGCGCTGATTGCGGATACTGGTATCGCGAAGGGGCGGATCGGTGTCGAGTTGGACAATTATTATTATTCAGCCAAAGCGCACCTGACTTTGCTGGCGGAGTTGCCCGACGCAGAGCTGGTCGACGCAAACACATTGGTGAACTGGCAGCGTGCCGTGAAATCCGATGAGGAAATTGCGCTAATGCGAAAAGCTGCCCGGATATCCGAGCATGTGACCGACGGCGTATTGGAGCGCATCGAACCGGGTATGCGCAAGAACGACCTCGTCGCGCAAATCTACCATGACGCAGTCACCGGAGTTGGCGAGGATTGGGGCGATTACGCAGCCATTGTGCCGCTGCTCCCGTCCGGCCCGGATGCCGCTGCACCGCACCTGACTTGGGATGGTGAACCATTCAAATCCGGAGAGTGTACATTTTTCGAACTGTCAGGCTGCTATCGCCGTTACCACGCGCCCTTCTGCCGCTCGGTCTTTTTGGGTAAGCCACCCGACTATTTGCTTCGTGCTGAAGCCGCGCTGGTAGAAGGGCTTGAAGCGGGACTAAAGGCCGCGCGGGCTGGCAATCAGGCGCGTGATATCGCGTTGGCTCTGGCTGCCCCGCTGGAACGGGCGGGTATCGAGCGCGGCGCGCGATGCGGGTATCCGATTGGCCTCAGCTATCCACCCGATTGGGGCGAACGCACGATCTCTCTCCGCCCCGAGGATGAGACCGTATTGGAACCTGGCATGACCTTTCACTTCATGCCCGGCCTCTGGATGGATGATTGGGGGTTGGAGATCACTGAGCCGATCCTCATCACAGATTCCGGACCTGCCGAATGTTTCTGCGACCGCCCCAGAAAGCTGTTTGTGAAGCCATGACTTTACCCAGAACCATGGAAATACTAGCCGACCTGATCGCTTTTGAGACGGTGTCAGCGGACACGAATCTGGAAATGATCAGCTATCTGACCGAACGGCTCGAGGCATTGGGTGCACGGTGTATCGAGACGCGGGACAAGACCGGTGCAAAGGCGAACGTGTTTGCCACCGTCGGGCCGGATCAACCCGGCGGCATCCTTTTGTCCGGCCATACGGACGTGGTACCGGTGGCCGATCAGGACTGGACGACCGATCCGTTTAAGTTGGCGGAAAGTGACGGCAAACTCTATGGTCGCGGCACGTGCGACATGAAGGGCTTTATCGCTGCGGCGGTGGCTTTCGGCGAAACGCTGGATGTCGGGAAGCTGACCCAGCCGCTGCACTTTGCCTTTACCTACGACGAGGAAGTCGGCTGCCTTGGTGCGCAAACGCTAGTCGACGACCTGTCTGAACGTGGCATCGTTCCGGACATCGCGATTATCGGCGAACCGACTGAGATGCGCGTGATTGAGGGGCACAAGGGCTGCTTTGAATATACGACCCGTTTTACCGGGTTAGAGGGACACAGCTCTGCCCCCGATGACGGGGTAAATGCTGCGGAGTATGCCGCGCGATACATCAGCAAACTGCTGGAGCTGCGCCATATCCTCAAGTCCCGCGCACCCGCCGACAGCCGGTTCGAGCCGCCTTGGACGACGGTCAATATCGGCCAAATTTCAGGCGGCATTGCCCATAACGTCATAGCCAGCAAGGCCGAGGTCTTGTGGGAGATGCGACCCGTTCAAGCAAGTGACGCCGACCTCGTCAAAAAGACCCTTGCGGACTACGTGGGGCATTCTTTGCTGCCGGAGATGCAAGCGGTCCACAGCGACTCGAGCATCACGCAAGAGGCTATCGCCGAAGTCGAAGGCCTTGAACCCATGGAAGAAAACGCGGCCCGTGATTTGGTGGCTGAACTAACGGGCGCGAACGGCACTGGTGTTGTCGCCTTTGCGACCGAGGCCGGGTTGTTCCAGAAACTGGGCGTTCACGCAATCGTCTGCGGGCCGGGTTCGATAGCTCAGGCCCACAAGGCGGACGAGTTTCTTGAAATCGAACAGTTGGACATGTGCTGCAGAATGTTAACCCGTTTGGGTCAGCGCCTGACTCGTTAACCGGTTCCGTGCGTGCGGTCATATTTTGATCGATCCGGTTGCACATGCGCCGCACGCGCTTTCTCGCCGGGGTCATAGACCTCCATCACCAACGGATGGCAGGCAGCGGTATCCGAAGAATGTTCCGACGAACAATCCCCGCCGGGGCACGCAGACAGGCCGACGATCAGGTCAATCTCGGCATAAAACTCAAGATAGTCGCCCGGACGCACCGGGCTGGCTTTCATAAAATATTGGCCGGTATCGCGGGTAAATCCAGTGCACATGAACACGTTCAACACGTCATGCACCAGCATCTCGGCCTCATGCAGCGGCAGGTCGCAATGGCTGGCCAGCGCGCGGGTCAGGTTCGAGTGGCAGCAATAGTGATAGTCGTCCCCCGACAGCAAACGCCCGGTATAGGGATCACACCGTGTGCCAATCACGTCATGGACCGATCCGCCATAGGTATCGAACCCGTACCAGTCCAGAGTATCGGCAACGATCGTCGCCATAGGTCGCATGTTTGGAAAGCTCGACCACATCCGGTCTCCGGTCGACAGGTGCGTGCCGTGCAGCGCGCGGGTTTTGCCGGAATAGAACCGCTCGGTCAGGTCATGCTTGTTCCACATGTTCAGGTCGCCAACCTGAGGACCGTCGACCGAAACCACCCTGAAGAAAGCGCCAGCCGGAACATCAATGCATGCCGCGTCACGCGGGGCAGCAGTGGCCTCGGCCACCTTTACGGCACCTTCGCGCAGTTGGCCCAAACCAATCAGATCAGGCTGCTGCAACGAGTCCGGCGGGTAGCAAATTACTGGGGCAATGGCCTTGCGGTCGGCGGCATCGGCCGGTGGTGGGAAGTTCGGTTTTGTCAGTTTCATGCGCCCCTCACTTCCCTCCGGAAATCCCTGCCTTTCCGAATCCTTAGCGCATTATGAAAGGGTTCGCCATCGGCTCTTGCGCGGTGCTGATCCAAGTGGTCTTGGTTCTGGTGTAATCCAGGATCGCCTCAACGCCGGCCTCGCGGCCATATCCCGACTGATTGAACCCGCCAAACGGCGCGATAGGAGAGATCGCGCGATAGGTGTTCACCCAGCAGATACCGGCCCTGATCCGTTTCGAAACACGGTGTGCACGCGCAAGGTTCTGCGTGAACACGCCCGAGCCCAACCCGTAAGGGGTGCCGTTTGCCAGCGCGATAGCCTCTTCTTCGGTATCGAACGGCAGCAAGGACATGACAGGTCCGAACATTTCGATCTTCAAGGTTTCGGTCTCGGGTGACACGCATTCGACCAAAGTGGGATTCATGTAATTTCCGGATCGGTCTGCAGTTTCTCCGCCGAAATGGATCGTCGCGCCCTGCCCCCGCGCTTTGCCTAAAGTCTCTTCGATCTTGCGCACCTGCGCTGCCGTGCACAGCGGGCCGACATGCGTTTCCGGCTGCAGGGGATCACCCAACCGGATAGCGCTGGCCTTTTCGGCGATCCGTTCAACCAGTGGTCCCAAGATCGACCGTTGCACGAGTCCGCGCGTGCCCGCCACACAACTCTGACCGGATGCGCCGAAGTTACCCGCGATCAGGCCGTTTGCTGCACCGTCCAAATCGGCGTCCTCAAACACGAGGATCGGCGACTTTCCACCCAGCTCCAATGACGTGACCGCAAAGTTCTCAGCCGAGTTTCGCACCACATGGCGGGCGGTTTCAGGCCCACCCGTAAAGGCAATTCGGTCAACATCCGGGTGCCGGGTCAGTGGGATCGCGCAGTTTTCGGCGTCACCGGTGATAACCGATACAACTCCGGACGGGAACCCAGCCTGTTCAATCAGCTTGGCGAATTCCAGCATGGGTGCGGGCGCGATTTCCGATGCTTTCAGCACGACGGAACACCCGGCAGCCAACGCCGGGCCTAGCTTGGTCGCGGTCAGGAACATTTGCGCATTCCACGGCACGATCGCGGCCACGACGCCGATCGCTTCGCGTGTGGTAAAGACGTGCATGTCGGGCTTGTCGATGGGCAGGACCGTGCCTTCGATCTTGTCTGCCAGCCCCGCAAAGTAACGGTAGTAATCCGCGACATATCCGGTTTGTGCCGAGGTTTCCGCCAACAGCTTTCCGCTGTCGGTCGTCTCCAACTCACCCAGACGCGCGGCATTCTCAGCCACCAGATCGGCCAGGCGATACAGCAGCTTACCCCGCTGGGTCTGTGTCATATCCCGCCATTCCGGGTCATCCAGAACCCGTTTGGCGGCGGCGATGGCGCGTTCAACATCACTGGGCGAGGCGCACGCGAATGTGGCCCACCCCTGGCCTGTGGCCGGGTTCTGTGACGTCATCACCTGCGAGGCTGATCCTTCGGTCCAGGCGCCGTCAATGAACAGCTGAAAATGCGGTAGGTTTCCCATGGTGGTCCTCACTGAAATGCCGGCATCACGTCGTCGATGAATCGCGCCAAAGAGGCACGCTTACGTTCGTTGGTCATGCCGCTGTCGACCCAGAACGAAAACTCGTCATAACCCAGATCTTCATAGCGCTTGATCCGGTCGATCACCTGTTGGGCAGTCCCAACTGTCAGATCACGGCCCAAATTTTCTTTGGTATACATCGGGTTCGCGTCCATCTCGGCTTCGGTAATCGGCTTGATCAAGCCCTGTTCAACTGGCCGTTTGTTCATGAACCATGCACCAAAGTAATTGTAGTACCGGCGCAGATTTTGCACGCCCTGCGCAACATCGTCGTCATCTTTACCGACATAGGTGTGGTGCAACAGCATGATCTTGGGGCGCGGCCCCGCGTAGCTGTCACAGGCATCGTTGAACCGCCCCATCAGGGTCTCGATCTCTTCCATGCCCTGCCACAGCGGGGTGACCTGAATATTGAATCCGTTGTGAACGCCGAATTCGTGGCTGTTAGGATCCCGCGCTGCGATCCAGATTGGCGGGCCGTCCTCCTGATATGGCTTCGGTGCCGAAGTTGCCGCCGGAAACTCATAGAACTCGCCTTCATGGGCACAATCGCCCTTCCAGATCTGAGGCAACAGCGGGGTGGACTCGCGCATGCGCTGCCCCGCCTCCCAAGCGTCCATTCCCGGCATCAGACGTTCGTATTCATAGGAATACGCACCGCGCGCGATCCCCAACTCGATACGCCCTTTCGTCATCTGATCCGCTGCGGCGGCCTCACCTGCCAGTTTGATCGGATGCCAGAACGGCGCAATTACCGTTCCGGTGCCCAACCGCACATTGCGCGTGTGATGCGCCAGATCGACCAGCGACAGAAACGGGTTGGGGGCAATGGTGAACTCCATCCCATGATGTTCACCTGTCCAAACTGCCCGCATGCCCCCGTCATCAGCCATCTTCACCAGGCTCACGAATTCATCATACAGAACATCGTGAGGCTGATCCGGGGTCAGACGTTCCACGTGGGCAAACAGTGAAAACTCCATCAAATGGCTCCTTTACCGAAACTGTGAATTTCGCCGCGTTCGGCGTCACCGAGATACAGCCCGAAAACGCCTTCGCGGGCTTCAAGCGCGTAGCGGGTCATCATGTGGTGCAAGCTATTGCTGGCGTAAGTCAGATCAGCCAGATCGCCGATATCTACCCATTCGGCATTTTCCACCGGGATGTTCTGAACGCAAGACGCCAGAAAGAACGTGTAGTGCAGGTTCGTTTCGGCATCGTTGAACGAAGAATAGACCTGTTCGATCTGCGCCTGAATGCCCCGATCGGCAAGGCCCTGTGCCAGCCTGTTGCGTTGCCCTCCGGGTTCCGCACCGGCGATTTGAACCGGGCGAAATGCGCCTTCGTGGCGTTCCAGAAGAACTTTGCCACTCGATGCGACAATCGCGCCGCAGATTGTTGGAACCTGCGCGTCCATCTCACGCTCGAGCTCAAGACTGAAGTACGATCCGTTCACGTAACCCAAACCGTTTCCGCCAATATGGGTGAACTCTGTGACACGGCCAATCAGAACCGTGTGGTCGCCTGCGGGCAGCGCCTGATGCGTTTCACAGCTGAACTGCGCCAGCGCCCCGTCGATCAGCGGCATGCCATTGGCTCCGTCGCGATGCGCCACCCGACCAAATCGGTCGCCCTTGAAACTTGCGAAGGTATTCGAGACGCCCTGCTGCCCATCTGCCAGAACATTCACCGCAAAATGCAAGCATCCGGCAAAGGTATCGTGGCTGGACAGAAACTTGCCGGGGCAGACCAACAGCAAAGGCGGATCAAGCGACACGGACGTGAAGGAATTCGCCGTGAACCCGACCGGGTTTCCAGAGGCGTCGCGGGTCGTCACAACCGTTACACCGGTCATGAAGTTGCCAAATGCATCACGCAGGGCGCGGGTGTCAATCTCGGTCATGGCAGGCACCTCCGAACGAACTCAAGCAAATTGGCGTTAACGTCAACCGGGTGCGTCATGGGCATCATGTGGGCAGCATTTGGGATTATCTCTACCCGCCCATTTGTCACCTTCTGCGCCATGCCCTGTGACATGCCCGGTGTGGAATTTGGCTCATCCCCGCCCGTCATAAACAGTGCCGGGCATTTGATTTGCCCCAGCTGTGCGTCAGTCGGGCCATCGCTTTCGGCGAAGATGGAATAGGCCGCTTTGTATGCGCCCGGGTGGACATCTTTCAGCCAACGCGAACAGGCTTCGCCTTCTTCTGAAACCTGATCGCCGAACCAACGCTGCAAAGTCACGGTGGGATCGTTTATGGCCGCAGCATCCAGTGCCGCCGCGCGGGTCGTGACAGCCGCACGCGCTTCGGGGGTTCGGCGGTAAATTGCGTTCAACGCGGCAACGCCTCTCACCTGATCATGCCCCGATGCCGCAATGTCCAAAGCGATCAAAGCTCCCATGGAATGCCCAATCAGAACAGCAGGCTCGGTCAATCGGGCCGCGATCGGGTTGGCGTACCCATCCAGCCCCATAGCACCTTGAAACTGGGTTTTTCCGTGCCCGGGCATATCCGGACACAGAACACGATACCCGGCGGCAGACAGCGCATCGATTTGCGCGCCCCAGGCTTCGGCCCTCAGGCCAACGCCATGGAGCAGAACCACAAGCGGGCCTTCACCTTCGTCTATAGCGGCGAGCCCGCCGATGTCAGACCGAGGCCGGGTTGTCCACGTCATGGCCCAGATCCTTCAAGTCCTGATAACGGTCGCCGATGCGATGATGCGGACGGCCCGAGGTTGCTCCGCCCAAAACCACGACGATCTCATCCGCACGGGGCGCGTCGGGGATGGCGAATTGCAGCGTCAGATAGTGTGACCGGCGGCCCGCATCATTCTTGTCCATCATAGGCACCATGATCGGTGTGTTCGCCGGGCCTCGGGTGTTGGTGAATGAAAGATAGGACTTGGCGTCAACCGCCTGCCGGAAGATGTTTCCGAAATGCAGCGTGTGGATCAGGCCCGAAGCATGCTCGACCTCTCCGTCCAGCCCCACAACCGCAGCCTTGCCGTAGGCCTCAATCGCCTCGCCGCTTCCGGCCAGCGCGATCATCCTGTCGGTCAACTCTTGGCCCAGGATTGGGCCATAGGCCAAAATTTCGGGCCGCAGATCTTCGACGAAACGTCCGGCCCAGGGGTTGGTAACAACCGCTGCTACAGCAAACATGCGCCACGGCCGTTCGGCTTTGCGATATCCTTCGATCAGAACTTCTTCGTCGAAGGTCACTATTTTACGAATTTCCGGCTGCACTATATCCCCCAATCTTGAGTACGAGAAATATCTTTGATTGGCCGGCACTTTGACAAACGAAAGAAGTTGGGTCTTAGGTATTAACAAAGCTACTAGGTCGGTTGCACATGCCCAAAACACTGCCCCCCCTTACATGGTTCAGGTCTTTCGAGGCCGCGGCCCGAAGGCTAAGCTCAACAGCTGCGGCGGATGAAATCGGATTGACCCAATCCGCCGTAAGCCAGCAAATCAGGTCGCTGGAATCCCGGTTGGGCGTCGTCCTGTTTCATCGGCATCCGCGCGGTCTTTCCTTGACGGATGAAGGCCGAAAGCTGCTGCCGCAGGTCGAAGCCGCACTGCAATTGCTGCAATCCGCCGCCTCTCCGTATTTGGCAGAGGAACGGGCCAGACACGTCACTGTGGCGGCGTCGATCAGCATCATCGAATGGTTGATTTTCCCTGCCCTGCCCCAGTTTCGCGTCCAAAACCCAGATACGTCCATTCGCTTTGTCAGCACGATCTGGCCCGATGAATACTCGGCCCTGCGCGCCGATGTTGAAATCCGGTTCGGGTCGGAAAAACAAGTCGGGCGGGATGCAAAACCGTTACTGCCGAATGACCTGATCGCGGTAAAAGCACCTGGCTTGGTTGGCGCTTTTCAAGACTTGCCGTTGATCGAGGCCGTGGGAACGTCAGACAACTGGTCCACCTGGGCGGAAGTCACCGGTCATAAAATCCATACCCCGGCCTATTATGTCGATTCTTACGGGCTCGCCTTGCAATTGGCCGCTTCCGGGAACGGCGTGGCCTTGGTGAATGCACTTATCGCCGATCACGCTCTGCAGACCGGACAGGTCGCGCGTGCTTTCGATGAGACTGCTCCAGCGGCCGAAGGGTACTTTCTGGCCGTGCAGCGCGCATCACCCGAGGTTGACGCCTTTGTATCATGGTTTTCACAATTGGTTCCCGGCTCGTCACACCAAAGGGTCTGATTCAGACACACCAATGTCGCATCTGAGGATATCGCTGAGCAGGAAAATAGTGAATTCTGGCAAAAAAGGTCCGATTCATGCGATATTCAGGCTTTCGAGTCATCAAAGAGGCGCTTACCGGCCACAAAGGGTGGAAACCGGTCTGGCGTGACCCCGAACCCAAAGCTCATTACGACATTATCGTCATAGGCGGTGGTGGTCATGGGCTGGCGACGGCCCATTATCTGTCCAAGGTCTACGGTCATCGCAATGTCGCGGTTGTCGAAAAGGGCTGGATCGGCGGAGGCAATGTCGGGCGGAATACAACGATCGTGCGCTCGAACTACATGCTGGACGGGAATGAGCCGTTCTATGAATTCTCGATGAAACTGTGGGAAGGGCTTGAACAAGACCTGAACTACAACGCCATGATGAGCCAGCGCGGAATACTCAACCTGTTCCACACGGATGGTCAGCGCGACGCTTATACGCGGCGCGGCAATGCGATGATCCTGCACGGTGCAGATGCCGAATTGCTGGATGCCGATCAGATACGCAAAGAACACCCCTATCTGAATTTCGACGATGCGCGTTTCCCGATCAAAGGCGGTCTGGCCCAGCGGCGGGGCGGCACCGCGCGCCATGATGCGGTGGCCTGGGGCTTTGCCCGGTCCGCGGACAGCCACGGTGTCGACATCATCCAGAATTGCGAAGTCACTGGTCTGCGTATCGAGAACGGCAAATGTCTGGGTGTCGAGACCTCAAAGGGCTTTATCGGGGCTAACAAAGTCGGCTGCGCTGTTGCCGGTAACTCGGGCCGGGTGATGAACATGGCGGGCATGCGACTGCCGATTGAAAGCCACGTGTTGCAGGCCTTTGTGTCCGAAGGTCTGAAGCCCGTTCTGCCCAGCGTCATCACCTATGGGGCCGGACATTTCTATGTCAGCCAGTCCGACAAAGGCGGGTTGGTCTTTGGCGGCGATATCGACGGCTATAACACCTACGCCCAACGTGGAAATCTGCCTGTGGTCGAGGATGTCTGCGAAGGCGGCGTCTCATTGATGCCGATGATCGGGCGCGCCCGTCTGCTGCGCATGTGGGGCGGCGTTATGGACATGTCTATGGATGGCTCTCCCATCATCGACCGCACACCCGTCGAGGGGCTCTATTTCAATGGTGGCTGGTGCTACGGCGGATTCAAGGCGACCCCGGCGTCCGGTTACTGTTTTGCGCATCTTCTGGCGAAGGACGAACCGCACTCTACCGCCACGGCCTATCGCTTCGACCGGTTCCGCACGGGCCGGATGATCGACGAAAAAGGCGTGGGCAACCAGCCCAACCTGCATTGAGCGGAGCACGAGAATGATTATCAACCATCCCCTTCTGGGCCCGCGCGACGCATCTGAATTCACCTATCTAGGTGACGCGTCACTGATCAACCGCCCGGACTGGCAGGCCGAAAACGCGGCCGAAGCGTTCTATGAATACGGCTACTTGCGCGACAACCCCGCAGGCAAGCATCAGGAGTTGTGGTTTCACGAGGCTGGCGACCGATCCTGGCTGGTCGTGACCCGTGACACCACCACACATGAGATTTCCAAGGTGGAACTGGCCCGCGATGTGGCCCGCGCGCGGGGACGATCCAAATGACGCAATCCAACAGACTGAGCGGTGGCCAGATCGACCGCAACACAACAGTGAACTTCCGGTTCGACAACCGCAACTATACCGCCCATCCCGGCGATACGCTGGCTTCGGCTTTGCTGGCCAATGACGTGCGATTGATCGGACGCTCGTTCAAGTATCACCGCCCGCGCGGCCTGCTGACTGCCGGATCCGAGGAACCCAATGGCATTGTCGAGCTGCGCTCCGGCAACCGGCAGGAACCCAACACACGGGCCACAACGACCGAGATGTTTGACGGGCTTGAGGCGCAATCGCAGAACCGTTGGCCCAGCCTGAAATTCGATGCGCTTGGCGTAAACGACCTGTTCTCGAATTTCCTGTCCGCCGGGTTCTACTACAAGACCTTCATGTGGCCGGCCGCTTTTTGGGAAAAAATCTATGAGCCGATCATTCGCCGCGCCGCTGGCCTTGGCTCTTTGTCGATGGAGGCTGACCCCGACGAATATGACAAAGGGTTCCGCCACTGTGATCTGCTGATCATCGGTGCCGGTCCATCGGGCTTGATGGCAGCCCTGACCGCAGGGCGCGCGGGTGCCGACGTTATTCTGGCTGATGAGGATTTTCGGTTCGGCGGACGTCTGAACAGCGAGACATTCTCAGTCGGAGATCAAAGCGGCAGCGATTGGGCGGCGCAGGCCGTCGCGGAACTGTCATCCATGCCCAACGTCCGGCTGATGGCCAGAACCACTGTCATCGGCGCCTTCGACCACGGCATCTACGGCGCTGTAGAACGGACCGGAGATCATGTGGCCACCCTGCCCGCCGGTAAGCCGCGCCAGATCCTGTGGCGTATCTACACCAAGAAGGCCTTGCTGTGTGTTGGCGCGACCGAGCGTCCGATTGCGTTCGAAAACAACGACCGCCCCGGCATCATGATGTCCAGCGCGTTGCGAACCTATGCCAATCGGTTCGCGGCCACGGCCTCTCAGCGCGTGGCGATCTTTACCAACAACGACGACGGTCATCGCACCGCCGCCGACCTGCATGCCAAGGGCGTTCACATTTGCGCCGTTGTCGATGTGCGTGAGGATGCTCCGGTCAACTACGATTACGAAGTCCTGAGCGGCGCACAGGTTGTGAATACCAAGGGACGCCTTGGTCTGACCTTTGTCGAAGTTGCCCTGCTCGACGGCTCGACCCGCACGCTGGAATGCGGCGCGCTGGGCGTTTCGGGGGGTTGGAACCCGAATGTGCACCTGACCTGCCATCAGCGCGGGCGTCCAGTCTGGAACAACGATCTGGCCGCCTTTGTACCCGGCTCAAATCTGCCTGTCGGGCTATCGGTGGCGGGCGCTGCGAACGGGGTGATGTCCACCCATGGCGCGTTGCAATCCGGTGCCGAAGCTGCTGCAGCAGCGCTGGAGCTAAGCGGTGCTCAGCCCGACCTGCCAGAGGCCGAGGATACACCAATCGCGCAGAAACCGTTCTGGTATGTTGAAAGCTGCAAACGCGCATGGCTGGACCAGCAAAACGACGTGACCGTCAAGGACGTCAAACTCAGCTATCAGGAAGGGTTCCGGTCAGTTGAACACCTGAAACGCTATACCACGCTTGGCATGGCGACCGATCAGGGCAAGACATCGAACATCAGCGCTTTGGCGATCATGGCCGAGGTGGCCGGAAAGACGATCCCCGAAACAGGGACAACCATTTTCCGCCCGCCTTACACGCCTGTTCCGATCAGCACCTTCGCCGGTCGGATGAAGGGACAAGAATTCCACCCCACGCGCCTGACGCCCTCGCATTATTGGGCCAAGGAGAAGGGCGCTGTGTTTGTCGAGGTCGGCAACTGGCTGCGCGCGCAATGGTTCCCCCTTCCGGGTGAGACTCATTGGCGTGAATCAGTGGACCGTGAAGTGCGCCAGACCCGCGCGTCCGTCGGGGTGTGCGACTGTACGACACTTGGAAAAATCGACGTGCAGGGCGCGGACGCGGCTGATTTCCTGAACCGCGTCTACGCGAACGGTTTCGCCAAGCTTCCCGTGGGAAAAACCCGCTATGGCCTGATGCTTCGCGAAGACGGCATGGTGATGGATGATGGCACAGCCGCGCGTCTGGCCGAGGATCATATTGTCGTTACAACGACCACGGCCAACGCGGTAAATGTCTATCGTCACATGGAATTTGTGCGCCAATGCCTGTTCCCGGATATGGATGTGCAGCTGATCTCGACCACGGAATCCTGGGCGCAATATGCTGTCGCTGGTCCCAATTCGCGCAAGCTGCTGCAAAAGATCGTCGACCCTGAATTCGACATTTCAAACGAGGCATTTCCGTTCATGGGCTGTGGCAACATTACAGTCTGCGGCGGGTTGCGCGCGCGGCTGTTCCGGATCTCATTCTCGGGAGAGTTGGCGTTCGAAATCGCGGTGCCCTCACGCTATGGCGATGCGCTGATGCGGCGTCTGATGACCGAGGGTGAAGAATTTGACGTGGTCCCCTACGGCACCGAAGCGCTGGGCGTCATGCGGATCGAAAAGGGCCACGCGGCTGGCAACGAGCTGAACGGCACCACAACGGCATTGAATCTTGGATTGGGTAAGATGGTGTCGAAAAAGAAAGACAGCATCGGATCGACCCTGTCCGAACGAGAGGCCTTGGTAGAACCGGATGTCCTGCGGCTGGTCGGGATCAAACCGGTATCGCCCGAAGAGAAAGTCACCGCTGGTGGCCATTTGATGAACACGACCGGCCCGGTGGATGCCGCGCACGATCAGGGCTATGTCACTTCGGCTGCGTATTCGCCTATTCTGAACAGCAATATCGGGCTGGGTCTTTTGAAGGATGGCGCAAACCGGATGGGCGAGAAAATGCGCCTCGTGTCCCCATTGACCGATCTGACCGTCGAGGTCGAAATCGTATCGGCCCATTTCGTTGACCCCGAAGGAGAGCGTCTGCGTGCATGATCTAGTTGCAATAACCGCATTGGGCGGGTCCGAACCGCAGGTCGACACTGTTGGCGGGGTTACGTGCCGGGAAGTTCCGGGCGTCGCGCTGGCATCCGTCGCCGCGCGGATGGGACAGGAATCCAAAGCCAGCAAAGCCCTGGCAAAACTGATCGGTGCCCCTGCACCTGGCATCGGCCAACATGCCGGTGACACTGTCACTGCCTTTTGGGCCGGTCCGGATCAGTGGATGATCGAGGCGCCTTTTGACACGCACGAAGAGCTTACTGATCAAGTGAAGTCCGCTTTGGGCGATACCGCGTCGGTGACAGAACAGACCGACGGTTGGACACGGTTCGACCTGAATGGGGGTCAAATACCAGCAGTGCTGGAGCTGTTGTGCATGCTGGATCTCCGTAAAATGGACGCGGGCAGCGTCACCCGTTGCTCAATTCACCACGTTGGCTGCTTTGTTCTCTGTCGGTCAGACGAGGCGTTCAGCATTTATGGCCCTCGTTCATCCGCCGGATCGTTGCACCATGCCATCGTCACTGCAATGCGTTCGGCGCTGTAAAGCAGTGTCAGACTGACGGCAGCGGCGCATTACCTTCAACGCGGAAGCGGTTGATCCTACGGCGATCTTCGCTGGGGCTTAGCCCAAAAGCCGACCGGTAATGCGTCACAAGCGGCGCCACTGAACCATACCCGATCGCAGCCGCGATGTCTGCGATTGGGTCTTTGGTATAGACCACCATCTGGCGCGCCGCCTTCATGCGCATTGTGCGATAATAGTGGCTGGGGCTTTGGCCTGTCGCCTGTTTAAAGGCACGTTCCACCTGGCGCGGCGTAACCCCCATCTGCTGTGCGGCCTCTGCGATGGAAATCGGTTCGCTCATGTGGCCCGAGAATAGGTCGACACAGCGCGACACCAGCGGCGGCAGGCTGTCGCCAGTTTCCGGCGCGGTCGTGGTAGGAACCTGCTGCCGCACACCTGCCCCGCGCATCATCGGATGTTGGAACCAACAGGCAACCTCGTGCGCGACTTCGCCACCCAGCCGATCCTCGATCAGATGCAGGGCCAGATCGAACCCGGCAGCGGCACCGGCTGCGGTGTAGCGTGTCGCCGTTTTCACGATCACCTCGCTACGCGAGTCGACTTCGGGAAACTCAGCCAGAAATGCGGCCTCATAGCACCAATGGACGGAAACAGGTTGCCCCCCCATCACCCCGGACCGGACCAATGGGAAAACCCCACCGCTAATCCCGCCCAAAACGGTGCCATGCCGTCCGAGACTGCGCAGAGCACCGTTGCCAACGGTTGTGTTGTCAAAGCCGGACGTTGGGCTGCTGAGAAGGAACAAAATGTCGATATCCTTGCAGTCGGCCAAAGATCTCTCGGCCTCGAACCGGACACCTGCGCTGGATTGTACTTTCTGTTGACGCTCGGACAGCAGGGACCAGCAGAACGCCTCTTGCCCGGCGATTTCATTGGCCGCCCGCAACGGCTCGATCACCGAGGTCAGGCAAGCCATGGGAAAGCCGTCGAACAGCAAAAAGCCGATTTTGATTCTGTCTTCATTGCGCATAAGGCTGTTCTAACAAGATTTCCGCAATTGCCCTATGCGAAGTTCATGCCCACCGGATCAAGCCGATGATCGCCGAGGCCGCATAGAACCCCTGCAACAACAGGAACGTCCAGCGGCGATCAATCACGGCCCAGGCCGCAAACAGGCCCGAGGACAGTAACAACAGGGCAAACCCGAACAGCTCGGCCCCTGTATTAGACGCGATCAACAAGGCATAGGCCATGGCCAGAACCGATCCAGTGATTTCGAATACCGTCGTCAGACCGCGCCGGTCACGGGTTTTGATTTGATCCGTCATAGCTCAGCCCTTTCGCTTCAGGAGATTGATCAGCGGCGCGGGTGTCTGTTTGGGCTGATCATTTATCGGGGATTGACCGCAGTTTTTCGGCAACTTGTGAACGACGGGAACTTGATCGGTAACCGACCCATTAAGCGCCGGATCCCAAGGCCGTTCAGACTGACCAAGACGCGCCAGATCGAATAAGCGTACCCTCTTGCCCGCCGCAGCCCGTACAGGCAGCACGTCGCGCCGGATGTAAGAAAATGTGCTGTGGATCAAAACCACCGGATCGTCTTCCCCATGGGTTCCGGGGACTATCCGCGGGGTTTTGATCACTGTGTGATCCGGGACGAGATGCGGCATGCGAATGCTCCTGAGCTTTGGATTTCCTGACCAGTAGTTCAATACTGGCGCGTGACACAAATGAATGATATTCATGGCTCAATTAAAATATGTCATGGTTTCACAAATGACCGACCGATTGGAAATTGACGCTCTGCGCGCCCTTCTAGCCATCGCATCCCATGGCGGCGTGACGCGCGCGGCCGAGCATCTGGCGCTGTCGCAATCGGCAGTCAGCCACAAAATCCGACGGTTAGAGCAAGCCCTGGACTGCGATCTGCTGGCGCGCCGACCCGGTGGCCCTCTGTTCACAAATACCGGTCTGCGCCTGTGCGACTATGCCAGTCGAATATGTGCCCTGCACGATGAGGCGTTGGCCAGTTTGGGCAAGAAACCCTTGGCCGGCGCACTCCGGCTGGGCATGACCGAAGACACGGCAACCAGCGACATCGCCCGCATATTGGGTCGTTTCACACGGCTTTACCCGGACGTTCAGGTCCGAACACGCACCAGTCAAAGTCTGAACGTGCAAGAGTGGTTGAAGGCCGGAGAGTTGGATGTCGCCGTCATGCAAATCTTTCGGCACGATACGCGGCCAGATGACCTGATCTTGTTCGAGGACACTCTGCACTGGGTAAAATCCCCGGATTTCCAACTGGATACGACAGCACCTGTTCCCTTTCTGTCCTTCGACAGCCAATGTTTCTATCGCAAATGGGGCTTCGGAGATGGGCAGCTGCAAGGGCACCGCTTCGACAACGTATTAGAATGCCCAAGCGCCACTGGCATTCAGTCGGCCGTGCGGTCCGGTTTGGGCGTCGCCCTGTTGAATGGAATGCATGTCACACCGGACATAGAGGTGATCAAAGGCGTGTTCCCCGATCCCCCGGCCATCGTTTTTGTCGCGCGTATGCATGTTAAGCGCCGAAACCCTGCCGCGATGGCGCTGGTACAAGAGATTAGCCGCGAGGTTGAAGGCGCCAACCCTTTGAAAGTGGTCAGCTGAGTGTTTGTACCGGAAGAGCCTAAACAACGACCTCCACGATAGTCGGGTTTTTCGTCGACTTCTGCGGATAGGAGGAGTGGTTTGGTGAAGGAACCAAAGACCGAGAGTTAGGACAATCAGCTCCTCAGGTCAGGCCTGATCAATTGCGCGGTCCCGTTTCTGCAACGCGCGGATACGCATCCGCTGGGCCGCATGAACATGGGCGCGCATCGCCAGCTCGGCTGCGTCGCCGTCGCGGGCCTGCAAGGCTTCCATCACACGGCGATGCTCACCCGCGGCATCGTCTGCGCGCTGACCATCCAGCATTTGGGATGGACCCAATATCAACAGCGCCTTTTGCAGCGATAACATCGACTTTGTGAGAAAGCGGTTTTTGGCGGCATCCAACAGCGTGGCATGGAAAATACGGTTCAACTGAGCGGCCACCGGACCGGTGCCAGCCTCGGCAAGGCGATCGTTCAGGACATTAAGTTCGTCCAGTTCCACATCCGAAGCCGCGCGTGCGGCCAACCGTGCCGCTGTTCCTTCAAGTACGGCGCGCATTTCATAAAGTTCCATGACTTCCGAATAACTCAGACTGCGAACCGTTGCGCCCAGCCTAGGGACATGCGTCACCAACCCATCTGCTTCGAGTTGCCGTATCGCTTCGCGCACAGGTGTTCGGCTGACACCCAATCTTTCGGACAGCTCGATCTCTCTCAGACGTTCACCAGGTAACAAAACACCCTCGCGAATTTCATCCAGCAAGCGCTGATAAGCGGAATTCCCCTGCGGGCCGGTCTGATTAGGATCTTCTTGAGTTTTCATCATTCTCAATCTTGCATATTGCGTCTCTTTGTATACATTTGGATACATGCTTTCGTCAACGAAATCGGACACTATCCTTGACCGTTTCAAGCCTTCATTTGTCGCCGCTGATGCAACGGTCAGTCACGCTGATATTGGCTATGTTGGGAACTGCAGTTTTTTGGGCGTTGAACCTGCCGCTGCCCTTTCTGTTCGGGCCGATGTCAGCGTGTTTGATTGCAGCTTTGGCACACGCACCCATGCGGGATTTCGGGCAAATCTCGGTCGGGTCCAGAACCATCCTTGGCGTCGCGGTTGGGGCATCAATCACACCCAGCCTGTTCGCAGAACTTCCAAAGATGGCGGCGTCCCTTTTGCTGATACCGGTATTTATCCTGCTGATTGCAATGGTTGGTGTGCCGTTCTTTCGTAAATTTTGGGGCTTTGACGACAAAACTGCGTTTTTTGCGGCCATGCCGGGAGGGTTTCAGGACATGGTTATCTTTGGAGCCGAGGCCGGTGCCAATCCGCGAACCCTGTCCCTAATCCACGGGACGCGCGTATTGATTATCGTCACCCTTGCCCCTTTGTTCCTGACTTTGTTTTACGGTGCCGAGCTGACCAACCCGTTGGGCGAACCTGCCTCGGCCCTCCCCTTGCATGAACTGATACTCATGGCGGTCGCAGCTTTTGTCGGCTGGAAAGGTGGAGAGAAGATCGGGCTTTTCGGTGCTTCAATTCTTGGGCCATTAATCCTGACAGCGGCCTTGTCGCTTGGGGATTTCATCCATACCCGCCCCCCGCGCGAGGCGATCCTGTTCGCCCAGTTCTTCATCGGCTGTGGGATCGGCGTCAAGTTCGTGGGTGTCACCTGGTCGGAACTTAGACGCGTCGTGGCGGCTGGCTTCACCTATGTCATCTTGCTGGCCGTTCTGGCCGCTGCTTTCACGGCAGTGGTCACCACGCTGGGGCTGGGCCGTCCGGTCGAAGCCTTTCTAGCTTTTTCACCGGGCGGTCAGGCAGAGATGACGGTGCTGGCCATCGTATCGGGGGCGGATCTGGGGTATGTGGTCACACACCACCTGGCGCGCATTGTCGTCGTGATCATCGGCGCGCCAATCGCGGCCAACCTACTTCTGCGCTGGTCGAAATCCAGGGATTGACGGATTCACGTCCAAACGCGGCTGGATGAATGTTGATAGGGGATTGTGGCGGAGAGACAGGGATTCGAACCCTGGAGACGGTCTCCCGCCTACACACTTTCCAGGCGTGCGCCTTCGACCACTCGGCCACCTCTCCGTGCCGGCGTTATTTGAACTATCGCCGAGGGATTTGCAAGGCCCCATTGAGGTGAAATTTCACCTGAAATCGAAAGCCTTGCAAAGGCGTTTAAATCTCGTCGCCGTCACCATCAGCCAAATCGCCCTCGGTCATCTCGACAGGATTTGTGGATGGCTTTGTGGACGGTATTTCGTCGGTGTTCTTGCTGGGTTGGGCTTCGCTGCCCTGCAACGCCTCGGGGTTACGCAACCAGAGATCGCGTTGTGCAAACGGGATCTCGATCCCCTCGTCGACGAAGCGCCGGTTGATCTCGTGGTTCATGTCGGATTTGACCGACAACACCCAGTTCACATCGCGCAGGATGGCCCGGATTTCAAAGTCCAGCGAATCTGCACCAAACCCCTGGAACACCACACTGGGTGCTGGATTCGCCAAAACCATCGGATGCGCATTCGCAATCTCACCCAGGATTTTTTCCACCAACCGGGTATCAGTCCCATAGGCGACCCCGACCGGTACAATCACCCGCCCGATCGTATTGCCGCGTGTATAGTTCGTGACAACGCCGCTGATCAGATCCGAGTTCGGAACGATCACATCCGTTCGGTCAAACGTCTCGATCCGCGTGGACCGGACGGAAATATCACGGACGTACCCCATCATCCCATTCACGTCGATCCAATCCCCTTTCGAGATTGGGCGTTCGACCAACAGGATAATGCCCGACACAAAGTTCGACACGATGGTTTGCAGACCAAAGCCGATCCCGACTGACAACGCACCGGCAACAATAGCCAGCGATGACAGGTTGAAACCGGCAATCGTTATCGCAACCAGCGCGGCCAGGAAAATACCGACATACCCGGTGCCCGAAACAATCGCGTTTTGCCCGCCTGGATCAATGCTGGTCTTTGGCAACAGAGAATTGCGCAGCCCGCTTTGCAGCATCCGCGTCAGGCCATAGCCGATGGCAAATATGACAAGGAACGTAAAGAAGTTGCTGGGCGAGATGGTTACCCCGCCAATGTCAAACCCCTGCAGCAGGCGCGACCAGACTTCCTGCAGGTCGGTTTGACGCGCACCCCAATACAGCGCGAGCACGGGCATAGCCACAATGGCCATTGCAAAGCCGATGAGAACCGAAAACAGCGAGTCCTTGGCCTTATCGCCCTGCCCGCCAAGCCAGCCGTAAACAGACGTCAGGAAGCGTTGGACGATGACCAGCGCTGCAATAAGAACCAATGAACGCACGGCCGGGAAAACGATTGCCTCAGCCGCATTCGTATACCCCAGCATCGCTAAAATCGGGCTGGCGATCCCCAGGAAGAACAAAGCGCGTCGAATGAACTCGATCAGTTGGCTGAACCCGGCAGCGCGGGCCGTTTCGGACGGCTCACCTGCATCGACCGGGACATCAACACTGCGGACGCGACGGACGCGAAGAAGAATCAAAGCTGTTGCGACGATGACCGGAAAGGCGACGACGGCGCGCGTCGCATCCGAGATATTTTCGATCTGATCGAACAGGTTCACCAGTTCATGCAGGATCAGGAGCCCGGCAAGAAAATCGAGGTAGACGCGTAACTCAGTGACTTTCTGGCGGGACAGTTTTTTGAACCCCTGCGCCGCTTGCAGCACGTAGACCTGTCGGCCAATCCAGTCATAATAAAGGATGATCGCCGCCCAATAGGGCACGTTTTCCATCAACAGCGTCCCGCGCAGCCCCAGGACACCTGTCATCACAACCGCCTGAACCAGAAGCCAGACGCCGAACCAGGGGAGGATAATACGCAGCAACGAGGTCAGGAACGTCCATACGCCACTTCCCTGCCCCCCAAGTGCTCGCAGACGCGCACCAGCGGCTTCCGACCAGCGCTTACCGTAAAACAGCAGCACGCCGGCGACGAAAACCAAGGCCAGAATTCCCAGCCCACGGGACCGCAATCGTTCATGCACCACGTCAGTTTTCAGGTTCCGACGCGCTTCGTTGAACAACGCTTGCGCAGCTTCGTTCACATCAACCCAAGCCGGTCGCCAGTAGGAGGGGTTCAGGGGCGACGGTCCGCGCTCTAAAAGTTCTTTCGCCTGACGGTCCCGCAAAAGTTTATCTATCTCGGATATCAGACCATTGGCCCGGCTGAATGCCTCTTCTGAGATGATCTGCGGGACGCGCAAACTGTTCAGCTGCTCGTTTAGGTGCTTTCGTAGTGTGGCAATGTCTTCCGGTTCGGTGGCGTCGCCTTCGGGCGCAGCACCAAGAGCCTTGATCTGATTTTCAAGCGTCTGGATGCGTTCGGTGTTTGCACCGCGTGCCCGATTGAAATCATCTCTATAGCCGTTGATCTCTGAGCGCAGGTTTTCGAGCGAAGCGTTCGACGCACGATCGGCCTCGATTACCGTCTCGGCACGGTCCGCCGTTTTGACCCAGCCTTGATAGTATTCGCTTTGACGATCTGTAAGCTGCGCGGCAGCGGGGCCGCAAACTATCGCAAAACAAACCGCAACAAGGGTCAGGAACAGGCGAACACGCCGCAGCATCACACGTCCTCAAAAACGCCGGGGATACTGCGTGGAGCTTCGGTCATCCAGTCCGGGACAGGCAATTCCTTTTCACGCAGAAAGTCCGGGTTGAACAGCTTGGACTGATAGCGAGTTCCGTAGTCACACAGGATGGTCACGATGGTGTGGCCCGGTCCCAGATCTTTGGCCAGACGTACCGCACCAGCCATGTTAATGGCGGTTGAACCGCCCATGACCAGGCCTTCATCGCGCAGCAGATCAAAGATGTAAGGCAGCGCCTCGTTATCCGTCATCTGATACGCAAAGTCAGGTTTGAACCCCTCAAGGTTCTTGGTGATACGCACCTGACCGATGCCTTCGGCGATCGAGCCGCCCTCCATCGCGATTTCGCCGGTGGTGTAATACGAATACAGCCCAGCCCCCATCGGATCGACCAGACCGATCTTGACGCCTTTGGGCTGCAACGCGTCCGCTACGCCCGCCAATGTACCGCCCGAGCCCACGGCACAGACGAACCCGTCAACTTTGCCATCGGTCTGTTCCCAGATTTCGGGACCGGTCGTTTCCACATGCGCCTGACGGTTCGCAACATTGTCGAACTGGTTGGCCCAGATCGCGCCGTTGGGCTCGGTCTGCGCCAGTTCTTCGGCCAAACGACGGGAATAGTGTACGAAATTGTTGGGGTTGCGATACGGTGCGGCCGGAACCTGAACCAGCTGAGCCCCAGCTAGTCGCAGCATGTCCTTTTTCTCTTCGGACTGCGTTTCCGGGATGACAATGACGGTCTTGAACCCCATCGACGCACCAACAAGCGCCAAACCGATCCCGGTGTTACCCGCCGTACCTTCGACAATGGTGCCGCCCGGTTTCAGGTCACCACGCGCAATGGCATCGCGGATGATGTAGAGCGCCGCACGATCCTTGACCGACTGGCCGGGGTTCATGAATTCGGCCTTGCCGAGAATCTCGCACCCGGTCTCTTCGCTGATGCGACGCAGGCGGATCAGCGGGGTTTTTCCGACTGCGTCGGCAAGGTCTCGTGCAATGCGCATGGCGCCCTCATTTCATTTCGGATCAACGCAGATTTACCTGTGGTGCGCGACGACCACAAGCGGCGAAAATCACCCGCGCAGGCGCTCACGGTGACGTGCAAGCCAATGGGCCACCGCCAAAAGCGGCAAATCCTTGAACCCATGACTGTCAACCCTGTCCATGAATTCACTGAAAGGCAGAATCTGGGTTCGGATATCCTCACCCTCCGTTGCCAACCCACCATCTTCGATGGTCATGGTCAGATCAGCCAGCCCGACAAAAAGGTATAGATACTCAGTCGATGACCCGCTGGAGGAATACGCGCCGCCTGCATATTCCAGCCGGTTCAGCGCAATCTGGGCTTCTTCTTCGGCCTCGCGCAGGGCCGCCTGTTCCGGCGTTTCGCCTGGGTCGATCATCCCGGCGACCGGCTCCCACATCCAGGGTTCAGGATCTTCAGCCAGAAAGATCGGTGCCCTAAATTGTTCGACTAACAAAACCGTGTCGCGCACGGGATCATATGGCAGGACGATCACGGCGCTGCCCTGCATCAGGCTGCTGCGGTTCAGCACTTTGCCCATCGAGCCATCGTATTGGCGATGCTGCAATGCGACTTCTTCCATCCCGAAATAATTGACATAGGCCGGTTTACGACCGTGCACGATGACGTCTTTGGCAGTGTCTCGTGCATCACCTGTCGCACGTTGACGGGCAGCCAGCTTTGCCCATGCTCGCGTGCGGATCGACGGAAAGCTTCGCGCAATTTGTTCCGCATCAACCTTGCCGTAAAAACCCATAACCTCTTGCGCGGCGAGCATCGTCATCGCGCCCCACTCATCCAACCAGCCCTGCAGCGACCAGAGACCGCCGCGGTTCCAAAGCCCCGGCTCAGGGTAGAACACAAGGGCTTGCGATATCGACCCGTCGGCCAGATCAACTGTCTGCTCCCGCAGGTCGTAATCAAAGCCACCCTCGTAGAAGACCAAACGGTTCTGATCTTCCTCACTCAATCCCCGGAGCAATAACCCTTTGGCCAGACTGCCTTCCTCATGAACAATCATAGGAAAGGCCTGATCCTGCACGCTATGGACTGCATGATCTTTCAGAGTGGCTTGGGCAAATTCAAGTTCGGACGCTGGACGTCCCAAGACAAGCTCCAGCAATGGCAAGTGCCGCAGCGTGCCATAAAAGAACAGATCTGACACTGTTGGGTTCTTTCGTACTTTAAGTTGTTAGCTCACCGCCACCGGCGGGCTGCTTCCTCGGTGACCAGCCCAGTGATCAGAGCCCCAATGATCAAAGTCCACAAGATTTCGGGCACCACAAGTTGCTGACCATATTCAACACCGATTTTAAAGATGGAGATCAGCGCCTCGAACGGGCCGTCATACCGATGGCGCATTGCCAAGCGGAGCATTTCGTTTACACCCTGAACAAACAGGCCCCAGAACACCAGCGCCGCCATTCCGGTCAAGCCGTTGTTGATTGCGGCCGTCCAGCCCCGGCCGGCACGCTTGCCCATGATCCACCAACCGCAAATCACGCCCAACGCCATGTTTACGTAAGTAAACATACCGTAGTTCTTACCTTCATCACCGTTTTCGATGACCATACTCGAAACTAAGAACGCCACGATCAAAAGGCATAAGCCAGAAACAAGCTTGGGGGCAGTGGGCATTTCTGAAGTCCGTTCCTTAACTCGGTTTCGCTATAGTGATCTGTGTCACATCGCAATTACCGGTGTCAAAGGCTGCTCCGCAGGCGGTCAAATAATAATTCCACATGCGGCGAAAACGCTCATCAAAGCCCATTTCCGAGATTTCGTCCCACTTGCCGTTGAACGTGTCATACCAGCGGCGCAGGGTCAGGTCATAGCTTTTACCGAATTCTTTCGAATTGACGACTTTCAAACCCGCCTGAGCAACTTGTTCCTTCAAAATGGAAGGCGCCGGAAGCATGCCGCCCGGGAAAATATATTTCTGAATGAAATCAATACCGTTACGATACACATCCCATCTATGATCCGCGACAGTGATAATTTGCAACGTCGCTTGCGCCCCGGGTTTTAATCGCTCACGCACAGTGTCGAAATACACAGGCCAGTACTTTTGACCTACCGCTTCGAACATCTCGATCGATGCAATTCCGTCATACTGGCCACGCTCATCCCGGTAATCCTGCAATTTGAATTCAACCAAATCTGAAAGACCAGCATTTTCAATACGCTGCCTCGCAAAATTCAACTGCTCTTGACTGATCGTCAGACCTGTGACCCGCAGGCCACGCTCTTTCGCAGCGTATTCAGCGAACCCACCCCAGCCACAGCCAATCTCAAGAATATGATCTCCGGGTTTTGCACCCATTTCATCGACCATGCTGGCATATTTTGCGGTTTGCGCCTTTTCCAGACTTTCCTGCCCTGTTTCGAACAGTGCGCTGGAATAGGTCATCGTGTCATCAAGCCACAAACGATAGAAATCATTGCCCAGATCATAATGGTACGAGATGTTCTTTTTGGCCTGTGTCCGGTTATTGCGGTGCAACCAGAACCGTAACCGCTCATACATCTGCACAAGGACTTTGCCGGTGAAATCGTCGTAGACCGTTTCATTACCCATATGCACCAGATCCATAAAGGATCGCAGGTCCGGCGTGCTCCAGTCACCTTCCAGATATGCGTCGGAAAAACCAAGTTCACCCTCACGGACCAGGCGGGCAAAAACGTCTGGATTGTGGATATCCACACGCGCAACCGGCCCGGGTTTGGTGCCCTCGGTTCGGAAGACACGACCATCCGGCAGTCCGATGTCCAATCGGCCAGACTGCATCCGGCTAACCATTTTGAATACTTGCGCAAAGTATCTGGGCAGGTCTTTCTGCCCCTCGGTGGTCATCAAAGTCATCCGCTCTCCTCTGTGCGGCCGCGCAAACAGGCTAGGCCGAGTTTGTGTTTGTGGCAAGTTTTCAATTCGTTACTGGTTTTTTCGGCCCTCATAGGCCGCCAATGCACGCGCCCGACCGGCTGCCAAAGTGACAACGGGTTGCGGGTATGGGTCCTGTGGGCTGAGGTTCCATGACTTCGGAACCGCATCAAAATACGCCAGTGCTGTTGCTGGTGGATTGCTCTGCCCCTCAGCAATCCAATGCCGAACGAAGTCCGATTGCGGATCGAATTTTTCCTGCTGGGTATGCGGATTGAAGATGCGAAAGAATGGCGAGGCATCCGGCCCCGACCCTGCAACCCATTGCCAGCCCATAGCGTTTGCCGCCGGATCCCAGTCGACCAGACAATCCGCGAACCAATCCATGCCAATTTTCCAATGCGTCATGAGATGCTTGGTCAGGTAGCTCGCCACGATCATCCGGGCCCGATTGTGCATCCGCCCTGTCACATACATCTGCCGTAACCCCGCATCGACGCCCGGAACGCCGGTTTTCGCCTGCTTCCACGCGAGAACTTCGGGCTGCTCCGCATCAGTATTCCAGGGAAATCTATCCCACTCCGGCTTCCAATTACCGCTGAGCAAGGATGGAGTGTGATACATCAGGTGATAAGCAAACTCGCGCCAGACCAATTGGCGCAAATAGGGTTCGCCCCCCTGAACTCCCGTCATCCCGGCCCGCTGAACTGCGTGCCAGACACTGCGCGGGCCTATTTCACCTAAAGACAGATATTCGGACAGGTTGGATGTTCCGTCCAAGTCCATACGATCCCGGTGATCTGAATAGTCGGGGATGCGGTCCAGAAATTGATGCAACGCCTCAAAAGCTGCGGTTTCGCCCGGTCGGACATGGGGTGTGACCACGGATGCTCCGCGGCGCATCTGCGCGCCCAGATGCCAATCCTCAAGGTTTTCAGAAACGGGCCACATCGCGGGCGGTATGAGATGAGACACAGCGTTGTTTGGGGCCGGAACATCCCGGCTGCGCACTGAACGCCACATTGGAGTGAACACACGGAACGGCTGCCCTGTTTTCGTCGCAACTGTCCAAGGTTCGAACAAAAGATGGCCCGCGAAGGATTTAACCGTGATACTCTGGTCGGTCAGAGCCGTCTTGACTTTCGTATCTCTGGCAATGGCGTCTGGGTCATAGGCCCGAGACCAAAACACATCGCTTGCACCAGTTTCGACGACAAGCTGCTGCAAAACGGTCAGCGCATCCCCATGCCGCAGGATCAGGCGCCCGCCAGCCTGTTCTAGCGCCTGGGCAAAAGCCTTTAGGCCCAATCCAAGACGCCATTTCGGCGCTGCGCCCAAAGCCTGGACCGTGTGGTCCAGAATGAAAACTGGTATGATCGGTCGCCCGCTCTCAAGCGCGGCGCTCAGTGCAGGGTGATCCGACAGGCGCAAATCCCGTCGGAACCACATTATGATCGGTGACCGCTGCTGTTCCATGTCCGCCCTGCTCTTTTCTTCTTTCTTCGGTTACGAAGCAGAGGCGGAATTGGATCACAAAACGTCGTCTAGTGCATTCAAAAGCTGATCAATTTCCTGTTGAGACGTATAGTGCGTGAAACTGACCCGCAGCACGCCCTGATCCGGATCAACCCCCATCGCGGTCAACGGGCGCACGGCATAGAAATCACCTCCGCCGGCCATGATTCCATATCCAGTCAGATCGGCGGCAACCGCTTCGGCATTGCGGTTCAGCGCCAGGGCCACAGTCGGCGCGCGGTGGCTGGCATCGGATGTTCCGATCAGGCGAACGGCGTTGCGGTCTTTGACCGCATCCAGAACTGGTTGCAGCAATGCGACCTCGTGCGAGCGCATCAGATCATGGGCGAATGAACCACGCTCGGCCGCTTCGCCGGTTGGCCCGCTATGATGGTCGCACAGCAGATCAATATAATCCGCCATGCCCGCGCTGGCCGCAATCTGGGCATGGTCCGGTCCCGCCGGAGTAAACCGTTGGTACAGCACGTCGCCGTTGAAATAGTGCCCCTGGTTCGGCAGCATCTCCCCCAGCGTACGCCGGATGACCATACAACCCTGATGCGGCCCATATGTTTTGTAGGCCGAAAACAGATAGATATCCGGCCCCAGATCACCAACATTCGGAAACCCGTGTGGTGCATAGGATACGCCGTCAACGCATACAAATGCCCCCGCCGCATGGGCAATCGCGGTGATCTCGGTAACCGGGTTGATCTCTCCGATCACGTTCGAGCAATGGGGAAAACACACCAGACGCACGTTTTCATCCAATAGGTTTTCCAGATCCATCGGATTCAACGACCCGGTTTCGGGATCAATCTGCCATTCGCGGATTTCGATCCCCTCGTCCGCTAGCCGCCGCCACGGACCTGAATTTGCCTCATGATCCTGATTGGTGACAATGATGGCCTCACCCGGTTGCATCCATTGGCGGAAAGCTTGCGCCAGAACATAGGTGTTCTGCGTGGTCGAAGGGCCAAAGCTCAACTCATCCGTCTCGACGCCCAATATGGCTGCCATGCGTGCCCGGGCTTCGTCCATTTCCTCGCCGGCAAGACGGCTGGCCTCATAGGGTGCATAGGGTTGCACTTTGCGCTGGGTATAATACCGCGTCAGGCGGTCGAGAACCGGCTTGCAAGTGTATGACCCACCAGCGTTTTCGAAGAATGCCTGCCCTTGCAGGCTGGGCTCGGAAAAGGCCGGAAACTGTGACCGGACAAAATTGATATCCAGAGTGCTCATGGCACTTCTCTCCTTGATCATGCGCGTTCATTCAAGAGGTGTCCGAGCATGATTTCGAAACCCTCAGAAATCATGGCAGGTCTTCCAGCCCAGTCCACGCGATAGGCGCAGACAGCCCCCGCTACCGATCCGGCACGGGAACGCGGTCAAATTGCAAGGACTGAGATGGTTCGTCAAGCGTTCAGGTTTGCTAAACGCGCACAAAAAAGCCGGGCATCCAAACCCGGCTTTTAAGCAAACTGTAAAGCGGTTTAGCCCTGAACTTTGGTGTAGGTCCCCTCACCGGCCAAAATGCCCCGGAACCCGCCCGGTTCGTCCAGCCCGAAGACAATCAACGGCAGATTGTTGTCGCGCGCCAGCGCAATGGCCGACGCGTCCATGACCCGCAGGCGTTTGGCCAGAACATCATCATAGCTGACGGTGTCGTACCGCACGGCATCCGCGTGTTCCTTGGGGTCCTTGTCATAAACACCATCGACGCCATTTTTACCCATGAAGATCGCCTGACACGCCATTTCGTTGGCGCGCAGGGTCGCGGCGGTGTCGGTGGTGAAATACGGGTTTCCGGTTCCGGCAGCAAAGATGCAGACCCGTTTTTTCTCAAGGTGGCGCACGGCGCGACGGCGAATGTAGGGCTCGCAAACCTCATCCATGCGGATGGCTGAGATTACCCGGGTGAAAACGCCGATTTCTTCCAGCGCGGACTGCATCCCCAGCGCGTTCATGACCGTTGCCAGCATGCCCATGTAATCAGCCGTAGTCCGTTCCATCCCCTGTGCCGATCCGCTGAGACCGCGGAAGATGTTGCCCCCGCCAATCACCATGCAGATCTCGACACCCAAATCGTGCACAGATTTGATCTCTTGCGCGATGCGCTGAACTGTGGGCGGATGCAGGCCAAACCCCTGATCGCCCATAAGCGCCTCGCCCGAGATTTTCAGCATTACGCGATCATACCTTGCCTTTGTGATTTCGGCGGTGTCGGTGGTCGGGGAAATGGTCATGTTGCGCTCCGGGCTGGCACGGGTTTATTTTCAGGCGCAAAATGAAGCAAAACCGCCGCAGGTTCAATGCGATTGGTAAGGAATAAGGCAGTCCGAGATGACCGAACCCGCGAGATCGCAGATATTGGGCCGCCTGCCCCCCATTCCTGATGGGAAACCTGTTCTGATTGCCGGTCCAACCGCGTCCGGAAAGTCCGCCCTTGCCCTGTTGATCGCCGAACAGTTCGGCGGCGTCATCGTGAATGCCGATGCCAGCCAGGTCTACGATTGCTGGCGCGTAATTTCCGCCCGTCCGTCGGCTGAGGAGGAAGCCCGCGCGCCGCATCTTCTGTACGGACATATCTCATATGATCAGGACTACTCCACCGGCCATTGGCTGCGCGAGGTGAAACCGCTGCTGACCGGCGGCGCACGCCCCATTATTGTAGGGGGCACCGGCCTATATTTTTCTGCGCTGACCGAAGGTATGGCCGATATTCCACCTACACCGTCCGAAATCCGGGCCGAGGCGGACAGCCTGACCTTGCAGACTCTGATCGCGGGTGTGGATGCGCAGACACTGGCCCGGATCGACACACAAAACCGCGCCCGTGTTCAGCGGGCATGGGAAGTGTACAATGCCACCGGTCGAAACCTCAGTGACTGGCAAGACGCCACACCACCCCCGGTTTTGGACGTGAAGAAAACAGTGCCCATCGTTTTCGACGTGGATAAACAATGGCTTTTGGACCGCATCACGCGCCGCTTTGACCTGATGTTGGACACCGGTGCATTGACCGAGGTTGAAAGGATGCGGGACCGCTATGATCCGTCGCTTCCGGCATTCAAAGCCATCGGAGTACCCGAGTTGATGGCCTATTTCGACGGCACCATGATGTTGGATGAGGCCCGCGAACGGGCCACGATCTCGACCCGCCAATTCGCCAAACGACAGCGCACCTGGTTTCGCGCCCGCATGAAAAGCTGGAATCGGGTTGATTTATCAAAGTGATACCTGATGCGGTTGAAGTCGCACTGATCGCGAACACACATGCAGAGAATTCGCGGCGAATCCACTGGCGCGAAACTGAACCTGCCAAGGGATTCCCCTGGGGCTGAAAAAGCTGATAGCGTTAAACTCAGCCCGTCAATGTCGTTTTTGTACCTCGAATGACGATTTCGAACATTGACCTCACCAAAATTCTGGTGCCGAATGTCGGTCATGGGGATGTCCGAAATCCGAGATCAGAAGACCAATGAACCTGCCGGCCTGAGCATTCCGGCCTGAGCGGTTCGCCACTTCATCCAAAAAATACTGTCTCACAGGGAGTAACGTTAATGAATAATCAAACAATGACCGGAGCACCGATGCACTGGGCGGCAGAAATGCACGCACAGGAATATCGGGACGGCAAACTGAACCGACGCGAGTTTTTGACCCGCACCACGGGCCTTGGGGTCACCGCCGCCGCAGCCTATGGCATGATCGGACTGGCTGCCCCGGCGCGAGCGGCCGGAGAAGATGCAAAGAAAGAAGGCGGCACCCTGCGCGTTCAGCAGGAAGTGCGCGCCCTGAAAGACCCACGCACCTATGACTGGTCGCAGATCGCGAACGTCACCCGCGGCACGCTCGAGTATCTGGTCGAGTACAACTCGGACGGTACGTTCCGCGGCATGTTGCTGGAGGGCTGGGAAGTCAACGACGACGCAACCGTTTACACTCTGAAAGTCCGCCCGGGCGTCAAATGGAACAACGGTGACGACTTCACCGCGGAAGATGTGGCCCGCAACATTGGGCGCTGGTGTGACAAGAGTTCGGAAACCAACTCGATGGCAGGTCGCTTTGCGACACTGATCGATCCTGAATCTGGTCAGGCCATTGACGGCGCAATCGAAGTTGTCGATGCCAACACCGTCAAACTGAACCTGCCAGCTTCTGACATCTCGCTGATTGCGGGCATGGCAGATTATCCGGCGGCTATTGTACACAGCTCGTTCAGTGAAACCGATCTGCTCAACAATGTGGGCACCGGCGCATATCTTGTGCAGGAATTGGAAGTCGGCGTGAAAGCCACCCTCGTTCGCAACGAGAACCACACTTGGTGGGGCGAAGAAATCTTTGGTCGCCCGGCGCTGGACAGCATCGTCTACATTGACTACGGCACCGACCCGTCCGCATGGCTGGCCGCGCTGGAATCCGATGAAGTCGACATGTTGTATGAATCGGTTGGTGAATTCATCGATGTGATGGACAGCCTCGGCTATGTGAAGTCCGAAGTTGTAACCATGAACACCATCGTCGTCCGCCCGAACCAGTTGGCCGAGATTGACGGCAAGAAGCCTTACGAAGACAAGCGTGTGCGTCAGGCTCTGCAAATGGCGGTTGATAACTCGATCTGTCTGGAATTGGGTTACGGCGGTCGCGGTTCGCCTGCGGAAAACCACCATGTTGGTCCAATCCACCCGGACTATTACGAACTGCCGCCGCAGAAGGTTGACCCGGAAGGCGCGCGCGCGCTGATGGAAGAAGCCGGAATGATCGATTTCGAGCACGAGCTGATCTCGATCGACGATGACTGGCGCCGGAACACCACCGACGCGGTTGCAGCGCAGCTGCGTGACGCGGGTATCAAGGTCAAGCGGACCGTTCTGCCGGGCAACACGTTCTGGAACGACTGGGCGAAATACCCCTACAGCTCGACCAACTGGAACCACCGTCCACTGGGCGTGCAAATCTGGGCTCTGGCCTATCGTACCGGTGAAGCCTGGAACGAATTCGGCTGGGCAAATGCCGAGTTTGACGCGCTTCTGACCGAAGCGCTGGCCATCGCGGATGCCGACAAGCGCCGTGAAGTGGTCGCCAAGGGCGAGGCGATGATCCAGGAAGAAGGCGTCACCATTCAGCCTTACTGGCGTTCGCTGTATCGCCACATGAAGGACGGTCTTGTCGGCACCGACATGCACGTGTCCTTCGAGCACCACCACTATAAATGGGGTTGGGCGGCCTAAAACCTGCCAGACGTTAATGGGGGCGCCTGAACAGGGCGCCCCTTTCCAGCCGCAGACAGGCCGACACGGGGTCGGATGTCCGAGGCCAGACAATGGTCCAATGATCTGCGGAACACCCGAACAACAGGGGCCATCATGGGACTATTCATCCTCCGACGGTTCGGCGTCATGCTTCTTACTGCATTGTGCCTGACTTTCGTGGTCTTCTTTCTGACCAACCTCTACCCGAACCTGGAAAAGCTTGCGAAAACGCAGGGCAACCAGCGGATGTCCGACGAACAGGTTGAGACCTGGCTGGACAATCGCGGCTATCTGCAACCCACTCTCGTCAAGTACGGTCAATGGCTGGGCGTTCTCCCTGGCTTTTCCAAGACACTTGACGACGGTACGTTCCTTGGGACTTGTACCCGCCCGGGATCGACCGAGGAAACGACGCCCAGATATTGCGGCGTATTGCAGGGTGACTGGGGTTACTCAACCGTTTTCAAGGATGATGTCGGCAAAATCGTTGGTATACGTCTCGGCAATACCGGCTATCTTATGTTCTGGGTTCTGGTTTTGATGGTGCCATCTGCGCTGCTGGTGGGTGTGTTGGCCGGGATGCGCGAAGGATCAGCATTGGACCGGTCCCTGTCCACATTCTCGATCATTACCACGGCGACGCCGGAATATGTGTCGGGCGTGATCTTCATCGCGATCTTCACGTCGTCGACCGTCGGCCTGAAATGGTTCAAGGGCACGGCGACGTCAGCGATGGACAACCCAACCTTCGAGAACTTCTTCCTGCCGGTACTGACCATCTCACTGTACGGGATGGGCTATATCGCCCGGATGACCCGCGCGTCGATGACCGAGGTCATGACGGCGCAGTACATCCGAACCGCGCGGCTTAAAGGTGTTTCCTTTGGCAACATCGTTATGAAGCACGCGCTGCGAAACGCGCTGATCGCGCCCTTTACCGTCATCATGCTGCAGTTCCCATGGCTGCTGAATGGCGTGGTGATTGTTGAAACCCTGTTCAACTACAAAGGTTTCGGTTGGGCACTGGTACAGGCTGCAGGCAACAACGACATTCAGCTCTTGCTGGCGATTTCGGTCGTGTCGGTCTTTGTCGTGCTGGTGACGCAGCTGATCTCCGATATCGGCTATGTCTACCTCAACCCGCGCATCCGTATTTCTTAAGGGAGATAGATCATGGAACCTCTAAGCTGGACCGGCTCTATCGCCATTCTGAACCCTATCCTGATGATCGCGCTTGCCGCGTTGATCGTATCAATTGTCGTTTGGATTATCGGCAGCATTGTACTGCCCGAATCCCCGATGAGCGTGAATATCGATGGCACCATAAGCGGCGGCAACGGGCTACGTGGGCTAACACAAAAGGCCCTGAGATACAGCTTTTCTGCCTGTGTCGCGCTTGCCTTGGCCTACATCGTCCTTGGCATCCTGATGGGGACCAGTGCCGGGATAATCGGAGCGATCTCGCAGCAGTTTCTTCCTGTGTGGTTGTCGCTGATCATCCTGTTTGCAATGTCGATTGCCTTCAAACGTCGCCTCGGCCTTTACGGCAAACTGTTCGACAGCCCCATCGGCATGATCGGTTTTGGCCTTGTGATGTTCTGGGTCTTCACCGGCATCTTCGGCGCGCTTGATCTTATCATCACACATGACCCTTTGGTTCAAGTATCGGGCATGAAGAACAAAGTACCGGGAACACCGCTGCCAAGCCCCGAAGAAGGTGAGTATGCCTGGTACCTTCTGGGCGGCGACAACCTTGCCCGCGACGTCTTTAGCCGAATGGTCAAAGGTGCGTGGATCGTAGTTCAGATCGCTCCGCTTGCGACCATGTTTGCTTTCATGGTCGGGATCACTCTGGGCCTGCCGGCCGGGTACTACGGAGGACGTCTGGACACGTTCCTGTCCTTCCTTGCCAACCTGATCCTGGCTTTCCCGGTAATCCTGTTGTTCTACCTGCTGGTAACACCCGAAATCGTGGCGACAGGCGTGCCTAACTATATGGCAGCCGTTTTGTTCATATTCCCGATCTTGTTCATCGGCGTTCTGCTGAACTCGCGGTATTACACCCGCCCGAATTTCCGCACTCCGCTGTTGATCGGGGTTCTGGGTATCGCGCTGTGGCTGTATCTGTCGCTGATTTCGACCGATGGCTACATCATCAACACCGATGATTACGGCATTTGGGGCTTGCCGACCTATCTGGACCTGTTCGATATCCCTGGCGGTATCCTCGTGGTGTTTGTTTCGGTTGTCTTCGTGAACTCACCCACCGTGTTCCGCATCGTGCGCGGTCTCGCGCTGGACATCAAAACACGGGATTACGTGGCTGCGGCACAGACCCGTGGCGAAGGCCCGTGGTACATCATGCTGTGGGAAATCCTGCCCAATGCACGTGGTCCGCTGATCGTCGATTTCTGTCTGCGTATCGGCTATACCACGATCCTGTTGGGAACCTTGGGTTTCTTTGGATTGGGACTGCCGCCGGAAAGCCCGGATTGGGGCTCTACGATCAACGAAGGGCGCAAGCTGTTGTCGATCTATCTGCACCCTGCCCTTCCGCCTGCCTTTGCCTTGCTGTCGCTGGTTCTTGGTCTGAACCTGCTGGCAGATGGCCTGCGCGAAGAAAGCCTGAAGGACTGATGTGAGAGCGACCGGGGGCTTTGCCCCCGGACCCCCAGGATATTTTTAGCCAGATGAAGGGGATCCCCGGACTCTCGCGAGGAGATACAAGATGAACAAATTGGCGGAATATGACGGCCCAATTCTTGAGATCGACAAACTTTCGATTTCTTTCTTCACCCGCCTTCGGGAAATTCCCGCCGTGATGGATTTTTCGGTCAGCGTACAGCCCGGCGAGGCTGTTGGACTGGTAGGGGAATCCGGTTGTGGCAAGTCCACTGTGGCACTTGGGGTCATGCAGGACCTCGGCAAGAACGGGCGGGTTGTAGGCGGTTCGATCAAGTTCAAAGGGCGCGATCTGGCCGAGATGAGCGCGGATGAATTGCGCGATATTCGCGGCAATGAGATCGCGATGATCTATCAGGAACCGATGGCCTCGCTGAACCCTGCGATGAAGATCGGCAAGCAATTGATGGAAGTCCCGATGATCCACGAGGGAGTCGGCAAGGAAGAGGCCTATGCCCGTGCATTGGAAGTGGTAACGGACGTACGCCTGCCCGACCCCGAGCGGATGCTGAATTCGTTCCCCCATCAGCTTTCAGGGGGGCAGCAGCAGCGTATCGTGATCGCGATGGCTCTGATGTCGAAGCCGGCGCTGTTGATTCTGGATGAACCGACAACCGCACTGGATGTGACGGTTGAGGCCGCCGTAGTCGAGTTAGTCAGGGATTTGGGTAAGAAATACGGCACCTCGATGCTGTTCATCTCGCACAATCTTGGTCTGGTTCTGGAAACCTGTGACCGGCTTTGCGTGATGTATTCGGGTGAGGCAGTCGAGCGCGGCTCGATCCACGATGTGTTCGACGAGATGCAGCACCCTTATACGCAGGCGCTGTTCCGCTCGATCCCGCTGCCGGGGGCAGACAAGAACGCCCGCCCACTGGTGGCCATTCCCGGGAACTTTCCCCTGCCCCACGAACGCCCGTCAGGTTGCAACTTTGGCCCACGCTGCGACTATTTCGAAGAAGGCCGCTGCGACGCGCAGAATATTCTGATGGAGCCTGTGCCCGGCAATGACCGCCACCACACACGCTGTTTGAAGTTCAAGGAGATTGACTGGAACGCCCCGATCACTTTGGCCGACAAGAAAGAAAAAGGTGAAATCGGCCGCGTTGTCCTAAAAATGGACAACCTCAAGAAATACTATGAAGTAGCCGCCAATGCGTTGTTCGGGGGCGGTGAGAAGAAGGTGGTCAAGGCCAACGAAACACTGAGCTTTGAGGCACATGAATCTGAGACGCTGGCGATTGTGGGCGAATCTGGGTGCGGTAAATCCACCTTTGCCAAGGTTTTGATGGGGCTTGAAACGGCCACAGATGGGCAAATCCTGCTAGACAACCGCAATATCGAGGACGTTCCGATCGAAGAGCGGGATGCCAAGACCGTGGGCGAAGTTCAAATGGTGTTCCAGAACCCGTTTGACACTCTGAACCCCTCGATGACCGTTGGGCGACAAATCATCCGCGCGCTGGAAATCTTTGGCGTGGGAAATTCCGAGGCCGAACGAAAACAACGCATGCTGGAATTGTTGGACCTGGTGAAGCTACCGCGCGCCTTTGCCGATCGGATGCCGCGTCAGTTGTCCGGTGGACAGAAACAGCGCGTCGGTATTGCGCGCGCCTTTGCCGGCGATGCGCGGATCGTTGTTGCGGACGAACCTGTGTCGGCTTTGGATGTGTCTGTACAGGCGGCGGTGACCGACCTGTTGATGGAGATTCAGCGCGAACACAAGACCACCTTGCTGTTCATCAGTCACGACCTGTCGATTGTGCGCTATCTTAGCGACCGGGTGATGGTGATGTATCTGGGCCATGTGGTCGAGCTGGGGAGCACCGATCAGGTGTTCTCGCCGCCCTATCACCCCTATACCGAAGCGTTGCTGAGTGCTGTTCCCATCGCGGATACGTCGGTTGAAAAAGCGCATATCGTTCTGGATGGTGATATCCCCTCGGCCATGAACCCGCCCCCGGGGTGCCCTTTCCAGACGCGCTGTCGCTGGAAATCCGAAGTGCCGGGCGGGCTGTGCGAGAAAGATGTGCCGCCGGTAAAAACCCTGACGGACGGACATCAGGTCAAATGCCATCTGTCCGAAGAAGTTCTGGCTCGAATGGAGCCGGTCATCAAAATCGCGGCCGAGTAACGGCCCAAACGCAAAGAACCGGCCACAGCGCCGGTTCTTTTCTGACTTGGGTTGGTAGTTTATCAGCCGCCCCAGATCACTTTCACATAGTTCTGGGTTTCTTTGTAAGGTGGCACGCCGCCGTGCTTTTCCACGGCTTTCGGACCGGCGTTATAAGCCGCCAGCGCCAGCCGCCAGGATTTGAACTTGCGATACTGCCACGACAAATAACGGGCCCCGCCTTCCAGATTTTGCTTCGGATCATGCGGGTTCACACCCAAAAGACGCGCGGTTCCAGGCATCAGCTGCGCCAAACCCAGTGCCCCTTTGTGAGACACCGCGTGCGGGTTCCATCCGCTTTCCTGTTGCACCAGTCGCAAGAACAATTCTTCTGGGACACTGTGTTTCCGGGCTGCTTGCCGCGCCAGCGCCAGGTATTGGCCGCGATATTTACCATTATATCGCTTGATGACTTGAGTTGGCTGCGCTGTTTTTGGCTTCAGCCGTTCAGAGCCGCGGTACTGGGTGGCAGCACGCGAGTCTAAAATCTTGGATTGTTTGAGAAAAATATCCTTACGGTTTTTGGTGGACAGGGTTTCCGCCGCAGCCGGAACCGAAACCAGCGCAAGGCACAGAACAGAAAAACAACCAACTAAAAAACGCATTTATGCCAATCCCGCTCGCTCTCGAACCCTAACGAGTATAGGTATTTCAGGCAAAAATGAAAGCGTGGTAAATAGAACCTTCGGGATTTCTTGCCGACCGTTGCACAGATCAACTGTGTTTTAACCACGACGTAGGCCGTATAGGGTCGCGTAGAAACTTTGCGTCAGATTCGGGCGCTCTCGACACAGACAAGAACGGGGAAATATATGGCAGGTTCAGTCAACAAGGTCATTCTGGTCGGAAATCTTGGCCGCGATCCTGAAGTTAGGAATTTCCAAAACGGGGGCAAAGTATGCAACCTGCGCATCGCCACATCCGAAAACTGGAAAGACCGCAATACTGGCGAGCGTCGTGAGCGCACCGAGTGGCACTCGGTCGCGATCTTCAACGAAGGGCTTGTCCGCGTAGCGGAGCAATATCTGCGCAAAGGCTCGAAGGTCTATCTCGAAGGGCAATTGCAGACCCGCAAGTGGCAGGACCAATCTGGTCAGGACCGTTATTCGACTGAGGTTGTTCTTCAGGGCTTCGGCTCGACCCTTGTGATGCTGGATGCGCGCGGCGAAGGCGGAGGCGGCGGCGGTTATGGCGGCGGACAGTCAGGCAGCTATGGCGGTGGTCAGGCGGGCGGCGGCTATGGCGACCCCTATGGCGGACAGTCCAGCGCCCCTGCCCCTGCACCTGCATCCGGCGGAATCGACGACGACGAGATTCCGTTCTAAGGCAAACGGAGACGAAACATGACATGGTCCTTCTCACTCGGCCGGGTACTGGGGTCGGAACTGAGGGTCCATGTCACCTTTTTTCTGTTACTGGGCTGGGTCGCCTTTGCGGCTTATTCCAAAGGCGGGGTGCCCGCCGCGATCGACAACCTGGTCTTTGTTCTGGCCCTGTTTGCCTGCGTTGTCGCGCATGAGTTCGGCCACGCGCTGATGGCGCGGCGCTACGGCATCAAAACCCCTGACATCACCTTGCTGCCTATCGGCGGGCTTGCCCGGCTCGAAAGGATGCCCGAGAAGCCCATGGAAGAAGTCTGGGTCGCTCTGGCCGGGCCGGCGGTAAATATTGTGATCTGGATCGTTTTGATGGCCATGGGGGCCGGAATGACGCTGGAGTCTCTGGCCCGGATCGATTCGACCAGCGCCGGACTGTTGAACCGGCTGGCCTATGTGAACTTGCTGCTGGCCGTATTCAACATGATCCCGGCCTTCCCCATGGATGGCGGCCGGGTTTTCCGTGCGCTTTTGTGTCTGAAGATGGATCGGGTAAAAGCCACACGTATCGCCGCCCTTGCGGGTCAGGTGGTGGCGGTGGCGTTTGGTTTTCTCGGGTTGAGCACTGGTAACCCCCTGCTGGTTTTGATCGCCGTCTTTGTGTTCGTCGCTGCCAATGCGGAAAGCCACGATGTGGCCATGCGCTCAGTCGCGCGGCGGGTGCTGGCCCGCGACGCGATGATTACCGAGTTTCACGCCCTATCGCCCACCGACACGCTTGCAACCGCCGCACAGGCCGTCATTCACACCACCCAACACGAATTCCCCGTGTTGGGTCCGAATGGAGACCTGCTGGGCTTTATGGCACGCGGCACGCTGTTCACTGCCATGGCGCAAGAGGCACCTCGGTCCGATCTGGCAACTTCGATCATGGAAACCGAGATCCCGCGCGTTGAATTGACCACCGGCCTGGAAACCGTGCTGGGGAAACTACACAAGGGTGCTCCCGCCGTCGCAGTTTGCACCCAGGCCGGGACAATGGTCGGCTACATCACCCGCGAAAACATCGGTGAACTGATGGTGATCCGCGGACGGTGATCAGATCGTCGCCAATGCGTCTTCAAGCACGGACAACACAGCGTCCCTTGGGGCGTCCGAAGTGACGAACGCCTGCCCGATTCCGCGGGCAAGAATAAACCGCAACTGCCCGTCGATGACCTTTTTATCCTGCGCCATCAGGTCAACCAGCGCTTCGGCATCCGGCAGATCTCCGGGAATGTCGGCCAGATCGGTTTTCATTCCCATTGCACGTAGGTGCGCCCGAACACGGCTCGGTTCCTCCTGTGAGCACAGCCCAAGACGAGAGGACAGCTCAAACGCCAGTGCACAGCCGATAGCGACACCCTCGCCGTGCAACAGGCGATCAGAATACCCGGTGGCCGCTTCAAGCGCGTGACAGAAAGTGTGCCCAAGGTTCAGCAGCGCACGGTCGCCCTGCTCAGTCTCGTCGCGGGCTACGATGTCGGCCTTCATCTGAACCGAGCGTGTCACCGCCCGCACGCGCGCGGCCATATCGCCACCCGAAACGTCGGGACCGTTTCTTTCGAGCCATTCAAAGAACTCTGCATCGCCCAGCAGGCCGTACTTGACCACCTCGCCATAGCCCGACAGGAAATCCCGCTGGGTCATCGTGCCTAGAACCGAGGTGTCCGCCAGAACCAGAGACGGCTGATGGAATGCCCCAATCAGGTTTTTGCCCTGTGGAGCGTTGATGCCGGTTTTTCCGCCAACAGAACTGTCCACCTGTGCCAGCAACGAGGTCGGTATCTGGACAAAACGGACACCGCGCCGCAAAACGGCCGCAGCAAATCCCGCAAGATCACCGATGACCCCGCCACCCAAGGCGATAACCACGTCGCGACGTTCTACCTTTTCCGACAACAGCCACTCAACCGCTCGTTCAAAATGCTGCCAGCTTTTGGTGGCTTCTCCTGCAGGCAAGGCCAGCGAGGTCATTTCGATACCAGCTGTTGCCAGACCATCTCGCAACGCATTCAGGTGCAACTCGGCCACGTTCTCGTCCGTCAGAACGGCGACCTTGGGCCGGCGCAGCAAGGGCGCAATCATCGTGCCGGATTGTTCCAGCAGGTCAGGCCCGATTTCCACGTCATACGAGCGTTCGCCCAACTCTACATGTACGGTTTGGTGCATTTACTTCCGTTCCAATACGTCGGGGCGCGTCAACATCGACTCCACCACCCGGTCCACCATATTTTCAATCGAGGTTTCGCCATCGGACTCAACTGTCAGACCTGCCTGCGCATAAACCGGGACGCGGGCTTCATACAAGGCGCGCAAGGTCGCATAAGGTTCAGCCGTGCGCAGCAAAGGCCGTGTGTCCTTATGTTTGACCCTGTTCCACAACACCTTCAAGTCAGCCCGCAGCCAGACCGAGACCCCGCGTTCGGTGATCATCTGGCGGTTCTGATCGGAAAGAAAAGCGCCGCCGCCAGTTGACAGGATGCCTTTTTCCTCGTCCAGCAGACGCCCAATGACCTGACTTTCCTTGGCGCGAAAGAACGGTTCACCATCACGCTCAAATATCTCGGGGATGGTCATATTGGCGGCCGATTCGATCTCGGCGTCGCTGTCGAGGAAGGGAACACCCAGCCTTGCGGCCAAAGCACGGCCCACAGCCGTCTTTCCAGCCCCCATCATGCCAACAAGAACGACGGTTTTGTGCAGTTCAAAGACCGCATCAGTACCTTCTGTGTGGGCGTTATGCTTAATTTCGCTCATTTCAACGTGAATGACGTGATCTTACGAAAAATGCCAGCTATAACTATGGCAAAAGACAAAATTGGGGCAGCGTTGAGCAATGGGCCGTCTGATCAAGTTCCTGATATATATTGTTTGCCTGTGTTTTGTCGGGCTGGTGGGATATGCGTATTTGGGTCCGATATTCGGGGTGGATTTCTCGGCCCCGCAAGACGAGATCCGAGAGCCGGTAATCCTGAATGTTGAATAAAGCCGCACTGGCTGCCTTATTGCTGGCTGGATCAGCGCAGGCGCAGCAGGCTCCTCTTTCTGTCATCGATTGGCTGACGGACCCTCCGGAAAACCTGCCAGGGACTGTCCTGTTGGAACCACCGGTCACGGAAACGGGCATTCAGCCGGATATCCAAGTCTCTCCGCTTGAGGCGCTGTCACAGCCGTTGGGGCTTGTGTCGTCGTCGGTGACCGGCCTGCCGGTGCACCTTTGGCAGAATAGTGATGCCGACCGGCTGGCCGAGCTGATCACCGACGTGCCGGTTCGCTATAACCCCGCGATGCAGCGGTTGTTGTTTACGCTGATCCTGTCCGAGGCTCGCGCACCAGCTGGTTCGGGTGCTGAAGAAACCCTGCTGCTCGCCCGCATCGACCGGTTGATGCAACTTGGTGCAGCCGACCCGGCGCAATCGCTGGTCCAATTGGCCGGTCCGACCGACACACGCGAAAGGTTCCAGCGCTGGTTTGACGCCACCCTGCTCACCGGGGACGAGGATCGCAGCTGTACGTCGCTGATCGCGAAGCCACACCTGTCGCAGGACTACGCCGCACAGATTTTCTGCAAGGCCCGACGCGGAGACTGGCCATCAGCCGCCCTAACGCTGGAAGCGGCGCACGCATTGCAGATATTGCCACCAGATGAGCTGGATGTGCTGGATCGCTTTCTCAGCCCCGAGTTGTTTGAAGAAGCCGAATACCTTCCGCAACCAGATGATCCCAGCCCACTGACCTTTCGCCTGTTTGAGGCGATCGGGGAACGCCTGCCATCGGCCCCTCTGCCCCGTGCCTTTGCGAATGCCGACCTGCGGGACGTAGCCGGGTGGAAAGCGCAGATCGAAGCGGCTGAGCGGCTGACCCGCATTGGCGCGCTGACCCCCAACCAGTTGCTGGGTCTGTATACCGAGCGCTCTCCGGCCGCGTCCGGCGCAGTTTGGGACAGGGTCTCGTCCGTGCAACGGTTCGAGTCTGCACTGGATTCGCGCAATCCCGACAAAATCGCCCGAGCTTTAAGTACTGTGTGGACGCAAATGCGCCTGATCGGATTAGAGGTACCCTTTGCAGAATTGTTCGCAGAACGCCTGTCGCAGATAGAGCTGACGGATCCGTCGGCGGAACAGCTGCGCTGGCGTATCCTGCTGTTGTCCGAACTGTATGAAACAGCGGCCCTTTCTGTGCCCGGTCAATCCGACGAAAATCACTTTCTGGCGGCGTTAGCGCAAGGAGATCCGGGGCGCGCGCGCTCTCCTTCGCCTCTGGCGGATGCGGTTGCGCAAGGGTTTGCATGGGCTGCTCCGGTCCCGCCGAATATCGAAACGATGCTAAACAACGATCAGCTAGGTGAAGCGATCTTAGAGACCATGCAACGGTTCGCGCACGGGTCGCGCGGCAACCTAGTCGATCTGACAGCAGCCATTGCGACGCTGCGCCGGGTGGGTCTTGAGGACACCGCCCGCCGCGCCGCACTGAACTTGCTGATCCTGCAGGACCGCTGATCGTGGCGGCCCCGGCGACGCAGGACTTGTGGATTTCCACCTTTTTGCAAGCTCAGGCCGCCGAATTGGGGGCCGCGACCAATACGCTGCTAGCCTATGGCCGCGATCTGAAAGAATTCTCGGCCTGGCTGGAACGTCGAAAAACGGGTTTTCCCGACACACAAAGAGAACAAATCGAACATTACCTGATAGACTGCGACGCACAGGGCCTGTCCCGTTCCACGCGCGCACGTCGGTTGTCAGCGATCAAGCAACTGTTTCGGTTCGCCTTTGAAGAAGGTTGGCTTGAAGCTAACCCCGCCATTCAGATCAAAGGCCCCGGTCGGCAAAAACGGCTGCCCAAAACATTGGATGTCGCTGAAGTCGATCGTTTGCTTGAGGCCGCGCGCCGCACCGGTCGCAAGGATGCAGAACGGGTGCGCAACACCTGCCTGATGGAGGTTCTGTACGCCACGGGAATGCGGGTAACTGAATTGGTTTCGCTGCCGGTCTCCTCCGCCAGAGGTGACCCCCGGATGCTGCTTGTGCTGGGCAAAGGTGGCAAGGAACGGATGGTGCCTCTGTCCCCTCCAGCGCGCGATGCGTTGGCGGCGTGGTTGCTTATCAGGGACGAGACCGAGGACAAGCAGGTTGCAGACGGTGCTCAGCGTTCCAAGTTCCTGTTTCCGTCTCGCGGTAAATCCGGCTATCTGACCCGGCACAGGTTCTTTCTGCTGGTCAAGGAACTGGCCGTAGAAGGTGGCGTTTCGCCGGAAAAAGTGACACCACACACCCTGCGCCATGCCTTTGCCACGCATCTTCTGGCCAATGGCGCTGATCTGAGGTCGATCCAGACCCTGCTGGGCCATGCCGACGTGGCGACCACGGAAATCTACACGCATGTCCTGGACGAACGCCTGTCAGAGCTTGTGTTGCAGCATCACCCGCTGGCGAAAGACGGCGATGACGACGGCTAACCCCTTGATCCACAGCATGCGCACCCCCATAACGGATGCAGTATCACGAACAACCAAGGACCGATGGAACCCTCTTCTGCTTCTCTGATCGACGGCGCATTCTGGTTTACCACAGGCGCCATCCTGCTTTTGCTTGTCCTGTCGGGCTTTTTTTCAGGTTCTGAAACGGCATTGACCGCATCATCGCGCGGAAAACTGCGTGCGCAGGCCGACAAGGGTTCACGCGGCGCGCAAAAGGCGCTGGAAATCACGGACGACAACGAACGGCTGATCGGCTCGGTCCTGTTGGGCAACAACCTTGTCAACATCCTTGCTGCGTCGCTGGCGACCGCGCTTTTCACACGGCTGTTCGGTGAAAGCGGCGTAGCGCTGGCAACGCTGGTGATGACCCTTCTGGTCCTGATCTTTGCTGAGGTTCTTCCCAAGACCTACGCGATCACCAATTCGGAAAAGGCGGCCGCAGCCGTGGCACCGATCATCGGCGTCGTCGTCACGGTGTTTTCGCCTATCGTTGCAGCCGTGCGCCTGCTGGTACGCGGTGTTCTGCGCCTGTTTGGCGTCCAGATCGACCCGGACAGCAACATTCTGGCCGTGCGCGAGGAAATCGCCGGGGCATTGCAGCTTGGTCATTCCGAAGGCGTGGTCGAAAAGGAAGACCGCGACCGTATCCTTGGCGCGCTAGATCTGGGCGATCGTACAGTTGAAGAAATCATGCTGCACCGCTCAAATATTGAGATGATCGATGCAGACGCCTCGCCCGAGGCCATCCTTCAGCAATGTCTGAAAAGCAGTCACACCCGCCTGCCCGTTTTTCGGGATGAGCAAGAAAACATCGTGGGTGTCGTGCACGCCAAGGATCTGTTCCGCGCAATGTACGCCCATGCCGGCGGCAGTGAGAACGCCGATAACCGACTGAAAGAGTTCGACATCCTCAAGGTCGCGAACGACCCCTATTTTGTTCCGGAAACCACCACTCTGGACGATCAGATGCGCGAATTCCTGCGGATGCACAGCCACTTCGCGCTGGTAGTGGATGAATATGGCTCGCTGCGCGGGCTGATCACGCTTGAGGATATCCTCGAGGAAATCGTGGGCGAGATCGCGGACGAGTTCGACATCGACGAAGACGTATCCGTGACCCGAACCGAAGATGGGCAGTTTCTGGTCGAAGGGGCCACCACGATCCGCGACGCCAACCGCGCGATGGATTGGTCCCTGCCCGACGATGAGGCAAATACCATCGCCGGTCTGGTCATTCACGAAGCGCAAATGATCCCAACCGTCGGTCAGGTCTTTTCCTTTCACGGCTTCCGCTTTGAGGTGACAAAACGTCAAGGCAACCGGATCACCGAACTAAAAGTTCGACCTCTCTGAGAACAACCCAAAAAACTGCAAGAATCCACCGGCGCTCTGATCCGAGCGCCGGTTTTCTTTTGGACAACCACCGTATCCTTCCTGTTTGGGGTCGCCAGCAGGTGCTGAACCCGGATCGCCTTCCGCGACACTTTCTGTCGCTGAAGCTATTGCAAAGGCAGCTTTCCTATTGAGACTGACGGCATAGCCATCAGGAGACGTGCATGAAACTCACAACCCAAGTTGCAGTCATCGGCGGCGGAGTCGTTGGATGTTCCGTACTCTATCACCTGACCAAGCTGGGGTGGACGGACGTGATGCTGTTGGAACGCTCCGAACTGACCAGCGGGTCGACCTGGCACGCGGCGGGTGGGTTTCACACCTTGAACGGCGACACCAACATGGCGGCGCTGCAAGGATATACGATCCGGCTGTATAAAGAGCTGGAAGAGATCACCGGCATGTCCTGTGGTTTGCACCATGTGGGCGGGGTGACGTTGGCAGACAATCAGGATCGTTTCGACATGTTGCTGGCAGAACGCGCCAAGCATCGGTTCATGGGGTTGGAGACGGAAATCGTTGGTCCGGATGAGATCAAAAAAATCGCTCCTATCACCAACACCGACGGGATCATCGGCGCGCTTTATGATCCGCTGGACGGTCATCTGGATCCGTCGGGGACCACCCATGCCTATGCCAAAGCGGCCCGGATGGGAGGCGCTACGATCGAAACGCACTGCATGGTACGCGAGACCATCCAACGCACCGACGGGACATGGGATGTCGTCACCAACAAGGGTACGATCCATGCCGAACACATCGTCAATGCCGGTGGCCTTTGGGCGCGCGAGGTTGGCGCGATGGCGGGCGTCTATTTCCCCCTACACCCGATGGAACACCAGTATCTGGTGACAGACTCGATCCCTCAGATCGAGGCGATCATCGACTCTGGCGGCGAGCATCCGCATGTGATGGATCCCGCCGGAGAAAGCTATCTGCGGCAGGAAGGGCGCGGGCTGTGTATTGGGTTCTATGAACAACCCTGCAAACCCTGGGCTGTCGATGGCACACCGTGGGAGTTCGGCCACGAACTGCTGCCCGACGATTATGACAAGATCACCGACAGCATCGAATTTGCCTACAAACGCTTCCCCGTTCTGGCCGAGGCTGGCGTCAAATCGGTGATCCATGGACCGTTTACCTTTGCGCCCGATGGCAACCCGCTCGTCGGGCCGGTGCCGGGCATGCGCAACTATTGGTCCGCCTGTGGCGTGATGGCGGGTTTCAGTCAGGGCGGCGGGGTTGGCCTAACGTTGGCGCAATGGATGATCGAAGGAGAGCCTGAGCGCGATGTGTTCGCCATGGATATCGCCCGCTTCGGCGACTGGATCGGGCCTGGCTATACGCGCCCGAAGGTGATCGAGAACTATCAGAAACGCTTTAGTGTCGCCTACCCCAACGAAGAACTGCCGGCCGCGCGTCCGAACCGGACCACCCCGATGTACGATATCTTCAGCGATCTGGGCGCGGTTTGGGGTCAGCAATACGGGCTGGAGGTTGCGAACTATTTTGCGCAAGGCGATGAGCCGAGCTATGAAACGCCCTCATTCCGCCGCTCGGATGCCTTCGAGGCGACCGGGCGCGAGGTGCGCGCTGTGCGCAATGGTGTCGGCATCAACGAGGTCCACAATTTCGGCAAGTATCGCATCACCGGCCCGGGTGCGCGCGACTGGCTGGACCGCATCATGGCTGGCCGCATTCCAAAGCCTGGGCGCCTGTCGCTGACACCAATGCTGTCGCCCAAAGGCAAGCTGATCGGGGATTTCACCGTTTCCTGTCTGGCTGAGACCGAATTCCAACTGACCGCGTCATACGGCAGCCAGGCCTTCCATATGCGGTGGTTCCTGCAGCATCAGGACGATGGTATTGCAATTGAAAACATCAGCGACCGTCTGAACGGCTTTCAGATCGCCGGACCAAAGGCGGCCACGGTTTTGGCGGCCTGTACCCGCACGAACATCTCGAACCTCAGGTTCCTTGATGTTCGCCGCATGACCATCGATATGACCGACTGCACCGTTCAAAGGGTCAGCTACACGGGCGATCTGGGGTACGAAATCTACTGTGATCCGATGGCCCAACGGCAATTGTGGTGGACCCTTTGGCAGGCCGGTCAGCCCCACGACATGGTGCCCTTTGGCATGCGCGCGATGATGAGCCTGCGGTTGGACAAGTTCTTTGGGTCTTGGATGAACGAGTTCTCACCCGACTACTCTGCCGCGGAAACCGGGCTGGATCGCTTTATCGCCTTCACCAAGAACACGAACTTCATCGGTCGGACTGCGGCTGAACTGGAACGGACCGAAGGAACGGCGCGCAAGCTGGTCTCGTTCGAAGTGGATGCTGACGACGCTGACGTGAATGCCTATGAGCCGATCTGGCTGGATGGTGCGGTCGTCGGATTCTGCACCTCGGGCGGGTATTCCCATTACGCTGGCAAATCCATCGCTATGGGTTTCCTTCCCTCGGACCGTATACGTGACGGTTTGGAGGTCGAGATTGAGATACTGGGCCAGATGCGCAAGGCGCGCGTGATCTCAACCCCACTGTTCGACGGGGACGGTGAACGTATGCGGGGATGACAAAAGACGGCTACGGCGGCTATGTGAAGGTATGACAGACATTCCCATTATCCTTCTGGCCGCCGGGCAATCCCGCCGCATGGCTGGCACGGACAAGCTGATGCAAAGCGTCGATGGCATGCCACTGCTACGGCGATCCGCACAAACAGCGTTGCAGGTAGGCCCGGTGATAGTTGCGCTTCCGCCTGCTCCGCATCCTCGCCAGGACGCCTTGAAAGGTATGGATGTTGTTGCAGTTGAAATACCCGACGCTGATGAGGGCATGAACGCCAGTTTGCGCGGTGCTCTTGCGCATGTGCCCGCCGATGCCGGGGCTGTCATGGTTTTACTGGCAGATTTGCCGGAAATCACAGTTGGTGACCTGAAGCAGGTCGCAGATTCTGTCCAAGAATATCCAAATTTCTTGATCTGGCGTGGGGCGACAGCCACAGGAAAGCCCGGCCATCCGGTTGTGTTTGCTCGTCCGCTGTTCAAAGAGCTCAGGCAACTTACAGGCGATGAGGGCGCGCAGTCCGTTGTGCAGGCGCATAAGAATGCAGTGCATCTTCAACCACTACCCGGTCAAAACGCCCTGTTGGATCTGGACACTCCCGAGGATTGGGCACGCTGGCGGGCCGGGAAGGCCACATAACCGGCCTGCCAATATAGAAACGGCCCGGTCGATACCGACCAGGCCGCTTGCCCAAAACAGGACTACCACTTTTCACCAATCCTGAAAACGCTGCCAAAAATGCCTATGGCACCCTGGCTATTCCGCCGCTGAACCTAAACAAGACCCCCTCGTTAACATGCCGCTCAGCGTTTCCAGTGACTGTGACAAGCCGTTGGCACCCCCTAGTGCCTTCGGCTCCCCCTTCGCTTGGGCAAGTTCATCGTCACCCAAACGGTGCGCCCAAACAATGTAAAATTGGAAAGAACGGTTAATTTTTGGCGTCTCGGAATGGTTTTTGCGCAACATCCCGCCGAAGCGGGATCTACCTATAGACGATCAATCAACTGCACGCCTTAGGTCACATCGGACGTTATGTATATTCTTTATTGAGCATATATACAGCTTATCGGTAGCATACGCTTTTGATCTGTTCAGGTTGCAAAAACGAGCCACAACCAAGAGATGAGCGATTTTTCGCCAAGGCCCTTCAGTGATCCTTTGTTACCAAAACTGAATCAATTCAGGATTATTCAGGATTTGACTTTCAAATTGGCAACAATTGCTGATTCGCGACTAGCGATTCGCTACGCTTCCCTGCGGACCGTCGATATACAACGACCTGTTTGTGGCTAAATTAAGATATCTTAATCCTGAGCACAGGAAACTCACAGACTGATGCCTCATCTCCTCGGTTAACGCGCGCCTGCAATCGCGCGATATAAACAGGAGACTAAAATGAGCATCCGTAAATCCTCACTGCTTTTGCCACGCGCTACTGGCTTGGTTGGCGCATCCGCCCTTGGTGCAGCGCTGTTGGCCACGACAGCCCTGCCCTCACTGGCCGACGAAGCCCTGGCCGATCTGGTCGAAGGCGTGTCGCCGTCGGTGGTGACCATCATCGCGGAACAAGACATCGTACCCGTACAAGCGCCGGGACAAGGACAGAATTTTGATTTGGAAGACCACCCCTTTGGTGAGTTCTTCAAGCGCTTCGGCGCGCCTGAGGGCTTTCAGGCACCGCAGCGCGGACCATCCCAAGGTCTGGGGTCGGGTTTTGTATTGGACGAAGCCGGTTACATCATCACCAACCACCATGTTGTCGACAATGCATCGACCGTGACCGTCCGTCTGAGCGACGATCGTAGTTTCGAGGCCGAGATCGTGGGCACCGACCCGCTGACCGATATCGCCGTTCTGAAGATCGACGCTGGCGAAGCGTTGCAGGCCGTCAAGATTGGTGACAGCGACGTTATCCGCGTAGGTGAAGATGTCGTGGCCATCGGCAACCCGTTTGGCCTGCATTCGACCGTAACCACCGGTATCGTTTCGGCCAAGGGCCGCAACATCTCGGCCGGACCTTACGCTGAATTCATTCAGACCGATGCAGCCATCAACAAAGGCAATTCGGGCGGTCCGCTGTTCAACATGGAAGGCGAAGTGATTGGCGTGAACTCGGCCATCTACTCTCCTACCGGCGGTTCGGTTGGTCTTGGCTTTGCCGTGACCTCGAACATCGTTGAACATATCGCGGCCGATCTGCGCGATGACGGCCAGGTCAGCCGCGGCTGGCTGGGTGTTTCGATCCAGAATGTCAGCCCCGAGATCGCAGCAGCGATGGGTATCGACGCCACAACCGGCGCGCTGGTGTCGGATGTCGTCGCAGGCAGCCCGGCCGAGGGCGTGCTTGAGCAAGGTGATGTCATCCTTACCTTCAACGACGAATCCGTCGACTCCAGCAGTGAATTGCCGATCCTTGTGGGCACAACCAAAGTTGGTACCGACAGCGTCATGACCGTTCTGCGCGATGGCAAGGAACAGCAGATTGAACTGACAATCGGTCAGCATCAAAGCGCCTCGGCTGAGATCGACAAATCCGTGGACGAAGGTATCTCGGGCACTGCATTGGGCGTGACCGTCGCACCGCTGACCGACAGCAACCGTGCTCAGATGGGCGTTGCTGAGAATGTCGACGGTGTGGTCGTCACTGATCTGAAGCCAGACAGCCCTGCTGCCAAGGCCGGCCTGCAACGCGGCGACGTGATCGTGAAACTGGGCGGCCAAGAAACCGCCTCACCCGATGCGCTGAAGGCCGCGCTGGACAGCGAAAAGACTGATCCTGCGCTGGTGCTGATCAACCGTGGCGGAAACCAAATCTTCGTGGCGGTAGAAATCGCGTGATCCGAAGTCCGCGTGCGCCATTTGATGGGGATTTCTGGCGTACGCCTCCTCGGCGGATTGAATTGTCCGCATTCCGCTGAGACTGCCGGGTGCGCTGCAACGCACCCGGCACGTAATTTAAGCAAATCATGTGCTTTGCCGGATTTTTGTGTTTAAATCCCGCTAGAAAGGAACGCAAAATATGAGCCGTCGCCTGCTGATCGTCGAAGATGACGAGGACACTCGTGAGTTCATCGCCAAGGGCTTTGGCGAGGAAGGTTATGTGGTCGAGCAGGCCGCAGACGGGCGCGAGGGATTGTACCACGCCACGGATGGTGGGTTTGACGCCATTGTGCTGGACCGGATGCTTCCAGGTCTTGATGGCCTTTCGCTAATCCGATCTTTGCGGGCGGCCGGGGTCAAGACCCCTACCCTGATGCTGACCGCGATGAGTGCGGTTGACGAACGGGTCAAGGGCTTACGTTCGGGTGCGGATGACTATCTGGTCAAACCGTTTTCGTTCCAAGAACTGCATGCGCGGATCGAAGCCCTGTTGCGACGCCCGCAGGAATCTGAGGAAACCGCGACGCTGACCTGCCGCGATCTTGAGATGGACTTGCTGACTCGTAAAGTCACTCGCGACGGACAAGAGATTTCCCTGACCCCGCGTGAGTTCCAGATCCTTGAGTTCTTTCTGCGCCGCAAGAACCGCGTTGTATCGCGCACAATGTTGCTGGAAGGTGTCTGGGATTATCATTTCGACCCGAATACCAACGTGGTCGACGTCCATATATCAAAGCTGCGCCGCCAGCTGGATGAAGGCGACAGGCCGCCATTGATTGAAACGGTTCGAGGTGCGGGTTACATGATATCCGATGGATAACTTGCGACTTTCGTTCAATAATTCCCGTACCCGCCTCGTCCTTGCCAGCATGGTCCTCAGCACGTTGCTGACGGCAATTGTGCTGGGGCTTGTATACTTCACCGCCAATCGCAGTATCGAGGGTGAGACCCGCTCGGTGGTGTCCGCCGAACTGACAGGCCTGGCAGATGAATACGAACGACGCGGTCTGTTCGGGCTGTTGCAAGCCATTGAACGCAGGATTCCAACCGCGTCCGAGCGGGATGCGCTGTATCTTTTGACCGACCGGTTCGGTGTGAAGCTGGCCGGTAACCTCAAGCACTGGCCTGCGGATGTCACGGCAGGCAGCGGTTGGGTCGATCTGGATCTTCGCCGCGCCGATAACGACCAGTTGGTGCCGATCTCGGCCGCCTCAGTTCGCCTGCCCGGCGGCGAACGCCTGCTGGTTGGGCGCGATGCCCTCGCGCGGCAACAATTCGACAGGGCGCTGTTGCGCGCGGTTGGCTTGGCCTTAGCCATTGCACTGGCGCTAAGCCTTTTGACCGGCTGGCTTTTCACCCGGCTGGTGTTCACGCGCCTGTCCGAATTTGCGGGAACGGCGGAAAACATCGTGTCAGGTGATCTGTCCCGTCGCATGCCCTTGCGCGGAACCGGGGATGAGCTGGATCAAGTGGCCGGAACCTTGAACAGCATGTTGGACCGGATTGAGGAACTGATCAGCAATCTGCGCACAACCTCAAATTCAATCGCGCATGACTTGCGATCCCCCCTGTCCCGCTTGCGTCAAAGGGTCGAGTCGCTGTCTGACCCGTCCAAAAGTGATCTGGATCGCGAGGTCGACGTGGCCCGCGCTACGGCAGAGATCAACCACGTGCTGCGTGTTCTGGGGCAATTGACTGAAATCTCACGCGCCGAAGCCGGTGTCGGGCGGGAACAATTCGAACCCGTGGATCTGCAGCAACTGATTGGCGACGTCGTCGAGCTGTACGAACCAGTTGCCGCCGATCAGGGCATCTCGCTGGAGGTCGTCGGCACCGCCCACACTGTTCAGGGGCACCGCCCGCTTCTGTCTCAAGCGCTGTCAAATCTTCTGGAAAATGCCATGCGTTATGCCCCGGAAAAGACGGCAATCACGATCACCCTGTCAGAAAGCGGTCCTTACACCTGCCTGAGCGTGCGTGATCGGGGCCCGGGTGTCCCTGAAGAGGATTTGCCACGCCTGCAGGTGCCCTTTGTGACGCTCGATCCCGCAAGGACCGAGCGCAACTCAGGCCTGGGCCTGGCGCTGGTGGCGGCGATTTCTCACATGCATCAGGGCGCATTCGAGGCGCGCAATTGCGACCCGGGTCTTGAGGCAACAATTAAACTGGCGCGTAAGCCCTAGATTGGCACACCATTGATCGCCATCATCTTGTTTTTGTATCGTTTATCTGCCGTCACATCCGTTCCGAACCAGTCGGGCGGCGTGTATGCCTGCGCCTCGGCCTCTGTGTCGAACTCCACCTCGACCAGCCGCAGCGGCGCGAGGTTTCCCAGAAAGATGTCCAGCTCAAACACCCGTCCGTCTGGCATTTTTCCGGTATAGCGTTCTTTCTCAACCCGACGTCCTTCGGTTTCCGGCCAGAAGGTTTCGAATTGCTCGGCCGTGATCTCGGCCTCGCGTTCCACCCGCACCAAGGATCCCGCCCCTTTGAGCGTCAAAAAGTGCTTGTCATTCTTCTGCCGCAGACGCAGTTCCGTGGAATCGTCCGGCGCGGTCAGATAGCCTTGACGTACGACGGCCTTATCCGCGCCGCTCAGGTCAGGCAGTTCCGCCACCAGGAACTTGCGTTCAATTTCGGTGCTCATCGCTTTGAAATAACTCCGTTTTCCATCTCATCGTACAGCTTTTGATATGCTAAGCTGGCTGCGCTGCGCGGGGCGAATTCACTGACCGGCGCACGGTTTTGCCCCATCCGTTCGATATCCGCCGCAAACGGGATTGAGCTGCGCAGGAACCGCTTGCGATACAGCTTTCGCATCGCATCCATAGTCTCAAGGTGCAGGGTCTTGCGCTGTTGCACCATGGAAAAGAATGCCGTCAGCTTTTTCTTCGACAACTTGTTGGCATCAAAAAACCCAACCAACTGATCGAAAGACCGTTCAGACAGAGTCGTCGGGATGACCGGAACCACGATCTGATCGGCCGCTTTGAAGATGTTTTCCGACAGGGTCGAAAAGTTGGGCGGGCAATCCAGAATGATCACCTCATAATCGCTGCCCGCCGAGATCAGCGCTTTTTTCAGCCGCGACCGCTTGTTCCGCATCCGTGACAGGAAGACGTCAAAATCCCGAAAGGTCATGTTTGCTGGCAGCACGTCCAGCCCCTCGAAGTCACTGGCGCGAATGGACTTGGTAAACCGTGCGACATCCTCAAAGAACGTTGCATCTGTCAGTTTTTTGGATGGTTTGACGCGCAGATAAAACCCAGACGCCCCTTGCGGATCCAGGTCGCATAGCAAAACACTGTGCCCCGCTGCCGCGTAAGCATGGGCCAGATTGACCGAGGTCGCGGTTTTACCCACACCGCCCTTGTTGCTGTAACAGGCAATGATCTTCACTTCTCAGCCCTCCTTTTGATGAAACAAACTGCGGAACAGGTGCCGGATGTCCGGGCTGTCGAAATGCTTGAAACTTGCGATGACACGGTCACGTTCCGCCAATTGGCGCTGATCCAGAACAGAAATCAGCCCTCCCACGGATAAGGCCAACTGCGCATCAGCGCGGCCTTGCATATTGGTGTGCTGTTTAACAAAGCTCAGAAGCGCCTCTTGTTGGACTGAGAAATCATTGAATAGACCCAAATTATCCTGCAGCTTTTTCAATGGCTTGATGATCGTTTTAAATGCCTTTGCGTCAAACAAAGGCGCAAAGAACTCCATAAGATAACGCAGTTTTTTGCAGTCGATCCGCAGATTATGCACAGCTTCGTCAGGCGTGTTTGGCGTAATGCCGCGCGCCAGTTTGCAGGTTTTGCGATATCGCTTCCAGATCAGGGCGCGCGCGTATTCATAAGCAGGCCGATCTGCATTTGGGCCAGGCTGCAGGTTGGCCGGATCAGCGAAAAGCTCGGTCAACTTTTTCATCTGATTGTCATAGCTCTGCGTCCGAAAGCGCCGAGACATACGTCCAAGTGCCTGGCTGCGTTCCTTTTCGAATTGCGCAAACATGGCCACGGCACCTTCATGAAGGTTCGGCGGTATCAGATTGAAGTAACTGTCTTTTTCCAACAGATAGACGTCCAAATCCCGCGCTCGGCCAGTGGGTTCCATCAGACCGGAAAACTCGCGCTTTAATGCAGCGGTTTGTTCAGGCGAGAGAACCCCCTTGAACAGGCTGATCACAGATCGCACGCGGCGCAGGGAAACGCGGTAGTCATGCAAAAATTCAGTATCGATATCATCGATCACGCCCGCTTCATTCTGGCGCGCGACCGCCAGATAGGTGCGAATGATGTCGGTGGCGACCTCGATTGATGGCTCTTGTTTACTAACGCGGATTTCGGGCTTGGCCTTGTATATGGTCGCGTCGGGAAACAACCAGTCGAACAATGGCTTAGCCTTGCTTTTGCCACCCTCCAATTTCGTCAGCTTTTCACAAACAGTCTTATACGCCCGGTCATATCCGCGCATGTGTTGAACGGTTACAACTGTTACCTGCCCCTGATCCGAGGACATCAACATCATCGTGCCACGCACTTGCGTCTTTTGCAGGTCACCCAGAATGGCAAACGAGCGGTATTCGACCCTGCCCGCTCCGACGCTCATCAACGCGCGCAACTTGGGAAAGCCAGCGAGGCCCGCTTTGACGGGTCCTTCAGGCAAATCCTTAACGAACTTGCCTTTACCCGTGCGCAGCTGGGTTTTGGCTCTACCGCCGCGCAACAAAAACAATGCCCCGTCGGTTTGGATCAAAACCTTGGCAGATGACCTGAGGGATTGGTCATGACAATCCAGAATATCAAAATTTCCAGCAGGTTCAGCGGCCTCGAACCGCAATGCCAATTCTTTCAAAGATTTAGTAAAACCAGCCTCATCGAATGTGCCCGGAATAACAAAACAGTTTTTGACCCGAGCCATTAAAAGCGTCCCTTTCACCGAGGATCCAGTACGTCATTATGAATTCATACTCCTGCGATCCGATCAACGACTAACTCCGTTAATCAACAGCAATGACCAGAACATCTGATTTAGCTCGAACAACCGAATGACTCTGTCCGGGCATTTGGCTAAGACGGGCGGATGTCTGATCCTGTTTCATCAATCCGCAATCTCGGCCCGGCTTTTGAGCAATCCTGCGCACGCGCAGGCATTCAGTCTGCGCAGGAATTGCGCGATTTGGGGGCGGATGAGGCCTATGCAGGGCTATTACAGGCGGGCACCCGGCCGCACTTCATCGGATACTACGTGCTGGTGATGGGATTGCAGGGGCGCCCCTGGAACGACTGCAAGGGCGAGGAAAAGAAGGCGCTGCGCGTAAAGTTCGACGCAATAAAATCCAGCGTTAGTACCGCCCCGGAAACCCAGATGATTTCTGATCTGGATGCAATTGGCATACGCGTTGCACCGAAAGATCTTAAAGAGGTCTGAAACGAAAAAGGCCGCACCCCCAATGGGATACGGCCCTGAACTTCGTCTGACGGCGGATTAGCCGACCAGTTCGATGCCCGAGAAGAAGTATGCGATTTCAACCGCAGCAGTTTCAGGCGCGTCCGAACCGTGGACCGAGTTTTCGCCAACCGATTCAGCGAACTCCGCGCGGATGGTGCCGGGTGCTGCGTCTGCGGGGTTGGTTGCGCCCATGACTTCGCGGTTCTTGGCAATGGCGCCTTCGCCTTCCAGAACCTGAACGATAACCGGCTCGGAGGACATGAATTCGCACAGTTCGTCATAGAACGGACGCTCGGCGTGTACGTCGTAGAACTTGCCAGCCTGAGCTTTGGTCATGTGAATGCGCTTTTGCGCAACGATGCGCAGGCCAGCGTCTTCGAACTTGGCGTTGATCTTGCCAGTCAGGTTGCGACGGGTTGCATCAGGTTTGATGATCGAGAATGTGCGTTCCAGTGCCATATCGGCCTCTCCTTACTATATGGCGCGAGGTACGCGCCGAAATCCATCGCGCGCCGCCTAACACGGTATGTGCCTCATGAAAAGTGGAATGATTGCGCCAGTGGGTCTTGGCCATCAGATTGTGTCCGGCAAGGGCTCTGACGCGTCGATCCGGCGAACGTAAAGCACCGCAAGCAATCCGACAAAGCTGCTGGCGAACATCATGCCCAACACCAGAAAGGGCCCATTTTCAGGGCTAACAAACGCGCCGGTCATCAAGGTCAGAACTGCGCCCAACGCCACGATCAACGCACCAGATAGCCCCGCGGCGCTGCCCGCCAGATTGGGTCTCACGGACATTACCCCGGCCGAGGCGTTCGCATTCGTCAGCCCGTTACCGAAGCCCACGCAAATGGCCGATCCGAAGAATACCCAGACTGAACCCAGACCTGCTGTGAACAGCAGCAACCCGCAGAAAGGCCCAATAGAGGCAACGACCCGACCGATCAGGATCATCGTCGTCAGCTTCGTGTGTGCTGCGATACGCCCGGTGATGAAATTGCCCACCATGAAGCCGCCGGTAATAATTCCGATCCCCAGACCCAGCATGGCAGGGCTCAGGTCGAACCAGACCGCGGCGACCAGTGGCGCACCGGTGATAAAGCTGAAGAACCCGCCGATCGAGAATGCCGCGCACAGCGCGTAACCCCAGAACCGACGCGCGCGAAACAGGTGTGGGTATTCCTTTAACTGAGCCGAGAATGTTGCGGATCGGTTTGCATTTGTCTCACCCATGTCCGCCCACAAGAGCACCAGCATCCCCGCCCCCAGGACCGAGTACAATATGAACCCGGCTCGCCAACCGAACAGCATATCCAGTGCGCCGCCCAGCATCGGGCCAAGCATCGGTGCCAAAGCCATTGCCATCGCAACATAACCCAGTTTGCTGGCGGCCTCGTTCGGGGTATAGAGATCCCGGATCGAGGCGCTGGACAGCACGGGCCCGGCCACCACCGCTGCTTGAAGCAGACGGAAGCCGAGGAATATCCAGATCGACTCGGCCAATACGCAGCCAACGGAGGCCACTGTGAAAACTGCCATGCAAATCAACAGGATCGGTCTGCGACCATATCGGTCGGACAACGGCCCCATGATCAATTGCAACACGGCGGATACCGCCAAATACCCGGCGACTGACAGGTTAATCAGTCCGTAGTCGACCTGAAACCCCTCGGCCATCCTCGCAAGCGACGGCAGGAACATGTTCAACGACAAAACCGACAACGCCGTGGCGAAGATCAAAGTGACCAAAGAAGGAGGCGTCTGAGCCGCGCGCATGATGAAAACCGTCGAGTAATGCCAACCGGATCAGCGCTAACACATTGCCTGGATATTGAAAATATCAAGCTGCTGGCGGCGGCACCAAGGCTCTGCTAAGAGCGCGTCATGCTACGGATTCAAGACATAACCTACGCCGTTGAAGGCCGCCCCCTGTTCGATGGGGCCAGTGCGACTATTCCCGACGGCCACAAGGTTGGCCTTGTGGGGCGGAACGGCACGGGGAAGACAACCCTGTTCCGACTGATCCGGGGCGAATTGGCGCTGGAGTCAGGCAATATCAATGTCCCGAAGCGCGCCCGAATTGGCGGAGTGGCGCAAGAGGTGCCCTCCTCGGATGTGTCGCTGATCAACACGGTTCTGGCCGCCGATACCGAGCGCAGCGCGCTGATGGACGAGGCCGACACCGCGACCGATCCCACACGTATCGCCGAAATCCAGACCCGCCTGGTAGATATCGACGCCTGGTCCGCCGAAGCGCGCGCCGCCTCGATCCTCAAAGGTCTTGGGTTTGATGATGACGACCAGTTGAGGCCCTGCTCCGATTTCTCGGGCGGCTGGCGGATGCGCGTGGCGCTGGCGGCGGTGCTGTTTTCTCAGCCCGATCTGCTGTTGCTGGACGAACCGACGAACTACCTGGACCTCGAAGGTGCGCTGTGGCTGGAAAGCTATTTGGCCAAATATCCGCACACCGTCATCATCATCAGCCACGACCGCGGGTTGCTGAACCGCGCGGTGGGGTCGATCCTGCATTTGGAAGACCGCAAACTGACCTATTACGCGGTTCCTTATGACAAATTCGCCGAACGCCGCGCTGAACGGCTGGCACAGGCGGAATCCGAGAACGTGAAAGCCAAGGCCCGGATCGCCCATCTGCAGAGTTTCGTGGATCGCTTCCGCTACAAGGCATCCAAGGCGGTTCAGGCCCAGTCACGCCTGAAAATGATCGAGCGCATTCAGCTGGTTTCAACCCCTCAAGAGGCCGCTCTGCGCGCATTCTCCTTCCCCGAGCCAGAAGAGCTGTCCCCGCCGATCATCCAGATTGAAGGCGGCGTGACGGGCTATGGTGAAACCGAGGTGCTGCGCCGCTTGAACCTGCGTATTGATCAGGATGACCGTATCGCGCTGCTGGGCAAGAACGGTCAGGGCAAGTCGACCCTGTCCAAGCTGCTGTCCGACCGCCTTCCCCTGATGGCGGGCAAGATGACCCGCAGCAACAAGTTGCGGATTGGTTATTTTGCGCAGCATCAGGTTGATGAGCTTTATGTGGACGAAACGCCGCTGGACCACCTGCGCCGCCTGCGCCCGAACGAGGTGCCGGGCAAGTGGCGGTCGCGTCTGGCGGGATTCGGGTTGAACGCGGATCAGGCTGAAACCAAGGTTGGTCGTCTATCGGGCGGCCAAAAGGCACGCCTGTCTCTGCTGATCGCCACCATCGACGCGCCGCATATGTTGATCTTGGACGAGCCGACCAACCACCTGGATATCGAAAGCCGTGAGGCATTAGTCGAGGCGTTGACCGCCTATTCTGGTGCGGTGGTTCTGGTCAGCCACGATATGCACCTATTGTCGCTGGTCGCGGACCATCTGTGGCTGGTTTCGGACGGAACGGTCAAACCTTTCGAGGGAGATCTCGAGACCTATCGCACCATGCTGCTGGGACGCGACAAACCGGCCAAAGAGAAACCGCAAGTGATCAAGCCCAAGCGCCCTTCGCGCGAGGCAGTGCTGAGCCTGCGGGCGGACCTTCGCAAATGCGAGGACCGGATCGAGAAGCTTACGGATATGCATGATAAACTGTCGGCCAAACTGGCAGATCCTGCGCTTTACGAGGACGACAGGAAAAACGATCTTGCAACGTGGAACCGGAAATTTGCCGAAGTGGTCGAAGCCATGCAAAAAGCCGAGGCGCTTTGGGTCGTCGCAGCCGAACGCCTGGAAAAAGCCGAAGCGACATGACGAAACCCGTAATCGAAACGACTGCCATGATCGCAGGCATGCGCCCTGAACTTCAGGACGGGGAATTTGCCTTTGTCGTTTGGCCGCATGACAAAGCCTGGCCCAAAGGAACGCGGGCCAGTTGTATGGAGGCCGAAGGTCTGTCCCTTATCGTGCCCAACGACGCAGCACCCGCTGGCGCCATCAGTATGAAGTGCATCACCTTGCGGGTTCATTCCTCACTAGAAGGCGTTGGCTTGACTGCCGCTGTGTCCGATGCTCTTGCACAAAGTGACATTCCGGCAAACATGGTCGCGGGGTATCACCACGACCACGTCTATGTTCCAAGCAATCTGGCGGAAAAAGCTGTGGCCGTTCTGTTAGACCTCCAACAAGGTGCCGGCAAATGATCGACCTCGCCTTTTTCATCACTGCCTTCACCACCCTGTTCGTGGTGATTGACCCCTTTGGCACCGCGCCGATTTTTGTGGCTTTAACTCAGGACATGGACGCCCGCGCCCGTCGCCGGACGGCCTATCGCACCTGTGCCGTGGCCTCTGGCATACTCATTGCCTTTGCCGCCTTTGGCGAAGCGGTGCTGGGTTTTGTCGGTATCTCGATGGAGGCCTTCAAGGTCGCCGGGGGCGCGTTGTTGTTCCTTACAGCATTGGACATGCTGTTCGAACGACGCACCAAACGCCGTGAAGACCGGGTCGAGGAAGAAGAGGAACACCACGACCCGTCCGTGTTCCCGCTGGCCATTCCGCTGGTCGCCGGTCCCGGATCAATTGCGACGATTATCCTGCTGGCCGGACAGCACCCGGGCATTCTTGGCATTGTCGAGGCCTGTATCGTCATGCTGGCCGTCATGGCTGTGGTTTTGACCTTCTTCCTGTCCGGCGGCTTGATTGCGCGTTTGCTGGGCAAAACCGGCCTGAACGTATTGACGCGGCTGTTGGGGATGCTGCTGGCGGCGTTGTCGGTTCAATTCATCCTGGACGGCCTCAAGGCCTTTGGTTTTGCGTCGTAAAACCCCATATATCTTTCAGAGAATATGGTGAGGAGCGCTATGGACGGCGACAACATTGGACGTTTGGTATATCTGGCCGTGCTTGGTACGGCCGTTGTGGCGTGGTTTGTCGCACAAAACCGCCAGTCTCTGAACAAAACGCTGCAGCAGGCTTTGGCGTGGGTCTTTATCTTTATCGGTGTCATTGCCGTTGTCGGCCTGTGGGAAGACATCCGCACCACTGTTGGCCCTGCCCCGCAAATGACTGTCACCGGCCAGACCATAGAGGTTCCGCGCGCCTCCGACGGGCACTATTATCTGCCCATTGATGTGAACGGAGAACCGATCACCTTTCTGGTGGACACCGGCGCAAGCCAGATTGTCTTAAGCTCGCGGGACGCCGAACGTGTTGGCATTGATCCCGATCAGTTGAATTATTTCGGCCGGGCAAACACGGCCAATGGCGTTGTGCGGACCGCGCCAGTGCGCCTGGACACGCTGGCATTGGGGCCAATCACGGACCAGAATATCTCGGCCTGGGTAAACGAAGGGGAATTGGACAAATCCTTGCTGGGTATGGATTACCTGCATCGGTTCTCGAATATCCAGTTCGCCAATGGCCGCCTGCTTTTGTCTCGCTAAGGCATCCGTTGCCGCAACTCCACGATTGAGAACAAAATAAGAACATGCTAGCCTGACGGCATGTCTACACATCTTCTTGGCCGCAAACCCGCACGTGAGGTGCCGGGGATAGATCTTCATCCGCAGATCAGACTGCAACTGGCCCGCGTGCACGAGGCCTGCGGCCCCGCCCGGCGCAGCTTTGCCATGTGGCTGGCGGGGCAGATGCAGGGGCCGGTGCTGTGGATCGCGCCCGCATGGGAGCCCGGCCAGCTTAACCCTGATGGCATGATGGCCTTTACCGATCCCGCCCGGTTCATCTTTGTGCGCCCGACCCGGTCCGAAGATCTGCTGTGGTGCGTAGAAGAGGCCCTGCGCAGCGCGGCCATGCCTTTGGTTGTCGGTGATCTGCCGGGCGCGCCGGGGCTGACGCCAGTGCGGCGCATGCATCTGGCCGCAGAACAGGGTGGTGCGATGGGGCGTGCCCCGCTTGGGGTGCTGCTGACCCCCGGCGACGGTGGTGCACAGGGGGTAGAGACGCGCTGGCACATGGCCGCAAACCATCAGGGGGAGGCCCGGCGCTGGACCCTGACCCGCCGCCGCGCCCGCGCCCTGCCCCCGGTCAGCTGGCATGCCACGCAGACCAAACCGCGCGCCGGTCTGCACCTGCAACAGATCGCTACAGAAGACACACCCGTGTGATCACGCGCCCCTCACGGGGTTTGTGACTGGCCAAAGCACAGGCCGAGCCCTAGCGTTTCAGGATGAGCCACGCGATCCACGATAGCCGATACTCCTGGCTGCGACTTGCGATCACTTTGATCATCGCAACCGTGGCCAATGTGGGAATGTGGGCCGTCATCGTTGTGATGCCTGCCATCGAAACCCAATTCAACGCCGGACGTGCCGAGGCCGCGATGCCTTACACATTGGCCATGATCGGGTTCGCCCTTGGCAATTTTTGGATGGGGCAATTGGTGGATCGGCTGGGCGTGACCAAAGCCCTAATCGGGGCCGCAATCCTCAGCGCGACCAGCTATCTGCTGGCGACACTGGCGCCCAATATTGTGATGTTGTCGGTCGCACATCTTCTGTTGGGCCTCGGGGCATCCATCGGCTTTGGACCATTGATCGCCGACATCTCGCACTGGTTCATGAAACGGCGCGGGATCGCTGTGGGTCTGGTGGCAAGCGGAAACTATCTGTCTGGGGCCATCTGGCCGACATTGCTGTCCGGTATACTCGCGCGCGACGGCTGGCAGCAGGTCTACCTGACGCTGGCCGTCATAACGCTGCTTGTCGTCATTCCCCTATCCCTACTGTTGCGTCGACAGGTCCCGGCCGAGGCGCACAGCACCGCCGCGTCGGCCGCACAAATCAAGGCGCGCAGCGTTGGCATTTCCCCCCGGACACTTCAATACATCCTCGGTCTGGCCGGTATTTCGTGCTGTGTCGCGATGTCGATGCCTCAGGTGCATATCGTGTCCTATTGCGTCGGTCTGGGTTACGGACCCACAGTCGGCGCCGAGATGTTGTCCCTGATGCTGTTCGGAGGTGTGATCAGCCGAGTAATATCAGGCATGGTCGCCGATCAACTGGGCGGCGTTCTGACGGTTCTGATCGGCTCGGTCCTGCAATGCCTCGCGCTGTTTCTGTTCCTTCCCTATGACGGGATGGTCTCACTCTACCTGATCAGCCTGCTTTTTGGCCTGTCACAAGGCGGCATCGTTCCCGGCTATGCCCTTGTCGTGCGCGAATATATGCCCCCGCGAGAAGCCGGCGCGCGTGTGGGGTTTGTCATGATGATGACGATCATGGGCATGGCGCTGGGGGGGTGGATGTCCGGCTGGATTTACGACGTGACCGGTAATTACCAACTGGCCTTCGTGAACGGCATTCTATGGAATGGCCTGAACATCGGAATTCTGCTGTTTCTGCTCAGACGCTCGCGCCCCCACAAACAAGAGGTTTTGGCATGAGATCATTGACGCGGCGCTTTCTGATTGCGGGTCTGGCGAGTATTCCGTTGGCGCGGCCCACTCATGCTGCGTTGGTCCAATATGAATTGTCTCGAGCCGGGACGTCCGTCGGTTTTTCATTCATGCTCTCGGGGGTTGCGCAGTCAGGCACGATGCCGATCCAATCGGCAGATATTCGAGTCGACACGGATCAGTTGCAAAACAGCCGTGTCACCGTCGTGCTGAATGTAGCCGCGGCGCGCACCCGGCTGCCCTTTGCCCGCGGCCCGATGCTAAGCAAAAGCGTGCTAAACGCGCAGGAATTTCCGAGCATTACGTTCAAATCCACCCGGATACAGCTTGGCCCCACCGGCCGCATTTCCGAAGGCGCAACTATCACCGGAGACCTGACGGTGCGTGGGGTCACGCGCCCTGTGACCCTGCAAGCCAATCTGTACCGCGAACCCGGAACTGAGGCTGATGACCTGAACGCTTTGTCAATTCGACTGTCGGGCGCGTTGAACCGCCACGAGTTCGGCGCCTCTGGTTATCCCGATCTGGTCGCCGATACCGTGTCTTTGAACATCCGGGCCGAGTTGACCCGCAAGGCCTGACACCCAAAGGACAAAAAACGACGCGCAGAGGTCGAATTATCACGCGCAACGCTCGCTGATGGGGTAATGCTGGGCGCACTATGCGAACGATCATTTCTTTTGCCGCCCTGTTTCTTTCCGTCATTCTTCTGCAGCTCTCAACGGGCGGCGTTGGTCCTTTGGATGCGATCTCGGGTATCACGCTTGGGTTCTCAACCGGACAAATCGGTATGTTGGGTTCGGCGCACTTTCTTGGCTTCTTCATTGGCTGCTGGTGGGCCCCCCGCCTAATGGGCAGCGTCGGTCATTCGCGGGCCTTCGCAGTCTGTACGGCCTTGGGCGCTATGGGTCTTATTGGGCATACGTTGACCGAAAACCCGTACATCTGGGCAGCCCTTCGGGTCGCGTCTGGAACCTGTGTCGCCGGGGCCTATACGGTGATCGAAGCATGGCTGAATGCCAAAGTCACAAACGAAACGCGCGGCCGCGCCATGGGGACCTATCGCATTGCGGATATGGGCGCGTCTTTGTGTGCGCAGTTGATCATCGCGGTTTTGCCGCCTGCTTCATACGTGTCCTACAACTTGCTGGCGATCCTGTGCTGCGCGTCCCTGTTACCGTTGACGTTGACACGGGCCAGTCAGCCAAAAACACCCGACGCCCCTCGGTTGAGACCCAAATTGGCCTGGCGCAGTTCGCCTCTGGCCGTTGCAGGGGTAATCGTCGCTGCGCTCAGCTCTGCATCCTTCCGAATGGTCGGCCCAGTTTACGGTCAGGAAGTCGGGTTGGACGTTGACCAAATCGCATTCTTCCTGGCGTCATTCGTATTGGGTGGCGCACTGGCGCAGTACCCAGTTGGCTGGCTGGCCGACAAATATGACAGGCGTTGGGTGCTGATCTGGCTGTCCGTTGCTGCGGTCGTCAGCAGCGGTGTCACAATGGCGGCCAGCGGAACGGGAACGGTGGGCGTCATGCTGGCCGCTGTTTTCTTTGGCCTGACAACCTTCCCGATCTTCTCAGTCTCTTCTGCCCATGCGAACGACTTCGCAACGGCAGAAGAACGGGTCGAGCTATCCGCGGCGCTGATGTTCTGGTTCGCTTTGGGTGCGATAGCCTCACCCTATATCTCTTCGACATTGATTCAGCAGTTCGGACCCGGAGCCCTGTTTGCATTTGTAGCGGTCGGCCATGTTTTCCTGATCATCTTTGGCCTGGCCCGAATGCGCTCACGCCCGACACCGGAAGAGCGAACCAACTATGTCTACGCGCCACGCACGTCGTTCACGATTGGTCGTTTGCTGAAACGGTCGCGTGAAAGGCAATAAAAAAGGGCCGGGAAAACCCCGGCCCCTTTCGATTAGTGTTCTGTCCGCGATCCTTCTTCGATCACGCCGCCTTCTTCGGCAGGTTCAACCGTCGATTCAAGCGCACCGTTGACGACACCCCCGACACCGTTTTCCATCGACAGGCCAAGCTCTTCGCCCAGCTTCTTGAGTGCGGGCATCTGCACCGCCATTCCCATGATCGAGTCCAGCGCCTGGTTGACGACCGGCTTGTCGCCGTTCGATGCGCCACCGCCATTCGTGCCACCGATTCCGCCAACCTGATGGATCTTGATCGAGTCGATCTTCTCAGCTGGTTTAACCATCTCCGCGATGATCGACGGCATGGTTTCGATCCGCGCCAGATCAACCTTCATGCGGATCTGATCCACTGACAGCACGTTATCTGCTTCGACGATCGCACGCTTACCTTCGGCTTCGGCCAGCATGTCGTTCTTCTTGGCCTCAGCCCGAATGTTCAGAGCGTCCGCTTCGGCCTGCGCCTCTTCACGGCGGGCTTCGGCGCGGTCAGCAGCGGCCTCTTTGTCAGCTTGCGCAGCCAGTCGGATCGCGGTTGCCTGACGCTCGGCCTCACGTGTGGCTTCGATCAGTGCGATCTGCTTGATACGCTCGGCCTCGGCCACCTTCTGCGCGGTCGCCACGGCTTCGGTCGCTTTGGTTGCCTCGGCACGGGCAAGATCTGCAGATGCACGGGCGCGGCTTTCCTCTTCGGATTTCTGCGCGATGATGATCTGGCGCTCTTGCTCGGCGACTTCCAGTTCACGCTCTTTCGAGATCTCGGCTTCGCGGATTTTACGCTCACGCTCGATGTCTGCGGCGCGAATGGCTTCTTCACGGCCGATCCGTGCGCGTTCCGTTTCGCGTACCGAGTCTTCGGTCCGGGCTGCAACCTCGGCCTCTTGCGCCACGCGCAGCGTTTCGATCTGCTGCGTCTGCTCGATGCGCGCCTGCTCTTCGTCCTTTTCGATCAACAGCTTCTGACGCTGAGCTTCCATCGCTGCACGGCGCACTTCGACCTCGGCATCGGCATCAATCTGCGCACGCTCTTTCTTTGAGGTGGCAATCACCTCGGCCAATTTGCGCATACCCACAGCGTTAAAGGCGTTGTTCTCGTCCAGCGCCTCAAACGGCGTCTGGTCCAATGCAGTCAGCGAAACAGATTCCAGGGACAGACCGTTCTTTAGAAGGTCTTCGGACACCGCATTCTGCACCTCTTGCACAAAGTCAGCGCGGTTTTCGTGCAGACCGTCCATCGTCATCTGGGCCGCAACAGCGCGCAGACCGTCGATCAATTTGCCTTCGATCATTTCCCGCAACTGTTCGACGTCGAACGTCCGGTCGCCAAGGGTTTGCGCAGCACGTGCGATGCCCTCTTCTGTCGCCATGACCGAGACGTAGAACTCGACGCCCACATCGACACGCATCCGGTCTTTGGTGATCAGAGCAGCCTCGCCGCTGCGCTGAACCTCAAGACGCAGGGTTTTCATGTTGACGGGGCTGACTTCGTGCAGCAACGGCACGACGATGACGCCACCATCCATTATGACTTTCTTACCGCCAGCACCGGTTTTCACCAGGCTGATCTCTCGGGTCGCGCGGCGGTAAAGACGGCCAAGCACAAGGCCGATAAACAAAACTACTGCCAGAATGGTCACAACTGTGACGGCTAGGAATGTGAGTTCCATGCAAAATCCTCCGTGATGGGGTTAGAAATTTTGGTTATTCAGACATGCCGACCAGAACGAACCGGTCGCGCCGTCGGTCGCGCAGCACAAGCACATCGGTGCCCTGCTCAAGCGTGTCCTTGTCCTGCAACGGCTCGGCGCGCAGGTAGTGGGTATTGCCAAATCGATCCATGACGCGCACCTCGGCGGGGCGTCCGCGCGAAGCGGTGCCTTGGGTGATCACGCCGCGGCGACGGGCGAGCAGGCGCTCCGACATCGCCTCGGTTTCGGTCTTGGGCAGCAGACGAGCAAAGATGCCGCCAAAGCCACGTGCAAACCACAGGCCAAAGGCACCGGCGGAAATCGCGGCCATCCAAGGCGGAAGGTCAAAGCCTAACAGGTCGCGCAGCGTCAGTTGCAGGCCCATACCGGACAAACCGAAGCCTGCCAGCAGAACCACCAGCCAGATCATGAACGGTACTTTGCCGATCCCCAGCCACGCTAAAGGTCCCGCAGAGACCGCGCCTGGCGCGTCTGCCTCAATCTCGGCCAATTCGAAATCGCCCAGATCCATGTCGGCATCAATATCCAGACCGAAATCACCGACATCCAGATCGGGGGCATCCACAACATCCAGATCGACATCGCCCTCGCCCGCCATAAGGCTTCCACCCAGGACCAATGCGATCAGTTCCAGCACAAGCAGGCCGAACAGAAGCGCAAGCGCCAAAGTGAAGGGTACAAATGCACCCTCAAGCAGAAAGTCGAACATCAGTTGTTTGCCCTCGTTATTGTATACTGTGGTATACATGATAGATGGGAAGTCATTGCGGAAATTCAAGAGTTTGTGATTCTAATTTACAACTCTGAGGTATTGCATGCGGAGAATACGATGCAATCCAAGGCTGCAACTCAGGCCGATTTTCCCGGCGACCCGTGCCTAAAATGACGTCCGAACCAAAGCCGGGGTTTTGCTGGCCGGTTACATAATGTAGACGGGCGCGCAGACAGTTACGCGGAAACGGAACATGGCTCGGATTCTCATCACCTCAGCGATCCCTTACATCAACGGGATCAAGCACCTCGGTAACCTGATCGGCTCGCAATTGCCGGCTGATCTGTACGCGCGCTACCTGCGTGGCCGGGGGAACGAGGTCATGTTCCTTTGCGCCACGGACGAACACGGCACACCTGCCGAGCTGGCCGCAGCGAAAGCGGGCAAGCCAGTGGCCGAGTATTGTGCGGATATGTACGAGGTGCAGGCCGACATCGCCAAGCGTTTTGGAATGAGCTTTGATCATTTTGGCCGCTCGTCCAGCGAACAGAACAAGACGCTGACCCAACATTTTGCCGGGAAGTTGGACGATTCTGGGCTGATCCGCGAAGTCAGCGAAAAACAGGTCTATTCCAACGCCGATGGCCGCTTTCTTCCTGACCGCTACATTGAAGGTACCTGTCCCAACTGCGGTTATGAGCGCGCGCGGGGCGACCAGTGTGAAAACTGCACCAAACAGCTGGACCCGACCGACCTGATCGAGCCGCGTTCGGCCATTTCCGGATCGACCGATCTGGAGGTGCGCGAGACCAAGCACCTGTACCTGCGTCAATCAGCGATGAAGGACCAATTGGATGCATGGATTGATAGCAAGAACGACTGGCCGATCCTGACCACCTCGATTGCCAAAAAATGGCTGCATGACGGCGACGGTCTACAGGATCGCGGCATTACCCGCGATCTGGACTGGGGCGTTCCAGTCAAGAAGGGCGATCAGGACTGGCCGGGGATGGAGGGCAAGGTCTTCTACGTCTGGTTCGACGCGCCGATCGAATACATCGCCTGCGCCAAGGAATGGGCGGATGCCAACGGCAGGACCGAGGCCGACTGGGAGCGCTGGTGGCGCACCGACAAAGGAGCGGATGATGTCCGTTATGTCCAGTTCATGGGCAAGGACAATGTGCCCTTCCACACCCTTTCCTTCCCAGCAACAGTTTTGGGCACCAATACGTACAACGAAGAATCTGGGTCATCCGAACGTTGGAAGCTTGTCGACTACATTAAGTCGTTCAACTACCTGAACTACGATGGTGGTCAATTCTCGACCAGCCAGGGCCGTGGTGTGTTCATGGATCAGGCGTTGGAAATCCTGCCGGCCGACTACTGGCGCTGGTGGCTTTTGAGCCATGCGCCCGAAAGCAGCGACAGCGAATTCACGTGGGAGAACTTCCAGCAGTCGGTGAACAAGGACCTCGCGGATGTTCTGGGTAACTTTGTCAGCCGCATTACAAAGTTTTGCCGCTCTAAGTTTGGTGAGGCAGTTCCTGAAGGTGGCGCTTATGGCGACCGCGAGCAAGCGCTGATTGATGAGCTGTCCAAACGAGTCCGCGCGTATGAAGCGCATATGGAGGCGATGGAGGTTCGCAAATCCGCGCAGGAATTGCGAGCGATCTGGGTTGCGGGCAACGAATACCTGCAGGCTGCCGCCCCGTGGTCGACCTTCAAGGAAGACCCTGAACAGGCCGCCGCTCAGGTGCGTCTGGGCCTGAATCTGATCCGCCTCTACGCCGTACTCAGCGCACCGTTCATCCCTGAAGCCTCGGCCAAGATGCTAAGCGCAATGAACACTTTGGACACCAGTTGGCCCGACGATGTTGCGGCCGCGCTGGACGCCCTGCCCGCCGGTCACGCATTCACGGTGCCGGACGTTCTGTTCGCCAAGATCACGGACGAACAACGCGAAGACTGGCAATCCAGGTTCGCGGGGCAGCGCGACTGAGATTTTGGATCACAACACCATAGTTACGGAGGCCATTTGGCCTCCGTTTTCATTTGAAATGGGGCAAAAACCGGGTTTGGGCGCCAAAACTCCATAGGATCTTGGCGTAAGTCCGCTTGAAACCGGAATAATTTCCGGGCGCACCACCCGGCTGACGCATTCAAGAAGCTTGAGATAAAGTTCCAAAACGGCCATCCTGCCAAGAAATCAGCACGACTCGTCGAGGCAACAGAGCCGCCCCGGCGCAATATCCTTAGGTCTAATGAGGCGCCCGCCATGTCCCTTGCATTAAAGAATTCCTTTTTCCGACACAGAGGTCCGGTCTTGGCCATCGCGGCACTGACTAGTTTGGGCGCCTCGTTCACGGCGCTAGCCCAGGATCAAAGCGACGCGCCGCCGCCGAAAGTGTCTATTGCAGCGGCCTATACCGAAGAAATTACAGATGAGGCCGTGTTCATCGGGCGCGCCGAGGCCATTAACAAGGTGGATATTGTCGCCCGCGTGAACGGCTTTCTTGAAACTCAGGATGTGGAAGACGGTGCGCTTATCAAAAAAGACGACCTGTTGTTTACGATCGAACCCGATCTTTATGAGGCGACCCTGGAGGCCCGGAAAGCCGATCTGGACCGGGCGGAGGCCAATCTGGAGCTTGCCAAGGTCGATCTGGCCCGAAAGGAAGAGCTGTACAAACGCGATGCCACCCCGGAGTCCGAGCGTGACATCGCCCGCGCCAATGAACTGGTCGCCGAGGCCGAGGTCAAGGCCGCTCACGCTGCCATCCAACAAGCAGAGTTGGACCTGAGTTATACCGAGATCCACGCGCCGTTTGACGGGCGGATTGGACGTGTGGAAACCAGCGTAGGCGACGTTGTGGGGCCGACAAATCCTCCGCTCGTCAACCTGGTAAGCGAAGCTCCGATTTATGTAAATTTCTCGTTAAACGAAAAACAATTTACCTCGGTCCTCGAACAGGTTGGAGAGAGCGCAGCTTCACTGGCTGAAAGCAACAAAAGCCCGAATGTACACCTGACCCTGCCCAACGGAACCAAGCTCGACGAAACAGGTGAGATTGTTTTTGTGGACAACCGCATCGACCCTCTGACAGGTGCGATCACCCTCCGCGCTGAGTTCCCTAACACCGATCGGTTTATCATCGACGGCCAATTCCTGAGTGTTCAAATCGAGGCATTGGAACCGACCCTTCAGGTGCTGGTCCCTCAGGCCGCATTGCAACGCGATCAGCGCGGTGAGTTCGTGCTGGTGGTGAATGACAAGCAGATGGTCGAACAGCGCTACATCACAACCGGCGACGTGGTTGGGACAGCGATTATTGTGACAGATGGTCTGCGCGAAGGTGAAAGCGTGATCGTTGAGGGCCTGCAGCGGGTTCGTCCGGGCGTCGCGGTGGATGCCGTCGTCGCCTCTGAACAGCCGGGAGAATAACGGATGTTCTCAGCCCTGTTCATTAGCCGGCCCAAGCTGGCCCTAGTTATTTCGCTGGTCCTAACGATCATGGGCGGCATCGGCTATTTGGTTCTGCCGGTCGCACAGTTCCCGGACATTACGCCACCGGTGGTCAGCGTGACGACCACCTATACCGGCGCCAACGCCGAAACCGTTGAAAACACCGTCGCCGCACCGATCGAGGCGCAGGTCAACGGTGTGGACGACATGATCTACATGACGTCGACCTCGGCAGATAACGGATCCTATTCGCTCAACGTCACATTCGAAGTGGGCACCGACCCGGACATCGCCTCAGTCAACGTGCAGAACCGCGTGGCTCAGGCCATGTCGTCCCTGCCTGCCGAAGTGACCTCATCTGGCGTGGTTACTCAAAAAGCATCCACCAACATGCTGTTGCTGGTGACGCTGACTTCGCCGAATGAGACTTATGACAGTGTCTTTCTGTCCAACTATGCTTCGATCAACCTGAAAGACGCGCTGGCGCGTGTTCAGGGTGTGGGTAAAGCCGACGTTCTAACCAATCTGGAATACGCCATGCGGATCTGGATGGACCCGGATCAGATGGCTGCTTTGTCCATCACACCCGGTGACGTGATCAATGCAATTCAGGAACAAAACGTCGAAGTTTCGGCCGGTTCCATCGGCGCTCCTCCGGTCCCGGAAGGGCAGACCTTTCAATACACGATCAAAACCAAGGGCCGCCTGACCTCGGCCGCAGAGTTCGGCGACATTGTCATCCGAACCGGGGATGCCGGTTCAATCGTACGGGTCAAGGACATCGCGCGGGTCGAGCTGGGTGCAGAATATTATGCGGCTTCGGGCTATTTCGACAGTGTCCCGGCCACGGTAATCGGCATTTATCAGGCCCCTGGCGCGAATGCGCTGGCCGTGTCGGACCGTGTCGAGGCCGAGCTTGAGCGATTGTCCCGAACCTTCCCGACGGATGTGGAATACGCCGTACCTTTCAACACCACAGACTTTGTCAAACAGTCGCTGAATGACGTGGTCTCGACCCTGATCCTGACCTTCATCCTTGTGATCTCGGTGGTGTTTGTCTTCCTTGGAAGCTGGCGCGCGACGATCATTCCGGCGGTTGCGATCCCCGTGTCGTTGATCGGGACATTCGCGTTCTTGCTGCTTTTCGGTATGTCGCTGAACACGATCTCTTTGTTCGCGCTGGTGCTGGCCATCGGGATCGTTGTGGATGACGCGATCGTTGTGGTCGAAAACGTCGAACGGATCATCGCCGACGAAGGGCTTCCACCGGCTGAGGCAACGCGCAAGGCGATGGGGCAGATCACCGGTCCGGTTATAGCAACCACGTTGGTTCTGTTGGCGGTGTTCGTACCAGTCACCTTTATGCCCGGCATCTCGGGACGGCTTTATTCGCAGTTCGCTGTGACAATCTCGACCGCTGTGGTGATCTCGTCAATCAACGCGTTGACACTGTCTCCTGCGTTGTGCGGTCTGGTGTTGCAAGCACGGTCCGGCCCGCCAAAAGGGTTGTTGGCGGTGTTCGAAAACTTCATCGGTAGCGTTCGCAGTGGCTATGTCGCCATCGTACGCAAATTGCTGATCCTGCCGATCATCGGTCTGGGCATCATCGTAGCGCTGGCCATGGGCACAGGCACGATCATGTCCAACACTTCGAGTGGTTTCCTTCCGCTGGAAGACAACGGATATCTGTTCGTGGATGTGCAACTGCCAGACGCCGCAACGTTGGAACGGACCGAAACGGTCACTGCACGTGTCGACGCACAGATCCAACAGATCCCCGGCGTCGCAAGCACAGTTCTGATCAACGGGTTCTCGATCCTGAACGGCACAACGACAAACGGCGCCGCGATCTTTGTGAACCTCGACAACTGGGATGAACGAAAAGAAGATGATCTGAGCGCTGATGCGATCCTGCAGAAAGTTCTGGCGATTGCCTATGGTGAAACTGCCGCATCGATAATCGCGTTCAACCCCCCCCCCATTCAGGGTCTGGGCAACTCGGCAGGTGTGGAGATGGAGGTGCAGCAGACCGGAGGCGGTACGCCTCAGGACTTGGCGTCTGCAGTCGGCTCTTTCGTCTATTCGGCCAACCAACGACCGGAAATCGGGCAGGCCTACACCACATTCCGGGCCAACGTTCCTCAGTTGTTCGTGGATCTGGATCGAGAAAAGGCCAAGACGCTGCAAGTCTCGGTGGCTGAGGTGTTCCAGACGATGCAGGCGCAGTTGGGGTCCTACTATGTGAACGACTTCAACCTGTTCGGGCGCGTGTATCGCGTGATGATTCAGGCCGACGGTTCTTATCGCGATAATGTCGACGATATCTCGAACCTGTATGTGCGCTCGACCAAGGGTGAGATGGTGCCTCTGGGTACGCTCATTGATGTCGAAAACGTACTGGGTCCGGTCCTGCTGAAACGTCACAACCTGTTCCGTTCGGCGACAGTAACGGCGGTTCCGGCGCCTGGGTTATCCACTGGTGACGCGATCACTGTCATGACCGAGGAATCCACGACTGCCCTTCCCCCGGGCTATGCCTTTGAATGGACCGGGACCGCGCAGCAGCAATTGGCGACCGGTGGTCTGGTTGTGATCATCCTCGGTCTGGCGATCCTGTTCGGATACCTATTCCTTGTGGGGCAATACGAGAGTTGGACCTTGCCTGTGTCGATCCTGCTATCGGTGATCGTCGCCTTGTTCGGGGCGGTGGCGGCCGTGGCTATCGTGGGCAGCGACATCAACCTCTATACGCAGATCGGGATGATCATGCTTGTGGGGTTGGCCTCGAAGAACGGCATTCTGATCGTTGAATTCGCGATGGAACAACGCGCCAAAGGGTTGTCGGTCAAAGACGCCGCAGCCGAGGCCGCCTTTCAGCGTTTCCGCGCGGTGATGATGACCGCCCTGTCCTTCCTGCTGGGAGTTGTGCCGCTTCTGGCGGCCAGCGGCGCGGGTGCCGCCAGCCAGAAAGCCATCGGTGTCGCCGTGTTCGGCGGGATGCTGGCAGCTACTCTGGTCGGCGTGATCCTAGTGCCGGTCCTATACGCCCTGCTGCAGGGGATGCGGGAATGGATCAAGGGAACCAAAGATGATCCGGGCCCATCAGAAGAGGCCGCGTGATCCAAAACAACAGCCCCGCCAAACTGGCGGGGCTTTTTACCTTTTTGGTCAGGCGTTCACTGCGACGGGTTTGGTTTTGCTATCCATCCAGCCTTGAATACCAGTGATCTGCTCGGCACTTAACCGCAGACCCATCTTGTTTCTGCGCCAGACAACATCTTCGGCCGTGCACGCATATTCCTTATCCATCAGCCACGCCAGTTCCCGCGCGGTTAGCGTTGCACCGAAGTCATCGCCCAGATCCGATACGGACTTGGCGTCGCCCAAAATTGTCTTGACCTCAGTGCCATAAGCGCGAACCAGACGTTGCGCCCAGACACGGTCCAGAAACGGGTAGTCGGCCAACAGTGCCTCGACCAAATCCGGTACGCCACCAACTGGAAAATCGCCGCCCGGAAGCGAAACGCCCGCAGTCCAAGGGCCGGGAAGATCGGGGAAATGCTCGGACACTTTGTCCATCGCACTCTCGGCGAGGCGCCGATAGGTGGTGATCTTGCCACCAAAGACATTCAGCACTGGCGCCCCACCCTGCGCGTCAACTTTCAGCGTATAATCCCGCGTCGCCGCAGTGGCGCTGCTGGCCCCGTCGTCATACAACGGACGCACACCAGAATAGGTCCACACGATGTCATCGCGCGTAACCGGTTTTTGGAAGTACTTCGAGGCAAACGCGCACAGATAGTCCTGCTCGGTCTCCGTACAGATCGGGAGCTCTGCCGGGTCTGGATGATCCTGGTCCGTTGTGCCGATCAGCGTAAAATCGCGCTCATACGGAATGGAGAAAATGATGCGCCCGTCTTCACCCTGAAAGAAATAGCATTTGTCGTGATCATAAAGCTTGGGCGTCACAATATGGCTGCCGCGTACAAGGCGCACGCCTTCGCGAGAGTCAACGTGGATCTTGTTCTGGATGATGTCCCCAACCCAAGGTCCACCTGCGTTGATTAGCATTTTAGCCTGCACCGTCTGCGTGTCGCCGCTCTGCTTATCGCGGATGGTAATTTCCCACAGATCATCGACGCGTTTGGCCGCCAGAACTTCGGTCCGTACCAGGATATTCGCCCCGCGTGCCTCGGCATCGCGGGCATTCAGCACAACCAACCGTGAATCCTCGATCCAGCAATCGGAATACTCGTAGGCTGTGTGAAACTTGTTCTGCAACGGCCCGCCTTCCGGCGCGCTTTGCAGATCCAGTGAGCTTGTCCCCGGCAGGATTTTGCGCCCCCCCAGATGGTCATACATAAACAGACCCAGACGGATCAGCCACGCCGGGCGCCGTCCCTTCATCCAAGGCATTACTGTGCTGAGAAGTCGCGAGGTCGGCGTTTCCGAATCGAACCGCATATCCTTGTGATACGGCAATACAAACCGCATCGGCCAGCTGATATGCGGCATCGCCCGCAGTAGTGTTTCACGCTCGATCAACGCCTCGCGCACCAGACGGAATTCGAAATACTCCAGATACCGCAGGCCGCCATGAAACAGCTTTGTCGAGGCCGAAGACGTCGCCGAAGCAAGATCGTTCATCTCGGCCAATGTCACGGACAATCCGCGCCCGGCCGCATCGCGCGCTATTCCGCACCCGTTAATCCCACCACCAATGATGAAAAGGTCCGTGACCTTGTCCGTGTGCCGTTCCATGTCCGGATGATTCTCTTTGTTTGAAAAACCGGGGTCATTAACCCGATGAACGCGCGTTTCGTCAATGTTTACTTTCGTTTTTTTTCGCTTTATCACCACAAATCGAAGTGTTTCAAAAGTGTGGCCAAACAGATCTCTTGGAAACCCTTCGAAACTAGAACAAAAACGAACCCACACCGTTTCGGAGCCGATCATGTCCCTTTCCTTTCGTCAGTCAGACATTCTGAACATCGCCAGAAAGGATGGCCGTGTGATGGTGGATGACCTGGCCGCTCAGTTCGGGGTCACGGTTCAGACTATACGCCGCGACTTGTCTGAGCTGGCGGATCTGGGGAAGCTGGACCGGGTTCATGGCGGGGCCGTAATTCGCTCGGGCGTTTCCAATATTGGCTATGAGGATCGCCGCGCCCTGAACGATGAGGCCAAAGCGCGTATTGCGTCGGCCTGCGCCCGAGACATCCCGGACGGCGCGTCGGTTTTCATGAACATCGGTACTTCGACCGAGGCGGTTGCGCGCCAATTGGTGAACCACAAGAACCTGATGGTCGTCACCAACAACATGAATGTCGCCAATATATTGGCGGAGAACGCCGATTGCGAAATCGTCGTCGCGGGTGGTGTCCTGCGCAGATCGGATGGCGGGCTGGTCGGCAATCTGACGGTCTCAACCATCCGGCACTTCAAATTCGATTATGCGGTTATCGGCTGCTCGGCACTTGATGCCGATGGCGACCTATTGGATTTTGATTTTCAAGAGGTCCAAGTGAGCCAGACGATCCTGGCCCAGACACGGCGCCCCTTTCTTGTGGCCGATCATTCAAAATTCCAGCGTGCAGCGCCCGCGCGTATCACCTCGTTGGCTGAGATCGACACGTTCTACACCGATCGGCCTCTGACGGACCGCCTAAGCAAGAGGTGTCAGGCGTGGAAGACCGACCTTCGCGTGTGCCAATAACCCCCCTAAGTAGTTCTCCTAAAAGGTGAACTTGGTAAGAGTTTTCTTGCCAGACCTCCCTGCGCCTGACAGTATCGCCGCATTGCGGTCGTTGCACGGAAGGGGAGAACCGGGCCATGATAGCGCTTTTATTTGCGTTACTTACAGCCACCATGGGGCTGAATTATTTTCGACAAACAACGGCAGCCAATGCGCTGTTTTTCTTCACGCTGGCGTTGAGTGTGTACTGGCTGAAATTTCACGCCACTAGCCAACTGACAATCCAGTTGTAGGGGGGCGATGATGACACCAGAACTGTCCCGAACCCTGAACGCCATCGGCATGCTGGCCGTCAGCCTTGTGCTGCTTTTGGCCTTTGTTTACCAACTGGCGCTTTACGAGCTGCCCTGTCCACTTTGCCTGCTGCAACGCGTTGGCTTTGTCGCCGTGGGCGTTGGGCTGGGCTTGAACCTGCTATACGGCGCGCGGCCGCGGCACTATGCGTTGATGTTAATCGCAGCGCTTTATGGCGGCAGCGTATCGGTGCGCCAGATCCTACTGCATATCGTTCCCGGCACGGGTCATTACGGCTCGCCCGTGTTGGGGTTGCACTACTACACTTGGGCCGCCATTTGCTTTTTCCTGATCCTGTTGGGCACCGCGGTTATGCTGCTGTTTGATCGCCAATACGCTGACGAAACTTCGGATCAGCCGCGCTTTGGTGGAAGCACCTTGGCCAAGGTGGCCTTCTTCATCATGCTTGGTCTGGCTGTTCTGAATGCCGGTTCTGCGCTGCTTGAATGTGGCCCCGGCATTTGCGCCGACCCGCCAACCAGCTACAAATTGATTGACGAACTGGGCACCAACAACTGAGGATGGGGAAACCTTCCCGAACGGAGGCACGAAGATGGGGTTACTTGGGCAGCCGCTTGGCTATTACGACTACCTGACATTTGTTGCGTTGATTTTGCTGCTGGCCGCCGTCATGGCGCTGTTTCTATTCGTGATGGGACTACCGGGCCGCATCGCAATTAAACGCAATCACCCTCATGCCGAAGCGATTAAGATCATGGGCTGGATGGGATTTCTCGCCATCGTGCCTTGGGTTCATGCTTTCATCTGGGCGTTCCACGATGGAACCGTGGTAGATATCCGCCGTATGCCCGATGATGAGCGTGAGGCGGTTCGCAAAGAAATCAAGCGTTTGGGTGGTGAGTTGACGGAAGAATACCGCGACCCGCTGGATCCGGAAGAAACACAAAAGAGCTAACGCCAAAGGAAACTACAAAATATGTTTGTCGCCCTCGGCATTACGCTTTTCTATATCATTTTTGTCTGGCTTATTTTCTTCAAGTTTCAGTGGCTGAAGTTCAGCATCACGTGGGGCATCGTATCCTTCTGGGTCGGTGCACACCTGCTGTTGATCTTTCTGGTCGCCCTGCGGTTTTTCCAGCCGTTCTCCATCGACAGCCACGTGGTCCGTTCCACGATCCAGATCGTGCCCCGTTTGACGGAGCCAACGATCCTGACCGAGGTGCTGGTTGAACCCAATACCGAGGTCAAGAAGGGCGATCCGCTGTACCGGTTTGATGACACCGTGTTCGCGCTGGAGGTTGAAGGAGCCACAGCGCAGCTGGTTGCGGCCGAGCAAAACGCCAAGATCCTTGAACAGGACGTCATTGCCGCAGGGGAAGCCATTGAGCGTGCCAACGCGCAACTTGCCTACGCACAGACGCAGCAAGCCCGATACGAAAACCTCGTACCCGCAGGTGGTGCGCGGCAGGACGAGCTAGATCGCTGGAACGAACAGGTGACCGAAGATCAGGCGCAGGTCAAAGAGGCCACGGCAAATCTGGAAAAGGCTCAGCTTGCGCTCGATTCCCAGATTGACGGCGTAAACACCGGCATCCTTCAGGCACAGGTGCAATTAGACAAGGCCCAGTATTTTCTGGATAACACCACGATTTACGCCCCCGAAGACGGCATGATCGTGTCCCAACAGGCCCGTCCGGGTCTGGTCGTCGGCGATATCCGCCTGGGCGCCATTGCCAGCTTTGTCACCAAGGATAACCCTTACATTCTTGCAACCTACCGTCAGCAGAACCTGAAATTTGTCGAAGTCGGCCAACCCGTTGAAGTCGCCCTTGATCTGTATCCGGGTGAAATTTTGACTGGTAAAGTCGAAGCGATCTGGTGGGCAACCCGTCAAGGGCAATACTTGCCGTCAGGCCGCCTGCCCGGCTTTGAGCTACCGAAATTACCCGGTCGCATCGCGGTCCAGATCTCAGTCGATATCCCGGACGGGCACACCTTCCCTGCCGGTGGTCACGCGGCCGTGGCGATTTATACCGGTCAGGGCAAGAGCTTTGAGTTTCTGCGCCGGATCAACATTCGTCTCTATTCCTTCGCCAACTTCATTCGACCATTGGATATCTAAGGACGCATATGATGACCCGGGCCAGATTATACCGCCAACTGATGGGCACGGCCCTTTGCGCCGCGCTGCTGGTCGGCTGCGCACCAGTTGGCCCGGATTTCGTGCGCCCGAACTCACCGGTCGTCAAACAATGGATCGAGGTCAACACCCCAAGCACTGGTCAAAGCGGCCTGACCTCGCGCAGTGCGCCTGTGGTGAGATGGTGGGAGACGTTCAACGACCCCACCCTCAATAAACTGATCGCCGAAGCCTATGCACAGAACCTGGACCTGCAGGTTGCCGGTGCTCGCGTTCTGCAGGCACGCGCGCAGTTGGGCATTGCGTTTGGCGAGCTGTATCCGCAATCACAGGCCATCGGTGCATCCATTGAACGCCGTCAGGTCAGCGACAACCTCGGGCCGATATCCGATATCCGCCGGATCATTCCGTTGGACACCGAGTTTTCGACCTCGCAAGTCGGGTTTGATGCCCAATGGGAGCTGGACGTGTGGGGCCAGCAACGTCGTGGCGTTCAGGCCGCGCGATCCAATCTGGCGCTGCAAGTGGCCAACTATGACGACGCGCTTGTCACCCTGACCGGCGATGTTGCAGCGCTTTATGTCAACATTCGTGCCTTGCAGGAGTCGCTGGCCGTGGCGCGCGACAACATCCAGTTGCAACAGGAATCTGCTGATCTGACCCAATTGCGGTTTGACAATGGCGTAACAACCGAGCTGGACGTGCAGGAATCCACGGCCCTGTTGAACAATACCAAGGCCTTGGTGCCAGAGATTGAGAGTGATCTTCAACAGGCCAAGAATGCATTGGCCGTGCTGCTGGGAACGACCCCTTCCCGCATGACCAGCCTACTGGGCAATTCCGGGCGGATACCCGCTGCGCGTACAAATGTGTCCGTTGGCGTTCCCGCCGAGCTTCTGCGCCGCCGTCCAGACGTTCGCGCAGCCGAGTTGGCAGCGGCCACGCAATCGGCGCAGGTCGGGATCGCTTTGGCCGACCTTTATCCGCAATTCATCCTGTCAGGTGCAATTGGCCTGCAGGCCTCGGGCGGGCAGGACTTGTTTTCAGCAGGCAGCAACACCGGGCTCGCGAATGCCGGAGTAGTCTGGAACGTGCTCAACTATGGCCGGATCAAAAACAACGTCCGCGCGCAGGACGCGGCCTATCAGGCGTTGATTGCCAATTACCAGAACACCGTCCTGACCGCCTATTCCGAGGTTGAAAGCGCGATGGTTGCCTATGCCCAGTCACGCAAGCAAGTTGGCTTTTATGAAAAAAGCGTCGCGGCGTCGCGCAAAGCGGCTGATATCGCCATCGACCAGTACCGGGACGGTATCGCAAGCTATTCGCGTATCCTGAACACCCAAACAGCCCTACTGCGGTCTCAGGCTAATTTGATTCAGGCCCGCCAGCAGGTTTCCAGCAATCTGGTTGCGGTTTACAAGGGATTGGGAGGCGGCTGGCAGATCCGGCAGAACCAAGAATTCCTGCCAGAAACCGTTCTGGCCGAAATGGCATATCGCACGGATTGGGGCGATCTGCTGGAGAAAACCCCGACCCGCGCCAGTCTGAACTGAGTGTTACTTCGTCAGCCCGCGCAAACCGCCTGAAATCAGGATGTTCACTTCGTACAGAATACGTGGTGCTGCCAGACCACCGGGGCTGGCGAGGTAATTCGGGCTCCATTCTGGATCGAACTTCTGCTTGAAGGATCGCAGCCCTTCGAAGTGATAGAACTGCTCGCCGTGCTCATATACGAACCCGCCGACGCGGTTCCAGAAAGACGCAAGTTGCCGGTTCTCAATCCCCGAAAACGGTGCCGCCCCCAGCGAGAACCAATGGAACCCCTGCTCTGCCCCCCAGGTCATCATCTCGGCAAACAAGGCGTCCATGATAAAGTTTGACCCGTCCGGCTCATACCGCATCAGGTCCAACGACAATTCGGACTTGTTCCCGCCTTGGAAGAGGTTGGCGAAGGCGACGATCTTTCCCGTATCTGCCTTCTTCAGCACCGCGAAATCGAAATAGGACAAGTATTCATCGTCAAACCCGCCCAAGGCAAAGCCCTTCTCCTCGCCCGCCTTATGCTCCAGCCAATCGTCTGAAATCTTGCGCAGTTCGGGCAACACAGGGCCCACTTTGTCCTTCGGTAGGATCTCGAACACATACCCTTCGCGTTCGGCCCGATTCTTGGCCTGACGGAACCGCTTTCGCGATTTACCGTCCAGCGAGAAATCTTTCAACGGCACGCGCGCGACCTCTCCGATCTTCAGAATGGACAGGCCCAGATCCAGAAACGTCGGCAGGTACTTAGTTGATACGCTGTAGAAGGCGCAGAGCTTGCCCTCGCGGTCGGCCATTTCGCGCAGTTGCCAGATCAATTGCTTTCCGGCGGTTTCATCCCCGACCGGTTCCCCCTTGGTGATCAGCGCATTGCCCGTGTCGGCATATGCCAGAAATGCGTCATCGTCCGGTGAAATCAGGAATTGCTTGTCGCCGGTCAGTGAAATCTGCGACTCGGTGTCTTCGCTCTCCATGACCAGACGTTCAACAACCTCGGGGATCTCTGTCCGGACCGGTTCCGGAACCTCGCGCCCGAACAAAGAATTCACGGCCACCACGCCAAGAATAACCGCCACCACAAGACTGGATCGCAAAAAGCGTGAGGCGTCACCGTTCCACGCGAACTCCCACCACAAGGCGTTCTGATATTCGACATGCGAATAGGAAAACAGCCCGACCCAAAAGACGACCAAAAGCAAGGCGACCACGCTGACCAGCCACGGGATGTTCAGGCGGAATATCGATGCCCCGCTGACGCGGTAAAACGCCCCGCGAAACGTGGCCAGTAAGGCGATAGTGCCCAACATGCTGATCGCTTCGTGCGTATCGAGACCCTTGGTCAGCGATGCGACGAACCCGGCAACCATCAGCAGCATGGCCACTATCCATGCGCGGTACAGCTTGCGGAACAGGCCGCGTGAAACAAGGATCAGTAGAACTCCGACAGCGCTTCCGGCAAGATGCGAAGCTTCAACGAAGGACAAAGGCAGAAAGTCCCGCAATGCGCTAAGCTTCTCGCTGCCTGCAGGCAACGCCCCGGACACCAGCAGAATGACACCCGCCACAGCTGCGACACCGGCCGCGACCATCGGCACAATCGGACGGATCACGCGGTAAACCCACGTGGCGGCTCCGCTGATGTGATGTCGGTTCGTCAGGGCCGAAGCCACCGCGATGGACAGCGTCGCGATGGCGAACGGCAAGAAGGTATAAATCAACCGGTACAGCAAAAGGGCGGCGATCACATCAGACCGACCCGAGGCCCCTAGCCCGGCGATTAAAGTTGCCTCAAACGCGCCGATCCCGCCCGGAGCATGGCTGAGAATTCCGACCGCGATCGCGCCAATGTAAACGGTGAAGAAGAACGGAAACCCGACCCCCAGATCATCCGGCATCAACACGTACAGCGTCATTGACGCCCCAAACAGGTCACCCACAGCCGCCAGCGTCAACAATCCAGGCAACTTGCCGCCCGGCAAATTGAAGCCCAAACCACCGGTGGCCAGTCTGCGTCCGCCCTTGGAGAGCCAAATGAACAGCGTTGCGAAACCCACAAGCAGGCACAGCCCTAGCACGGTTTCCACCGTGTCACTTATTGGTAGAACTTTGGACACGCCATCCGGATGAAAGGTTAGCAACCCACCCAGAAGCAGAATGAAACCTGACCAGAACGCGATCCAAGATGTGGCAATCACCCCCGCAACCCGACCCAGATCAAGGCCCAGGGACGCATAGATCCGATACCGGATCGCCGTGCCAGTAATGTAAGAAAACCCAAGGCAATTCGACACGGCATAACCACAGGCGCCAGCCATGCCTGCGACAGGCAAAGGAACCTCGCCATCTGCCACACTTTGCACGGCAAACACATCGTAAAGTGAGAGAGATAAAAAGCTGACAGCCGTCCAGCACAGGGCGAAAAACATCAGTTTCCACGATGTATTCGCGACGTCGGTTTTTACATCAGCCCATTTGACGTGCGAAGACAGCTCGTGCAGGACGGTCAGGGCAATAAGCGTGACCAGAATCGGTATCGCGATCCGGACAAGGGGCTTTTCAAGAAACCCCGAAACCCGTTCGGCCAGGCGTACAGCCCAGAGTTCTTCGACATTTTCATGAGTTGCCATGCTTTGTCCCTGCTCTCAGGCTCGATCACACTCTGCACGATCGAAACGCGCAAGCCGACTTTTGCACATTTTCGTTCAGGCTCAAAGCACTACGGGGGTCACAACCGACCTTTGCGGGTGGACAGCAGCAGGTTGGTCTCGGACTTAGTGATCCCCTCCATACGGCGAATCTGGAACAGCACCTCGTCCAGCTCGGCCAGTGTTTCGGTCCAGATTTCGGCGATCAGATCCCAGCTTCCGTTTGTGGAGTGAACAGCACGCACCTGACGCATGGCGGCAATTCGGGCCATCGTGCGCTCGGTTCCGCGGCCTTCGATTTCCAGCATCATCAAGCCGCGCACCGGGCTTTGCGCCACGTCCTGACGGGTGAGTACCGTGAACCCAACAATTTCACCGGACTGTTTGAGGCGCTGCAGGCGGCTGCGAACCGTAGTGCGCGTAACACCCAGCGTTTCGGCGAGTTCGGACAGGGACGCCCGTGCATCCCGGTGCAAGGCGCTGAGCAGCCTGCTATCCAAATCGTCCATGACTGCTTCTCATTTCGTTTATCCGAATGCCATTTTGAACATTTTGCTGTCTTTTCGCAAGCCATCACGAGGGTCTAGATAGTCATATGGATACGCAAAATGTAATATTGGTTGGCGCACCAATGGACGCAGGTAAGCGTCGTCAGGGGTGCCGCATGGGCCCGGACGCCTACCGGGTGGCCGGTCTGGAACAAGCTCTGACTGACCTCGGGCACCAAGTGTCGGATATCGGAAATGTCAACGCCGATCCGTCAGATGTACCGGAGCATCCACACCTTGTCGCGCTGCCCGAGTGCATCGGCTGGACCAGCGCCCTGAGCCGCGCCGCACAGGAAACCGCGCCGAACGGACTGCCGATTTTTATGGGCGGCGATCACGCTTTGTCCATGGGCACAGTTGCCGGGATGGCAACACATGCAGACAGGATGGGTCGCCCCCTGTTCGTGCTTTGGCTGGACGCGCACAGCGACTTTCATACACCTGACAGCACCGGCAGCGGCAACCTGCACGGCACACCGGTTGCCTATTTCACCGGGCAACCCGGGTTTGACGCATTCCCTCCGCTGGCTGCACCGATTCCAACGGATCGAGTAGGCATGATTGGTTTGCGTTCCGTGGATCCGGCTGAACGTGCACGATTGGAACAGGATCAGGCCATGCTGGCAGACATGCGCAGCATTGATGAGCACGGCATCAAGGCACCTTTGATCGCGTTCCTCGACCGAGTACGCGCAGCAAACGGTATCCTGCACGTCTCGCTGGACGTCGACTTTCTGGACCCTTCAATTGCGCCCGCCGTTGGCACCACTGTTCCTGGCGGCGCGACCGAACGCGAAGCCCATCTGGCGATGGAACTGCTGCACGAAAGCGGCCTCGTCTGCTCGCTGGATTTGGTCGAACTGAACCCGTTCCTGGATGAACGTGGACGAACCGCAAAACTGATGGTCGATCTGGCCGCGTCCCTGTTGGGCCGCCGCATCTTCGACCGCCCGACCCGGAGTTTCTGATGAATACCCTTCAATCTCCTTCCGCTGTTGTCATGGTTCGACCGCATGAGTTTGTGTCGAACCCAGAGACTCGCCATGACAATGCGTTTCAGACACTGGCACATCGGTCCGCCGAAGCGACTTCAGCAGCCGCGCGCGATGAACATGATCGTGCAGTCGAACAACTGCGCGATGCAGGCGTCACAGTTCATGTATTTGATGATCACGGCCAACAAAACACGCCGGACAGTGTCTTTCCCAACAACTGGTTCTCGACGCATCCCGGCGGACACATTGCAATCTATCCGATGTTTGTTCCGTCGCGTCGACGCGAACGCCGCACAGATGTTATCGAGTTGTTGAAACAGGAATACCGCGTTCAGGACGTGATCGATTATTCGGGGCTGGAACAGGACGATCTCGCACTGGAAGGTACCGGAGCAATGGTTCTCGATCACGTCGGCCGCATCGCTTACACGGTCAAGTCAAACCGCGCTGATCCCGTTTTGTTGGAGCGGTTCTGCACGAACTTCAACTACGAACCCATCGCGTTCGAAGCTAGGGACGACGCAGGCCGAGACGTTTATCACACCAATGTCCTGATGGGAATCGGCACACATTACGCACTGATCTGCCTCGACATGATAATCGATGCCGAACGCCGCGCGACCGTGCAGGCGCGATTGGAAGAATCCGGTCGCACCGTCATCGATCTGTCCCATGACCAGATCGCAAACTTTGCTGGAAACACCATCGAGCTTAGTGGTCGTGATGGGCTCGTGCTAGCTCTTTCCAGCCGCGCCAAAGATGCGCTGACGCGCCAACAGACCGACATTATCGAAGACAGCGCCACTCTGCTGCCGTTGTCGGTTCCAACCATTGAAACAGCCGGAGGATCAGTACGTTGCATGATCGCCGGTATCCACCTTTCCCGCCGATAGGAGACCATGATGCAACCTTCTGACAAGGCGCTTGTGCCCTTTGTATCCGTCGACAACATGATGCGGCTGGTGCACCATATCGGGCTTGAAAAGATGATCACTCAGATCGCGGCTCAGATTGAATCCGACTTCAAACGCTGGGAGAGCTTTGACAAGACCCCTCGCATTCCGGCGCATTCTCCCCATGGCGTAATCGAACTGATGCCAACCTCGGATGGTGAGGCCTATGGATTTAAATACGTCAACGGGCACCCCAAGAACACGTCCGAGGGCCTGCAGACCGTGACAGCCTTTGGCCTTCTGGCCGACGTCTATACCGGCTACCCTACGCTTTTGACCGAGATGACGATGCTAACCGCCCTCCGCACGGCGGCAACCTCGGCCCTTGTCGGCAGTTACCTGGCGCCCAAGTCATCGCGTGTTATGGCGATGATTGGGAATGGCGCTCAGTCCGAGTTCCAATGCCTGGCGTTCAAGGCCATGTGCGGGATCGACACTGTGCGCCTTTACGATACCGATCACGCGGCCACCGAAAAATGCGCGGCAAACCTCAAGAATTCCGGGCTGACGGTCGTGCTTTGCAAAACACCCGAGGACGCCATCGAAGGCGCTCAGATCATCACGACCTGCACCGCAGATAAGAAAAACGCAACGATCCTGACCGACAACATGGTCGGACCGGGCGTCCACATCAATGCAATTGGCGGTGATTGCCCCGGCAAGACCGAACTACACCGCGATATTCTGCTGCGCTCGGACATCTTCGTCGAATACCCGGAACAAACACGCATCGAGGGCGAGATTCAGGCCTTGGCCGAGGATCACCCAGTGACCGAATTGTGGCAGGTCATGGCCGGTCAGGCCAAGGGTCGACGCGACGACCGGCAGATCACTCTTTTTGATAGCGTTGGCTTCGCGATCGAGGATTTCTCGGCCTTGTGCTACGTCCAGTCTGCCATCAAAGGCACTGATTTCTTTGAACCTTTGGACATGTTGGCAGATCCGGATGATCCGCGGGATCTGTATGGAATGCTGATGCGGGCGAGCTGAAGAACCCGCACTTCACGTCGACTGGCCCCCGGTTCACCACCGGGGGCTTTTTCTACCCGGCCAATGACGGCAGGTAGAGTACGATACCGGGAAACGCCACGAGCAGCGCGATCGTTACGCCGTCGGCGATGAAGAACGGCGTAACGCCTTTGAACACGTCCTGAACGCTCAGATCCGGGCGCACCCCGGCAACGACGAAACAATTCAGGCCAATAGGAGGCGTGATCAGGCAAAACTCGGCCATTTTCACCACCAGAATACCAAACCAGATCGCACACATCGGACCTGACATGCCAAAGGCGCTTTCTGCTGCGCTGACAGTCTCACCCCCGTTCAGGGCCATTACCGCCGGGTAAACCACTGGCAGCGTCAGCAACAGCATCCCAATGGCGTCCATGAACATGCCCAAGACCGCATAGGCGAGCAGGATACAGATCAGAATCAGCATCGGCGACATTTCCAACGAAGTGATCCAGTCCGAAAACGCGCCCGGAAGATCGGCAAACCCCAGAAACCGTACGTAGATCAGCACCCCCCAGATGATTGTGAAGATCATCGCGGTTAGTTTGGCAGTTTCCAGCAGCGCCGACTTCAGTTCGGGCCACCGCATTCCGTGGAAAAGGGCGAAACAGAAGACGATGAAGGCACCGATTGCTCCGCCTTCGGTTGGAGTGCCCCAAGCCTTTTCTCCAAACGGGTTATAGACAAAGCAAATGATGATCAGGATTACAGCGACAATCGGAAACGCGCCCGGCAGCGACGCAAAACGCTGCTTCCAGGTGAAACCTGTTACCGGTGGACCAACGTTTTTGAATACAACCGCGATGCCGACGATAAGCAGACCGTACACAACGGCCGAAAATGCACCGGGGATAAACCCGGCAAGCAGCAGTTTGCCCACATCCTGTTCCACGATGATCGCATAGATCACAAGGATCGCGGATGGCGGGATAAGGGATGCAAGTGTACCGCCCGCTGCGACCACTCCGGCTGCGAATTGCTTGTTGTAACCGACTTTCAGCATCTCGGGGATAGCGATCCGGGCGAACACAGCCGAGGTCGCCACCGACGCGCCAGAAACGGCCGCGAACCCGGCTGTGGCGAACACAGTCGAAACCGCGAGCCCTCCGGGCACCCACGCAACCCAACGTTTAGCGGCCTCGAACAACGCGCGCGTCAGCCCTGCGTAATAGGCCAGATAACCGATCAAGATAAAGGTGGGGATCAGGCTGAGTGTATGGGCCGCAACCTTGGAATGGGGCACCTGCCCCGCCGTCTTGACCGCGACGGTTAGTGCTTTGCCGAAGCGATCAGGATCGTATCCAAACTTGGCCCAGAAAATCCAAACCAACCCGACCAGCCCCGCAAGAGCCGCCGCGAAGGCCACGCGCATTCCGGTCACAACCAGAACCAGCAGGCCACCCGTGACCCACAGGCCAATCTCTATCGAGTCCATGCGCTAGTCCTGCCCTTCGAATTGTTCGGCTTCGGCAGCGGCCTGAGCAGCCGCATCCTGTATCAGTGGAACGGCTACGGGGCTTTCGGCCCCTACGATCAGCGCGCGACCATATCCCCAAACCTGAAGCAGCAGCCGTAGGCAAAGCACCGAGAACGCCACAGGTGCCAGCAGTTTGGCCGGCCAAAGCGGGATACCGATGTCGATTGAACTGTCCCGGCTCCACATCGGCGCGCCAAAGTCGAACGAGCGGTCAAAATGGGACCAACTGCCCCAGACCAAGGCCAGCATCAGCACCAGGATCAGAAGAACCGAAATAAGCTCGAACAGCCACAGCGCCCGGCCGTGCAGGCGTGAGATGACAATGTCCATCCGTATATGACCGCCATCGCGCTGAACATATGAAATGCCCAGAAAAGCAATCAGCGGCATCGCCTGTTCGATCCAGTCGACATATCCCGGCAAAGGTGCGTTAATCGCATTGCGTCCGCTGACCGAGACCACCGCCAGAACCATAAGACTGAACACGGCAAGGCCGCTGATCAGAGCCAGAAACCGCTCTAACCTCAACAACTTACGGTCCAAAGAACTCAGGAGGCTGTTGTCTTCAAGCACCGTGGCCTGTCCTGCCATTGCGGTGTTCCCCTGTATTTTTATTGGTGTCCGGATGCCCCGATGGGCATCCGGATTATGTGCTTAGTTACCGCTGCGTTGCTGTTCCAGCGTGGACTGGACCAGATCATACAGGTCCTGCGCAGGAATACCCTGAGCGGACATATCCTCAATCCACTGTGCCCGGATGGGATCAGCAGCTTTGGTGCGGAACTCTGCGATTACCGCATCATCGATCTGTACCTTTGCGACGCCCTTTTCGTCCAAAACACTGTCCCACTGATCCAGCAGCGATCCATAATTGGCCAGATAGTGATCAATCGCTTCGTCGATCGAACTGTCCAGTGCCTCGCGATGCTCAGCTGGCAGTGCCTCATAGGCATCGATATTGACCACAACCGGGCAATTCACAGTGCCGGGGTTCAGGTTGGCCGTCCACCAATCCGCTTCGTTGATCGTGCCAAAAGACAGGTGCGCGTGCTGAGCAAAGGCAACCGTGTCAACGACACCGGACTCCATTGCGTTAAAGGCCTCGGTTGCAGGAACCGAAGTCGGCACACCACCTACCGCCTCGAATGCCTTGCCCAGACCACCTGTGGCGCGGACACGCATGCCTTCGAACTCGGCAAGTTCGTCACGCGGGTCGCCGGTTCCGACGATGTTGTACTGCGGCATGGGCGAGGTCATGATGATACGCGCATTCCACTGCGCCATCTCATCCTTAACGGCAGGGTGATCGTAGACCGCGTGGCTGACGGCAACTTCCTCATCCAGATTGTTCACGCCCAGGAACGGCAGTTCCAGAACGGTGATCGCGCGGTTTTTGTCGCGATGATATCCGGCACAGAACTGAGCCATCTCAAACGCACCAATTTCGATTCCATCCAGATTTTCGCGCGGCTTAGACAGGCCACCATAGCTGACATTGATGGTGAAATCGCCGTTTGTCTTTTCGCTGACCAATTCAGACAGTTTCTCAACATGCTCGGTGAACGCACGACGTTTGCCCCAGACCGAAGCATTCCATTCAGTTGCGGCTGCCTCGGACACGAACGCAACACACAAGGCGGCCACAGCAGAGCCGCTCAAAATCTTTTTCATACTGATTTCTCCCTTTGCTGCACCCCCTTACCGAGGCGCTTGCGATCAAAGCTAGCGCCAACATCGGAATGTGCCAACCCCCGGTCAGCATTCATGGCCAGCAAGGAATGGCACCGTTGAGCGCTAACAACCGAAAGGTGAGTCTCAGATGCAATTTAGTTGTAATCCGGTGGCTTATTTCCCCACAAATTTTCATTACATCCAAGGCTATGTAAAAAAACTACTATTCCCAATGACGGTCTCTTTCTTTACAAAATCACTCCGAGTCAAAAAAATAATTTACAAACTAATCGTGATAAATCGGTAATTTATTTCCTTGTTTTCAGCTCTCCGTATTATTGCGCATAAGGAGGAAACAGATCGACATCGCCAGTTCAGCAGGCAAAATCGGTCTGATTCAATATGATCCAGAGGGAGGAGCCTCAGAATGACAACCGCTGCCCAGGCAGAAGCCAATACCTTTCCGCCGTCCGCCGAAACCGTGGCCCGCACGCATGTTAACGCTGAAAAATACACTGAGATGTATGCGGCTTCGATCAACGATCCCGTCGCGTTCTGGGACAAACAAGGCAAGCGGATCGACTGGATCAAGCCCTACACACAAGTCAAAGATGTAAACTATGATTTCGGCTCGGTCGGAATCAACTGGTACACAGACGGCACGCTGAACGTTTCGGCCAACTGCCTGGACCGCCATCTGAAAACCCGCGGCGATCAGACGGCGATCATCTGGGAGCCGGATGATCCAAAAGACGAAGCGCAGCACATCACCTATGCTGAGTTGCACCGCCGGACCTGCCGGATGGCAAACATTCTGGAATCGCTGGGCGTGCGTAAGGGCGACCGCGTCGTGATCTATATGCCGATGATCCCCGAGGCCGCTTATGCCATGCTGGCCTGCGCGCGCATTGGCGCGATCCATTCGATCGTCTTTGCAGGCTTCTCACCAGACGCTTTGGCGGCGCGCGTCAATGGCTGCGACGCAAAGGTTGTCATCACCGCCGACGAGGCCCCGCGAGGCGGCCGCAAGACTGCGCTGAAATCCAATGCGGATGCTGCTCTTCTGCATTGCAAAGACACAGTGAAATGCCTGGTGGTCAAGCGCACCGGTGGTCAGACCACATGGATCGACGGCCGCGACTATGATTACAACGAAATGGCGCTCGAGGCCGATGACTACTGCGCCCCTGCTGAGATGAGCGCCGAAGACCCGCTGTTCATCCTCTACACCTCCGGCTCGACCGGACAACCCAAGGGTGTGGTACATACCACTGGCGGCTATCTGGTTTTCGCATCGCTGACCCATGAGATCACTTTCGACTACCACGAGGGCGATGTGTATTGGTGCACTGCTGACGTGGGCTGGGTTACAGGCCACAGCTATATCGTCTACGGCCCGCTGGCCAACGGCGCAACTACACTGATGTTCGAAGGCGTTCCGACCTACCCCGACGCAGGCCGTTTCTGGGAGGTATGCGCCAAGCACAAGGTCAACCAGTTCTACACCGCACCAACCGCGATCCGCGCGTTGATGGGGCAAGGCAACGAGTGGGTCGAGAAGCATGATCTGAGCGACCTCAAACTACTGGGCACCGTGGGCGAACCGATCAACCCCGAAGCCTGGAACTGGTACAATGAGGTAGTCGGCAAAGGCAATTGCCCCATCGTGGATACATGGTGGCAGACCGAGACCGGTGGTCATCTGATGACCCCCCTGCCCGGCGCTCACGCGATGAAGCCGGGCGCTGCGATGAAACCATTCTTCGGCATTCAGCCGGTCGTGCTGGACCCGCAATCAGGCATCGAGATCAACGGCAACGGCGTCGAAGGTGTTCTGTGTATCAAGGACAGCTGGCCCGGCCAAATGCGCACCGTCTGGGGTGATCATGAACGGTTCGAAAAGACCTATTTCTCGGACTACAAAGGTTACTACTTCACCGGTGACGGCTGCCGTCGTGACGAGGATGGTGATTACTGGATCACCGGTCGCGTTGACGATGTGATCAACGTCTCGGGCCACCGTATGGGGACCGCCGAAGTTGAAAGCGCGCTTGTAGCGCATGCCGCCGTGGCCGAGGCCGCCGTGGTCGGATATCCCCATGAGATCAAAGGGCAAGGCATCTACTGCTATGTCACTCTGATGAATGACCGCGAGCCGTCGGATGAGCTGCTGAAAGAGCTGCGAACATGGGTCCGTACAGAAATCGGTCCGATTGCATCACCTGACGTGATCCAGTGGGCCCCTGGTCTGCCCAAAACCCGCTCGGGTAAGATCATGCGCCGTATCCTGCGCAAGATCGCCGAGAACGACTTTGGCGCATTGGGCGACACTTCGACATTGGCTGATCCGTCGGTGGTCGAAGACCTGATCGAAAACCGTGCGAACAGGTGAGGATGTGATGGACGCTGCCACGATCACCACACCCGCTGTTCTGATCCTTCTCGGCCCTCCGGGTGCCGGGAAGGGAACACAGGCCCGTATGCTCGAGGATAAGTTCGGGTTGGTTCAGCTCAGCACCGGCGACCTGCTGCGCGCCGCTGTCGCAGCGGAAACCGATGCTGGCAAAGCCGCAAAGGCGGTGATGGAAGCTGGTGATCTGGTCAGCGACGACATCGTCATTGCCATCCTTCGTGATCGCCTAGCTGAACCGGATTGCGCCAAGGGGGTCATTCTGGACGGCTTTCCACGCACCACGGTTCAGGCCGAGGCGCTGGACGGTTTGCTGTCGGAAACCGGGCAGAAGATCAACGCCGCCATCAGCCTTGATGTCGAAGATGGCGAAATGGTGATCCGTATCTCAGGCCGATACACCTGTGCCGGATGTGGCGAAGGGTTCCATGACACGTTCAAGATCCCTGCCATTAAAGGCAAATGCGACAAATGCGGCAGCACGGAATTCAAGCGCCGCGCTGATGATAATGCCGAAACCGTCGCTTCACGTCTGGCGGCCTATCATGCGCAAACCGCGCCGCTGATTACCTATTACCAAGACCACGGTGTTCTGGAAGGTCTGAACGCCATGGGCAATATCGACGACATCGCAGGCAATCTGGAAAGGATCGTCAGCGATGCGATGAACTAAGGGAAGACGGCCCGCCCTGAACAAGGGCCCAATTCCTAAAGGAAAACTTCAAAGGACCCGCCTTGGCGGACCGGAGGAGTCTTGCCCGATGCCACCCTGGCATTCGGCATATCGAAAAGCGGCCCCGCGCATTGGAGGTTTAGGACAACGGGCCGCCTATGGAAGAAGCGAAGGAGGAACCCGCAATGGCGGATCAATCAACAAACTCCGCGCAGACTGCCGAGGCCGACAAGGGCTATTGGCAGGCGAACCTGCGTCTCATCTACATCAGCCTCGTGATCTGGGCGCTGGTGTCTTTTGGATTCGGCATTCTGCTGCGTCCGCTGCTGTCTGGCATCGCCGTTGGCGGCACCGATCTGGGCTTTTGGTTCGCTCAGCAGGGATCGATCCTGGTCTTTTTGGTGCTGATCTTCAACTACGCCTGGCGCATGAACAAGCTGGACGCCGAATACGGCGTGGATGAGGAGTAAGCGGAATGGACCAGTTTACCATTAACCTGCTCTTTGTCGGCGCGAGTTTTGCGCTGTACATCGGCATTGCGATTTGGGCCCGCGCGGGTTCCACATCGGAATTCTACGCCGCCGGTCGCGGCATTCACCCGGTCACCAACGGTATGGCGACAGCGGCAGACTGGATGTCTGCAGCCTCGTTCATCTCGATGGCGGGCCTGATCGCCTTCACCGGCTATGACAATTCGACCTTCCTGATGGGTTGGACCGGTGGTTACGTGCTGCTGGCACTGCTACTTGCACCCTATCTGCGTAAGTTTGGCAAATACACCGTCTCGGAGTTTATCGGCGACCGTTTCTACAGCCAGACCGCACGTATCGTTGCCGTGATCTGCCTGATCGTTGCTTCGGTGACTTATGTTATTGGTCAGATGACCGGTGTGGGCGTGGCCTTTGGCCGCTTCCTCGAAGTATCGAACACCTCCGGTCTGCTGATTGGTGCCTGTGTCGTGTTTGCTTACGCGGTGTTCGGTGGGATGAAAGGCGTGACCTACACTCAGGTCGCTCAGTACTGCGTACTGATCACCGCCTACACAATCCCGGCGATCTTCATCTCGCTGCAGCTGACCGGTACGCCGGTTCCGGCGCTGGGTCTGTTCAGCGACACCGCAAGCGGTGAACCTCTGCTGACCAAGCTGGATGCGATCGTGACCGAGCTGGGCTTTAATGAATACACAGCTCATCACTCGAACACGCTGAACATGGTTCTGTTCACACTGTCGCTGATGATCGGCACCGCCGGCCTGCCGCACGTGATCATGCGCTTCTTCACCGTACCGAAAGTGTCTGACGCACGCTGGTCGGCTGGCTGGACGCTGGTCTTCATCGCTCTGCTGTATCTGACCGCCCCTGCGGTTGGCGCAATGGCGCGTCTGAACATCACCGACATGATGTGGCCCAACGGTGGCATCGAAGGTGGCGCTGTCTCGGTCGAAGATATCGACAATGATCCGCGCTATGACTGGATGCAGACGTGGCAGAAAACCGGTCTGTTGGACTGGGAAGACAAGAACGGCGACGGCAAGATCCAGTACTACAACGACAAGAACGCCGACATGCAGGCACTTGCCGAAGAAAAAGGCTGGGTTGGAAACGAGCTGACCAAGTTCAACCGCGACATCCTGGTTCTGGCCAACCCCGAGATTGCCAACCTGCCGGGTTGGGTGATCGGTCTGGTCGCTGCCGGTGGTCTTGCGGCTGCTCTGTCGACCGCTGCGGGTCTGTTGCTGGCGATCTCGTCGGCGGTATCCCACGACCTTGTCAAAGGTGCGATCAACCCGCAAATCTCTGAAAAAGGAGAACTGCTGGCTGCTCGTATCGCAATGGCTGTGGCCATCGTTGTGGCAACCTATCTGGGTCTGAACCCACCGGGCTTTGCGGCGCAAACCGTGGCCCTGGCGTTTGGTCTGGCGGCTGCCTCGATCTTCCCGGCGCTGATGATGGGGATCTTCTCGACCCGCATCAACAATACCGGCGCGGTTGCGGGCATGCTGGCTGGTCTGACCGTAACCCTGGTCTACATCTTCCTGCACAAGGGCTGGCTGTTCATTCCGGGCACCAACTCGTTCACTGATGCTGATCCGCTTCTGGGTCCGATCAAGTCGACCTCGTTCGGCGCCATCGGTGCAATGATCAACTTCGGCGTCGCTTACGTCGTCGCCGGAATGACCAAAGAGACTCCGCCGGAGATCGTTGAATTGGTCGAAAGCGTGCGTATTCCCCGTGGCGCAGGCGCAGCTCAGAATAAATGAGTATGATGCGGTGCATGGATCCTTTTCACGTACCGCATCTTTCGACCGACTACTCCCGCCCGGCACTATGCCGGGCGGGATTTTTCAAAACCGGAAAGCCAGGATTTGACGATGCCCCTGTCTCATGACGAAATCACCCGGTTCCTGAAATCCGTCCACCCCTATGATGCCTTGCCCCCAGAAACACTGGATCAGATCGCCAATCAGGTCGAGGTTTGGGAGGTCGAGGAAGACTTTGCCGTGTACGAACTTGGGCACACCCTGCCCGGCGTATTCGTGATCTATGAAGGGCACGTTGAAATCACCGATGAGAATGACGCCGTGGTATCTCATCTTGGTCTGCGCAATTCGTTTGGTGAGCGTGGGCTACTGAAAGACGGGAAAGCCGCAACCAAGGCGCGCGCGCATACGCCATCCGTTTTGCTGGTTCTGCCGCCAGATCTGGTGCGCGAGTTGATCGATGGGCATGACGTCGTTTCGAAATTCTTCAACCGGACCCGTTCGAACCGATCCGGTCCGCAAAGCCTGGCGACCAGCGCGATTGACGTTCTTATGGCGCATAACCCTGCAACCTGCCCACCGGACACATCAGTTCAAGAAGCCGCCCGGATCATGCGTGACAAGCACATTTCATCCTTGTGCGTCACCGAAACGGATAGCCTGCTGGGCATCGCCACCTTGCGCGACATCTCGGGCAAATACGTAGCCAATGGCATGCCCGCAGAGACACCGGTGTCAGCGATCATGACGGCGAACCCAATCACCCTGTCGCCATCTGATATTGGATCGGACGTTCTGCATGTGATGATGGAGCGCGGGATAGGTCATATCCCGATCAGCGAAGGTGGACGCTTGGTCGGCATCGTAACGCAAACGGATCTAACCCATTATCAGGCGGTGAATTCGGCAGAGCTTGTCCGCCAGATCGCTCAAGCGGACTCGGCGGATCAAATGGCGGTGGTAACGGCTGAAATCCCGCAGCTTCTGGTGCAACTAGTGGCTGCCGGAAACCGGCACGAGATCGTGACGCGGCTGATAACAGACATTGCAGACACGGCAACCCGCCGACTGTTGGCCTTGGCCGAGGACAAGCTGGGCCCAGCACCCGTTCCCTACTTGTGGTTGGCTTGTGGGTCGCAAGGGCGGCAAGAACAAACTGGAGTATCCGATCAGGACAACTGTCTGATGCTGGACGACAGCGTGACCGATGCCGATATGAAGTACTTCGCCGAGCTTGCCAAATACGTCTCGGATGGCCTGGACACCTGCGGATATTTCTTTTGCCCGGGCGACATGATGGCGACCAACCCACGATGGTGTCAGCCGGTGCGCGTCTGGCGCGACTACTTCAACGGATGGATCGCCAAACCGAACCCCGAGGCGCAGATGCTGGCCTCAGTCATGTTCGACCTGCGCCCTATCGGCGGGGCCTTTCACCTGTTTGATGATTTGCAAGCCAAGACTTTGGCAGCGGCCAACGCAAACTCGATCTTTGTGGCACACATGATCTCAAATTCGCTAAAACATACGCCTCCGTTGGGTCTGTTGCGCGGGTTTGCGACCATCCGGTCTGGTGAACATCGCAATACGCTGGACCTCAAACACAATGGCGTGGTCCCCGTCGTCGATCTTGCGCGAATCTACGGCCTTCAGGGTCAATTGACCGAAGCCAATACTCGGGCGCGTCTGAAAGCAGCCGCATCTGGCGGCATCCTCAGCCCCTCGGGCGCGCGGGATTTGCTGGATGCGTATGATCTGATCGCAGAAACCCGCCTTGAGCATCAGGTCAGGCTTGTGAAGGGTGATCAAAAGCCGGACAATTTCCTGCCGCCCTCGGACCTGTCGGATTTTGAGCGAAGTCATCTTCGGGATGCGTTCGTTGTGGTAAAAACCATGCAATCGGCAGTAGGTCACGGCAAGGGAATGCTGGGCTAAAGCGGCAATAACTATTGGCGACTACGCCAGACATACGGAGAGTCACATGTTTCTGGAACTGATCGGCACAATATTTGCAGGCTTTGCTTTCGCGGGCATCGTAATGGTTCTGAACAAAGTGACGGGTGGCCGCCTGCCCCGCTGGATGACGCCCGTTGCCGCAGGTCTCGGCATGATCGGCATGACGATTACCAGTGAATATTCCTGGTACGACCGCACACGCGATACCCTTCCCGAAGGTATGACCGTCATTCAAGAGGTTGAAAGCCGCGCCTTCTATCGCCCCTGGACCTATGCTGTGCCCTTCGTAGACCGCTTTGCCGCCATTGATGCCGGTTCTGTTCGCACAAATGAACAGGTTCCCGAACAACGGTTGGTGGAACTGTATTTCTTTGGTCGCTGGGCCCCGGTCTCAAAACTGCCGGTCGTGGTCAACTGCAAAGAGTTCAGCCGCGCCAATCTTGCGGATGGGGCAGAATTCGCGGATGACGGGCGGCTGCTGAACGCCGACTGGATCGACGTCACCGCAAGTGACCCAATCGTCGAGGCAACCTGCGGAGTGTGACATGCTGAACCGGTTAAGCCTGCGTCTGCGCATTTTCCTGTTCTTCTGCCTGTTGGCCTTTGGCGCTCTGACCGTCAGCTCTCTGGCGCTGTGGATCAGCTATCGACGCGTTGCTGATCCTGATCTGCTTGATTCATTCATCTTTGCCGAAATCCTGATGGGTTTTGGCTTTCTGGCTTTGACTGCGGCGGTTTGGTTATTATTCGACGACAATGTCGCCAAGCCAATCGAACGGATATCCGCCCAACTTAGGGCCCGCGCGCATGCCGGAGTTAGCACCGAATTGGACACACAGGCCGCGCGATATCTGGGTGATCTGGCACCAGCCGCGGCCGGACTGGCCGACCAATTGTCCGGTAAAACCATGGACGTAGCACAGGCCGTGGCCGAAGAGACGGCACATCTGGCGGCAGAAAAACACCGTCTGACGGCCTTACTGACCGAAATTCCAGTTGCGATGCTGTTGGCGAGCCCAACACACAAGATCGTTTTGTACGATGGTCAGGCGGCCGAGGTTCTGGCACAGGTTGCGCATCCCCGGCTGAATGCCTCGTTGTTTGAATACCTGCAATCTAATCCGCTGGAGGAGGCTCATGCCAAACTGGTGAAAACCGGGCTGGAGGTCGCCTGCACGCTAACCAGCGTCGATGGTACGCAGAGTTACCGCGCGCGCATGAAGCCCCTTGGCGGCGCACCCGGATACATGCTGATCTTCGAGGACAGTGCCGCGAACATCGCACCCGAAGCCGCACGGCCTTTGGTGTATGACTTTGACTTGCTGAACACGTCGACGGACGAGACCGTCGAAAACCTAGCTCTGCAGGATTTGTGTTTCGTCGTGTTTGACACCGAAACCACCGGACTACTGCCACACAAGGACGAAATCGTTCAAATCGGAGCTGTGCGGGTTGTCAACGGGCGCATCGTGGACGGAGAGCAGCTGGACATGCTGGTTGATCCTGGCATCCCGATCCCTCCGGTCTCGACCAAGGTGCACAAGATCAGCGATCGCATGGTTCAGGGTGCGCCGGGCATCGCCGATGCCGGGCGCGCGCTGCATCAGTTTGCCCGCGATGCAGTGATCGTGGCCCATAACGCGCCATTCGACATGGCCTTTTTGCGGCGACATGCAAACCGCATGGATGTCGATTGGGATCACCCCATTCTGGATACGGTTCTGTTGTCTGCCGTGCTGTTCGGGGCAAGTGAAAAACACACGCTGGACGCCCTGTGCGAACGATTAGACATCACAATTCCCGAACATCTGCGCCACACCGCTTCGGGCGATGCCGTCGCAACCGCCGAAGCGCTGGTCAGAATGCTACCGATGCTGCAGGCGCGCGGCATGACAACCTTTGGCCTAGTCGTTGAGGCAACGCGCCAACATGGCCGTCTGTTGGAAGACCTGAACTAGTTCAGAAAACACGCATACCGGACGCAGCTTTTCATGGACAAACCCCGCTCGTCGTGGCACCTGAGGCACGGCCACGGGATTAGCGCGCAATGACGGAAAAACAATTCACTCCAACCCCGGATCAAAGCACCGCTTTTCGCGAAGCGTTGGGGTGTTTCGGAACCGGTGTGACGGTGATCACCACGAACACCGATCAGGGCCCTCGAGCCATTACGGTCAACTCGTTCGCGTCGGTATCGCTGGACCCGCCACTTGTTTTGTGGTGCTTGGCCAAAGACTCCAACCGGTTCGACGATTTCAACACCAGCCGACATTATTCGATCCACGTGATGGGACAGGATCAACAGGAACAGGCCCTGCGCTTTGCTCGCGACGGCAAGGATTTTTCGCACGCGGAATGGGCCCACGACCCGGCGCGCCGGCCACAATTATCCGGTTGTCTGGCGCGGTTCGATTGTCAGGTGCACGCCCAACACGATGCGGGGGATCACCTGATCATTGTTGGTGAGGTTCAAAAGGTCATGTACCGCACCGGCAAAGGTTTGATCTTTAAGCGCGGTCAATTTGGCGGCTTTGCGGATCTGATCTGACGGTTATTCGTCCAATGACCCATGTACGGCCAGAGCCTCTAGCTGAGTCTCTTGCGGCGTGATCACACGGAAAGCCTCACGCACTCCGGCGTCTGACAGCTCACGCGAGACGGTCAGCAGCGTGTTTGGGTTATGCTCATCACACAGCTCGGACATGTGGGCGATCTCGGCCCGTGCGACGTCCATGGCGGCCTCGACCGACGGTGCCCCGTAAAGCTGCACAAAGTGTTCAGCAAGGCTCTGCGCGATCTGATCCAGCTCGCCCTGTTCCACCTGCGTGACCGCGACGAATGTTACCCGCCCAAAGGTTTCCACGCCTAACCAGCCATTCGCAAAAGCCTGACGCGCTTTGCCTTCAAGATCGCCTTCGCCCCAATTTGAGAACTCGAATCCGCCCGAAATGCACCATTCCCCGGTTCGCGCCGGGGAGTGGAACACATTCATGTCGCTTTCGTCGAAATGGATTGCGCGCGCTAGTTTCATCATCCGTTCTCCAACAATTCCGTCAGCGGGCGAAGCTGTGTATCTGAACCATGCCGGATCAGCATGCCGAACCGTTCATCCGTCCCCAGAAACACGCCCGTTTCACCGAAGGGCTCTCCTACTCCGCGCAGCAGGCCTATCCATTCTCCGTGCACAGGCGCGTTGCCGTCTTCTTGCCAGCGGTTCAGCCATGTCATCATGTGCCGCGACCAGCTTTCGACAAGCTGCGTTGCCGAGACATCCGCGCAGCCCTCGTCGTAAAGTGCGGTGACATCCGGGTTTTCGCCCGGTGCCTGACTGGTTTGCAGCAGCGCCAAATCCCAACCGACGATCAGCCAATCCGGTTCTGCTTCTGGATCTGCATCCGAAGCTGCCACACGGAACATTCCGCATTTGGCCCCATTCACACAGATCAGCCCGTCCCAGCCCAGATGGACCGCGACCTCAGGCGGGGCCAGCGCGCCCAGCGCGTTCTGAAACCCAACGGCACAAAGCGGCACCATTGCCATCGCATCGCGCAAGACAACCTCGGGGGCAAAAACGATGGCCACACGCAGACGATCGGCCTGAATGTTATAGACTACGGTACCGCCATCACAGCCCAGCGCGGCCATTGCCTGCGCGCGCTCGAACGGGTCTTCCCCTCCCTGCACCGGGTGGCCCGTTAGCAAAGGGGGAAAGACCGGCTCGTTCATGCGTTGCCCTTGGCAATCATGCCGCGCGCAATTTGGCGGAACGCTTCGGCTTGCGGACTGTCGGGCTTGCTGACCACGATCGGTGCACCGCCATCAGCGGCAACGCGGATATCCAGATGCAGCGGGATTTCACCCAGCAAGGGAACGCCCAGCGCCTCGGCCTCGGACTTCACACCGCCATGGCCGAACACATGTTCTTCATGCCCGCAGTTCGAGCAGATATGCGTCGACATATTCTCAATCATCCCAAGGATGGGCGTCTTGAGCTGGTTGAACATGTCGATCCCCTTGCGGGCATCGATCAGAGCCACGTCCTGAGGTGTCGAGACAACAATGGCGCCATCCACGTTGAACTTCTGGCTCAGCGTCAGCTGCACGTCACCGGTGCCGGGCGGCAGGTCAACGATCAGCACATCCAGCGCGCCCCATTGCACCTGACCCATCATCTGTTGCAACGCGCCCATCAGCATGGGGCCACGCCAGACAACAGCCTGACCTTCATTGGTCATCAGGCCCATCGACATCATGGTGACGCCGTGGTTGCGCAATGGCAGGATCGTTTTGCCGTCAGGACTGGCCGGACGGCCCGAAACACCCAGCATCCGCGGTTGCGACGGTCCATAGACATCTGCGTCCAACAGCCCCACGCGTCGCCCTTCGGCCGCCAAGGCACAAGCCAGGTTGGCAGAAACCGTGGACTTGCCAACGCCGCCCTTGCCCGAAGCCACAGCGATAATTCTGTCCACACCCGGCACGGCTTGCGGACCAGTCTGCGAGGGTTTCGGTTTCGGCTTCAGATCTGGCGGTGCCTTTTCGGAATGTGCGGTCAGCATGGCCGAGACCGTGGAAACACCGTCGACCAACTTTGCGGCCTGTTCGGCTGCGGCACGGACGGGTTCCATCTGCTCGGCCTGCTTGGGGTCGATCTCAAGCACAAAGCGCACAGTGTCCCCTTCGACGTTCAGCGCGCGAACAACTCCAGCGCTGACGATGTCCTGTCCAGAGACGGGGTCGGTGATCTTTCTCAGGTTTGCAAGAACTGCGTCACGAACACTCATGCGTCATTCTCCTTTTGGAACCCGCTGGCCAGGGCTCTGCGTATCGACAAGCTGTGGTTGCCGTTCATTGCACGTGTCTCCGTCTCATTCAGTTCATTTGACGCATTTGGTGCCGTGCCGTTAGGCTGTGGCATGCGCTTTGTCCTCTTGTGCCTGAGCCTGACGCTCTCTGCCACCCCCTCTTGGTCGCAAGAGGCGATTGGTCTTGCCGCGCCGGACGAGGTTGCTGACTCTGGTCTGCTGCAACATATCCTTCCTCGCTTTTCTCTCAAGACCGGGATCCGGGTTATTGCAGATGATGCCGGCGTTTTGGTGCTGGAAACCGCCCCTCCGGGTGATCCTGTGTTCGCGCGCGACGGTGTGATCTATCACCTTCGGATCGAAGAGGACGCCAAACATGTGCGATTCCGCGACTGGCTGCTGTCCGATATCGGAAAACGGACGGTTGAAAGCTACGCGCCAGAGCAAGGCGCGCCCTTCTCGGCCAGCTTCGATATCGCTGCCGTGGAAGCCGAAACAGTTATCGACGGCGATACGCTGCGCGGCGAGGAATTGTCGATGACCCATTGCGGCCGGTGCCATGTGATCGGGCTCAAGAACCGGATGAATGGTCTGGGTTCGACCCCCTCTTTCGCGGTGCTGCGCGCCATGCCAGACTGGTCAGAACGGTTCGAGGCGTTCTTCGCCCTCAATCCGCACCCCTCGTTCACACAGATTGACGGGCTGACACCTCCGTTTGATCCACAGCGTCCATCGCCCATCTATCCCGTCGAGATGACGCTGGACGATCTGGAAGCCATCCTTGCCTTTGTCTCGGTCATTACCCCAGCGGACTTGGGCGCACCCTTACAGCTTCAGTGATCCTTTCGTTTTGAGAAATAATCCTCGGTCGTAACGACACGAGGTTTCGGGTTAGACTGGAACGGGTTGTCCTCTTGCTGGAACTGTGCGTTCACGCGGCAATTGTCACACATCTGGATCATCCGCGCCTTGTCCGAGGAGGCAAACATCGGATGTGTACCCGCAAGCTTTTCCATGATCCGTTCCACGGTGGACTTAACTCCGAACAGTGCCCCGCATTCTACACAAGCAAAGGGCTCCTCTTCATTCAGCACCTGTTGAGACAGGGCTGCATCGCTCAGGTCAAGCTGTGGGACAAGAGCAATTGCGTCCTCCGGGCAGATGCCTTTGCACAACCCGCATTGCAGACAGGCATCCTGCTGGAAGTTCAATTGCGGCTTGTCCGGGTTATCGATCAAAGCACCCGACGGGCACAGCGACACACAGCTGAGGCACAAGGTACAGGCGTCTGTGTTCACCGCGACCGCCCCATAGGGGGCGTTTTCCGGCAAGGGCAGCGGCTCTTCGGCTTTGGGGTTGAGTGCCTGCGCCGCCAAACGGGCGATCTGGCGGCGGTTACCCAATGGCAGCACCGGGTCGGCCAATGGCTGAGGGACATCTTGGGCATAAAGGACATCAGACAGCGCATCCGGGTCGGCCTCATCCACCAACCCCAGGGCATTCGGCCCTGCAATTGCCTGCGCCAAGGCCAGTTCGCGGTCCAACGCATCCCGCTCGGTCGTTGGGGATAGCAATACGTCCACACGCGCAAAACCATGCGCCAAAGCAGCCAGCATCTCGGCATGGCCAAAGCCTGAAATCACACTCAGCTCCAGCGGAATCACATCGGCAGGCAAGCCACGTCCAAAACGGGCGGCCAGGCGGATCATCTCGGCCCCGTGGGCATAATGCACCAGCAAGCGCGGCGCGGTGCCACCGGCCCGCCGATAGGTGCGCGCCAGGATGTGCATCCGCGACAGCAACGCCGAAACCGGCGGATCTTCGTAGGTTATTGCGGTCGATGGACACACTGCCGCGCATTCACCGCATCCGGCGCAGATCATGGGATCGATTTCCACATGCTCACCTGCGGGTGTGATTGCTCCTGTCGGGCAGATATCCAGACAGTTCGTGCAAGCAACCTGTTCTGCCCGAGAATGGGCACACAGCGTTTCTTCCATCCGCACATAAAGTGGCTTTTCGAAGGTGCCGACCAATTGGGCCGCCTCAAACGCCAGCCGTTCGACGGACAATGGATCTTTGGGATCAGCCCGCAGATAGCCTTCGCGCTTGGTCGGAGCCTGAACCAAAGGTGTGTCGCCGGTCAGGTCCAGAACGATGTCACAGCCCGATTGTGCCCTGTCACGTGCCTCTGTCCAATTAAAAGCTCCGCGACCGCCGGGCTCAAGCTGCTGAAACGCGTCAAGCTGCAGGGTAAACCCACCCAATGCGCCGTTCAGCGATTTGATGCGACCACGCACGACGTCGAACGCGCGCGACATCGGTTCGGCGCCATCCGTGACCAGTACTGTAACTGCAAGCGTAACGGCCAGTTTTTCAGCAAATGCAAATGCAACATCGCCGGGACCGATGATCAGGCATGTGCCTTCGCTATAGACGTTTACGCTGGGCGTCACCGGCTGCGGCAACAAGGCTTCGGCGGCCAGGGCGGCCATCTTGGGGGCCGCATCCGCGCCCTCATCAGACCACCCGGCCCTGTCACGAAGATCAACAAAGCCCGGGGCGTCCACATTCAGTTCTTCGGCCAGGGCCTGAAACACCTCCTGCTCTTGCCCGCAGGCTATGATGGTGTCCCCCTGTTGTATCGCCGCGGCCGCCGCTTCCAACTCTCGTGTGCAAAGCGCTGTGAAAACCTTGGAACATTCCATCTCGCAGGCCGAACCGATCTTGTCGGAATTCAGAGGTTGAGACCCGGCGCAATCGCATAACAGTAGTTTGGTGCCCATGATCCTCCCCCGGATACTTCTCCACCTCTTCGCATCGCAGGCTGTATCCCCGTTGCTGGAATGTAAACCCTTTGGGACAGCGGGCCATTTGGCCACGGAAACCCCTTTCTTTACAATAAACAAAGGCGTCCGTTTGTGGGGATCACTATTTTGCTACCAGCCATTACGACTAAGGTCGTACGACGCGGGCTTGGCACCTGAGCGCTTTGTGTTCCATAGTGGACCAAGGGGAAGGCATGGGAGAGCCTTCCGGGGAGGAGCCAGTGGCCAAGGCCGCAAGCCAGATTGAAATGCCAATCGGCGTCGTCGTGCGCAAAACACCCGGTGTAACCCGCTGGGCGAAATGGAATTGGCGCGCCATTGCCGTGTTGCCCGGTGCCGGACCTGCGGACTGGCACGAAATGCGACGTGAAGGCGAGGCCATTGAGTACCACGCAGCGACCCTGCCCCTGACGCTTTGGGCGGACGAAACTGAAGCCTACATGGTGAACCTGTCGGACGGCCAGCCGTCGATCTACCTTGTCCTTCGTGATGCGCTGGATGGCGAAAGGCCGATGGATGCGGTGCTGGTAACGGCGTCGCCCTTCGAAGGTCAGGACTATGCCGATACCGGTGAAGAGATCGTTGAGAAAATTCCGATGACCGATGGGTTGATCGCCTGGGTGCGCGACTTCGCTCTGGAACATCATAACGACGAAGTCTTTGTGAAACGCCGTCGGGACAAAAAACGGATCGATTTGGTCGAGGACGGCAAGGGTGACGCACGCATCCGGCAAGAGTCAGACGTGTACCGCGCCCCGCGGAGGATCGTGCAGTGACCCAAGTCCGCGATTTCTGGTCCCGCCGCAAAGCGGCAGTACAGGCCGAAGCCGAAGCCGAAGTCATCGCGATTGAAGAACAGGCCATTGCCGCCCAACACGCCGAACTGGAAGAAAAATCCGATGCGGAGATTCTAAATGAACTCAACTTGCCCGACCCTGACGAATTGCAGGCGGGTGATGACGTCTCGGGCTTTATGGCCAAGGCGGTGCCTGACCGTCTGCGCCGTCGTGCCTTGCGACGGCTGTGGCGGCTGAACCCGGTTCTGGCCAATGTCGATGGCCTTGTGGACTACGGCGAGGATTATACCGACGCCGCCTGCGTGATCGAAAATATTCAGACCGCATATCAGGTTGGCAAAGGTATGCTTGCACATGTCGAGGCGCTGGCGGCTGAGGCCGAAGACAGCGAGACGGACGAAACAATTGAACCGGATGAACCGCAGGACGAACCTGCGTCACCCGAAACCGCGACACCAGAGCCCGTTTTGATGGCCGAGGTGGACATAGCGCCGGACCTGTCTGAGGAGGCTGAGGTCACCCCTGCCCCACGCCGCATGAAATTTGAATTCGAAGGATAACCTGATGACCGCAAGTGAAGCGCAACAGATGAATGTCTCGGCAGAGGATCGCATGCGCGCGGATTTCTACAACTTTCTGGGGCTGCTTCTGTCTGCGCCGCCCGATCAGATGCTGCTGGATCAAGTATCCGGTCTGACTGGCGATGAGACCGATCTTGGACAGGCCATTCAGTCCATGGCCCGCGTCGCCAAAGTGACCAAGCCCGCCGCAGCAGAACGCGAATTCAACGCGCTGTTCATCGGGTTGGGACGTGGCGAGCTGCTGCCCTACGCCAGCTTCTACCTTACTGGATTCCTGAATGAGAAACCGCTGGCGCAGCTTCGCAACGACATGGCAATGCGTGGCATTACCCGAGCCCGGAATGTCTTTGAACCGGAAGACAACATCGCTTCATTGATGGAGATGATGGCGGGCATGATCGTTGGTCGCTTCGGCGCAGCTGCATCTTTGGAAGACCAGAGGGCATTCTGGAACAAACATATCGGCCCTTGGGCCATGCATTTTTATTCGGATTTGGAAGGCGCCGAAAACTCGGTTCTCTATGCCTCGATCGGCACAGCCGGTCGGGTCTTCATGGAGATCGAGCGCGAAGCCTTCCGAATGACGGCAGCGTGAAGCGCTGTCACTCACCAGCGCCCCAAGGGGTGCTAACTCGCAAATGGGAGAGGAGAAACCCATGAGCAAGACCAAGGAAGAAGGCGCAACGCGCCGCGACTTCCTCAAATTGGCTGGAACTGCAGCGCCCGCTGCCGTTGCCGCCGCCAGCCTGAGCGGAAAAGCCGAGGCAGCCGAGCTGCCTACGGATGAGAACCGCATTCAGGATACCGCGCACACGCGCGCATACTTGAAAAGCGCACGCTTCTAGCGCGACGACAGCGCCCGGCTCTAACCCGGACGAGGTCACACCCGACTGACGGTTGCGATTGGCCCTGACGTCGGCACCAGCAGTACCAAGCCAGCCGTGGCTCACACGGCGCGCAAGGGAGGAAACAAATGCTTAGGAAAAAGACCAACGGGGTTGCGAGACGCCCCCAGCGGACAAGTATCCTGTCCCAGGTCGGCGAGAAAACCGTCGATCGCCGCGCATTCCTGCGTGGCTCGGGCCTGACGATCGGCGGCCTTGCCGCGATCAGCGCCACGGGTGGAACCGTGACGCCAGCCAGTGCCCAGACAGCGGCCAATCAGGCCGTCGAAAATATCAAATCCATATGCACCCACTGCTCGGTCGGCTGTACCGTCGTCGCCGAAGTGCAGAACGGCGTCTGGATCGGGCAAGAGCCCGGTTGGGATAGCCCGTTCAATCTGGGCGGACATTGCGCCAAGGGGGCCGCAGTTCGCGAGCACGCCCATGGCGAGCGTCGCCTCAAGTATCCGATGAAAAAGGAAGGCGGCGAGTGGAAGCGCATCAGCTGGGAAGAGGCGATCAACGAGATCGGCGACGGCATGATGAGCATCCGCGAAGAATCCGGACCGGACAGCGTGTACTGGCTAGGCTCGGCCAAGCATAACAACGAACAGGCCTACCTGTTCCGCAAGTTCGCCGCCTATTGGGGCACGAACAACGTGGACCATCAGGCGCGTATCTGCCACTCAACCACGGTTGCGGGTGTTGCGAACACATGGGGCTACGGCGCCATGACCAATTCGTACAACGACATCCATAACTCTCGGGCCATCTTCATCATCGGCGGCAACCCGGCCGAGGCGCACCCTGTCTCGCTGTTGCATGTTCTGCGCGCGAAAGAGCAGAACAACGCGCCACTGATTGTCTGCGACCCGCGCTTTACGCGCACCGCGGCCCATGCCGATGAGTATGTCCGCTTTCGCCCCGGCACAGACGTTGCTTTGGTCTGGGGTATTCTGTGGCACATCTTCGACAACGGATGGGAAGACAAAGAGTTCATCCGCACCCGTGTCTGGGGCATGGATCAGATCCGTGAAGAGGTTGCCAAGTGGAACCCGGAAGAGGTTGAGCGCGTCACCGGCACCCCCGGTTCGCAGCTAAAGCGTGTTGCACGCACCATGGCCAACAACCGTCCCGGTACGGTGATCTGGTGTATGGGTGGCACGCAGCATACCAACGGCAACAACAACACCCGCGCTTACTGCGTACTACAGCTTGCGCTTGGCAACATGGGCACCTCGGGTGGCGGCACCAATATCTTCCGCGGCCATGACAACGTTCAGGGCGCAACGGACCTTGGTGTCCTGTCCCATACCCTGCCCGGCTACTACGGCCTGTCAAAAGGTGCATGGGGCCACTGGGCCCGTGTCTGGGGTGAGGAACCGGAATGGCTCGCTGGTCAGTTCGCCACGATCAAGGACAAGGAAGGCAAGGACAAACCGCTTCAGAACGAGCGCGGCATCCCGGTCTCCCGCTGGATCGATGGTGTTCTGGAAGACCCGGCAAACATGGATCAGGACAACAACGTCCGTGCCATGGTACTGTGGGGCCACGCGCCCAACTCGCAGACCCGGATGACGGAAATGAAGACGGCGATGGAGAAGCTGGACATGCTGGTCGTGATCGACCCGTATCCTACAGTTTCCGCCGTTTTGCATGACCGTACCGATGGTGTCTACCTGTTGCCCGCCTGTACGCAATTCGAAACCCGCGGCTCGGTCACGGCATCGAACCGCTCGCTGCAGTGGCGTGACAAGGTGGTGGAACCGCTGTTCGAAAGTCTGCCGGACGAGGTCATCATGGCCAAGTTCGCCAACAAGTTCGGCTGGGCGGACCGTCTGTTCCGAAACATCGAAATGGACGACCCGGAAACACCGAATGTTGAAAGCATCACACGTGAGTTCAACTCGGGCCTCTGGACCATCGGTTACACCGGTCAGTCACCGGAACGTCTGAAAAGTCACATGGCCAACCAGCACACGTTCGACAGAACCACTCTGCAGGCCATTGGTGGACCCAACGACGGCGAGTATTACGGTCTACCCTGGCCTTGCTGGGGAACGGCTGAGATGGGTCATACGGGGACACCAAACCTCTATGACATGTCCAAACCGGTGGCCGAAGGCGGCCTGACCTTCCGCGCCCGTTTCGGCGTGGAACGCGATGGTGACAACCTGCTGGCCGAAGGGGTCTATAGCGTTGGGTCGGAAATTCAGGATGGATACCCTGAATTCACGATGCAGATGCTGATGGACCTTGGCTGGGATGGCGATCTGACGGCCGAGGAACGCGCGGCCATCGACGCCGTCGCGGGACCAGAGACCAACTGGAAGACCGACCTTTCCGGCGGCATCCAGCGGGTCGCGATCGAGCATGGCTGTGCGCCCTTCGGGAACGCCAAGGCCCGCGCGGTTGTCTGGACCTTCCCGGATCCGATCCCAATCCATCGCGAGCCGTTGTATACTCCGCGTCGCGATCTGGTAGAGGACTATCCGACCTACGAGGACCGTCAGGCCTATCGCCTACCCACGCTCTATGCATCGATTCAAAAGAACGACTTTTCAAAGGATTATCCGATAATCCTAACGTCTGGTCGTCTGGTCGAGTATGAGGGCGGCGGCGATGAGTCACGGTCGAACCCGTGGCTGGCCGAGCTGCAGCAAGACATGTTCGTCGAGATCAATCCGCGCGATGCCAACAATCTGGGCATTCGTGACGGGGCACAGGTCTGGGTCGAAGGTCCCGAGGGCGGCAAGGTCAAGGTGATGGCGATGCTGACCAACAGGGTCGGTGCCGGCGTGGCCTTCATGCCGTTCCACTTTGGCGGCCATTTTCAGGGCGAAGACCAGCGGAATAAATACCCTGCTGGTGCCGACCCCTATGTCTTGGGTGAAAGTTCCAACACCGCCCAGACCTATGGCTATGATTCAGTGACCCAGATGCAGGAGACCAAGTGTACTCTCTGCAAGATCTCGGCAGCGTAAGGAGAACGATAATGGCTAGAGCAAAGTTTCTCTGCGACGCTGAACGCTGCATCGAGTGCAACGCCTGCGTAACCGCGTGTAAGAACGAGCACGAAGTGCCTTGGGGCATCAACCGCCGCAGGGTGGTGACGATCAATGACGGCAACCCGGGCGAACGCTCGATCTCGGTGGCCTGTATGCATTGCTCAGACGCGCCTTGCATGGCGGTGTGCCCGGTCGACTGCTTCTATCAGAACGAAGAAGGCGTCGTCCTACACTCCAAGGACCTGTGCATTGGCTGCGGCTATTGCTTTTATGCGTGCCCCTTCGGTGCGCCGCAATACCCGCAGGCGGGCAACTTCGGATCACGTGGCAAGATGGACAAATGTACCTTCTGCGCCGGTGGTCCCGAAGAAAACAACTCGACCGCAGAGTTCGCAAAATATGGTCGCAACCGGATCGCTGAGGGCAAACTGCCCATCTGCGCCGAGATGTGTTCCACCAAGGCCCTGCTCGCCGGTGACGGCGATGTGGTCTCGGCCATCTACCGTGAACGCGTCGTGGCGCGCGGATTTGGATCGGGCGCATGGGGTTGGGGCACCGCCTACGACCAGAAGGACGGGTAAACCCGCCTTCATGAACCAAACAGACGACCCGCATCCGTGGGTCGTCTGAACAGGGATTTTGACCGAGGTTCAGATGTTCCGCTTACTCGCCATATTGCTGCTGACATTTTCGATGGCCCAAACCGCCATCGCCCAATCAAGTGAAACCGAAGCCGCCGCACCAGCCGACAGGACGGCGACTGGTGGTGCGACTACGCTTGAGGATATCATGGCGCGCCAGCGCGGCGAAAAGGTGGATGACAGCTATCGCTCGGATAATACCGGCCAAAGTAACGCCGAAGGCCTGCTTGGCCAGTTGGGCACGCGCGGAATTGCCTCGGACAGCGATGTCTATCGCGCACTTCGCTACGGCTCGGCGGATGTGACCGTCTCATCTCATGGACCGGCCGCAACGGTACTGATCCAGGACGGCGGCATGTGGTGGCTGAATTTTCGCACCGGTCCTTTGCGTGAATACGGATCTTACATCATCGGCGGTATGCTTGTTCTGTTGCTGCTGTTTTTCCTGATCCGCGGAAAGATCAGGATTGATGGTGAAAAGACCGGGCGGAAGATTCTGCGTTTCAACGGGATTGAGCGATTTGGGCACTGGTTGTTTGCCGGGTCCTTCCTGATCCTGGGCATCACCGGCCTGTTAACTTTGTACGGGCGTGATTTCCTGATCCCCGTTTTTGGCAAAGAGGGGTTCGCGACAATCGCTCAGGGCTGCAAATGGCTGCACAACAACCTGGCTTGGGCTTTTATGCTGGGGCTGATCATCGTGACCGTGAACTGGATTTCTCATAACATCCCGAACCGCACCGACCTGAAATGGCTGGCTGCTGGGGGCGGATTGTTCACCAAAGGCAGCCACCCACCCGCCAAGAAATTCAACGCCGGGCAAAAGATCATATTCTGGCTCTGTATTCTGCTGGGCGTCTCAATCAGCCTATCCGGTCTGTCGTTGCTGTTCCCATTCGAAATGCCACTGTTTGCCAAGACCTTTTCGATCGCGAATTCGACCGGTATTCCGCAGATGCTTGGGCTGAACCTGCCCGTGCAGATGTCCCCGCAGGAAGAGATGCAATACGCCCAGATCTGGCACGTCATGGTCGCCTATGCGTTCATCGCGATCATCCTGGCTCACATCTATCTGGGCTCGGTCGGCATGGAAGGTGCCTTTGACGCCATGGGAACCGGAGAGGTGGAAGAGCAATGGGCGCGCGAGCATCACTCGCTGTGGCTGGAAGAGGTGCAGGCAAAAGAGGCCAGCGAAGGAGCGGCCTCGCCCGCCGAATAAATGCGCAAGCTGGTTCTGGCTCTGGCACTGATGCCCCTGCCCGCAATGGCCGAGTTCTATACGCTTAAGGGTCACGGCGGACCCATCATGGGGATCGCCACCGCACCCGATGGCCGGATCGCCACGGCCAGCTTTGACAACTCGGTCGGTGTTTGGACGGATCAATCCCCAAACTGGTTGGAAGGCCACGAAGCCGCCGTCAATTCGGTCGTTTTTAACGGCACGGCCATCTATTCGGCAGGAGATGACTTCACCCTGCGCCGGTGGCCCGGAGGTCAGGTTGTTGGTCAGCACAAAGGCAAGATCGTGGGCGTGGCCGCATCCAAAACCCACGTGGCAACGGCCAGTTGGGACGGCACAATCGGCCTATGGCCGGTTGACGGTTCGGCGTCATCGATCCTCGGCCCCACTGGCAGTGGCATAAACGCCGTCGAATTCTCTGCAGACGGTTCGGAACTGTATTCCGCAGGTATCGATGGTTCACTGCGCATATGGGACGTTGCCAGCGGACAGGAAACGAACCGGTTCGTGGAACACGGATTTGGCATCAATGAACTGGCACTTAACGAACAGGACAACTGGATTGCGTACGGCGCGGTTGATGGCGTCACCCGCATCCTCGACCTGACAACCGGCGACGAGCGTGATTTCACTTTGGAACGCCGACCAATCCTTGCATTGGCGCTCAGCCCGGATCGCAGCATGCTGGCCGTCGGAGATGGCGAAGGCTATATCATGGTGATCGACACGCTCGAATGGCGCATCGCGCAGGATTTCAGGGCCACCTTACGCGGCCCGGTCTGGGCGCTGGCCTTTTCGCCTGATGGGCAGAACCTACACGCGGGCGGCATTGACGAAGCCATGTATAGCTGGCCAGTCGCCTCGCTTGGCGACCAGGAACAGATGGCCGCGACAGAACCCAGCTTTCTCAAAAACCCTGAGGAAATGGAAAACGGGGAACGCCAGTTTGCCCGCAAATGCTCGATCTGCCACAGCCTTACATCGGATGATCAACGACGCGCGGGTCCATCGCTGCATGGTGTGTTCGGGCGCAAGGCGGGTACGCTTACCGGATATTTTTATTCGGACACGCTGCAAGACTCTGATATCATTTGGAATGAAGAAACGATAAACGCTCTATTTGACGAAGGGCCGGACCACTACACTCCGGGGTCGAAGATGCCGATGCAGCGGATCACCGAACCCAGGGACAGGGACGACCTTATCGCCTTTCTACGCCGCGCCACGGCACCGGAAAACTGAGCTGGAGGAGACTATGAAAGCCTTTCTTGCCGCTGTCGCTGCCATGGTGGTGATCACAGTCGCTGCGCCTTTTGCACTGCAACAGATCGGTTTCAGTGCTGCGGATTCCGGCACCAGCTCGGCTGTGCGTCTCGACTGAATGTCCGAATATCTGACCACCAAGGAACTGGCCGATCTGCTGCGCATTGGCGAGCGGAAGGCCTATGATCTTGCCTCATCGGGTGAGGTGCCTTGCGTGCGTGCCATGGGCAAACTGCTGTTCCCTCGGGCCGAGGTGATTGCATGGCTGAACGCCTCGCGATCCGGCCCGGAAGTGGCCGAACCGCCCCTGCCCCCGATTGTCGCTGGCAGTCACGATCCGCTGCTGGACTGGGCGCTGCGCGAAAGCGGTTCGGGGTTGGCGACCTATTATGATGGCTCATTCGACGGACTAACCCGCCTGAAAGACCGGAACGCGCAGGCGGCAGCGCTGCACATTCATGAGGATGGCGGGTTCAACACCCAGACCCTGAAAGACGCTTTGGGTGAGGCCCCGGTCGTTCTGTTCGAAGTCGCGCAGCGCCAGCGTGGTTTGCTGCTGGCACCGGGCGCATCGGAAATCCAGGGTTTTGCGCAGCTAAAAGGCCGACGTGTCATCCTGCGTCAGGACAGCGCGGCCAGCCAACGGTTGTTCGACGCACAGCTTGAGGCCCACGAAATAACCCGCAACGATCTGGAAACCCTGCCCACTTGCGCCCGCACAGAAGAAGAGTTGGCCATTGCCCTGCATGACAACAAGGCCGAGGTCGGGTTCGGACTAGGCGCATTGGCTGGGCTGTACGATCTGGGATTTGTTCCCACGCATACCGAACGCCTGGACCTGGCGATTTGGCGTCGGGCCTATTTCGATGACCCGATGCTGAAATTGCTCAGCTTTGTGCAGTCCGACCGGTTCCTGACCCGCGCCGATGAGTTTGGTGGGTATGACCTGTCCGGTCTGGGAACGATCCACCACAATGGCGCCAGCGGGTGATCCCCTATTTCGCGTTCGGAAAGAACAGCTGCTGACCATTCAACTCAAAGGCCTCGATGGCTGCCTGCCCGTCCGGGCCGATTAGCCAATCGACAAACCGCTGCCCTGCCGCCGCCCTTACACCCGCGTGTTTTTCGGGGTTCACCAGAATAACGCCGTACTGGTTGAACAAGCGCGGGTCACCTTCGACCAACACTTCAAGGTTTCCACGGTTGCCGAAGGACTCCCATGTCGCACGATCCGTCAGGGTATAAGCATCCATGCCACTGGCGACGTTCAACGTCGCGCCCATGCCTGAACCGGTTTCCCTGTACCACGTACCCGATTCCGCAGCCGGACCTACTCCGGCGTCGTTCCAGTGGCGCATTTCAGCCTTATGGGTTCCGCTGTCGTCCCCGCGTGATGCAAAGGGAACTTCGGCCTCAGATACCGCGGTCAAAGCGGCCACGATATCCGATCCGCCCTTCACCTTGGCCGGGTCTGATTTGGGACCTACAAGAACGAAGTCATTATACATCACGTCAAATCGTTCAACGCCCCAGCCGTCTTCGACAAACTGCTCCTCGTCGGCCTTTGCATGGACCAACAGAACGTCACCATCCCCATTGATTGCGTTACGGATCGCCTGCCCGGTGCCCACAGCAACAACGCGCACGTCGATCCCGGTTTCCGCCTCGAACCATGGAAGGATGTAATCCAACAGTCCCGAATTTTGGGTCGAGGTCGTTGATTGTACCACGATAAATGGTTCTTCGGCCAAGGCCGGACCTGTAAACAAGCCAAGTGAAACCAATGCTGCCCGAATGAAATTCCGGATCATTCTAAACTCCAGATTTTTTGTTATGTCACCAATCCGCCTGCAAGATACCTGCGCGAGGCATCACTTTTGGGATCGTCCAATACCTGACGCGCATCGCCATGTTCAACCACATGACCGCCCTGCATCATGACGACATCCGATGCCAGCCGGCGCGCCTGACCGATGTCATGGGTCACCATAACAATGCGCACCCCCCCTTCTGATGCGCGCAGGATCATCCGCTCAATCACCTGAGTGGCGCCGGGGTCCAGCGCGCTGGTCGGTTCGTCCAGAAACAAGGTATCCGGGTCCAGCGCCAGCGCGCGCAGGATGGCCAGCCGCTGCGCCTCACCTCCCGACAGCGATCTGGCCGCTTGCCGTGCTTTGCCTTCAAGCCCGCCTTGGGCCAGCAAATCAGCAATACGCGTCTTGCGAGCAACGCGCTGCAGGCCCTGCCGTTTCAGGACAAAATCCAGATTGGCTGCAACGGACCGGCGCAGCAAGACGGGTTGCTGAAACACCATCGCCTGCCGGGCCTTGTGATCAGCATTCAAAGGAACTCCATCTTGCTCCACGTACCCTTTGTCCGGCGCAATCAGCCCATGCAGGCACCGCAGCAACAGGCTTTTGCCCGCGCCGTTCGGTCCAAGGATTAAGGTCGGCCCCGGCCCGCTCAATGTCAGGTGCGGAACGTCCAGCAATGCGGTGCCATTACGCGCAATCTGCAATCCGTTAACGGTGATACGCCGCGCCATTTCCGAGACCAGATCACGCATGGCGCAACCCTTCTCTCTCGGCCCGCAGGCTAAGCGTGCTGACCATGGCGTTCACCGCTATGGCAATACCGATCAGGATCGCCCCGAGCGCCAGAGCCAGCGCAAGATTTCCCTTGGACGTTTCCAGCGCGATGGTCGTCGTCATCACCCGCGTCACGTGATTGATGTTTCCGCCAACGATTATGACCGCCCCAACCTCGGCAATGGCGCGGCCAAATCCGGCCAGCAAGGCCGTGACCAGCGCCAAACGCGCATCCCACAGAAGTACTGGCACAGACGCCAGCCGCGACACGCCCAAGGATCGGAGCTGTTCCGAGTACTCCTCGGCCAGCATCTCGACCACCTGCCGCGTCAACGCAGCGACGATGGGCGTCACCAAAACAACCTGCGCAATGATCATCGCGGTCGGTGTGTAGAGCAGTTCAAGGACGCCCAAAGGCCCGGATCGCGACAACATCAGATAAACCAGCAAGCCTACGACCACCGGCGGGAACCCCATCAGCGCGTTCATAAGAATGATCAAAACCCGCCGCCCCGGAAAGCGTGCAACGGCCAGCGCAGCGCCAACAGGCATGCCAATCAGTGCAGAAATCAGGACGGCAAAAACGGAAACTTTCAGGGAAAGCAGCACAATTGCCCAAAGCTCTGGATCCCCATTCAGGATCAGAGTGAACGCTGTATTGAATTCTGATGCAAATCCCTGCATTTTCTTCGGACTATCGCCAGTTTCGTATGAAATGCGCTGTTATTCATAGAATTCTACGCCATTTCGATCTCAAGTACAGACACATTTCCGACATAAGAAACAGGAAACGCGGCCCCGTTTGGGACCGCGCTTTTTCAGTCAGTGCGAAGCGGATCAGTTCAGAGCCGCATCCGTGATCTGGTGCGTCCAAGCGCCGTCTGGCTGCTTGGTGATCACAGGATCGGAACCGCCCGCCAACAGGGTGGCAACGGTACGCTCAAAATCGGCAGGGTCCAGCGAACCGTTCGAACCTGAGGTCAGCTTCGCGATCTCGCCCATCATGCGTTTCTGATGCTCTTCGGTCTGGGCGCCGGTCTCATCGTTTTCCAGCACGATATCGGCTGCCTCATCCGGGTGTTCTTCGGCGTATTTCCAACCCTTCATCGAGGCGCGAACGAAGCGTTCCATCTTGTCGACAAACGCTGCGTCCCCAAGGTTCTCTTCCAGAACATACAGGCCGTCCTCCAATGTCGCGACACCCTGATCTTCGTACTTGAAGGTCACCAGCTCATCCGGGTTGACGCCGGAATCGATGACCTGCCAATATTCGTTATAGGTCATGGTGCTGATGCAATCGGCCTGACGCTGCAGCAGCGGGTCGACGTTGAAGCCTTGCTTCAGAACTTCCACACCGCTTTCGCTTTTGCCACCCGTGTCGATACCCAGTTGGCTCATCCAGCTCATGAATGGGAATTCGTTGCCAAAAAACCAAACGCCCAGCGTGCGGTTCTTAAGGTCTTCGGGTGCCTCGATCCCGGCATCTTTCCAGCAGGTCAGCATCATACCCGAGCTTTTGAACGGCTGCGCGATATTGACCAAAGGCAAACCCTTTTCGCGTGCGGCCAGCGCGGCGGGCATCCATTCGACGGTCACGTCAGCGCCGCCACCTGCGATCACCTGCGTCGGTGCAATGTCTGGTCCACCGGGCAGAATAGTGACGTCCAGCCCCTCTTCCTCGTAGAACCCCTTGTCCTTGGCAACATAGTAGCCCGCGAACTGAGCCTGCGTGACCCACTTCAGTTGCAATGTCACCTCATCCGCAGCGAAAGCCGAACTGGCGGCCAGACTAAAGGCGGCTATCGCCCCGCTGAGTAGCTTATTCATCTTCATATCTCCTAGTTGCTGTTGGTGCCCCTTTTGGGGTCTGTTGAATTATTGTTTTATCCACGTTGCGACGGGTGCCAGAAGGTCACCGCCTTTTCGATCATTGCAACAAGACCATAAAATGCGGTTCCGGCCAAAGCGGCCACCACAATCTCGGCCCAGACCATATCCAGCGATAATTGCCCCACGCTGGTGGATATCCGAAAGCCCATGCCTAGCGTGGGCGAGCCAAAGAACTCTGCCACGATAGCGCCGATCAACGCCAGGGTGGTAGAAATCTTTAAGCCGTTGAAGATAAAGGGCATCGCGGCGGGCAATCGCAGCTTCAAGAAGCTCTGCCAATAGGTGGCCGCATAGGTCTCCATCAGGTCGCGCTGCATGGCCGTGGCCTCACGCAGACCAGCCACGGTGTTGACCAGCATTGGGAAAAACACCATCACCACGACAACGGCAGCTTTGGAGTGCCAGTCGAACCCGAACCACATCACCAGGATGGGGGCGGTCCCGACGATTGGCAGCGCTGCGACAAAGTTCCCAACGGGCAGCAACCCAAGTCGGAGGAAATCCCAGCGATCCACCGCAATTGCCATCAGGAATGCGGCGAAGCACCCAATGATGTACCCGCTGAACGCGCCTTTGATGATGGTCTGAACGAAGTCCTCCCACAGGATCGGCAGGCTATTGGCAAAGCGCACCGCAATTACGGATGGCGCCGGCAGTATGACCAAAGACACGTCTAGCCCTCTGACCAGCAGCTCCCAAATGACAATGATCGTTACGCCAAATATGAACGGAGCCAGAAATCGCACCATGCGCGTGTCCGCATAAGGCCCGCTGGCCAGACGACTATTCAGCCACCAACCCAGGACCCAAACGACGATTGCAAACAGCACTAGTATCATTGCGCCATCCCCATTCTTTTCAGGACCTTCCGTTCTACAAGCCCCAGCAACCCGACCAGGCAAGCCGCCAGAATGGCCGCTGCAAACAAGGCCGACCAGATCTGCACGGTTTGTCCATAGTAGCTGCCTGCCAGTAGACGCGCGCCCAAACCGGCCACCGCCCCTGTTGGCAATTCACCAACGATGGCACCGACCAGCGAAGCCGCAATGCCGATCTTCAGCGACGTAAACAGATACGGCATCGATGCGGGCAAGCGCAGCTTCCAGAACCCCTGCGACCGGCTGGCGCTGTAAGTGCGCAGCAGGTCCAGTTGCATTGCATCCGGGCTGCGAAGCCCTTTGACCATACCGACAACCACAGGGAAGAAACTCAAATAGGCCGAGATTACCGCCTTGGGGATGATCCCCTGAATGCCCACCGAGTACAGCACCACGATAATCATTGGCGCCAAAGCGATGATGGGAATCGTCTGGCTGACAATGGCCCATGGCATCACCGACAAGTCCATGACGCGGCTGTGCACGATCCCGACAGCCAGCAGAATGCCCAATCCAGTACCGATCACAAAGCCCAGCATCGTTGCGCTTAGCGTGACCCAGCCATGATAGATAAGTGACCGTTTCGAGGTGATTTTTTTCTGTACAGTGGTCTCCCACATCTCGACAGCGACCTGGTGCGGCGCCGGCAGGCGGGGCCGGTCCTGCTCCCACGTGGCGGGGATGGCAAAGCTGTTATTCAACACCAGTCCGAATTCGGACATATCCCGACGATCTTTAGCCGAAGGTGGCTGAACTTCGGCCCCTGCACGCTCCTGTTCCGTCAAAACACCTTTGATGTTCATTGGAATGCAGGCCGCATACCAAAAGACGACGATCACCGCGAGAACGGTCAGAACTGCCCAAAAAGCTTTGAACCCATCATTCATCGTCCGCATGCCCCGCCCGCAGACCCTCGCGCACACGATGAGCCACTTCGATGAACTCAGGCGTGTCGCGGATGTCCAATGGACGTTCCTTCGGCAACGGGCTGTCGATCACATCCGTTATCCGCCCCGGTCGCGGGCTCATCACCACGATCTTGGTGCTCAGATACACCGCCTCGGGGATCGAGTGCGTGACGAATCCGATAGTTTTTTCTGTGCGCGCCCAAAGCGCCAAAAGCTGTTCGTTCAAGTGATCGCGCACGATCTCATCCAACGCCCCAAAGGGTTCGTCCATCAATAGTATATCAGCGTCAAACGCCAGCGCCCGCGCAATACTGGCGCGCTGCTGCATGCCCCCGGACAGTTGCCACGGAAATTTGCCGCCAAACCCTTCAAGATCAACAAGTTCCAGAACGCTTCTCACACGTTCATCCTGCTCGGCAGGCGAATATCCCATGATCTCCAGCGGCAGCTTGATGTTCTTGGCAATGGTGCGCCAGGGATAAAGCCCCGCCGCCTGAAACACATAGCCATAGGCCCGGTTCCGCCGCGCCTCATCCGGGGTCATGCCATTGACCGTCAGGGTTCCCCCGGTTGGTGTTTCGAGCGCAGCAATACATCGCAAAAAGGTGGTTTTCCCGCAGCCTGAGGGACCGATGAAACTGACAAATTCACCCTTGTCGATCGTCAGGTTCACGTCTTTCAACGCGTGGATTGGTCCGTCATTGGTTTGGAAGGTCAGATCCAGCTGCCTTGCCTCGATAACGGGCTGGGTAGTGCTTTCAGTATTCATTCCATAGCCTTGAAAAGATTTGATTTTGGGCCGCATGAATTGCGGCCCGCACGCATCATACACCCGTCGCCGGGATACCCGTCCGTTCAACCGGCCGAGGCGCGGTCAGCTCTTTCCAGGTGCTTAGCGCTTTGTTCACAGTGGTATTGGCCTCACGTGCAACAAAATCGCCGTGGCCTTCCTGTGTGCGGATTTCCCCATCATGCACAGCCACGTGCCCACGAGTAAGGGTAAAGCGCGGCAGCCCTTTAACCTCTTTGCCCTCGAATACATTGTAGTCGATCGAGGATTGCTGCGCATCGGCACTGATCGTCTTGGATTTTTCAGGATCCCAAACCACCAGATCCGCATCAGCGCCAACCAGAACGGCTCCTTTTTTCGGATAACAATTCAATATCTTGGCGATATTCGTTGAAGTCACCGCGACGAACTCGTTCGGCGTCAAACGCCCGGTGTTTACCCCATGAGTCCACAGCATCGGCATCCGATCTTCAAGCCCGCCGGTGCCATTGGGGATCTTGGTAAAGTCGCCCACACCATAGCGCTTTTGTTCGGTGGTAAAGGCACAATGGTCTGTTGCCACAACGCTCAACGATCCCGATTGCAGACCGTTCCACAAGCTGTCCTGATGCTGCTTGTTCCGGAACGGAGGGCTCATAACCCGACGTGCCGCATGATCCCAATCTTGGTTGAAATACTCGCTCTCATCCAACGTCAGGTGTTGGATAAGGGGTTCGCCCCAGACCCGCTTGCCCTGCAATTTGGCCCGCCGGATCGCCTCATGCGCATCCTCGCAGGACGTATGCACCACATAAAGCGGCACACCCGCCATGTCAGCTATCATGATGGCGCGGTTTGTCGCCTCGCCCTCAACCTGCGGCGGGCGGGAATAGGCGTGCGCCTCGGGGCCATTGTTCCCCTCGGCCAGCAGCTTAGCACTGAGTTCAGCCACCACATCGCCATTCTCGGCATGCACCATCGCAATACCGCCCAGTTCGGACAGGCGCTTGAACGAGGCGAACAGTTCGTCATCATTCACCATCAGAGCGCCCTTGTAGGCCATGAAATGCTTGAACGTGTTGATCCCCCGCGTTTCAATCACCGTTTTGATGTCATCGAACACCTGCTCGCCCCACCAGGTCACGGCCATGTGGAACGAGTAATCGCAATTCGCACGGGTGGATTTGTTGTCCCAGCGTTTCAACGCATCCAAAAGGCTTTCCCCGGGGTTTGGCAGCGCAAAATCAACCACCATGGTGGTGCCGCCTGCCAGCGCAGCCCGCGTACCGCTTTCGAAATCATCGCTGGAATAAGTGCCCATAAACGGCATCTCCAGATGGGTATGCGGATCAATCCCACCCGGCATGACATAACATCCCGTGGCGTCCAATTCCTTGTCACCCTTCAGATCCATCCCGATCTCTGTGATGACGCCATCTTCGACCATGACATCCGCCTTGTAAGACAAGTCGGCGGTCACAACGGTTCCGTTCTTGATAACAGTGCTCATTCTAATCTCCCTGACGCGGTCTGCGCCGCTTGCTTGATCTGGCCAAATATATCCCGTGGGAGTCGCCCATCAGGCGACGGGGGCAGCGCCCCTTATTCCACAATCTCGGCCGTTTCGACGACCGCATGAAACAGAACATCCGCCCCGGCTGCGGCCCAATCCTTGCTGATCTCTTCCGCCTCGTTGTGGCTCAACCCGTCAACGCAAGGGCACATGACCATGGCCGTCGGGGCCACCCGGTTGATCCAACAGGCATCGTGCCCCGCGCCCGATATGATGTCGGTATGCGAATATCCCAGCCGCTCTGCCGCGTCCCGTACAGCCGCGACACAGCTGTCATCGAACTTCACCGGATCAAACCCACCGACCTTTTCGAATTCGATCTGCAGGCCCATCTCTTCCACGATATCTTCGGCCGCAACGCGCAAACGGTTTTCCATATCTGTGATGACCGCCAAATCCGGCGAGCGGAAATCGACCGTGAACACCGCCTTGCCGGGAATCACGTTGCGAGAATTCGGGAACACGTCAATATGCCCTACAGCACCAACGGCATGGGGCGCATGAGACCACGCGATCTCATCCACTTTCTCAAGGATACGCCCCATCGCCAGACCCGCGTTTTTGCGCATCGGCATCGGAGTAGATCCAGTATGTGCGTCTTTGCCTGTCACGGTGATCTGCGTCCAGCTCAGCCCCTGCCCGTGCGTCACAACGCCGATATCCTTGCCCTCGGCCTCAAGGATCGGCCCCTGTTCGATGTGCAGTTCAAAGAAGGCATGCATTTTGCGGGCACCGACTTCTTCGTCTCCCCGCCAGCCAATGCGCTTTAGCTCATCGCCGAACGTCTTGCCCTCGGCATCCTCGCGGTCATAGGCCCAGTCTTGCGTGTGCATCCCGGCGAACACCCCTGAGGAAAGCATCGCTGGTGCATAACGTGTGCCCTCTTCGTTGGTCCAGTTGGTCGCAACGATCGGGTGTTTGGTCTTGATGCCCAAATCGTTGAGCGTGCGGATAATCTCCAGCCCACCCAATACGCCCAACACGCCGTCATACTTGCCGCCGGTTGGTTGGGTGTCCAGATGCGAGCCGACATAGACCGGCAACGCTTCCGGATCAGTCCCTTCGCGACGGGCAAACATATTGCCCATCTGATCCAAACCCATGGTGCAACCGGCGTCTTCGCACCACTTTTGAAACAAAGCGCGCCCTTCTGCGTCTTCATCCGTCAGGGTTTGGCGGTTGTTGCCGCCCGCAACACCGGGGCCGATCTTGGCCATCTCCATCAGGCTGTCCCAAAGTCTGTCGCCATTGATCCTGAGGTTTTGCGCCGGAGCTGCCATCTTGTTCTTCCCTGTTGCTTGCGATTTGGCTCGCTTTTGGTGTCTTGATTTGACCATCTGGTCAAACTCACGCTATCACGGGTTCGACATCAGTCAAGAAATTGCATGGTGCCGCCGGAAAATTCGGCATATTTGGTGCCCGCTTGGCGGAAAAAGAGACAGTCAGGAAACATGCCCAAAGACCGCGCCCCGACCCGAATTCAGAAAAAGAACCGCGCCGCGATTCTCGAAGCCGCACTGAACGTGTTTTCGGCGCATGGTTTCCGTGGGGCGACCGTAGATCAAATCGCCACCGAGGCCGGGCTGAGCAAACCAAACCTGTTGTATTATTTCCCGTCGAAAGAGGCGATCCACACAGCCCTGCTGTCAGGCCTGCTAAAGGTCTGGCTTGCCCCACTGCATGATCTGGACGCGGATGGCGACCCGATGGAAGAAATCCTCGCCTATATCCGCCGCAAGCTGGAAATGAGCCGGGACCTGCCGCGCGAAAGTCGCCTATTTGCAAACGAGCTGGTTCAGGGCGCTCCGCGTATCCACGAATCTCTGTCGCACGACCTTAAATCTCTGGTGGATGAGAAAACGGCAATACTCACACAGTGGATGGATCAGGGCAAAATCGCGCGCCTGCACCCCTATCACCTGATTTTCTCAATCTGGGCACTGACACAACATTACGCGGATTTCGACGTTCAGGTTCGCGCAATTCTGGGCGACGAAGACCCGTTTGAGGGAGCCGAGCCTTTTATCGATACGCTCTACCGAAAACTTCTGACGCCGTAGAAGAACCGCTTTTGTCGTCGGTCCCGACTCTCAGGTAATATTGGCGGAATGCCATACGTTTTTCACGACCATGTAATTGTCGAGGCCCTCGGTGCCGCCTTCACGACCGTAACCGCTGGATTTCACCCCGCCAAAGGGGGTTTCGGGCATAGACGCCTCCAGCGTGTTGATCGACAGGTTACCAACCTCGACCTCGTCAATCAGTCGATCGATGTAGTCCGCACGATTTGTAAACGCGTATCCGGCCAGCCCAAAAGGAACCGAGTTTGCCTTATCGATGGCGTCATCCAGTGAGGATACCGGATTGATCACGGCCAACGGACCAAACGGCTCCTCCTGCATGATCCGGGCGTTGTCGGGCACGTTCATCAGAACGGTGGGCTGGAAGAAATAGCCCTTTTCACCATGTCTGGCCCCACCCGTGGCAACGGTCGCACCCTTCGCACGGGCATCTTCCACCAATTCTGTCAACGCGGGCACCCGGCGGTGATTGGCCAAAGGGCCCATTTCTACATATGGCTCCATGCCATCGCCGACTACTGTAGCCACAGCGCGCTCAACAAAGGTTTGGGCGTAATCTTCAAAGATGCTTTCATGCGCAAAGAACCGGGTGGGCGATGTACAGACCTGCCCGGCATTGCGCATTTTTCGAACGGCGCTGGAAACGCCAGCGGTCTGCACGTCGGTATCTTCGCAGACAATAACAGGCGCGTGACCGCCCAGCTCCATGAGAACCGATGTCATGTGTTGCGATGCCAAAGTGGTCAGGTGCCGCCCCACTGCCGTTGAGCCGGTGAAAGCCACGAGCCTGACCGGATCCTGCGGGATCAGATGGCCGGAAATCTCCGCCGGCTCTCCGAACACCAGGTTCAGGACGCCTGCAGGAAGACCGGCATCTTCAAAGGCTTTTGCAATATGTATTGCCCCCGCTGGCGTTTCCTCGGCCGCTTTCAGGATGATCGAGCAGCCCGAGGCCAGCGCGCCAGCGATTTTGCGTGCTGGTTGGCTCATCGGGAAGTTCCAGGGTGAAAAGGCCGCGACGACACCGATAGGCTGGTGATGAACGGAGAACTTGTGACCCGGAGCCGCAGGGATGACCCGCCCATAGGTCCGCATCGCCTCACCCGCGTCCCATTCAAAGAACTCTGCCCCTCGGATAACCTCAAGCCTGGCCTGCTTCAGCGGCTTGCCGTGTTCCATGGTGATAGCATTGGCAATCTCTTCCTGACGTTCCCGCATCAGCGCAGCAGCGCGCAGGATTGTGTCGGAACGTTCGCGCGGTGAGGTGCGGCTCCATACGCGAAACCCTCGGACTGCGGCCTCCAGAGCGTCATCCAGATCCTGCTTCGACGCGCAGGGAAGACGCCCGATTTCGCCCTCGGTCGCGGGATTCACGACCGGTATGTCCCGGTTGGCTGTGCGCCACTTGCCCGCGATGAACAGCTTAAGCTCAGGATACATGAAACCGGTGCCTCCGACTTTGACTATTTCAAATCACGCAATGGCTGGCATTACTTCAAGTGAATTGGGTGAATACTGATATCAATTTGACGAATACCTGACCTCATTTCTGTTTCACCGCCTGATGCAGCGCCGATTTAAAGGCCCGGCCAGCGGGGGAAAGATCATCATCCGCCCGGAATGAGACACCAATCGGCCCCTGCCCAAATGGGACATCCCAATCCAATGGCGACAGGTAGCCGTGGGCGATGTCCTGCGACACGACCTCGGCCGGCATAAGCCCGATCAGATCGCGTGACTGCAGTAGAGCGCGATTGGTCAGGTAGGACACGGATTCGATCGTCACGGGCGGAACGTATTGCTGCTGGCCAACAAAGAAATGATCCAGCTGACGCCGCAATGTGGTTTCCAGCGGTGGGACGATCCAGCCAAAGGGTTTGGTCTGAGCGAAGGAAACATCCGGGCGACCCGCAAGAGGATGCTGATTGCCGACAATCGCCAGAATGCGGTCTTCAAACAGCTTTTCCTGCCTGATCTTGTCACGGTGCCTATGGGAAGGAAGCCGCCCGACTACCATGTCGATTTCGCCCGAAAGCAACCTCGGCATCAGCACTTCATTCGTACCTTCATTGATCTTGATCGCCACATTCGGACGGTCGACCAGAAGGATTTCAATGGCCGCCGGCAGCAGGCTGGTCGAGGCCGCCAACAAAGTGCCCACCACCACGCGGCCTGCATTGCCTTCGTTCAGGTCATCCAGTTCCTGCGCAGCGTTCGAGACCTGGGCAAAGATTAGCTTGCCGTGACGTATCAAAGTTTCTCCGAACACGGTCGGAATCACACCCCGATTGGTCCGGCTAAACAGCTTGACCTCAAAATCCAGCTCAAGATCCTGAATCATCTTGGTTGCTGCGGGTTGCGAGATGCCCAGTTCGCGTGCGGCGTTCTGGATGTTACCGTGCGCTCCCACCGCTACCAGCAAACGCAGTTGGCGTAGCTTCAGCCGGGTCAGGGCGCGGTCGACGATACGTGAATGACGTCCTACCATGGTCACAGTACAATTGGCTTTGAAAGCTGCTCGAGCTTGGCCACCACACTCATCGCGGCCAAGGCCGAGCTGCGTGGATTGTCCGGCAGGGAATTGCCGCTTATCCGGAAATGGAACTGCCCGAATTCCCCTTCGGCCTCGACCTCATGAATGTTTTGCGCAATCGACGGATCAGCGATGAGTTTTACCTGCGTCTCATCAAATCCAATCCCAGCCAAGGCTACGGCTGCCGCAACGTTTGCGTTTTTGGGATAGGCCAACGCCGCCTCTCGGGCGGTCCCAGTGAAGTGCGTTTCAACCTGTGTCAGCCCCTCAAGATCCAGCCTGTCCTCTGCGGCAGAGCCTTTCCAACCTAGCGGCGGCTTGCGCCCGACATAGATAACCTTGTCTAATTTGCCGGTCGCCGCAGCGCTCAGGCAATCAAGGGCTCCGATTGCGCCGCTGGCCAGGTGCAGCTTCGCCTGCCCATCGCTGGCCGCGCTTTCCATCGCGTTTGCAATCGTTTGATCCGCCAATGCACCGACGGACACCGTGATCATGTCCGTACCCTGCCCCAGAACCTGAGGGCCATAGGCCGCCAGTGCCTGATGGCCGGCGCATTCGATCACTAGGTCCGCCTCTGCGATGAGCTCTGGCACCGAACCCACAAACAGGTTCGGGTTTTGTGAAATGCTGCCTGGTCGCACCAGAACCGCATGTACCATATGGCCTCGCGCCTGAACCGCGCCCATGACATGTTGCGCAATCGCGCCTTTACCGATCAATCCTATTTTCATGTGGCAAACCTAAACCAGCGCCAAAGAATTCTAAATTGGTATTCTTTGGGTATTCTAATTTCAGATACCCAGTTCCCGGCTTTCGCATTGGATCAAGTGGGGTGATCAGGCTTTGATGGCGACGCCAGAATTGCGCGTTAATCGGAAGGCCCGTTAAAATGAACTACTCCAAGCGCGACGCCAAAGCCTATGCGCGCGAGAACATGACCGGCATCTGGGCCGCAGCCCTGAACCCCTTCAACGATGATTTGTCACTGGATGAGGCCGGGCTGCGGTCAAACATTCGCCACTGGATTGACGATCTGGATATCCAGGGACTGTTCGTGGCAGGCAAGCAGGGCGAGTTCTTTTCGATGAGCCTTGATGAGCGCAAGCGCAACTTTGAGATTGCGGTTGACGAATGCGCGGGCAAAGCCGGTGTGATTGTCTCGGTCTCGGATCAGAACATGGACACGGCGCTGGAACTGGCCCGCCATGCGCAGAATTGTGGGGCCGATTACATCGTCTTGCATGCCCCTGTTCTAAGCTTTGTTCAGGATCGTGGAGAGGTTTTGTACCAGTACTACAAACGGTTCTGCGATGAGCTGGATATCGGGATCGCGATGTGGAGCCACCCGGACAGCGGATACCTGATGCAGCCTGAAGAATGCGCACGGATTGCTGATTTGCCTAACATCGTGGCCATCAAATACTCCGTCCCGCGTGAGATGTATGTGAAACTGACGCATATGGTGGGCGACAAAATTCATGTCTCGACATCGGCTGAACATGAATGGCTGGACAATATTCTGGAACTGGATTGGAAACTGTATCTGTGTTCGTCGCCGCCTTACCAATTACAGACCAAGAATGATCAGCGCATGAACGAATACACGCGGCTGGCGTTTGCCGGCAAAGCAGATGAGGCGCGCAAGGTGTTTGACAGCCTGAACCCGGTGCGGGACGCGATGAAGCGAACCAAACCTGCAGGCAAACCCACCGCTTTTGGAAAATACTGGCAAGAGCTGCTGGGACAGGTCGGAGGGCGTGTGCGACCCCCAATGCTGGAACTGACCGAGGCGGAAAAAGAGATCATCCGCAAAGGGTTCGCGGAATGCGGCCTGAAGCCATAGCCACATCGATATAAGCAAATCGGATATCTAGATGCGGATAATTTCTTTGCGGTTATGAAAAAACCGGCCAAACTTCTACTAACAGGGAGTGGGACATGTCGAAGTTAAGTGCATTCAACTTTCAGAAATGGATCGACGAACACCGTCACCTGCTTAAACCACCTGTCGGCAATCAACAGGTGTGGGAGGATGCCGACCTGATGGTCACCGTCGTCGGCGGGCCGAACAAGCGAACCGACTATCACGACGATCCAGTTGAAGAGTTCTTCTATCAGCTAGAAGGCGACATGGTGCTGAAGCTGTATGACGGAGAGGAATTCTATGACGTTCCGATCCGCGAAGGTGAGATCTTCTTGCTGCCGCCGCATGTGCGCCATTCACCACAAAGACCGCAGGAAGGCTCAATCGGATTGGTGATCGAACCCAAACGGCAAACAGGCGAGCTGGACGCGATCGAATGGTATTGCTTTGAATGCGGCACCCGCGTTCATCGGGCCGAGATGCAATTGCAGTCTATCGTCAAGGACTTGCCGCCGGTCTACGAAAAATTCTATTCATCAGAAGAAGACCGAACATGCCCGAACTGCCAGACCGTGCATCCGGGAAAAGAGCCGCCAGAGGGCTGGGTCACACTCTGAGATGAACAAACAACAGGGAAGAACATGAAACATTTTGCTAAGATCGCCGCTTCGGCTGCAGCGCTTGCTGTGACATCGCTAGCTGCCCATGCAGATGAATTCCGTCTGGGCCTGATCACGCCACCTCCGCATATCTGGACCAAGGCGGCCGAGTCCTTTGGGGCCGAGCTGAACGAAGCCAGCGGAGGTGCCCATACCGTATCTGTATTCCCTGCCCGTCAGTTGGGCAACGAGGCAGAGATGCTGCAACAATTACAGACTGGCGCGCTGGACATGGCGTTCATGACAGTGGCCGAAGTATCAAACCGCGCGCCAGAGTTGGGGGCGTTTTATGCGCCGTATCTCGCGGATGATATCGGCCACGCGGGGCGCATCCTGCGTTCGGATACCGCAAAATCGATGCTGGAACCCCTGCCTGGTCAGGTTGGCGTTGTAGGCTTAGGTTACGGTATGGCCGGGCTGCGCCAGATCGTCAGCCGGGGCGATGTGTCTTCGGCAGAGGACCTGTCTGGTCTGAAACTGCGGATCACGCCGTTCACGCCGATTTTGGATTTCTACAACGCGGTCGGAGCTGCACCAACACCAATGCCGCTGCCTGCTGTCTATGACGCGCTGGCCAATGGGCAGGTCGATGCCATTGATATGGATGCAGAACTGATCTGGGTGCTGAAATACTATGATCACGCCGACACGATCGTTCAATCCGATCACATGATGTTCCCGATGGTCGGGCTGGTCTCGGCCAAAGTCTGGGCGGGACTGTCCGAGGAAGACCGTGCCATGATCGGTGAACTGATGGCCAAGCATGTCGACAGCACCATCGACGCCTATGTTGCTAACGAAGCGAAGTGGCTGGAACAGATCGAGGGAACCGGCAAGGCCTACAAGAAAGTCGATGCCTCATTCTTTGGCGATGCGATTGAGGAATGGAACGGCATCTGGTCTGAAAAAACCTCGTCCCTTGACGCGCTGCGCGAGACTGCGGCAGAAACCAAGTAAAGTTGAACGTTTCAAGGAAAGGGCGCAGGTCAATCCTGCGCCCTTTTTCATAGGGGATCGGCGATGTTATACCGGCTGTCTGCAGCGTGGGCGTGGGTTGAGTTATGGTGTGCCGCAGCACTGGCCGTTTGCGTCACCCTATTGATCTTGTTGAATGTCGTGACTCGCACGGCGGGTAACGCCCTGTTCTGGGTGGATGAATTGGCGATCTACGCCATGGTTTGGATGACATTCTTTGGCGCGTCAGCCGCGTTGCACCACCGCAATTCGGTCTCGATCACGATCCTTGCCGATCTGGTTCCACCTCATGTCCGGGCAATAATCCAAAAAGCAGTCGACATCGTTGTCTTCGCGTTTGCAATCGCGATGCTGTGGTTCTGCTGGCGGTGGTTTTTGCCACTGGATATCGCTCGTGCAGGGTTCGACGCCGTGGCGTTTCAAGGCAATACGTTCAACTTCATCTATGCCGAACCGACCTCAACCCTCGGGCTTCCGAAGTTTCTGTTTTGGCTTGTGATGTGGCTGTTTGCCTTGGGGGCAACTCTACATTCAACGATGCATCTTCTGACGCGTCCCGGACAAGGGTCACCGGCATGAGCCCGATTGTCTTTCTAGCAACCCTGCTGTTGTCGGTGCCCGTTGCCATCGTGTTGGCGATCACCGCAATCTGGTACATCTGGGAAAGCGGGAACACGGTTCTGTACGACAGTTTCGCGCAGAAAATGTTTGGCGGGTTGGAAAATTACGGCCTGCTGGCAATCCCGCTGTTCATGCTGACCGGAGAGCTGATGAATGAAGGCGGCATGACACGCCGCCTGGTCGCTTTGGCGCGCGTTTTCGTGGGCGGGTTTCGGGGTGGGCTGGCCTATATCAACCTGCTGGCGAACATGTTCATGGCCGCCATCATCGGCTCGGCCACCGCGCAGATCGCCGTGATGTCGCGTGCCATGGTCCCCGCGATGGAGGAAGAGGGTTATAGCAAGGGCTTCGCCGCTGCCACGACAGCAGCCGGGGGCCTGTTGGCACCGGTCATCCCGCCTTCAATGATGTTCGTTATCTTTGGCGTTTTGGCGCAGATTCCCATCGGCGACATGTTCATCGCCGGGATCATACCGGGGCTTCTTCTGGCCGGAGCCTTCGCGCTGGTAATCACGTTAATTGGTTGGGTTCAGCAATTCCCCAAGGGAGTCTGGATGTCCCGCAAAGATGCCGTACAAGCCCTGATCGCCGCCCTGCCCGCCATGCTGATCCCGGTTTCGATCATTGGCGGCATTCTGTTCGGCATTGCAACGCCAACGGAATCCGCCGCCATCGCCTCACTAATCGCATTTCTGGTCGGGTGGCTGATTTACGGAGATCTGAAGCCGCAACATCTGGGCGAGATGTTCAAGCGGACGGCCGCAAATGCGTCGATGATCCTGTTCATGATCGCGGCGGCCAGCGTTTTTGGGTGGGTGATCATTTACGAGGAAATACCACAGCAGCTGGCGGGGCTGATCACGTCGATCACATCTAATCCGTTCATGTTTTTACTGATCGTAAATGCCGCGCTTCTTTTGGTGGGGATGGTGATCGACGGGATCGCCGCCATCATCCTGATCACCCCTATTTTGTTGCCGATTGCCACTGGATCCTACGACATCAGCCCCTACCAGTTCGGAGTTGTCGTATGCCTGAACCTTGTTCTTGGCCTGCTTACGCCACCCGTCGGAATTGGCCTCTATATCGCCTCATCCATGAGCGGCACGACCCCCGGAGCAATTCTGAAATCGCTTTGGCCGTTCCTGATTGCGGTGGCCGCCGTCTTGATCCTGCTAAGCTATGTCCCAAGCCTGTCGACCTACTTGATCTAGCATAACAGTTGCCGTCACGCGGCTTTGAATGCCCCGTATGGGCCAGTCTGCATCTGGTAAGAGGCCCGCGCTTTCGGGCCCCTTCATGTTTTCAGTAACCGATTTACTCGGCAGCTTTGGCCATTGGATTGTTTGGATGCGTCGTCCAGTTGGCATAATCGCGCTGAACTTCCAGACCGGTCCGCGGATCGACCTCTCCGGCCGTCATTGGCACCATTGAGATGCAGCCGTCGACCGGGCAAACATCCACGCACAGATTACAGGCGACGCATTCGTCATCCATGACCTCGAACACCCGGTCATCGGACATGGAAATCGCCTGGTGGCTGGTGTCTTCGCACGCGGCATAGCAGCGACCGCATTTGATGCACTCGTCCTGATCGATCTTGGCCTTGGCCACGTAGTTCAGGTTCAGGTATTGCCAATCGGTCACGTTTGGAACCGCACGACCGACAATCTCGGACACGTTTGTGTACCCTTTTTCGTCCATCCACTTGGACAGACCTGCGGTCAGTTCGTCGATGATCTTAAAGCCGTAGGTCATAGCAGCCGTGCACACCTGAACGTTACCACAACCCAGCGAAATGAACTCTGCCGCATCGCGCCATGTGGTCACGCCCCCGATGCCGGAAATCGGCAGGCCATGGGTGGCTTCGGCGCGCGCGATCTCGGATACCATCGACAGGGCAATTGGCTTCACCGCCGGGCCACAGTACCCACCGTGGCTGCCCTTGCCATCAATCGACGGTTCCGGGCTGAACGTGTCCAAATCGACGCTGGTGATTGAATTGATCGTGTTGATCAGTGACACTGCATCTGCGCCACCGTTTTTCGCCGCCTCAGCAGGCTTCCGAACATCGGTGATGTTTGGCGTCAGCTTCACGATCACGGGCCGGTCATAGTATTTCTTACACCAGCGGGTGACCATCTCGATATATTCCGGCACCTGCCCTACTGCTGCGCCCATTCCGCGTTCGCTCATCCCGTGCGGGCAGCCAAAGTTCAGTTCGATCCCATCGGCGCCGGTTTCTTCGACACGCGGCAGGATGGCTTTCCAAGCCTCTTCTTCGCATGGCACCATGATCGAGGCGATCAGCGCACGATCCGGGTAGTCGGCTTTGACCCGCGCCATTTCCTCGAGGTTCACCTCAAGCGGTCGGTCCGTGATCAGTTCGATGTTGTTCAGACCCAACAAGCGACGGTCCGCGCCATAGATCGCGCCGTAGCGCGGCCCATTTACGTTTACGACCGGCGGTCCCTCGGACCCGAGCGTTTTCCAGACGACTCCGCCCCATCCGGCCTCGAAAGCGCGGCGCACATTGTATTCCTTGTCCGTCGGCGGCGCTGAGGCCAGCCAGTAAGGATTGGGGCTGGAAATGCCCAGAAAGTTTGTTGTCAGATCGGCCATGGCTTCTCCCTTCCCGGCTCAGCCGGTTTTCTTGAATATCATTTCGGTCGGACGAATGCGCCCGGCCTTGAGGTTTTTGACGTAGTTTTGGAATTTTTCAGGCGCCGTCTCGCCCATCATCAAGTGGATGCCCAAGGGGGCTGGTCCGCTTTCAGCGATACGCGCGAAGACTTCCTCGAAAAACTTCAGTGCGAACTCTGTGCGGTCGGTCTCGGCGGCCAGTTCCAGACCGGCGGCACCCGCGGCGTCCTTGTAGACCTGCGGCGCATGTACAAACGAGGTTTCGGACACCGTTGACCATGGCAGCGGGAAGGACAGCGGTTCGTCCACATCCCCGCCCATTACATCGAACAGAGCAAATGTCCCGCCCGTGGCCAACGCGCGCGAAACTTCTACGAACAGCCCGGCCTTATCTTCGATGTTCATGCCCACATGCAACATGACGGCAAGATCAAACCCTGCATCCGGCACCGGCATGTCCAAAGCACTTCCGACGTGAAAACTGGCCTTGTCGGAATGCCCGACCAGATCGCTGAGGGCGGTAGCTGTTTCAACGAATTCTGGCGTCAGGTCGACCCCGGTCACGGTCGAGTCATAGCGATCCACGATGTACCGCGACGTCCCACCGATGCCGCAGCCAACATCCAGCACACGGGTCGCGTGGGTCGGTGACAATTGCGCAAACAGGTTGTCTGTCGCCAGAACGCCGCCGGTGTGGAACTCATCCCCCGCCTTCAGATCGGCCACAGTGGCCGCGTCCGGGTCAATCCCACTGGCCTCAAGCGCCGCGCGAACGCGGTCGGTCAAGGCTCCGGTGGTATAGTGTTGGGCAACGGCTTGTTCGATCTGGGACATGGGAATACCTCAGCAGCGAAAGGAATGGGGTGAATACCCCACCCTATCACGAAACCAGAGTTGCGTGGATGTCCATCGCGGCATCACGGCCCTCGGCCACTGCGGTCACGGTCAGGTCTTCGCCTCCCGCCGCACAGTCGCCCCCGGCCCAGACACCCGCCATCGAGGTCCGTCCAGCCCCGTTCACAGCGATCTTATTGCCGTCCAGTTCCAGACCTTCCGGCGCGCCGTCCAGCTTTTGGCCAATGGCCTTGAGGACCTGATCTGCAGGCAAGCGGATCATTTCCCCGGTGCCGGTCAGTTGCCCATCGTGGCTGGTGGTGTATTCCAACTCGATCTCGACCGCGGCCCCGTTCCCATGGATGGCCACAGGTTGCACATTGGTCATGATCTTGACGCCGTGCGAAGCTGCGAGGTCCTGTTCGTATCGGCTGGCCCCCATCGCGTCGCGTCCACGGCGATAGGCAATGGTGACATGTTCGGCACCCAGCAGTTTCGACTTCACCGCAGCGTCCACTGCAGTCATGCCGCCGCCGATGACGACCACGTTGCGACCCACGGGCAAATCAACCAGATCAGAGGCCTGACGCACGTCCGAAATGAAATCCACAGCGAAGCGAACACCATCTTTTTCCGCCCCGTCGGCACGCAAGGCATTCACCCCGGCAAGACCTATAGACAGAAACACTGCATCATAGTTCTCGGCTAGCCCTTTCAGCGAGATCCCCTCGCCCAGAACTGAACCGGTCTCAATCGAGATTCCGCCGATTTTCAGCAGCCAGTCGACTTCGGCCTGAGCAAAATCGTTTGTCGATTTGTACGCGGCGATCCCGTATTCGTTCAGCCCGCCCGGCTTGGGGCGGCTTTCGTGGATCACCACGTCATGCCCAAACATGGCCAGCCGGTGCGCACAGGCCAAACCCGCAGGCCCTGCCCCGATTACGGCAACCGTTTTGCCGGTGGGTGCGGCCCGTTGGAACGGATGACTTCCGCCAACCATCACACTGTCGGTCGCATAGCGCTGAAGACGACCGATTTCGACCGGCGAACCTTCGGCGGTTTCGCGCACGCAGACTTCTTCGCACAGCGTTTCAGTCGGGCAAACGCGGGCGCACATGCCGCCCAGAATGTTCTGCGCCAAAATGGTCTCACCCGCCGCTTCGGGCTGACCAGCCTGAATCTGGCGCATGAACAGCGGAATGTCGATGTCTGTCGGACAGGCTGTGACGCATGGTGCGTCGTAACAAAAATAGCACCGATCCGCTGCCACGGCGGCCTCATGAGGGGCCAGTGGCGGATGCAAATCCGTGAAATTCGAGGTCAGCTCATCGCTGGACAGCCGCCCGGAGACAATGCCGGGGGCAATCTGGCCCTGTGCCATCACTCTACTCCCTGTAGATATGTTTGTTGTGGCCTCAGCTTGCCACAAAGTAATTTTTTATCAAATGGTAAAATTTGCCAATTGGTCAAAAAATGAAAAAACCGGACCAATCGACCCGGTTTTCCTTTGTTTCTGCCTGTTTTTCTTGCAGCGAACGTATCAGACCATCTGAGCCAAATGCCCTGTTTTCGTCCAAACACGCGCTCCCGAAGCACCCGCCACGGCGGTAGATCGCGCGCCCGGAGGCAACCTCAGCCAGTCCCAGGTCGTGAAATCCTCGTCAGATTCCCTCAGCGAGCCTTCGATCACAAACAGCTCCATTCCGTGCGAAGCGTCCAGATCCAACGCCTCGCTCGCCGCAAGATTGAACACGCGGACATCTTCATGCGCGTCTTTGAACAGTTGAGTATTCCCCTGACCATTGATCGAGCGGCGTACCTCTGTCCGATCATCCGGGTCAAACTGATGCAGCTTCACTAAGATCGTCGCCCCCTCTTTAGCCGAAGGTGTGTGCGACGAGGTCGGAGGGTTTCTCACATAACTGCCAACCGGAAAATCACCGGTTTCGTCCTGAAAAACGCCGTCCAGAACCAGATACTCTTCGCCCCCGTCATGGGTGTGGGCCGAAAACGCGCTGCCCGGAGCAAAACGTACGATTGTCGTTGCGCGGGCAACCTCCTCGCCGATGCGATCCAGCATCTTGCGTTCGACACCGGCGGCGGGGGACGCGATCCATTCATTCTGGTCGAAATGAACTGCAACACGTTTGGTGAAATCTGCGTTGATCCTCATGGGGGCACTCCTGAACGGGGACGTGTCCCTAACATGGGATTGCGCCGACATTTTTCAAATTGCACGCATCGCATCTGGTTTTGACGGGCGCGCCTGCATACTGTACGTCCGACAAGAAACCCGAGCAGCGCCGGACCACGGCACCCACAAGTACTGAAAGTCACCGGATGCAGGCCAGCGCCCCGAAATTCAACATCGTTATCATCGGGCAAAACAACCGTCTGCAATACGAAGCCCTTTTGTTTGCCGCCTCGCTGCGGCACAGCAGCCCTGATTTTTCCGGTCGACTGTTCGTGGCTGTTCCACAACCCGGTCCACGCTGGCCGCAGGACCCTACCATCCAGAACGAGGATTTGCTGAAAGCACTCCGTCAGCTGGATGCCGAGATCTTGCCGTTCGAAAACAAAATATTCGGCGCCAGCTACCCTTATGGCAACAAGATCGAAGCTTTGCTGGCCATGCCCGAGGGTGAGCCCTTTGTGTTTTTCGACAGTGACACACTGATCACCGGCGATCTGACCAGCGTCCCCTTCGACTTTGACCGCCCCGGCGCATCGCTAAGGGTCGAAGGAACCTGGCCCAAACCAACCTTGTATGGTCCTGGACTGGATGGGATCTGGAAGGCGCTTTATCAAAGGTTCGGACTGGATTTCGACAGCTCGCTGGATACCAGCCAACCTGTGGATTACTGGCGGCGCTATCTGTACTTCAATGCCGGGTTTTTCTTTCATTCCTGCCCTCACACCTTCGGAAAGCGCTTTCTGGACTATGCCCGCACGATCCGCGACGGCGAAATCTCCGAGATGGCTGGACAGAATTTTGACCCATGGCTGGATCAGGCTGCACTGCCGCTGGTTATCCATTCGTTCGGCGGCGGTCGCGATGCCCTGCCTGCGGGCCTTCTGGACGGATCGGTCAGCTGCCATTACCGCCTGTTCCCCCTACTCTACGCCCGTGAAAGCGATCACGCTGTCGAGGTGCTGGAAACCGTGGTTGCGCCAAACCGGGTCAAGAAAGTCCTCAAGGGGTACGACCCGATCAAGAAGCTGGTGCTGCAACGGAAGGGTCACAAAATCAGGGACATGTTCGACCGCGAGAACCTTCCCAAACGCGAGCAGGTTATTCGCAACACGATACGCAAGAATGGTCTTTGGATGCGCTGACAGGAATGTTGTCTGCGCGCGCCCAATCGCCTAGAGATTCAGCAACGCACTTTCCAACAGGAGATTTCCAAGATGTCTGACGGCCCCACCTACGGTTTTGATACGCTTCAAATTCACGCGGGCGCGCGGCCCGATCCCGCAACTGGCGCGCGTCAGACACCGATCTATCAGACGACAGCCTATGTGTTCCGCGACGCGGATCACGCGGCTGCCCTGTTCAACCTGCAAGAGGTGGGTTTCATCTATTCCCGCCTGACCAACCCCACCGTGGCCGTTCTGCAGGAACGTGTCGCCACGCTGGAAGGCGGCGTCGGCGCGGTTTGCTGCTCGTCAGGTCACGCAGCACAGATAATGGCGCTGTTCCCGCTGATGGGTCCGGGCTGCAATGTGGTCGCCTCGACGCGCCTCTATGGCGGCACGGTCACGCAGTTCAGCCAGACCATCAAACGCTTTGGCTGGTCTGCCAAGTTTGTCGACACCGACGATCTGGACGCCGTGAAAGACGCAATCGACGAAAACACACGGGCAGTGTTCTGCGAATCCATTGCCAACCCCGGCGGCTATGTCACCGACATCCGCGCTCTGGCGGATGTGTCTGACGCTGCGGGTATTCCGCTGATCGTCGACAACACCTCGGCCACGCCATACCTGTGCCGCCCGATCGAACACGGCGCGACGCTGGTCGTGCACTCGACTACCAAATACCTGACCGGCAACGGCACTGTCACCGGCGGCTGCATCGTGGATTCGGGCAAATTTGACTGGTCGGCAAATGATAAGTTCCCCTCTCTCAGTGAGCCGGAGCAGGCGTATCACGGCCTTAAATTCCATGAGACGTTTGGCCCGTTGGCCTTCACCTTCCACGGCATCGCCATTGGCCTGCGTGATCTGGGCATGACCATGAACCCGCAGGCGGCGCATTACACGCTGATGGGAATCGAGACCCTGTCCCTGCGGATGGAGCGTCACGTCGAAAACGCTCAAAAGATCGCCGCATGGCTCGAGGCAGATGACCGCGTGGAATACGTCACTTATGCCGGGCTGCCGTCTTCGCCCTACAGTGACAGGGTCAAAGCGCACTACAAGAAGGGCGCGGGTGCCCTGTTCACCTTCGCGGTCAAAGGTGGCTATGACGCCTGTATCAAACTGGTCAACGCGCTAGAGATTTTCAGCCACGTGGCCAACCTGGGTGATGCACGGTCGCTAATCATTCACTCGGCTTCGACCACGCACCGGCAGCTGACCCCAGAACAGCAAGAGGCCGCAGGCGCTGGCCCCGGCGTTGTGCGGGTGTCCATTGGTATCGAAGACGCAGATGACCTGATCGCCGATCTTGATCAGGCGCTGGCCAAAGCGTCGGCCTAATCCATGAGCGGGCACAACACCAATGATCTGGGCCAACCCATCGGATTGCCGGTAACGGGCGATTTCCCTCGCCCGACACCACCTTACACGCCGATGGAGGGCCGATATTGTTCCGTTGTCCCGCTTGATGTGAATAGGCATGCGCCCGGGTTATTCCGGGCGTTTGCCAACGACACGGATGGCCACAACTGGACGTACCTTCCCTATGGGCCGTTCGACGGCGAGCGCGAGTTTGAGGATTGGACCCGTGAGACCTGCATGGATTCCGATCCGATGTTCCACACGGTACTGGACAGCAACGATACGCCCGTGGGTATGGCTTCATTCCTGCGGATTGACCCGGCGGCGGGTGCGATCGAGGTGGGACACATCCACTTCTCACCCTTGTTGCAGCGTAGCCCGCAATCGACCGAGACTATGTTCCTGATGATGCGGCGCGTGTTCGATGAGTTGGGCTATCGCCGTTACGAATGGAAGTGCGACGCGCTAAACGCGCCGTCCTGTCGCGCGGCCGAGCGTTTGGGCTTTACCTTTGAAGGTATTTTCCGACAGGCCACCCATTACAAAGGTCGCAACCGGGATACGGCGTGGTATTCCATCCTCGACAGCGAATGGCCCCGCATCCGCAGCGCCTTTGAGGATTGGCTATCGCCGGACAACTTTGACCAGACGGGCCAACAAAGGCAACCTTTGAAGGCCCGCGCAAGCGTCTGAGGTTACTCAGAGATTTCGAATTCCATTGTGACGGTGACCGAAACGGACACCTCGCCACCTGCGACCGGTACACCACCTGCATCCGCAGCGCTGAATTCCCGCATCATGGCCACGGGGCGCGCGCCACCGACCTGTTCGCTGATCTCTTGAACTGGTCCGAGTGTCACGTTAGCTGCCTGTGCCAACTGCTCGGCCTTGGCGGTCGCTTCGGCTACGGCGTTTGCGCGCGCCTGCGCTTGCAGCGGTTTCGGATCCTGTACGCCAAAGCTTAGCCCGCCAAAGTCATTGGCCCCGTCCTGGATGACTGCGTCCATGATTGTACCAAGCTGTGTCAGGTCACGCACGCGCACCACCACTCGGTTCGAGGCGACAAATCCCGAAATTTCGGGCCGGTCGCCGCTTGCGCTGTTACGATTGTTCCAGACCGGCGACAAAGACACGTCGCGGGTCTGCACATCACGCGTTTCGATGCCAAGCTCCTGCAACCGGCTCAGGACCTGAGACACCGATTCCGAAGTGGCCTTCATCGCGTTCGAGGCCTGCGCGTCTTCATTGGTCACGCCCAGAGTAATAGTCGCCATATCAGGCGCGGCCTGCACGGTTCCCGCCGCGTCAACGGTGATGCGACGTTCTTCCGCATGGGTCATGCCCGCAATTGACATCGTCAGAACTGCAGCTAGAAAAGCGATTTTATTCAAGGTCTTCCCTCCAATTTTCTTTCTCCCAACATGGGGTGGCGAGGGTCTGCCGAACAAGGGGAAAGACCGGCTTTTTCTTTCCCTCGGCGGGATCCTGCTTTAATGTCACTCTGCGGACGAATGATCGTTTGCACAGATGCTGACAACTATGGTTTTTCCGGATTATGAAACCCGCCTTTGCGCTGTCTTTTTCTTCGACCGGAATATCCTTGCACCACCATTCGGATGGTGACTGGTTCTGCGTTGGCGAGGTTGCTCTGGATGCGCCCAACCTGAATACGCAGATCATCGCATTGCGGGATCAGGGCTTTGCCCTTGAAAACGACCTGAACTGCAAGCTGGTGATACCAGCGGATCAGGTGCGGTTTTTGTCCGTATCAACAGAGGGCCTAAGCCCCGAGGAAAGCGCTGAAAAAGTGCGAACGGAACTGACCGAGGCAACTCCCTATGCGCTGGATGAGCTCGCCTTTGATACCGCAATCGTCGGTCCGACAACCCATATTGCTGCTGTCGCCAGGCAAACCCTGGATGAGGCCCGGACATTTGCCGCCGAGCACGGGTTTGTTCCAGTCCAGTACTCAACCCCGATCGAGGGTCAGGAATACCCGGCTGAACCTCGGTTCGAAATCGATACCCCAGACACGGTCATTGCTGCCGAACCGTTCGAGGTTGAGGATTCTGCCAAAACTGATGAAGGACCTATCGCAGATACGATTGCAGATTCCGAGACCCCGACAGAGTTTCCTTCAGCCCCCGACACGACCGGCGCATTAGAAACGGTTGAGGTAGAAGAATCCGCAAAAGAAAATGAAGCTGCTGCCGATCGGACGATCGCTGAAACCGAGGACCAAACGGAGTTTCCTTCCGCGCCCGATGCGACCGCAGCAGAGGAACCTGCTGAGGGTGAAGAACCTGCCAACGAAGATGATGGCCCTACCATTCACGCGATCGCTGATACTGAGACCCCGACGGAATTTCGTTCGGCGCCCAACGCGAATATTGCTGGCAAAACGAAAGCCACACCCCCGATCAACCGCTACGCCGTTCCAGCCGCGGCGGCCGCTCTCGTTGCCGGTATTGCTCTGACCGTGTGGTCGTTGACTGGATCTGACGACACCGAATCCTCAGTGGCTGAGGCGGTTTCGATTGAAGAAACTGTGCCAAACCTCGCATCTGACGAGCAGTTCGCCGAGACACAGGAGGTTGACGGCGATCCGGAGCTTGAATTCGAACCCGAGGCGGTCACAACCGCGCCAGAGGAAGAGCCGCAAACCGAACCTGTTGAAGAAACCGCCGCTGATCTCAGCGCGACCGATGCTGCAATCCTCGAAGCGCTGAACGTGGCACCGACCCCGGTCGAACCGGTGGGACAAGAGCCTGCACCAGCGGAAATCTCGTCACAAGCAGGCATCGAGATCTTCGCCCCCGAACCTTTGCCTGAACCGGTCCTGGAGTCGCCAGAGGAACTGTATCTGGCATCCCTGGACAGCACTGATTTGTCGCAGGACGCAGTGGCGCTGCCTCCCGTCAGTAGCTTTGAAACTGACCTGCCGTTTGAACAAAACGCCCTGCCCGCTCAGGCCGGAGTCCAGTTTGATCTGGACGAACGCGGCCTCGTCACGCCTTCAGCCGAAGGAACCCTGAATCCCGACGGGGTGATCGTTTACCTTGGCCGGCCCGCCAAGGTTCCCCCGGCAGTTCCGGTTCGGTTTGAACAAGAGCCAATTGAGGAAGATCCTACAGCCCGCTTGGCGCAGAAACGCCCGAATCCTCGCCCGGCTAATTTGCTGGAAAGCTTTGAACGGCAACAACTTGGTGGACGCACACGCGAAGAACTGGCGATTCTGCGTCCTAAACTGCGGCCTAAGTCCCTGCAAAGTAGCCCCCGGATTGACGAAACGCCAACGGCATTGGCAGTCGTTCGCGTTCCGCGCCCCAAAACGCGACCAGCCGGACTTGCCCGCCCGGCCAGCACAAACACAAGCACCGCCAATCTCGGGTCAACTGCTGCGGTCGATCAAAGCTCGGACGAAGCTGGTTCCTTCCAACCTAAGGCCGTGGCACCGAAAATCCCGTCGACCGCCTCGGTGGCACGGCAGGCGACCATCGACAATGCGCTCAACTTGCGCAAGCTGAACCTGATTGGGGTTTATGGGTCCCCGGCCAACCGGCGCGCGCTGGTTCGGCTGCCCAGCGGTCGGTACAAAAAACTGAAAGTCGGAGACAGGCTGGACGGCGGCAATGTTATCGCCATTGGCGACAGCGAATTGCGATACCAAAAGCGCGGAAGAAACCTGACGTTGAAAATGCCGCGAAGCTGACGGCTCAAAAAACAAAGGCGGTCGAGAGATATCCCCGACCGCCCTTTGGTGACTCAACTTAAGCCGTTAAGCAGCTGAAATTTCACCACTTTCGATCTGTTCGCGTTCGATGGATTCGAACAGGGCCTTAAAGTTCCCTTCGCCAAACCCATCGTCGCCTTTGCGTTGAATGAACTCGAAAAAGATCGGACCGATCACGGTTTTCGAGAAGATTTGCAGCAAGATCCGGGTCTCGCCACCGTCCAGCACACCCTCGCCGTCAATCAGGATGCCGTGCTTGATCATCCGGTCCAGAGGTTCATCATGATCCACGACACGTTCCTTGGACATGTCGTAATAGGCCTGGTTCGGACCCGGCATGAACTTCAGGCCCTTTTCCGCAATCGCATCGGTCGAGGCGTAAATATCTTCACTACCCACCGCGATATGCTGAATACCCTCACCTTTATACTTCTTGAGATATGATACGATCTGCCCGGTTTCGCCCCGGTCTTCGTTGATCGGAATACGGATACGACCACAGGGCGATGTCAGCGCACGGCTAAACAGGCCAGTGAATTTACCCTGAATGTCAAAAAAGCGGATTTCGCGGAAGTTAAACAGGCTCTCGTAGAATTTGAACCACTTGTCCATGTTGCCCTTGTAGACGTTGTGCGTCAGGTGATCGAGGTAATAGAACCCATCGCCGCGCGGTTTGGACTGTTTGTCCCAGGTGAATTCCTGATTGTAAGGCGATGTTTCATAATACTGATCGATGAAATAGATCAGCGAACCGCCAATACCCTTGATCGCTGGGGCATCCATGGTCTTGTCCGCCGCGTCATAGGGCTCGGCCCCTTTTGACACCGCGTGTTCATAGGCTTTCTGCGCGTCCACGACACGCCATCCCATGGCAGGGGCGCAGGGGCCGTGTTCGGCCACGAACTTAGCGGCAAAGCTCTCCGGGTCGGCATTCAGGATGTAGGTCACGTCCCCCTGCTGCCACAGCTCAACCATAGGCTTGTCCGTGTGGTGTCCGACCAACTCGAACCCCATTTTGGCGAAAAGGTCGCGCAGTTCCTGCGGCTCGGGGTGGGCGAATTCGACAAATTCAAACCCATCGGTTCCGGCTGGATTTTCAGGGCTGATGACAGATTTCGGGGCGTTGTGCGGGAAAGGACCCATGGCGCGTCTCCGTAAAAACAGGAATTTCTTTGCTGATTCCAAAATACGCCTTACCAAGCGCTGTTTCTGCGCATAGTTTTCGTGTAAACTATAAACATATGCGTAAATCACGCGTGAACACGGGTAAATTTGGAGAAACTCCGCATATGCTGGATTCCGCTGATACGCGACTGTTGTCCGCCCTGCAAAAGGACGCGCATCTGACCGCGCATCAATTGGGTGAAATGCTGAACCTGTCACCAAGCCAGGCCGGGCGCCGCCGTCAGCGGCTTGAGGCCGAAGGCTATATCACCGGATATGCGGCACGACTGGATCCCCTAAAACTTGGCCTGCAGGTCCAAGGGTTCATTCAGGTGCATTTGGGCACACATGGCCCGGAACAATCCGCGAGTTTTGCCCGCATGGTCGACACCCGCCCCGAAATCACCAGCGCCTGGACGATGACCGGAGAGGCAGATTACCTGCTGCACGTCTATTGCGACGATCTTTCCGCGCTCAACCGCTTGCTTCACCAGGTGATACTGCCGCATCCTGCAGTGGCACGGGTGCACAGCCAGATCGTGATGGACCAACTTAAACGCGACGCGCCATTGCCCACCTGACCGGACCGAGAGGACAAACATGGACGATTTCCTTTACCAGGCTTCAATCTATCTGGCTGCCGCCGTGATAGCAGTGCCCTTGTCGGCACGTCTGGGGTTGGGTTCAGTTCTTGGTTATCTGGCCGCTGGCATTGTCATTGGCCCTGTCTTCGGGCTTGTGGGGGCCGAGACCGAAAGCCTGCAGCACGTGGCCGAATTCGGTGTGGTCATGATGCTGTTTCTGATCGGGCTCGAGCTTGAGCCACGCGCCTTGTGGGACATGCGCGACAGGCTTCTGGGACTAGGCGGCCTGCAAGTCCTGTTGTCGACCGCAGTCATCGCTGCAGTTGCCATGTATGCAAATCACCCCTGGTCGGTCGCACTAGCCGTCGGGTTAACCTTATCTCTGTCATCCACAGCGATTGTGCTGCAAACGTTGTCGGAAAAGGGGTTGATGCAGACAAATGGAGGTCGGGCGACGTTTTCGGTCCTTCTGACGCAGGACATCGCGGTCATTCCCATTTTGGCGATGCTGCCTCTTTTGGCGTTGCCTGCAATGCCTCATATCGAAAGCGACGGCTCAATCGACCGCGGCGCGGATGCGCTCCATGAGGCCGGACATCATAGCTTGTCACTTGTCGAGGGCCTGCCCGGCTGGGCTGTTACGCTGGTCACCATCGGCGCGGTTGCCTTCGTCATTCTGGCTGGCATCTACCTAACGCGTCCACTGTTCAGGTTCATCCACGCCACCAGGCTGCGCGAAATGTACACGGCGCTGGCGCTGATGATCGTCGTGGGCATTTCCTTCCTGATGACACTAGTAGGACTCTCCCCTGCTCTGGGCGCGTTTCTGGCGGGTGTAGTTCTGGCAAGCTCAGAATTCCGGCACGAAATGGAAAGCGACCTTGAACCGTTCAAGGGGCTTTTCCTGGGGCTGTTCTTTATCACGGTCGGCGCCGGGATTGACGTTGGCTATTTCTTCAACGACCCACTGGACCTGATCGGTCTGGCACTACTGGTCATACTGGCTAAAGGGATCATCCTGTATCTGGTCGGTCGCGCGTTCCGGCTGCGCGGTCGGGATCACTGGTTGTTCACATTGGGTTTGGCGCAGGCAGGCGAATTCGGCTTTGTGCTGTTGGCCTTTTCAACGCAGCAAAACGTCATCCCACCCGATTTATCACAAAAACTGTTGATGATTATTGCCCTTACAATGCTGATCACTCCGCTGCTGTTCATCATCTTCGATCTGCTGTCGCGCCGTATGGGTGATGGGGCCCCCGAGGCCGAGCCCGATGAGATCGACGAAAAAGGCCCGGTCATCATCGCCGGAATTGGGCGTTTTGGTCAGATCGTGAACCGGTTGGTCCGCGCGAGCGGGTTCAAGACCGTCGTACTGGACCATGATATCGAGACAATCCAGTTGATGCGACGGTTCGGCGTCAAGGGGTTTTTGGGTGACCCCACGCGGCCAGAACTGCTGCGTGCCGCCGGGCTTGAAAAAGCTTCTGTTCTGGTCGCCGCGATGGATGACCCCAGGCAAGTCACACGTTTGGTCGGCTTTGCCCGGCGTCAACGCCCGGATTTGCACATTGTGGCCCGCGCACGTGATCGTACCCATGTCTACCAATTGTATCAGGCCGGAGCGAATGACATTGTCCGCGAGATGTTCGACGGATCACTACGGGCAGGTCGCTATGTCCTGGAAAACGTAGGTCTGAGCGAATACGAGGCGGCTCAGGCCGAGCAGACGTTCTACCACCACGACCGCGCCTCTGTGCGTGATCTGGCAGAGCTGTGGATTCCCGGAATGCCAACCGCTGATAACAAAAAGTACATCGAGCGGGCGCGGCAGCTTGAAAAAGACCTGGAAACCGAGCTGCTGGAACTGGCCGAGAAACACGCAAAGAAATCAGCCTGACCCGGCCCTGCCGGATCAGGCGGTTTGATCAGCCGTCCGAAACACCCGCTTCGGCAAATGTCGCCATGCCGGAATGGCACGCGACCGCGCTTTTAAGTATGTTGATCGCCAGCGCCCCGCCCGAGCCTTCGCCCAAACGCAATCCAAGGCTCAACAATGGCTCTTTGCCCAGCTTGGCCAACACCGCGGCGTGCGCGCCTTCGGCACTTTGGTGTCCTGCAACCGTGTGATCCAATGCGCCCTCGGACATGTTTGCCAGACAGGCCGCAGCCGCCGAGCAGATAAAGCCGTCAAGAATAACCGGGATACGCAAGGCACGCGCAGCGGCGATGGCCCCGGCCATGGCCGCGATTTCACGCCCGCCCAGACGGCGCAGGATTTCCAACCCGTCACCCGACCCGCCATGCAAGGCGATGCCTTCGGCCACGACGCGCGTTTTGTTGGCCAAACCGGCATCGTCTACCCCAGTGCCACGCCCAGTCCAGTCTGCGGCGTCGCCACCGAACAAAGCGCATGCGATGGCAGCCGCCGGGGTCGTGTTGCCGATACCCATCTCTCCAACCACAAGCAAATCGGCATTGTGGTCCACGGCGGTCCAGCCCACGCGCAGGGCCTCAAGCAATTCTTCTTCGGACATCGCGGGACCAGCGGTGAAATCCGCGGTCGGTCGATCCAGATCCAGCGCGTGCACATTCATCGTCGCGCCCGCCGCTTTGGCCAGCTGATTGATCGCCGCGCCGCCATGTTCAAAGTTCATGACCATCTGAACGGTCACCTCGGGCGGAAAGGCCGACACGCCTTGCGCTGTGACGCCATGATTGCCCGCAAATACGATGACCTGAGGGGCAGAGATCTGCGGCCGGGCATCCCCACGCCAGCTCGCATACCAAATTGCCAAGTCCTCAAGCCGGCCCAATGCGCCGGGAGGTTTAGTCAGTTGTCCGTTACGCTCAGCAGCACCTTGCAGCGCATTGCCATCCGGTCCCGGAGCGTTACTCAGGGCCTCGCGAAGGGTATTCAGGTCTTTTAATTCCGGCAGCATCCAAAGCCTCGTTGCATCAGAGTGGTCCTGTGTGTTTAACCGAAGCGTCCGATCCAACAAGACCCCGAAAGGCGCGGGAGTGAACAAAAACGACACCAAACTGTTTTCCGCGTGGGATTTTCCGCTGTCGCTGGTCCTGTTGACGCGTCTGCCGATGCCGCGCCTGCCGGAATACCTGTTTGCGCGGCAGGCCAATGCGGCCTGGGCTTTTCCCTTGGTGGGGCTGGTCGTCGGGGCGTTGGCCTGTGCCGTCGGTTGGACGTCCGGTGCATTCGGCCTACCTGCATTCGCCAGCGCCGTAATACTTGTGGCTGTGCTGGTGATCGCCACTGGCGCGATGCATGAAGACGGGCTTGCGGACACGGTTGACGGATTTTGGGGCGGGTTCACCACCGAACGCCGCCTGGAAATCATGAAGGACAGCCATATTGGTGCTTACGGCGTTCTAACTCTAATCTTTACCCAACTGCTGCGCGTCGCGCTGATCGCGGCGCTTCTGTCGGCCAACGCATTTGCGGGTATTCTGGCGGCCTGCATCGTCTCACGCGCAGTCATGACCATCCTCATGGCAGCTTTACCCAACGCCAGAAACAGCGGGTTGAGCCATTCGGTCGGCGGTCCAAAGGCCGAGACTGCGGCGACAGGCTTTGGCCTTGCAGTCATCTTATCGCTGCTGCTGATTGGACCAAGCACACTGATGGCAACGGTTTTTTCAGCGCTGATTGTTGGAATCCTGGCACTCGTCGCCAAGGCCAAAATCAATGGACAAACGGGGGACGTCCTTGGTGCCTCGCAACAACTGGCAGAGCTTGCGTTCCTATTGGCATTGGTTGCAGCGATCTAAGTCGTCCCGCCTGTTTCGATCCTCAGGGTTTCGCCGCAATGCTTGCAGTGAACTGCGTCTGGATCGTGACGATACAGGCCACAGTTTGAGCATTTGTGACGCACTTTCTGCGGCATGAAAATCGCCTGCGCCAACCGGACAAACAACGCCACCCCGACGATCATGATGAAGACCGAAAACAGTTTCCCCCCCGGGGTCGCCAACGTGATGTCTCCGAATCCGGTGGTCGTCAGGGTTGCCATAGTGAAGTAAAGCGCATCGATATAGGCGTGCGGGCTGTTTTCTGGGATGAAGAACACCAGAACAGCGGTGGACGTGGCGAACACGAACACCAACAGGTTGATCGCCGCGATCACTGCGTCCTCATGCGTCCGGAAAAAATCGCTGTCCCGCCGCAGATCCCTTAGCAGGTGATAGGAATGGATCAGGCGTAGCGCTCGTAAGATACGCAGGAACGCCAGATTCCAAGGTAGAAACAGATCAAGAAACAGCGAGACGATCACAACAATGTCGGCCATCGTGTAGACTTGACGCAGCAGCTTCCAACGATCCTTCGAAATCCACATCCGCGCCGAGAAATCCAGCACAATGAAGAACCCAATGATCAGGCTGGCAACGGTGAATCCCGTGCCGTGTTCGCCATTTGCCGTGGCGACAAAGAAAACGATGGTGATCGCATCAAACAGGATTAAGCCATAGCGAAACCAGACGGAAATGGGGTCGTGGCCGATATATAGATATTTAACTGTCTGTTTTAGGTTCACTGTCTACGCGCCTCTTCTTGCTGGAAAATTAGCCATAAACTGAGCTTTCACCAAGCCATCAACGCGAAAAAGCCGCCCCCTTTCGGGAGCGGCCAGAAAATTGACTGGAGAAGCGATCAGGCAGCCGCGGCCGCGCGCGAGGTCAGAACCTCATCAATCTGCTTGGCCGCCGATACTTCACCTGCGCCGGACACAGCCGCGACTTCGCGGGTCAGGCGTTCCAGCGCGGCTTCGTACAGCTGACGTTCAGAATAGCTCTGCTCGCGCTGGTCATCAGTGCGGTGCAGATCGCGCACAACCTCGGCGATCGAGATCAGATCACCGGAATTGATCTTTTGTTCATATTCCTGCGCCCGGCGCGACCACATCGCACGTTTCACCTTGGCCTTACCCTTCAGGGTTCTCATCGCCTGGCTGATAACGTCAGGTGAGCTGAGGGACCGCAAGCCGGATTCGGTAACCTTGTTGGTCGGCACCCGCAGGGTCATCTTGTCTTTTTCAAAAGAAATGACGAACAGCTCGAGCGAGTATCCCGCGACTTCCTGCTCTTCGATCGAGATGATCTGGCCCACACCATGGGCGGGGTAGACAACATAATCGTTCGGGCGGAACTCAAGCTTTTTCGACTTAGACATACAGGTTCATCCTTGGTTACGAGAGAGAGGCAGAGACAACAAAAGACCCCAAACCGTGCCAACATCTGGCCCAGTCAGGCGGTAAGTTTGTCAAAAAATCAGAACTCCAAAGCGTACATACTTACGGAGTCATCCCCATCTCATTCATCATTCAGTTTCTGAGTATATCACAAAATTGCGACGCCCGAAAGTCCGGCTCCCACAATGGTGAAGAAACCCCAGACTTTTCAAAGCGATACAGCAGAAGACCGCTATTCAAACCACCCGGTTCAGTTACCGAATCGCTTAACCGCCTTCGCCGGGTGCTTCGGAGAAATACTTCTCCATTTTGCCCTCTTCGCCGTCACGCTCTTCCGCTTCAGGCAAGGGGTCTTTCTTGGTCACGATAACCGGCCACTGTTCCGAGAATTTTCGGTTGAACTCGACCCACTGTTCCATTCCAGGCTCAGTGTCGGGACGAATAGCGTCCGCAGGGCATTCAGGTTCACACACACCGCAGTCGATGCATTCGTCGGGGTGAATGACTAATGTGTTCTCACCTTCGTAAAAACAATCCACCGGACACACTTCGACGCAGTCGGTGTATTTGCAGCCAATGCAGTTTTCGGTGACGACATAGGTCATTGTGGGATTCCCATTCTCGGTTTGGGCGTCTAGCTAATTCAGTCTGGTCTTCTCTTCAAGGTAGGATCAACCATCCCGGGGGCGAGAAAGATCAAGCGCGCGCCTATCTTTCTTTGTTGGACGACCCTTTCCCTCAAATCCCGGATTCTTAGGAGGCACGTCCTTCTTTTCCGTCATATCGAAGTATAACGTTTGTGCCTCGGACGCCGGGCCACGCCTTTCCCCCAGTGCTTCGACGCGTACTACGCGCACGATACGGCCTTGGGGGAAGGTCAGAACGTCACCGGGTCCGACGGCCTGTGCCGGCTTCAGAACCCGGTTTCCGTTCAATCGGACATGACCGCCGCTGACCTGTTTGGCGGCCAGGCTGCGGGTCTTGAAGAACCGCGCCTGCCACAACCACTTGTCGATCCGCAGCTTGGCCTCGGCCATCGCAGATCAGTTGCCGTCCTTCAAACCCATAAGCGCTGCTGCAAACGGGTTATCGGGATCGATCGCCTTTTCCTTCCGGGGCGGACGGGATGAGAACGTCTTGCCACCTTGCGGTTTGCCACCCTTCTTGCCTTGCGGCTTGCCGCGACCATCCTGCGGTTTGCCGCGCGGCTTGCCTTTGCCCGCCCCCTGCCCTTGCCGCTGTTCACGACGCGGAGCGCGGTTGGCTGGACGCTGACGACCCCAGGTGAAAGTGTAGAACACCTCAACTTCGGTCTCGTCTGAGGCGGGTTCGGTTGCCGGAGCCTCGGCTAGCGCCTCGGTGCTTTCGGTGGCCTCGGATGGCGCCTCGGCGGTCGCGACGACCTCTTCGGCTTCTGCCTCGGGTGTCGGGGTTTCTTCGGCGGCAGGCTGTTCCGTCACATCTGTCGCAGGCTTTTCGGCCTCGACCGGAGCGGCTTTGACCTTTTCACGCTCACCGCGCTCGGCCTTATAGCCCAGCCCTTGCATCAGATCCGCGAACTGCTCAAGCGTCATGCCGGTGATCGACAGCATATCGGGCTTGGCCTCGAAACCACCCCGGCTGTCTTCGGCACGCAGCATGTCTGCCAGACGTTCCAGCATGTCGATGCGGATCGAGCGCTCACCGGCATCGCGGTAACCGCACATGGTATCGTAGCCCTCGGGCGCACCTTTGGCGACCGGAACAGTGACCAGACCCGGAGGCGGCGCGTCAGGGAATTCCTGCAATCCACCGGCCAGCGCCCAAAGAACCAGACGCAGACGCGTAGGCGCGGGTTTCAGCAGAAGCGGCATGAAGATTGTGAACTGACCAAACCGGATACCGTGCTTGCGCAGGGCTCCACGGGCGTCCTGATCCAGATCTTTGACCTCTTGCGCAACACCTGCGCGGGGCAGAACGCCCAGCCCTTCAACCATGCGGAAGGCGAACCCTTTGGCCAGACCTGACAACTCTTCGTCGCGCGACAGGTTCAGCAACGGCTCGAACAACGCCGCAACCTTGCGGTCTATGAAGTGCTGCAAACGGCGCTGCACTTTCTGTTCGACATCCGGGCCTGCGGCCTCATCCACAAAAACCTCGACCATCGGCCTGAGGGGTTCTGCCCCGGCAACAAGCTTGCCCACAGCATACTCACCCCACATCAGGCCACCCTGATCGGTAAAATCAATTTCGGTATCGGGCGCGTTGTAGAAGCGGTCTGCACGCAGATGGAATTGCGGTGCGAGTGCTTGCAGAGAGGCCGATTTCAAAGCTTTCGCCTCGGTTCCCTGTGCGCTTTTGTCCGGGGTAAACCGGAACCCTTCCAGACGACCGACGAATTCTCCTTCGACGGTCACTTCACCCTTGTCATTTACTTCGGCCAAAAGGGCCTCCTTCTGTTTGAGCCGGCGCAACAACACTGACGTGCGCCGGTCCACAAATCTCTGAGTCAAACGATCATGCAGAGCGTCCGACAGCCTGTCTTCTACAATGCGCGTTTCCGCGCGCCAATGTGATTCGTCACGCACCCATCCGTTTCGTTGCGCAACATATGTCCAGGTGCGAATATATGCCAACCTTTTGGACAGTGCATCAATATCCCCGTCCGTTTTGTCGATGCGGCGGATTTGCCGCGCCATGAACTCGTCAGGGATAGCGCCGCGTTCATGCAGATGACCATAGATCACCTCAAGCAGGCTGGCGTGTTCTGCGTGGCTGATACCGCGAAAATCGGGGATTCGACACACATCCCACAGCAATCGGACGGACGGCCCATCGCTGGCGCGGGCGATGACCTCGGCCTCCTGAGACAGCGATTTCAGAGCGTTCAGGTCGTCTGCGGGTCGGGCCTTGATCAGATGTTCGCTGTCTGGACTGACTTCCAACGAGTCGATGAGGGCCTCAACCGAGCCAAACCGCAAAGCGGCATTCCGCCAATTCAGCTTTTTCATCGGCGTGAACCGGCTGTCCATGATCGCCTGCGCGACCCCGTCGTCCAGCGGAGGGGCCTCACCCGTCACGCCAAATGTACCATCGGACATCCCGCGCCCTGCCCGGCCTGCGATCTGGGCCAGTTCATTGGGGGCCAGGTGGCGCATCCTACGACCGTCGAATTTGGTCAGCGACGAAAACGCCACGTGGTTCACATCAAGATTCAAACCCATCCCAATGGCGTCAGTTGCAACGAGGTAGTCCACCTCACCGTTCTGATACAGCTCGACCTGCGCATTCCGGGTGCGCGGGCTGAGCGCGCCCATAACGACGGCCGCCCCGCCCTTTTGGCGGCGCAGCAGCTCGGCAATGGCGTAGACGTTATCGATCGAAAACCCGACAATGGCACTACGTGCGGGCATGCGGCTTATCTTTTTCGAGCCGGAATAAACCAGCTGAGACATTCGTTCACGGCGAATGAACTGCACTTCGGGCACCAGTGCCGCGATCGGACCGCGCAAAGTGTCAGAGCCCAGAAACAGCGTCTCGTTCGTTCCGCGCGAACGCAGCAGACGGTCGGTGAAAACATGACCACGCTCGGGATCTGCACACAGCTGGATTTCGTCGATGGCTACGAAATCTGCGCCCATACCTTCGGGCATCGCCTCAACAGTGCAGACCCAGTATTTAGCACGCGGCGGAACGATCCGCTCTTCACCCGTTACAAGGGCAACGACCGACGGCCCGCGGATCGCGACGATCTTGTCATAGACCTCGCGCGCCAGCAGACGCAGCGGCAAGCCGATCACACCTGTCCGGTGCCCCAGCATCCGCTCAATCGCGTAATGAGTTTTGCCTGTGTTGGTCGGGCCCAGTACGGCCACGATTCGGGATGACCCGCTCACCTTTGCCCCCTGCCCCAGCTTGTTAGAGGGCCGAGCCCTCGACCCGGGGCTTCAGTCGATTCACGGCATTGGTTACTTCTTCGTGATGGGGATGTATAGCTAAAGCACGCTCATAAGCGTCCAGCGCTTTGTCGGGTCGATCGACGATCTCAAAAATCAGTCCCAATCCGTAGATGGCCTCATAGTTGTTCGGGTTCAGCGTCAGGGCGTATTCCAGATCAGCCGCAGCCATACCGAAACGTTCGATCCCGAAAAAGGCCGATGCCCGCACGTGCCAGGCTTCGGCGAATTGCGGCGCGTGATCAGTCAGCGCAGTCAGATGCTGGATCGCGGCCAGCGAGTCGCCGTCCTCCAGCGCCTCGCGCCCGCGCTCAAGCAACAGATCCGCCGAGGCCGAGCCAGACTGTGCCCACAGCGCCTTGAGCTGACGATCTATGTTCATCGCCTGTTCGGGCGTTGCCTCCGACAGTTGCAGCAATAGTTGTTCCTCATCCTTGGAATCCGCCGTTTGGGCGAAAGAAGGAATGGAAAACGTGACTAGAAGCGCTGTTGCCGCGACGATACCTTTGAGATTGGTGCTTGCAATGCTCATAACAACGTTCAGTGTAGCGCTGCGCCCGCGGATGTCCATTCCCGGCGCACAAACATAGTGAGGAGAATCATGAGCGACACTCTGGAAAAAGCGGCAGCCGCGTTGAACGAAAAACTGTCTGGCGGCGATTTTACCGCGTCGGCAAAATTTGCCATCGCAGATCTGGGCTCAATCGTTCTGGACGCAAGCGGCGCGCGCGTCAGTGACGAGGAAACAGACGTCACCATGAACGCCGATGCGGATACGTTCGAACAAATACTCAGCGGTGAATTGAACCCCACCGGCGCGTTCATGTCAGGCAAGCTGACCGTGGACGGTGACATGGGCGTTGCCATGCAACTGGCATCGGCACTGGCCTGATGGACCTGTCGCCGGCCCCTTTCTTTGCAGACATGGCCGGCGTCCCCGCCGGTGGTCAGGCTCATTGGCTGAACACAGCGGACAACACACGCATTCGGGTGGGCCACTGGCTGCCCGAAGGCGATTCCTGCGGCACGGTGATGATGTTTCCCGGCCGCACCGAATATATCGAAAAGTACGGCAATTGCGCGGCCGAGTTCACGGATCGCGGCTTTGCGTTTTTGGCTGTCGACTGGCGCGGTCAGGGCCTGGCCGACCGGTTACTGGATGACCCGCGCGTCGGGCATGTCGAGCAGTTCACGGACTATCAACAGGACGTTCAGGCCACGCTGGACCTGGCAACCGAACTGAACCTGCCGAAGCCTTGGTTCGTGATCGGACATTCCATGGGCGGGGCTATTGGTATGCGCGCGGCTTTGGAAAAGAACTGCTTTGCCGCCTGTGCCTTTACCGGGCCGATGTGGGGCATTTTCTTTACCCCGATCATGAAACCGCTCAGCCGTCTGACAGCCTATTGGGGGCCTAGGATCGGGTTGGGGGAAAAAACACCACCGACCACATCCTTGGAAAGCTATGTGGCCTCCCAACCGTTCGAGGGTAATGTACTGACCCGCGATCCGGACATGTTCCAGATGATGAAAGATCAACTGGCTGCACAGCCCGAGCTGGCGCTTGGCGCGCCTTCGACAATCTGGCTGCGCGAAGCGTTGGATGAATGCGTATGGTTGATGGACCAGACCGCACCGGATACGCCGTGTCTTACCTTTCTGGGCAGCCATGAACAGATTGTCGATCGCAAGGCTATCCGCGCCCGCATGGCGAACTGGCCCAGTGGCACTTTGGTCGAAATCCCGGATGGCGAGCACGAAGTTCTGATGGAAGCGCCCGACGTGCGCGGGCCGGTCTTTGACCAGTTGGCCGCTCATTTCAAAGCCGCGCAAACTGACGCGGTGCCGGAACCGGTTCTGTCTTCCGAAGTCTGATCACGCACCGCTTGTGATCCCCGTCTCGCGCGCCTAGATGTTGGCAAAAGCTATTATCGAGGTGATCCATGCGCGACCTTCCCTTTCCCGTCCGAGACGCAAATGCTGCCGGAGGTGCCGGCAATCTGGGCAACCTGCCGGAATGGGATCTGACCGATCTCTACACCTCAGAGGACGCGCCCGAACTGTCCCGCGATCTGGACTGGTTGGAAAAGGAATGCGCCTCGTTTGCCGAAGACTACGAGGGTAAGCTGGCTGATCTGGATGCTGCGGGTCTGCTGACCTGCGTCGAGCGCAATGAGAAGATCAATTCAATCGCCGGGCGCATCATGTCGTTTGCCGGCCTGCGCTACTATCAGCTGACCACAGATGCCGAGCGTGCCAAGTTCCTGTCCGACATGCAGGAAAAGATCACCATCTTCACCACCCCGCTGGTGTTCTTCACGCTTGAGATCAACCGCATCGACGATGATGTCCTGAAGGCGCATTTCGATGTGAATGCCGATCTGGCGCGGTACGAGCCGGTCTTCCGCCGAATCCGCGCGATGAAACCCTACCAACTATCTGACGAGCTTGAGAAATTCCTGCACGACCTCGGCGTTGTTGGCGACGCGTGGGAGCGTCTTTTTGACGAAACCATTGCCGGGTTGACCTTCACTGTTGATGGCGAAGAACTGAACATTGAAGGCACCCTGAACTTTCTGACAGAGCAGGACCGTGCCAAACGCGAAGCAGCCGCGCGCGAGTTGGCCGCTGTGTTTCAGGACAACGTCAAAACCTTTGCCCGCGTCCACAACACACAGGCCAAGGAAAAGGAAATCGTAGATCGCTGGCGCAACATGCCAACGGCGCAAACCGGTCGCCACCTGTCCAATGACGTGGAACCCGAAGTCGTCGAAGCTCTGCGCGAGGCGGTCGTAGCCGCCTACCCCAAGCTCAGCCATCGCTACTACGAGCTGAAACGCAAATGGCTGGGCCTGGACGTAATGCAGGTTTGGGACCGCAACGCACCGCTTCCGATGGAAGACACGCGCATTGTTGACTGGGATGAAGCCGAAAAGACAGTGATGGACGCCTATACTGCCTTCGATCCCCGAATGGGTGAAATCGCGGCTCCGTTTTTCTCAAAGGGTTGGATCGACGCTGCGGTTAAACCCGGGAAGGCTCCGGGCGCGTTTGCGCATCCGACCGTCACCGAGGTTCATCCATACGTGATGCTCAACTATCTGGGCAAACCGCGCGACGTGATGACACTGGCGCATGAGTTGGGGCACGGCGTCCACCAGGTACTGGCGGCCGATCAGGGCGAGATGCTGTCTTCTACCCCACTGACGCTGGCTGAAACGGCGTCGGTCTTTGGTGAAATGCTGACTTTCCGCAAGATGTTGGACAAGGCCGAAACTCCGGAACAGCGCAAGGTGCTGCTGGCCGGCAAGGTCGAGGACATGATCAACACAGTTGTCCGACAAATCGCCTTCTACGACTTCGAATGCAAACTGCACGCCGCCCGTCGCGAAGGCGAGCTGACCCCGGATGACATCAACGCTTTGTGGATGAGCGTTCAGGCCGAAAGCCTTGGCCCGGCGTTCGAATACATGGAAGGGTATGAGACCTTCTGGGCCTATATCCCGCACTTCGTCCACTCACCGTTCTACGTCTACGCCTATGCGTTCGGTGACGGTTTGGTGAATGCGCTATACTCGGTCTACGAAAGCGGTGCGGATGGGTTCGAAAACAAGTATTTCGAAATGTTGCGCGCTGGTGGGTCCAAACACCACAAGGAACTGTTGGCCCCGTTCGGATTGGATGCAAGCGATCCCAAATTCTGGGACAAGGGTCTGTCGATGATTTCTGGCTTTATCGACGAGCTGGAAGCGATGGAAAACTAGTCACTTCTGGCTTTTGGTCGTCAGGAAAATGGCGACCACAATCAACACAGCCCCTAGGGCCGCGACCGGCGTGATTGCGGCCCCCAGAAACAGGGCTGAGTTGATGAACGTAAACACCACGGATGCGGCGAACATCAAGGTCGCAGTCAACGTCGAAACCCGCGCGGCGGCCTCGTACCAGAGGTAGTAGGCCAAAGCGGTTGGTAGCACCCCCAACAAAATCAGGAACACGACATCGTTGGCCGTTGGTATTTGCAGTGAAAATGCGGCCAGCGGGACCAAAAGCACACCCGAGCACAAGAATATCCCAAATAGGAAGTTCAGACGTTCTCCGGTCGTTTCAGAATTTCGCATCGCCCGGCTGCTCGAGATTAGGAAAACCGCCCAGCTTAGCCCTGCGCCGATTTCAAGCAGGTCCCCGAACAGGGGCTCTCCACCGCCTTGGAAATCCTGATAAACCGTTAGGAAGACGCCGAAAATCGCCAACCCCGTAGCAAGTATGTCTGTGCGCGTAACGGGCGTGTCGGCAAAGAAATACAAGAAGATCAGCACAAAGAATGGCGCCGTGTTCTCAAGAACCATGGCATTGGCTGCACCGGTATGTTCAAGCCCGATGTGGAACAGGATGTAGTTGACCACAGTGGACAGAACGGCCAGCCGAAAGTTCCAGTCATTCAACCGGATTGAAACAGCGACCCGCATCACGCGCAGCATGCAATAGATGGCGATGGCTGCGATGAACAGGCGCGTTACCGCAATTTGCAGCCCTCCCAGATCGCTGGTCAGGTAGCGGACTATGACGCTGTGCGTGCCCCACAGGAAAGCCGCAAGAAACCCAAGAACCAGCCCGTTTTGCAAGAGTGGCTGCTTCTCTTTGGTGTCGGGCATCCTTGTGCCCCGCTTACTTCAACTGACTGTCTTTAGAACCGCGCCGATTGATGCCGGAACGGCCCTTGAAGGCCCCGTCCCGATCCTGCTGGCAATCCAGGCAGAGTTTAACACCGGGAATGGCAGCTCGCCGCTTTTCTGGAATCGGCTCTTCACATTCGGCGCAATGGGTCCGGCTTTCCCCGACAGGCCGCTTTTGCGCCTGCATCCGGGCCAGTTCGTCCGTAATGGACGCTTCAATCTGTTCGCTCACCGCGCCATCACGCGCCCAACCGCCTGCCATGGTCTCCCTCCTGATCAGGTGACAGCCAGATTAGTCCAGCCGAGCGCTGCGTGGCAAGTCAGAGGGCGACCGCGCCCTCAAACACCCTGTCAATCATTGCCTGCGTTCCGCGCGAGAATTCCAACGGGCATGGGTAATCAGACCCGTCGCGGACTGATTGGCAAAACGCCTCGACCTGAAGCTTGTAGTGATCGTCGCCCGGGAACCGCGTGACCTGAACCTCAAGACCCGGACGATGCAGTTCCACCCGTGCCTCACCAAAAACACGCGCATTGAAAGGCGCGGTCAGGCGGATCACGCCACCCTCGCCATGGAACACCATTTCCTGATGCGGGTGCATCCGGATCGAGACGTAGCTTGAATAGGTAAAATCGGTGAATTGCGCGCGTATCTCGGTGAAGGCATCAATGCCATCTTCCCAGCGGATCGCGGATTGCACCGAAACTGGTTCTTGCCCAGTGGCGAACCGGGCGCTTCCAATCACGTAGACGCCGATATCGCGCAGCCCACCGCCACCGGTTTCGGCCCGGTTTCGGATGTTGCCGGTGTCCGCGCGGTTGTCAAAACTGAACGCGCCGGTCACATGCACAAGCTTTCCGATCGCCCCATCCGCGATCAGTTGCCGTACGAATTGCCACTGCGGGTGGTGCACGATCATGTACGCTTCGGCCGCCAGCAAACCGGTCTGATCCCTCTTTTCGATCAGCGCATCAAACTCGGGCGCGGACATGGCCATGGGCTTTTCACACAGAACATGCTTACCGGCATCCAGTGCCTTGAGGCTCCATTCGACATGCAGGTGGTTGGGCAGCGGGATATAGACCGCGTCGATTTTGGGATCCGCCAAAAGGGCGTCATAGCTGCCATAAACCGTCAGATCAGGGCAGTACTGCTGGAACGGCTCAGCCTTGGCTGCGTCCGACGTGGCAAGACCTGCCAACCGGGCCCGGTCCGCCGCGTGAATTGCCGGCGCCATGAACTGTCGTGCGAATTTTGCGGCGCCCAGAACGCCCCATTGAACAGGTTGCTGCATACCGCCGCCTCATCCTTAGTTAGCTTGTGCCGTCTCTATCAGGGAATCGCTTTAAAGTCAGGGGTTTCGTGGTGTTTTCCGCCCATTAACGCACGCAAACCTGAGAATTTCTTGATCCGTTTCATTGTCTGCGCCGTAGCAACTATGTCACCGGGTAGTCGGCATTGTCCGCTCAAAGCACCCGGGATTGATGTTGTGACCAACTGGGTGGGAGATTGCCAGACATGCCAACACCGACAGAGACAATTACCGGAACCGTGTTGATGAGCGGAGCCGTCGGCTCGTTCGATGACAACAACGGAGATTTTGACATCCTGCGCGAGGCCGTTGTAGCCGCCGGCCTTGCTGGAGCACTGGATGACCCCGAGGCCAGCCTTACGGTATTCGCCCCGACCGACGCCGCCTTTATCGGACTTGCCCAGGCATTGGGCTATGCGGGTTCGGACGAAGCAGGCGCGTTGGGGCACATCGTCAAGGCACTGACCCTGTTGGGCGGAGGGGATCCCATCCCCCTGCTGACAGAGGTTCTGAAATACCACGTGGTGAACGGGGAATTCGACCTGGCTGCCGTTGCCGGCCTGGGCGACGGCGCGCAGATCGAAACGTTGCAAGGCTCGTCAGTTGAGTTGAACCTTCAAAGCGACCCACCAAGTCTGGGCGATGCGGATGACGGCATCGCCGATCCGGGTATCATCCAAACCGATATTGAAGCCACAAACGGGATCATTCACGCCCTAAACGGAGTCCTTCTGCCCGTATCGGTTACGGACATTCTGGGGCAGAAGAACACTGATTTCATCCTCGGCGACGACTCGGACGAGTTCTACTTTACTGGGCGTGGTCAGGACTTTGTTCATGGTGGTGGCGGAAACGATGTCATCAATACCGGCAGAGGAAACGACGTCGCGTTGGGCGGCGCTGGACACGACGTGATCTTTGGCGGTCGTGGCAAAGACATTCTGCGCGGTGATGAAGGCGAAGATACGATATTCGGCGGCAGAGGGGCCGATGTGATCGACGGTGGAGCCGACGATGACATCATGTTCGGCGGACGTGGCAAAGACATGTTTGTCATTGAAAACGGGGATGGCGATGATTGGATCGTCGACTTCCGGGTCGGAAAGGACAAGATTGACTTGTCCGGCTACGAAGGCATCGCCGGGTTTGAAGATATCGAGGATGATATATCGGGTGGCTTCTTCCAGACCACCATCGAACTAGGGGACGGGGACAGTATTGTCCTTACGGGTGTTGGAGCCGGACATCTGACCGAAGACAGCTTTATTTTCGCCTAAAGAAAATCAGCCCGCCGTTGTGGCGGGCTGAACCAATTGGGTCAAACAGTACCCAGCATGCCCTTTTCACGAGCCAGTTCGCGCATCTTTTTCTGCAGCTTCTCGAAAGCACGAACCTCGATCTGACGAATACGCTCGCGGCTGACATTGTACTGGGTGCTGAGCTCTTCCAGTGTGACAGGCTGATCCATCAGACGGCGCTGAGTCAGGATGTCCTTTTCCCGGTCATTCAGGACATCCAGCGCAGCCGCCAGAAGCTCGCGGCGGGCGTCAAGTTCGTCGCGGGCTTCATAGTCGCCGGCCTGATCGGCATCTTCGTCCTCAAGCCAGTCCTGCCATTGCATGGTGCCTTCGCCCTCGGACCCGACGGTCGCGTTCAGCGAGGCATCACCACCAGACATCCGGCGGTTCATGCTGATGACTTCAGCTTCGGTCACGCCCAGATCAGTAGCGATCCGCTTGACGTTTTCAGGACGCAGGTCGCCTTCTTCCAGCGCACCAATACGGGCCTTGGCTTTGCGAAGGTTAAAGAACAGCTTTTTCTGTGCCGATGTCGTGCCCAGCTTGACCATCGACCACGACCGCAGAACGTATTCCTGGATCGAGGCACGAATCCACCACATCGCATAGGTCGCCAGACGGAAACCTTTTTCCGGATCAAACTTTTTGACCGCTTGCATCAGGCCCACATTGGCCTCGGAAATCACCTCGGCCTGTGGCAGGCCATAGCCGCGATAGCCCATAGCGATCTTGGCCGCCAATCGCAGGTGCGACGTGACCATTTTATGTGCAGCTTCAGTGTCTTGCTCTTCGACCCAACGCTTGGCGAGCATGTACTCTTCTTCCGGCTCAAGCAGCGGAAATTTGCGAATTTCCTGCATATAGCGGTTCAGGCCGCCCTCGGGCGTCGGCGCGGGGAGATTTGCGTAATTTGCCATGATTCATGTCCCTCCGACAAATGTTTATTTCGTTAACATGGGATATGGGAATAAGTCCCGATCCGTTCAAGAGGTACCGTTAACAGTTTGAAATTAACGATTGATAAAGGAAAGCTAAGAACGCGTTACTCACGTATGTTTGCATATTATGTCAGCGGCGCGCGCAGTTGTTCAATCAGAAATTCCATATCTTTTGGCAAATCGGCCTCAAACCGAAGGTTTTCGCCTGTCACAGGGTGCTCAAAGCCTAAAACTGCTGCATGCAGCGCCTGTCGCGGAAAACCGCGCACGGCCTCGGCAGCGGCCGGGTTGAAGGCTTTCGCCGCAAGCTTGCGTTTACCCCCATACACCGGATCGCCAACCAGCCCATGCCCGGCATGGGCCATATGGACACGGATCTGGTGCGTTCGGCCGGTTTCCAGCCAACATTCAATCAGCGCGATGCCTGCCGGGTTGCCAAATGTCTCGACCAACCGCGCCCGCGTCACTGCATGCCGACCACCGTGGAAAAGAACCGCTTGTTTCTGCCGGTCGTTTTTGTGCCGCGCCAATTGCGTGGTCAGGCGCATGATATTGCCCGGTTCAAAGCTGACACCCTTGATGCCGCGCAAACGTGGGTCATTCGCATCCGGTACGCCGTAGCAAATCGCGCGGTAATAGCGTTCGACGCTATGCGCCTCGAACTGCGCCGCCAGACCGTGATGGGCCGCGTCAGACTTGGCGACCACCAGCAAGCCACTGGTTTCTTTGTCGATGCGGTGCACGATGCCAGGGCGTTTGACGCCCCCCACACCTGACAGGTCCTCGCCACAATGATGCAGCAACGCATTGACCAGCGTTCCGTTGGGCGAGCCCGGCGCAGGGTGAACGACCATGCCTGCCGGTTTGTTGATGACGATCAGGTCCGCGTCCTCATAGACGACGTTCAGCGGGATATCTTCTGGACCGATGTGGCTTTCTTCGGCTTCGGCGACGGAGATTGACACGGAGGCACCTTCGGCCACCTTGGCCTTTGGGTCCCGAACTTCGACACCGTCAATGGTCACCTCGCCGTTTTCGATCAGACGGGTCAGGCGGGTGCGCGACAGGTTTTCATCCGCTGGTACATCCCGTGAAAGCGCCTTATCAAGGCGTGGCGGCGGATCGGCCGCGATCTGAAATTCAATCTGGCGGGTGCCCATGACTGTCCCTTCCGAACCCCAAGAACCGCAGGAAACACCGCAGCTTCGCTTGCTGCGGCGCATGGTCATGCTGCTGACCGCGGTGATGATTGGCGGGGTTCTAGTGACATTCGCACTGATTGTCATCCGACTATCGGACAGAACCCCTACCCTGCCCGATCAAATCGAGCTTCCGGACGGGGCCAAAGCACAGGCTGTAACGATCGGCAGCAACTGGTACGCGGTCGTGACCGATGACAACCGCATCCTAATTTTTGACAAGACGACCGGAAAACAGCGTCAGGAAATCGCCGTTCAGGAATAACGATCAGTTGTCCAAAGCCAACCGAAACACAATCTCAGAGGCTTTTCGCAAAGCCTCATATTCTTCAGCCGTGTCCCGACGGAACATTTTGTCCTCATCGCTTAGCTTTTTCGGGGCGAACAATTCAGGCCGTTCGGGAAAAAACTCATGCTGAAAGGCTGTATCCTGTTGGGCCAGGAATTCGTCCAGCCAAGTGCGCTCATCGGGTTCCAGTACATCATTTCGACGCACCATGACGGGATCATCGACAAAAGTTCGACGCAACTGGCGGCTTTTCTTGCGTCCTAGAGCGCGAGATACGACGCCAAAAGCTTCGCTGGCCGCGCGGGAATGCGAAGGGTTGGACACGCCCCCGCCGGCAAGTTCCTCGGCCAATGGCGTACCGATCCGCGACAGGAAATCATCAACGACGTTGCCCCGCACCATGCCCGAGCGTTCATACAAAAGCGGAGCAACGGTGACGCCGGGAAAGGCAGTGCGTATTTCGGCCAGTTTGGCAGAAAAACTTAACCGTTCCGGGTGGTTGCGGATAAGATCAAGTTGCTGGCGGATGTATTCAGTACCGCCGCTGGACAGCCTCCCGGCCTTGGCCCGCTGTTTGTAATCGGCCTCGAAGAAATCGGAATACCGCCGGCAATAGTAGGTGATCGTCAATGCACGCGAGGGGATATCAGCAAAAACTTCGGCCAGCCGGTTCAGATTGCAGGAATAGAACATCTCAGACGAGACGACACAGGTCTGATCTGCATGCGCGTCGTATTCTGTGGTCATGGCGGACCGAAACGGATCCATCGGATCAGCGCTTTGGTTTATGTGAAAGGCGATAATGTTATGGCTTAACGCAAGACGCGTACCGCCATCCAACCGGCGTCGGCCGGTTTCCATATAATGCAGGCCGATCTCGTTCATGACCGAATGCTTCCGGCGCAGAAATCCCTGCAAGGCGGTCGTGCCGGTTTTGGGCATCCCCATGTGCAGCCAAAGCATTACCTAGCTCCTGTCCACGAACTGTGCTGCGTCATGCCTGCTGGCTGGCCGTGAAACCTGCGGTCATCTGCTGCATGAGGTCCTGCATCTCGGGCAGGTCGCGCAATTGCCCGATCTGTTGGCGGTGCAGATCGCAGGACGCATGGTGCAAGCGCGCAACGTCGGGGTCAGAGAGCATTTCGTAATAGAAACCACGCTTGCGATCCAAAACCACATCGATCGAGGTATTCGTCTCGGCATTCTGGTTCATCATGTTCCAGTATTCCAGGCCAAGGCTTTCACCCAGATGGTGGGCGCGACCGCGCATCTTTTTGACCAGATAACTTTCGCAGGATTTCAGCGCATAGTGATTAACCTGCACGAACTCATAGCCGACCGAGTCACGGGCGGATCGCCAGCTTCTGTCATAATATCGTTCGGGCATCAGCTGACCCGACCCGTTGTACCAATGGCACTCTTCAATGGTTTCGACTGTCGGCTTTTTGGGACGATGAACGCCCAAGCCATCCCAGATCTCACGCTTGAAAATTGTTTTGAAACCCCATGCCTGCGGTGGCCGATATATCTTTTCCGGAGCGGCCTGCCGGAACTGATCCGACAAAAACCGGTCTTCATATCGCACGACGCCTGCGTTTCCGAACAACCGCCAGGTCATTGAGATCGTTTTGGCATCCGGGATGGCATCGGACAAAGCCTGCAGCGTATGATCCCCGGTCTTGACGTTGATATGTTCGTCTGCGTCGATCACCACGACCCAATCCTGCGGGCGCGCAATATCCATCTTCAAGAAGGTATTGTAAGCACGCTTTTGCGGGCTGGTCTTGCGACGCGAGTTGTTGTCGACGTGGATCAGAATGCCCTTTTCATCCAACCGTTGCAGTAGGGCATCGGTGCCATCGGTGCAGTCATTGGTCATCACGACCATCTGGTCGATACCAATCGCACGGTTATGGGCCACCCACTCTAGCACGAACGGGCCTTCATTCTTCATCGGAGTGACACTGATATATCGAGGGTCCTGATTGACCATGATTGACTGCCCTGTTCGTTGTTTTTGCCCGGAACTAATCGGGATCATTCTGAATTTGCCGGTAAATTACGTTGAATTAATGGAACTACCAAGGGGAAATCCGGTCAATTACCCACCTGCCCGTTTAAGTTGGTTCGAGAACCGCTTGAGTTTGGGGCAAAGGTCACGCGCCCGGGACAGGTATTTTCGGGCTTTGGCCTTTTCTCCCTGTCGAAGCAATAATTGCCCTGCAGCACCCTGAATTGCAGCGGTATTGTCATCCAAATCTGCTGCTTGAACGATCTGGTTTTGGCCTTGTTCAATGGCCCCAGTATTCTCGAGGAATTGACCCATCGCAAAAACCAGAAACGGATTGTCCGGGTCGCATGCCAGAGCCTCCGCCATCGCCAAACGGCCGTGGACATAATCTCCTTCTAACTCATAAAGCATTGCAAGCCGCTTTAAATAGAAACTGCTATCCGGAAAGTAAGAAGTGGTTTCTCGTGCCTGATCAATAGCGTGGTGCAAAGTCTTTTCGCCCAATCGATATTCAAGGAGTGAAAGGAGGCTCTGATAACCGGGCTCTTCTGGCGATAGTTGCGCTTCAGGAGGAAGGTGGGTCGAGTTTGAAAGCCCCTCCAACAATAAGGAAAGACGCTGGTGGTTTGCTACTAGTCGGCGCGCACGTTGATCAATCGCCAGATCGGGCCAATCCAGCAATATGAGATCCAAATTACATGGCAATCGCCCTAACACTTTCCGTTGTGCAACATGCGAATTGTAGTTGAACCAAGGGCGCCTGTTGGCCTTCAATACTCTCCAATCCAGCGGCGGAAGTGCTCGATGAGCAATTTGATCCCGGTAGATCAATCTCGATCCGAATATAATTACGTCCGGCCTCATGGGCTTAGCCCAGAACGCACGGCTAAAAGTAAGAGCTGCAGCCCAGCTTTTTTTTTGCCCTCCTAATATGCCCGCGCGTAGTGCCGTTCCAACAGCATGATCTTCCGGCCAGATTCCGGGATTTTCCAACGCCTGTTCAGTTAACTCAAGAGCTTCGGGCCTCTGCTTTAAGTAGAAGCAGTTAAGCGCCTGTAGCAAAGGTAGAAAAGCGTTGTCCGCACCAGCTTCCAGGACAGGTTTTACTAGTTCCTTCGCCTCTGCGGCGCGATCTCCAGCACCGAGTGCGTGCATGGCAAAAGACGCCTTGGAATAGACATGCGCTGCTTCGGAGGGGTTCAAGAACCCTTCGGGTCCGGAGCGAAGTCGTTCTATCATGCCTTCGTTGGCTCTGTTGACCTCCTCCTCGGTCAGGACCTCACGGAAAACTTTGCGTTGTTGTCCTGATATCCGTGCGGCGGCCATCGAAAACGCTGATATAAACGGCGCGATCACCTGCTCCGCGCGCGACATCGTGTAGAGTTCCAGAAAATCCCGTTTTGCACGTGTCATTCCTGACACATCTGCAACGTCAGACATTTGCATCAACTTTGGAAACTTTGACTGAAACCGGGCAACCAGTTCAGGCTGGTCCGAGAACATAATGGCCGCTTTATCGGCGTTCTTCGCCAGATGTGCCTCATACAGTTCTTCGGGTTCGATCTTTGCGGGCCAGGTCGTGTGCTTCCACGGCAGCCCATTCAGAATATCACCGCGGCGGATGTGATAGGCAGATACACCCTGCCCTGACAGCCTGGCATCCGCGCAATCCATGATTTCGCGTATTTCTTCGGTGAACCCAACCCGGTGAATGAAGTCGCGATACCTTGGCCGGATGGCCTCGACGTCCTCCCACGGGAAGACCAGCACCTCGAAACCTTCCTCGACCAACACCGACCGTCCGGCGTTGAGATGCGCAATCAGGCGGTCGGGCGAGGTGTCGCTTTGGAACGACCAGATCGGCAAAGCATTCTGTGCCAGGGCTCCGAACTCCTTAGGAGTAAGGAAATGTTCGTCCATCCAGCCCTGCGCGAACAACTCTTGTGGGTGGTCCAGCTCGGGCGCGTCCGCGCCCTGCGGGAACCAATTCACCCGGTAGGTCGTGCCGAAATCGTCGGCCAGCCGGATGCAGGTCAGCATCATCAGCAACCGCGCGCCCATGCGGTCCTTGCGCTGACCGACAAACACACCTTTGGCGGCGCTCACGAGGCGTCCCTTTCCTTCTCGGCCATGGCCTGCCGGCGCAGTCGGCGGAACCGCTGCCGGGCTTTTGCCGCCAAGTCAGGGTGCCGCTCGGCGCCTATTGCCTCAATCCCCCGAATATACATAGGCAGGCGACGTCGGGCGCGCATCATCTTGTAATACCCAACCGTATCCAGTGAGCCGTCCATCGCCCCCAGCATCACGGGCTTGAGGATATCCAGCTTGCGCAGCATGGGCGCCGCGAAATGGTTTGAAAACCAGGTCTTGAGCAACATCACGTTGTCGCCCTGCAGACGCTGAACCTGCTGCCGGTCCAAATCAAAGAATGGGTCGTAAAAGACGTAGGCCTTACCAGCTGTCTGAACAGTTTGAGCCGCATCGCTCATCGGCAAATCCCAATCCTGTACGCGGCCGAACCTATAGCGGGTTTCCCAAGGCACCAGCCGTTCATCCAGTGTTGTCTGAGGGTTGAACGCGATCACGTGCGCACCGGGTACATGCGCCGAAAAGGTCAATGCCCCAAATCCGCCCATCGATGCGCCTGCAAAAACCACCTGATCGAACCGGTCAAAGAACCCCTCGGCGACCTTGTTTTCAAAATAGGAAATGATCTCGGGGTCGCGATACCATGCCTTGGTGCGCGCGAAGACGCCCATGTGGGACCACCCTTCGTCCCGAAAGAATTTCCAGCCCCACGGCTCGCGTGCGAAGGACAGGTCATTGGCGTTGGCGATATTGTCGAAGCTGACTACCAGACGCTTCGGGTAGCGCTGATGGAACAGGATCGAGTGGCGTTCCAGCTTTTGAAAGTATCCAGTGCCGTCGCCGCCGGGGTACAGCTCGACAAACCAAGGCGGAGCGGGATCCGTCAGGATACGCTCATACCCTGTCTTGCGATCAGGGTGTTCCGGTTTTAGCTGCTCTTTCGATAGGTCTTCGGCCATGATGATCAGATCAGGTTATCGGCGAGCCAGACGCGAAACTCTACCCATTCCGGGCGCATCTTGATTTCGGATACTTTGGCTCGGTGCCAGTCGCAGGCCTGCGCGTGCAATTCGTTCAACTCTTCATCCGCCTTCAGTTCGGCCAGCAGAGGTGCGGCGCGGCGTGCGGCAGGCAAGATGGATTGGTCGGCCTCTTTGTTGGCATTCATGTCCTGCCAGTAGGCTTGTCCCTGATCCACCTTGATGTGGTTTGTGCGTCCCCGGTCGCGCTTGACCAGAAACCCGTCCATGGACCGGACTGAATAGTGGTGGATGCGTCCCAAGGAATGCTCGAACCCGCGCCACGCCCGCCAACCGACTTTATCGGCTGGAAACAGCTTTCCGCCAGCATCTGACCAAGCGATGTCAGGCGCTACCTCCTCGTCAAAGCCCTTCGGGCGATGCGGACCAAACCGGGTGAACTTGCCATTATTTCGGAACAGCGTTTTCAGCCCAAAAGCGCGGCTTGAATGATAGGGAAATTCCTGATCCCCCATCGAGAAAACCTCGGTCACCGGTCTGTCTTCGAAACTGATGTTTCCCGAACTTCCAAACAACTTCCACGCAAAAGATATCGCATCGACCGGCTGCCCTGCTTTTTGCTCGACCTCGGCAATAAGGTCATGAAATCCGTTGTCGCCGCAGCGGATATTCCAAAACTCATCTACATCGAGACACAGCAGCCAGTCGGCCTCTTTGACCTTGGGTTGGCGGCGCGCGCGGCGCAGCATCTGGTGCTGGGGGTTGCCTCCTTCTTTCACTTCATTGCTGACATGCGTGGCCAAGCCAAGCTCTTGCAACCTTGCAGCAATCTTGTCCGTTCCGTCATCACAGTCGTTGGTGAAAATCACAAAATGGTCGACGCCCAGTGTTTTGTGGAACGCAACCCATTCCAACATATAAGGACCTTCGTTCTTCATCGTTGTGAACACGGTGATGGACTGAGACATATTACCCTTCCCAAATAGTCTTGCCCCACTCATACACATCCCAATCCGCGTGGGCGAGACAGGAAATAGTGAAGTGGTCATTCCAACGTAAACTGGTGCAACTCTACACGACAAAGGCGCTGAAATTCGTGTTTTTCGGGAGTATAATGGTGCGGTCGAGAAGCATCCTGTCAATTCGAATTAGTGTCTCTGACCCTTTATTTTCATAGGCGGAACGCCCCGCGGCAATCATCAAGTGTCTCTGAATGTGTGCTGTTTAGACGATTAATGTGTGTTGCCAGTTTCTGTCAATACAGCGGCAAAAGAATACATATGGCCCCTGCTCAAACCACAAGTACGTGGTTCCGTTTGATTTTAGGAAACATAAGACTTTAAAAGGCGTCGCATAAACTTACTCAAGCACGTTCTTGCCGGCCTGTCCCAATTCATGCGCATCGAGCACAGTATTTATTCCTGTACCAAGTGGACCAGCCGCTTCTCTGATCGTGGACCAAGCACCCTCCACCGCGTCCTCATCTCGTCCAGCGAGTTTGTTGATGCCTACGCCTATTCCCGAGTATGTCATTGCAGCAACCACACCACAGTTATGACCGCAAACCATTGTAGCACCAGCTGAAACAGCAAAACCCGCTCCTTTGACCACTACTGTTGCGGCGAATATCTGAACGTCTAATCTATTGTTTCTGCGTCGGGTCTCCTCAATATCCTCTTGTAATTGAGCATATTCTGGAGAATCTATGAAGCGGGGCGATCTTTGCACGACCTCAGTGATCTCTGAGCCGTCGGCTCCAATACGCTCACCATTTTTTAGTAGTAAGTCTAATCTTTCTCTGCCAACGGTAATTGGGGCGAGTGCATTAGATTGGCGTGGACCATCCCCTGTTCCTCCCTCAGTCCATGGTAGTCTGACTTGAGCTAATGATGGGTATTCACCTTCAAATGGGTTATTTTCCTGCGCGACTTGTGACGCAAGCACGGATGAAGCGGCTGTAAGATGATCAAGACGTTTCTCTTGCTTACATTTGTTCAAGGCTACTCGGTTCAATCCTGCCGATTGCGCAGCTGACGTTGAAATTTGCACCAAGCGCCAAGCATAAGACTTTTCGTTTTTCTCTCTCAGAAAGTGCACGCGATTGCTGGTTTCACGAACGAAGTTAGCAATCGCTTCCGGGGCCTTTGCACGGTCGCAAAACAAATTTGTCACGATTTCAAGGTCTGCATCTGATGCAGCGTAAAACAAAAAAGTGTGGTCTCCTTTTGAGCTACCTGCAGTTGCGCGGGAAACAGACTCAGAAAAAGTACGCATGCACTGACCGCAAGTTGGAGAAACGAAAGTTAGCTTGTTTTTATCTGACGCCAAATTGATGGCGGGAATGCTCTCATAAACAACGATTGGATTGTTCGCATCCTTGGGCAGTAGCAACCCCTCACTACCATCTGCTTCGTTGAAGCTGGTCGTTCTGGCTCGCGCGAATTTGACAACTTCCGGAAAGATTTCATCCCAAGCCTCCGGCTTGAATTGGTGGCTCTCGCCGGGTACGAGTTCCATGTGAACTTCGGTACCCGCGTTTTTTAAAGCATCCGCCATTTTTATGCTCTGAGTGACAGGTACTCTCGAATCCCTAGTGCCATGAACGAGCATTACAGGTGATGAGATAGAAGCGGCCAAATTCAAAGGCGAGCGGGAAGGTAAATCGGGGGAGCAAACCTCTCGGACGTACCGTGGGATACCTTTATGCGTCGTTTTTTCAGCCCAAGCGCCAAGTTCCGTTGGTGGAAAAAACGAAATAACGTACTTAAAAACACTGCTATTTGCCGCCGCCAGTAGAGCCACCTGCCCACCTTGAGAATAGCCTAGAATTCCTATGTCATAGGCACTGATTTCTGGACGATTCTTCAACCAATCGGCTACCTCAAGCGTGTCGTGAGCTTGCAACTTCCCGCAATCGTCTGTGCCTCCTGAGTTTCCCCAGCCACGCATCGATACAGTTAAAGCCGCAAAGCCGCGCGCAGTGAATCTACGTGCAGTATAGTTTGTGTTTGTCGCCTTTCCGCCATGTCCATGCAGGATAATCACTGCAGGTAGATTGCGACCATTACCAAGTGGGCGGTGCAGGTACGCTTCGAGTGAAATACCGTTACCCACATCAATCCAATGGTTCGTAACTTGACTAAGTGAGATGCTGGTACAAGCTCCAATCGAGTTAGATTTGCTCAAACGAGGATAGTTCAGACCCAATGTGGACTGACTAAAATCTGAAAATGCGTCACGGGTCTTTTGACCTAGCAGACCATCAACCGGTCCCGGCTCAAAACCTAGAGAACTTAGCCCGGTTTGCACACACTCAACGTATTCGTCAGCTAACGCCTGTGCGCTGTTAAAAACAGTTGCAGACAGCGCGCAAACAAGGAGCAATAACCTTAAGAAAATCATGAGATGCCCCCAAACAAGTGAATTCTACTTGATCGTCGCTTCGTATCTTTCACCTTGGTCGTTGATCGAAAAAACACGTCCGTCGTTTAAGACGATCAAATCACAACGAGCACCATATTCAGCGGAAACTATGCAGAGTTCGCCTTCTTCGGTAACTGAGTATGTGTATGAATATACTTTACCGCCAACATGAAACTCGTAGGAGTCGTCGCTACCAAGAACAGATTTCGCCCCACCTTCATATTCCAAGGTTTTACCCGCGATAAGCTCCGTTATTTCTTGCTTGCTAAGTCTTTGGTCGCCTTCTTGGGTACTCCAGTTAGCCGCCGATACAATAGAAGGCATTAATAAATGAGCCGAACCAACAATCAGTGAAAAGGCGGGAACGGTTACTATTGTTCTTATCACTTTCAAAACCCCAAAAAATATTTACAACTGTGTCACGATAAACGCGGCCACCATAATTTGCAAATTTGTCCTATCCTCATTGACCTTTTAGCGACTGGTTCCGTTGTCTGATTGGCACTACTTTGGTGCCTATTTTTTCAATAAAATTTGTTTCCATTAGATTACTAAAGACGTTCTCATAATCCCCCCCTCGGGGCGCTCCTTTGAAAGCATATGACATGATCAGCGCATCCATCGTTAAACAGAGGTTGTCAATTTCTAACGCCAACAAGAATGACCTGATCTGTAAAAAGGGATTGCAAAGAAACGTGACAATAAGCTGATTTCCTGTGGGAAATTTTAGAACCGAAGAGCGTGATCTTAGGCAACTGAACGAATTTGTCCTATTTGACCGGAGTGTAACAAGACAAGTGTCTACTTCTCAATAACCGTCTCATTTAAGTAGGGTTGACATTTAAAGTACACTTTCTTACTTAGCTCTTTGAGGCAAATGCTACACTTTCGGAGATACATAAATGCTCATCGGATACGCGCGAACGTCGACAGCAGACCAGATTGCAGGCTTTGAAGCCCAGCAGCATGAGCTTGCCGAAAATGGGTGTGAGAAAGTGTTCGCGGAACAGGTCAGCAGTGTGAAGCAGCGAGACCAGCTTGAGGCGGCCATAGACTTTGCGCGAGAAGGGGACACTCTGGTCGTTACTAAGTTGGACCGTTTGGCGCGTTCGGTCCCTGACCTTATCGACATCCGCAAGCGACTTTCAGACAAGGGCGTTGGTCTGAATATCATGAATATGCCGATGATGAACGATAGCGCCACGGCGCAGATGCTTGAAACCATCCTTGGGGCAGTTGCTCAGTTTGAACGGGAGGTGATGCTTGAACGGCAGCGCGAAGGCATTGCTAAAGCTAAGGCAGAGGGGAAGTTCAAAGGGCGCCCTGCCATGGATGAGGCCAAGGCCAAAGCCATCCGTGAGGCGTTCGAGAACGGTGTGAATCCAACCCAGATTGCGAGGGACTTCGGGGTCAGCAGAGCGACAGTTTATAGGTTGGCCAAAGAGGTGGCCTAGGCTCTGTACCCATAAATCGCCTAAAAGCAGCCGTTCGATGCGAAGTGCTTCAACGACCGAGTTGCGGACTTTTCTGCCGTTAGATGTCAAGCATCTGAACGCTCCAGGGCTGAACATTTCCAGCCTCGAAACTGTTGTAGCAAACTAAATCTTGCAGTTGATTGCTTGGAAGCACAAGCTTCGGAACATAGTAGGTTTCTGGATCAAAAGCCGGTAAGTCAACTTCGAACAACTGCTGGAACAATAGTTGTGTCCCGCCCGTTTCGTTGAACAAGCTCCACGGGCCATATCGCGCGCAGAACATGACCGCATTTGCGGTCACCGCATCAATGCAGTTTTCAACACTGGCTGTATCAAAATGAGCTGCACGATCATGTTTCGTCTTGTTGTAGGCATGGTACCACGTGAGGCTCTGCGTCGGAGCGTCCATGTGCCAATGCTGAAACGGTTTACGTGGTGCAAGCGCAGCGTAAGCTCTAGCAGTCAATCGGTAGTCTTTGAGCGATAGGGCAGAACACAGTTTAACGTAGTCTCTTGTTCCAAAATCACGACCAATGGGTGTGGCTTTGGTTTCGGTAAAGTACCGTTTCCACTGGTTTTCCACTTCGGTACATGCAGCGATCAGCAATTCTCTTGTCTTGTGACCGTAGCTCCTAAGCCCTGCCCCAACTGGTTCGACAAATTCAAAAACCTTCTCCAATGAGCTTAGCAGTAGTCGGAGGGCCACCAGATCGTTGTGTTTTTGTGCGGGGCTACTTCCTAGCCCTTGATCAAGGTCTGACTGCATTGTTAGACCCGGACGCCAAACACCATGAACACTCTTTCCAACATCGTTGCGAATAGACTGAATGTTGGTAGCCCCAAAAGTTGCGATTACCCATTCTTCAAGTGAGCCGTTCTTTTTTTCTGTGACGGTGAGGCCGGGCGATAGCGTATACCATCCGCTACTCTGGCAGTAGAAGTGCACGAAGTGGGCGTCTGATTCATAGGCGACACCGCGCCCTTGGGCTTCGTGCAGATTATCTTTCCATCCGGGAAGCGTCGTCTTGGTGTTTTCATAAGTTATGGCGCGCATGGATGCACCGTAACTCAATCGCATTGAAGATGAAAAGTCGCATCAATTCTAGGTAGGGCTCGGAGCAGCCGTTCGCTGCAATCTACCTGAACGCCCGCTTTGCCGCCAGTGAGCAGATATTGCATTTATAGGTCCAAAGCCTAAGGCACTGATTTAACAACCCGCAGGTCATTTTTGTCGGTAAAGGCGGACCTTTGGCTGTGACGTGAGTGACGTTAGACACCCTCGCCCCCAAGCTGAAGCAGTAAGCAAGCGTTCGTCGGCCTTTAGATATCCGTAAAGGGTCACTTAGAAAGATATTTGATAACATATACTTATAAAAATCCCTCCCACGTGAGGTAAGTAAACGCTCGTCTGGCAGGCTGATGGCCAGACTGGGTCAATTCACCCACATACATGCCGTACACAGAATTTCCGAATTGCGTCGTTTCATGGAACTGCGAGGTGATGTCAGCATCGCGTTATCACCAACCGACAGGAAGACTGATAGCAGACCATCTGTGGTGAAGCGTCCTGTGTGCTGAACATCTCACCCTAGCATTCCCCGTGGGTTTCCCTGAATCGAAACCCATCGGGCACTTCACGTGTGTATCCGATCTTTGTTGTCTTGAGATTGCGGGGCCTAGGTCCCGTCAAATCATTTCGACATGCCTGTGCATCAGGGCGTGATCGATTGAAAACACACTTTGCATGCAGGCTTACAGACTAACGAGACCATGTGGTCCAAGAAGAACTCAGGAGTTCAAGCATGAACCAGAACAACAGCCCACCAACTATGAAAATAGGGGCCGACCAAATCGGTCAAGATGACAGGTTTAACGTCCGTTTCGTCCTACTAAACCACGACAATGTAGAGGACCTCTCACGGGTCTGGGCTGCATGGAAAAAACGCCCCGACACCCATATGCCACCTCCACCTGTAAAGGTCTGGCATGATGGCGAGAACTATATCGTCGTTGACGGGCACCATCGTTTGGCCGCCTTCAGGAAAACCTTCAAGCCAAACCGCAAGGGCACCAGATGCACAGCTAAAATCGAGTGTGAGGTGGTCATTGGGGGGCTGACTGAGGCGCTGATCGCTACGGTCCGTGACAACAAACAGAAGCAAGCCGGTCTCTCCAAAACAGAGCGGACCAATGCGGCGTGGAAGCTGGTAAGGTTGACCGACCTATCCAAGAACCAGATTGCCACCGAGACAGGTACCGGAACCACGACAGTTGCTAGGATGCGAAAGGCATACCTCAGGCACACATCAGGCGAAATTAAAGAAGAACCTAAGCCGACTTGGAAGCTACAGGCAGAGTTCATCCAGCAGGTTGATATGACATTGGAAGAGATCAACGCTGAGCTTGACGGTGAACCCAAAGGGGGAACCAAATGGGTTCTCGAAGGTGAGGCTAGAAGTAAGTTCATATCGCGAGCCTCAAGCCAGCTTCGCAACAACCTCAGACGTGAATGCTGGTATGATGATGAGCTACTAGCTGAAGTCATACAGGCCACTATTGGCGAGAACCGCATGAACAGGGTTATGGATTGGCTTGTGGCACTTGATGATGACGAACACCCTAGCGCCCCTGTGGGCGATGGTGGTGAGGATTTCTGACCCCTCAAGCAGCACTAATGGACGCCCCTAGAGCGCCCTTCAGGGGTACCTAGGCTTCACCAAATGGTACAGGTGAAGGGCCTTTCAGAAAGTTAGGATGTAATAAAATCAACACCTTACGAAGGTGAAGAGGGCCCCAGGGTGTACCATTGGTATATGATCCAAAAACTTTTGCTCGATTTAACACTGTGAGCGTCGGGCACCAACAATAACCCAAGGAACAATCACGATGACAAAAGAAAAACAAATGCAAGTACAGGCGGCGTGGTTGCTCGTACTGAGCAAGAAACCGAGTACACGCCATCAAGTGGCAAACACTACAGGCATATCACCCAGTGCTGTGCGGCGAATGGTCAAGGTAAAGATGACGATGATCACAGCGGGTGTGATGCCTGCCGGTGATTGGATGATTGATCGAGACACTGCACAAGAACTTTTGGAGAAAGATTATGGAACACTCATCACAGAACCGCGCTGATAAGAAGCTGCGCCGAATTGGTTATGAAAACCGTAGGGCGTTCACGAAGCGTCTTAGAACGACCGCTCGTATTCGCTTGGGACACGAGAGGATTGACCGCCAACTTGCCCCTTGGGCCAACCGACCGGACCAATGGGGGAGCATGAGAGTTCGCCCTGAAGTGGTCGCTACGGTCAATGCAGTGCGGGAACACATGACGCAACAGATCGAACGGGAGGTCTCACAGAGTGAGGCGCTTTCATTCTTGGTGGAGCTTGGCGTGATCGCCATAACCGACCGCAAACGAAACACAACCAAAGACTAAACAGACTTCAAAGGACAAGACACACGTCAAAATGGTACACGCATCCGGTGACACAATTCCCAGCAATCTAGACACCTAAATGACCGTGGCATTGGAAGACGAGAAGACTGAGTTCAGGTTCTTTCTTTCAATAAACTCAGCATGGGTATTGTACTTTGTCTTAAAATACCAAGAATTTGACAGATTTTCGATTGCGTCCAGACAACACTGCAACGAAGTAATCTCCAAAAGGAGATCATCGTGTTTAGTAGCTATTTCCCCAAAATATCTCTGGTCAGTGCCGCTATCGGCACAGTGATATTGGCCGCGTGTGCACCTTCGCCCGCAGTAGAAGAATTTGCATCTGAGAATGCGATATCGCTGCGATACTCAGCTTGGGACACAGTTCCAACTCTCACAGCAGAAGCACGAGATAAAGCTGCAAGACACTGCGCGAAGTACGGGAAATACGCCAACTACAAAGGTGGAAACGCGGTCAGCCCTTTGACGGCTGAAGAAGTTCATACTTTTGCTTGTGAAAACGTCAAAACCGATGACAGCTTCATTATTGCCCAGCAAAGCGAACGACCCGACACCTATGTCTACCAAGTCCCGACTTACAGCCCAACGCAAACAAACTGTACGGTCATTGGCAACTACGCAAATTGCACAAGCTATTGAAGAAGCGTAGTTGCTAACTGCTGTCTCACCCCTATCAACTTCATATAGCTTAGTTCCCAATCCGAGCTGACTTGAGGCTTGTTCGCATGGGTTGAGGGGAACAATGGCAATCGAAAGCAGTAAACCGTTCACGCTGCGCCGGGTATCTGAACCAAGGGTCAATTTTGGCGTGGTGTAGTTTTCAACACGCTAGATTTACACTACGCAAAAAATATTAATTTCATTATTTTCCAGTTATTTAGATGAAAATATAGCTAGAATGTGTACGCTTCCTGCCGGGGTCACTAATCGGTGGAACAGCCCTTTTTGCATGACAACGACTTAACAACTAGCTTACAGCCCTGCCATCTCGCCCCACCTAGCGAACTCTCTAAGTCGCGCCTCACGCCCACCATAAGTATTCTCAGCGACCGACTGAGCAGAGTGCCCTAAATACCCTTGACGTACCTCTACAGGTGCCCCTGCATCCCTAAGTTTGTCACTGGCCCTGTGGCGCAGCCCGTGGACCTTCATACGCTTATCATCTGTGTTTTTTCTGACCGCCTTCATTAACGCAGCAGACGCGGCGCTAGGACCTCCGTCGCGACCATAAGAAGGGAACAGCGGCTCGTCACCTCCCCCCCCCCCCTCAACGCGCGCTCTTAGGGATTCCCTGAGGCTGTCTGAGGCTATCGGAACGTACCTGTCACTATTGTTGTTTTTGATGCCGTTGATTTCGTTGGGGGTAACAAAGATAGAAGGAGTTTCGCCGTTGAGTTCAACATCGCTAATGCGGAGCCCACACGCTTCGCCTAACCGCATGCCTGTTCCCTTCAGAACCTGCCACAAATCAGGCAAGTCTCTGCTTCGTCCACTTTCTAATGATTTTAGAACCGCATCAACGACGCTGTCAGGTAGTGGGACGTTCTTGTCCAGCGAGCTAACCTGTTCTTTTGGCCACGAAAGACGTTCGAATGGGTCTCGCCCTGCTGGTATTTCCAACTCCCTAACAGCGTGCCGATAGGCGGCAGCAACGATAATCATTTCACGCTGGCATGATTTAAGCGCCAGATGTTCGCCGTTGCGTTTCTTGAGGCTAAGTAAATGGTCTCGGAAGTCACGCGCTGCTTTACGGTCGATACTTTCAATGGTCACCTCTTCTAGAGGTTTCCTGAGAGCATCACTAAATCGACCAAAGGTTCGATCAATCCTGACCATCTCTTTGTGATCACCTGCAAGGCCGTTGTCCAGCGCGTAGGTATCACGCATGTCCACCAGCGTAGGCTTCGGAGGTTGCAGATCAGGGTTCAGGACAGCTGCTACAACTTCCGCCGCTTCCCCTCGGGCAGCGAGGCTTTCCCCGAGCACCCCACGGGTCCAGCTGTCCTCAGGGTCAAGCCCTTGAACACCAGCCATGTAATGCTCAGCGAGGCGCTGGGCGTCGATGAACTTTTGGGTAGGTGACCGATTATCAATCGTCGGGTTCCGTCTCAGGGTGTCCTCAACAATGGTATCGAAGTTTCGCATGTGCAGTTGATACTCACGCTGAAAAGCAACACCCTCACGCGCCTTTATGTGCTTCTGATAAGCATCTTCGCCACGGATTTCACGTACCCGTTTGGGCCAACGTCTACGGAACCGCCATTGGGTTTCACTTACGGTGTCGATGTATTTGATCTTCATTAACAGGGCCATTGTGTGCTGTCCGTGTGTGTTGTTTGCGTTATGCGACACACACGGAAAATGCTGAATGCCCTTGTTTATAAGGCCCAAAACTAGCTGATCAAGTAAGTTCTGGTGCGGTCGAGAAGACTCGAACTTCCACGGGTGTTACCCCACAGCGACCTCAACGCTGCGCGTCTACCAATTCCGCCACGACCGCACTGCCAATGACTTGGTTGAGGGGCGTATAGACGGTGGCGAACAGGATGTGAAGAGGCAAAAAACAAGCCGATTTGAATTCCGTGTTGCCATCCTTATCTGTACTGCAGACAGAGTTTATTTCCCCCTTCCCCGGAGCCCGCCCATGACCGCGCAAGATCCCCGCCCGATTGTCCAGATTGATATCGTCTCAGACGTTGTGTGCCCCTGGTGCATCGTGGGGTTTCGCCAGCTGGACCTGGCTTTGAAAGAACAAAACGTGCTGGCTAATCTCAGATGGCATCCTTTTGAGCTGAACCCAAATATGCCGCCAGAGGGCCAGAACCTGCGCGAACATATTATGGAGAAGTATGGCTCCACGGTTGAGCAGAGCCAGCAGGCCCGCGATCGGCTGACCCAGATCGGCGCCGAGCTTGGCTTCACGTTCAACTTCAATGACGACAGCCGGATGGTGAATACTTTTGCAGCACATCAACTATTGGACTGGGCCGAAACGCAAGGCCGCCAGCATCCGTTGAAGATGGCCCTGTTCGAAGCTTACTTTACCAATCAACAGGACGTATCCCAATCCCAGGTCCTGCTTGATGCGGCCCAAGCGGCGGGTCTGGACCGGGACGCTGCCCGTGCGGCTCTGACTTCGGGCGATCACATTGCGCCGGTTCGCGAAAAGCAACAGTTCTGGACCAGCCGTGGTGTTTCAGGTGTCCCGTCGATGGTGTTTGCGGGCAAGTACCTGGTGACCGGTGCGCAAGGGGCCGAAACCTATTCTGACCTGCTGCAACGGTGCCTGACCGAAGCTGCGTGACCTCTTTTCTTCGCCCTGCCCCGGCGGTAAGGAGCATTTATGGAATGGAAGATCACTGACGGGCTGACCGATTACAACGACGCCGTCGCCTTCATGGAGGCGCGCGTGGCCGCAATTGCGGCCGGTGAAGCAGATGAATGTGTGTGGCTGCTGGAGCATCCGCCGCTTTACACCGCCGGCACCTCGGCCCGGATCGAAGACCTGACCGACCCGGATCGCTTTCCGGTCTTTGAGGCCAAGCGCGGCGGTGAATACACTTATCACGGCCCCGGCCAGCGCGTGGCCTATGTGATGCTGGACCTGAACACACGCGGCAAGGACGTGCGTCGTTTCGTCAAGCAACTGGAAGAATGGGTGATCGCAGCGCTGGCCGAGTTCAACGTGCATGGTGAAATCCGCGACGGACGCGTTGGTGTTTGGGTGCGGCGCAATGACAAACCGCTGACCACTTCGGGCCAACCTGCCGAGGATAAAGTGGCCGCGATCGGATTGCGCTTGCGCAAATGGGTCAGTTTCCACGGCATCTCGATCAATGTCGAACCTGACCTCGAACATTTTTCGGGCATCGTCCCCTGCGGCATCACCGAACATGGGGTTACGTCGCTTGTCGATCTGGGGTTGCCGGTTACCCTGGTGGACGTGGACACAGCCCTACGGAAAACCTTCTCAGAGGTTTTTGCCCCCAATGGGGGCTAAATCGATACCTGCGAATCGTTCAGAATCAATGCGCTGTTAACAATCCCGCAATTTTTAACCCCGCTGTTTCCATACTGAGCCAAAATTTCCCAATGGCTACAGTACAAATAGGGCAAATGGGTGAAAAACTCACTCAAATGGATACATCCCGCGTGTTTGCGGGTAGTATAGATTTACCGTTCTTAGAGTGAGTGGTGTGTTAACCGGTGATCTTGGGTCATCCTGAGTAATCGGAAAATTTTTTGTTAACGAGTCTGCCGTTCCGACCCCAAATCGGAGCGGCAATTCGCATCCCGCTCTATAGTTTCTCTTCTGTATGCCCAAAACGAGTCGACCCGACACACGCGCGGTCGATCTGCTCAAGCTCAAGCGTGGCGTGACCAATGGCAAACCGGTCACGGAGCGATTGTCTGACGCTGGCCCTCACCCCTTCCGCATCGGCCCAGGCCGCCGCGTCCACGACCAGATGGGCCGTCAACGCTGGCTCTCTCTCTTGCATGCTCCACAGGTGGACATGGTGAACCTCGGACACACCCGGTATGTCCTCGATGGCCGAGGCGACCTCTTCCGGGTCCAGTTCGGGGGGCGCTGCCATCATCAGAACGCGGATCGTTTCGCCAATTTCACTTTTGACATGCCACAGTATGTAGACCGAAATCAGGATCGTGACGGCGGGGTCTACCCATGTCCAGTTGAACAGGATCACCGCGGTACCGGCAATGATCACCGCCACCGATCCCAAGGCGTCCGCCACGTTGTGCAGAAAGGCCGCCCGGATGTTCATGCTGTCCTTGGCCATCGAGTAAGTTAGCGCAGCCGTGACAAGGTCCACAATCAAAGCCAGTGCCGCGATCCAGACGACCATCCAGCCGTTAACCGGCTCAGGCTCAAAAAACCGCATCACGCCTTCGTAGAACAAGTACACCGACAGCACGACCAGAGTGGTGTAGTTGACCAGCGCGGCGACAACCTCGGCCCGGCCATAGCCGAAGCTCATGCGTGGATCGGCAGGTCGGCGGGCGATTTTGCGGGCGAAAAACGCGATGACCAGCGCGATGGCGTCAGAGAAATTATGCAGGGCGTCGGCGATCAACGCCAGCGACCCTGAAAAAATGCCCCCAATGACCTGTGCCAGCGTCAAGAACATGTTGACGGCAATGGCCCAAGCAACGCGCGCGTCCCCTGCCTCCGGGTCTATGTGGTGGTGCGCGTGGCTGTGCCCCTTATGAGAGTGATCATGTGCCATCTAAAATGTGTGTTCCTTGTTACGGCTGCACATTGCATGTAATTCCTCTAGTGACTAGAGGTTCAAGAGCCCTGAGGAAAAAAGATGTATTCAATTGGGTATCTGTCGCGCCACACGCAGGTCAAGATTCCGACCATCCGGTTTTACGAAGACAAGGGGCTGTTGCCGCGCCCGGATCGAACAGCGGGTAATCAGCGCCGGTACGACGACACTGCCTTAAAACGACTGCTTTTTGTTCGCCATTGCCGCGATCTGGGTTTACCGCTGACCGACATCGAAGGTTTGCTGTCTCTGGAAGGCGCATCTGGCGGCGACCTTAACCAAGCGCATGAAATTGCCGAAAGACAACTGGCCGACCTACGGGACCGTATTTCCCGCCTGCGCAGCCTCGAGGCGGAACTGACCCGAATTTCCAAAGCCTGCGATGGCAAGCACGACCATGTCTGCGCCGTGCTTCACGCATTTGGCGATCATAGTGAGTGCGCGGGGCCACACACGCACTTGAAGTAACTGCCTCCCAGTCAGCTCAGCGCAGCTTTGATCTTTTCGGCATGCTGCGCGATCAGGTCGAAATCGCCCATCGTTCCGGGTGCCCGCACAGCAACACCATCATGGCGCGGCAGAATATGGAAATGCAGGTGGAACACCTCCTGCCCTCCGGCGGCCTCGTTGAATTGCTGGATCGTGACCCCGTCCGCATCGAACGCTGCGACGACAGCCTTGGCCATTTTCTGGACCGTTGCGGTCACAGCCGCCAGTTGTGCAGGCGTTGCATCCAGAATGTTACGGCAAGGGGTTTTGGGGATCACCAGCAGATGCCCGTCCGCGCGCGGCATGATATCCATGAAGGCCACCGTATCGTCATCTTCGTATACTCGGCTCGAAGGGATCTCTGCGCGCAAAATCTTGGCAAAAATATTCTCGGGGTCATAGGCGGTCATTTCAATTCTCCGATTGACGCGTTGCCGACAGTTCTGCGGCGCACCCCGGCCCGGGTCAAGCCGGGAACGCAATTCCCAGCCGCCCCCTTGAATTCGGGGCGCTTATACCCAGATGAATGCGGAATTTGGTGAAAATTTCGCGGGTCGCCCTCCTGCCCGCGACAATTAATCTTGATCCAGATCAAACTCGACCATTGAAGGTCGTCCCCCCGCAATCTAAAACCAGCAGGAATCCCGCGCGTTGGAGAGGTCCAACTGCGCGGTGCAGTTGCAACAGGAGGCACCTATAATGGCAGACGCAGCCATTCATGGTCACGACCATGAAGACCAGCGCACATTTTTCCAGCGCTGGTTCATGTCGACCAACCACAAGGACATCGGGATTCTATACCTGGTCGTCTCGGCACTTGCCGGTCTGATTTCAGTTCTGATGACTGTTGTCATGCGGATCGAATTGATGGAACCCGGGGTGCAGCATATGTGCCTGGAAGGCTTCCGACTGTTCGGTAGCGGAGCCGAGCTCTGCACGCCTAACGGGCACCTGTGGAACGTTATGATCACCTACCACGGTGTTCTGATGATGTTCTTCGTGGTCATCCCCGCGCTTTTCGGCGGATTTGGCAACTATTTCATGCCGTTGCAGATCGGTGCACCGGACATGGCCTTCCCGCGGATGAACAACCTGTCTTTCTGGCTTTATGTCGCTGGTACGTCGCTGGGTGTGGCCTCGTTGCTGAGCCCCGGTGGTAACGATCAGCTCGGTTCGGGCGTAGGCTGGGTTCTGTACCCGCCGCTGTCTACAACCGAAGGCGGCATGTCCATGGACCTTGCGATCTTTGCCGTGCACGTATCGGGCGCCTCCTCGATCCTCGGCGCGATCAACATGATCACCACCTTCCTGAACATGCGTGCCCCGGGCATGACCCTGTTCAAGGTGCCGCTGTTCAGCTGGTCGATCTTTGTCACCTCGTGGCTGATTCTGTTGTCCCTGCCGGTTCTGGCGGGTGCGATCACCATGTTGCTGATGGATCGCAACTTTGGCTTCACCTTCTTTGATCCCGCCGGTGGCGGCGATCCGATCCTGTATCAGCACATCCTGTGGTTCTTTGGCCACCCGGAAGTGTACATCGTGATCCTGCCCGGTTTCGGCATCATCAGCCACGTCATCGCGACCTTCTCGCGCAAGCCGGTCTTCGGTTACCTGCCGATGGTCTGGGCGATCATCGCGATTGGTGTGCTGGGCTTTGTCGTGTGGGCGCACCACATGTACACCGTTGGCCTGTCACTGCGTCAGCAGGCGTACTTCATGCTAGCCACGATGGTCATTGCGGTGCCGACCGGGGTTAAGGTCTTCTCGTGGATCGCGACCATGTGGGGCGGTTCGATCGAGTTCAAGACACCGATGCTGTTCGCCTTCGGCTTCCTGTTCCTGTTCACCGTTGGCGGTGTGACCGGTGTGGTTCTGTCGCAGGCCGGTGTGGACCGTGCGTATCACGACACCTATTACGTGGTTGCGCACTTCCACTACGTGATGAGCTTGGGTGCCGTGTTTGCGATCTTTGCGGGAATGTACTTCTACTTCTCCAAGATGACAGGTCGCCAGTACTCGGAATTCTGGGGCAAGGTTCACTTCTGGATGTTCTTCATTGGCGCCAACCTGACCTTCTTCCCGCAGCACTTCCTGGGCCGTCAGGGCATGCCGCGCCGCTACATCGACTACCCTGAGGCATTCGCCCAGTGGAACTATGTATCGTCGATTGGCGCGTTCATCTCGTTCGCCTCGTTCCTGCTATTCTTCGGCATCGTGATCTACGCCCTGCTGCGTGGCAAGCGTGAGACCCGGCCGAACCCCTGGAACGAATACGCGGATACGCTGGAATGGACCCTGCCGACCCCGCCGCCCGAGCACACGTTCGAGCAGCTGCCAAAGCAGGAAGACTGGGATAAAGGCCACGCCCACTAATCCCGGCAAGATAGACTGACAAAGCCCCGCAGATGCGGGGCTTTTCATTTTTCAGACCTCGAGAATTAAACAACGCTGGCATAGACTTGCCCGAGAATAAGCCGTTAGACTGATCTGCAATCGCCAATTGCGCAGGACCCGGTCGGTCATGATCCTTCACGACGGAATAACTGTACGACAGATGGTCAAAGGCTCCTTTGGCTTTATCTGCATCGTGCTGACATGGACGCTGCTGGTTGTACTGGCGGATGAACTCACGACAATCGAGCTGATCTCGAACCCCAGCCCGCCCGTCACCATGCTCGGGCTGGCAGTGGCATTCTTTCTGGGCTTCAAAAACACATCGGCCTTTGCGCGCTGGTCCGAAGCGCGCAGCATCTGGGGCGATATCGTCAATGCCAGCAGGGACTGGGGCAACACTATTAGCAATCTGGTGCTGCGCGACGGCACACCGATTGATCCCGCGCTGCGCGACGAACTGATCGAACGTCACATCGCATGGCTCAATATGCTTGCCTTTCAGCTGCGCCAGCCCTCGCCGACAGGACGCAGCCGACGTCCTTGGATGTTTGGACACAAACCTATTTCAGACCGCACCGAGCTGCATCAAAAGCCCGAATGTTGGCGTGAACGCCAATTGGAAAGCGACTTGCCCAGGCTTGAAGGCAAGAGCAATCGCGCCGCCTATCTGTTGTTTCTTCAGGGCGAAAAGCTTGCTGAGTTGGCACGCAGCCGTGGGATTGACCCCTATTGGCACGTCGCCCTGATGGACCGCCTCGCGCGGTTTACGACGACACAGGGGCAATGTGAGCGCATCAAAAACACACCTTTCCCAAGACAGGTTGCCGAGGTCGGTCGCGTCTTCAGTTGGATCTTCATCTTCATGCTGCCGCTGGCGTTCAACGACGAGCGATCAATCATCCCCGGGGCAGATATCTCTGTATGGCAGCTTGTTATCTTCGACTGGCTGACATTTGCGCCAGTTGGGGCGCTGGTCTGCTGGATCTTCTTTGTCACCGAACGCGTCAGCGCCTCGATGGAGGATCCGTTCGAAGGGGATGTGACCGATGTTCCGATCTCGGCCCTTTGTCGCAGCATCGAGATTGACTTGCGGCAGATGACCGACTGTGGGGTTGCGCCTCAACCCGCGCAACCCATCGAAAAAGTTCTGTTTTAGAGCGACCCGATTTGGCGCGTGCGCAACGCCATTTCAGGGGGCGTTCGATAATCTGCCCATTTTAGGGTATCATGTATCCAGAAACCCTGGGATCGGAGCCATCAGATGCCCGAAATTGACTTTTGGTTTTCCATCGGCAGCACATACAGCTTCCTGACAATCATGCGCCTGGATGATTGGTGTGATGAGCATGACGCGACCGTCAATTGGCGACCGTTCAACGTGCGTACCGTAATGTCCGAACAACAGAACATTCCCTTTGCGGGCAAACCGGCCAAATCCGCATATATGTGGCGCGATATCGAGCGGCGCGCCGCAAAGTACCACCTGCACGCAACGCTTCCTGCACCCTACCCGATCTCGGATCTTGCGCTGGCCAATCAGGTCGCCGTGCTGGGTATGGCGGATGGCTGGGGCAAGTCCTTTACCCAAAACCTGTACCGCATCTGGTTCGAAGAAGGGATTGAAGCGGGCAGCGAAACAGCGCTGTCAGAAGCGCTGCATCGGTGTCAGCAGGACCCACGCCTGACCCTTGCACGCGCCCGCAGCCCGGACACGATCTCGGCGCTTGAAACCGAAACAGAACAGGCCACAAAGCTGGGCGTTTTTGGCGCCCCCAGCCTGGTCGTTCGCGGCGAGGTTTTCTGGGGCGATGACCGGCTGGATGACGCGTTGTCGTGGGCCAGAGTTGGGCACGTCATCTGATCTTTCCTGTTAGACACCGGCAGGTGTTGCGCTATTTTTGCACCATGCCGTATCGATGGAATCAAACCTCAAGTTCCGAGCAAGAGTTGCGCCTGTGGCCGCATAACTCTCTGCCCCCACGCTGGGCGATGCGTGTGGTGTTGGCGGTCTTCCTGTTTGGCTTGATTCCCCTGATGGCTGTTCTTGGGTCGGTTTTGCTGTGGGGTTTGCTGCCATTCATGCTGTTGACCGTTCTGGGACTGTGGTTCGCGATCCAGTCCAATTACCGTGCACGCAGCGTTTTCGAGGTGTTGACCTTGACCGGCTCGCAGGCCCGTCTGGTGCAGCATCACCCACAACGGGGGCAGCAGGAGTGGTCCTGCAACCGCTATTGGGCGCGTCCCGAAATGCATGAGCGCGGCGGCCCGGTCCCGAACTATGTCACACTGACCGGTGACGGCCGCGAAGTTGAAATTGGCGCCTTTCTGTCTGAGGAAGAGCGGATTTCGCTGTTTGATGAGCTCACAAAAAAACTGCGCGAACCTGTCGCGCAGCCTTAGCATCTTAGCAAACAATAATGCTTAGCAGCTGCCGCCTGGCGCAGCGCAGAGCTGATCTTTGACCATCGGGCCAACCTTGCCGAAATCCATCTGGCCGGTGTAACGGGTTTTCAGCTCACCCATCACTTTGCCCATGTCGCGGATCGACCCGGCGCCGGTGGCCGTGATTGCGGTCTGAATGGCCTTGCTCACCTCGTCATCGTCCAATTGCTTGGGCAGGAATTCCTCGATGACCTCGACCTCGCGCAGTTCCCGTTCGGCAAGATCCAATCGGCTGCCCTCTTCATAAGCGCGGGCGCTTTCCTTGCGCTGCTTGGTCATTTTACCAAGAATTTCAAGCACCTCTGTGTCGCCGCAGCCTTTGGCTTCTTCGTTGTCAGACGCGCGCGAGGCGATGTCACGGTCCTTGATCGCAGCATTAATCAGGCGCAGCGTCGACAGACGCTCGGCATCCTTGTCTTTCATCGCTTGCTTCAGGGCAGTGTTCACCCTTGATCGCATATCCATATGTTCTGTCCATCCCCATGGCAAAGGAACCCCGACCATATCGAAACAAAAAGCGCGATACAACAGGGGGTGCATGTGGTTAACTTATTGATTTTAAACAATAGCCTAAAAATTGAACAGACTTGACCCGAGCGTACAACCCCCTTAGGTATGCGCCGGTTTACCTTGCAGGAGAGTCGCGCCATGGCCCAGAACGCCCCGTCCAAGCCCACCGCATGTCTGGCATTGGCCGACGGTACATTGTTCTACGGTATGGGCTTCGGCGCCACCGGCCAAACCGTGGCTGAACTTTGCTTTAACACCGCCATGACCGGATACCAGGAAATCATGACCGACCCCTCTTATGCGGGACAGATCGTGACCTTCACCTTCCCTCATATCGGCAATGTCGGCGTGAACCCCGAGGATGACGAGACTGGCGATCCGGTTGCCGCCGGGATGGTGGTCAAATGGGATCCGACCGAGCCATCGAACTGGCGCTCGGCCGAAGAATTGAAAACCTGGCTCGCCCGCCGCGGCCGCATCGCCATCGGCGGTGTGGACACCCGCCGCCTGACCCGCGCCATCCGCCAGCAAGGCGCACCTCATGTCGCGTTGGCGCATGATCCCGACGGTAACTTTGATATCGAGGCACTGGTCGCCGCCGCGCGCGGCTTTGCCGGTCTGGAAGGTATGGATCTAGCCAAAGAGGTCACCTGCGCCCAAAGCTATCGCTGGGACGAAATGCGGTGGGCCTGGCCGGACGGGTACAAACGTCAGGAATCTCCGGTTCATAAAGTTGTCGCCGTGGACTTTGGCGCAAAGCGCAATATCCTTCGCTGCCTCGCCTCGGCCGGATGCGACGTCACGGTTCTGCCTGCAACGGCGACGGCCGCCGAGGTGCTGGCCCATAATCCCGATGGCGTGTTCCTGTCGAACGGCCCCGGCGACCCGGCAGCCACCGGTGAATACGCCGTGCCTATGATCAAAGAGGTTCTGGACGCCACCGACCTGCCCGTCTTTGGCATCTGTCTGGGACACCAGATGCTGGCGCTGGCTTTGGGCGGCCATACCGTCAAGATGAACCACGGCCACCACGGGGCCAACCATCCGGTCAAAGACCTGGATACCGGCAAGGTCGAGATCACCTCGATGAACCATGGCTTCGCGGTGGACGCCCAGTCCCTGCCCGACGGCGTTGTGGAAACCCACCGCTCGTTGTTTGACGGGTCCAATTGCGGCATCCGCATGACCGATCGCCCTGTCTATTCAGTGCAGCACCACCCCGAGGCATCGCCTGGCCCACAGGACAGCTACTATCTGTTTGAACGCTTTGCCGACGCTATGGCAGACAAGAAAGCACAGGCTTAACCGCCTCATCGTTTAGTGTTAACGCGCTGTTAACCTTGATTGAGCAACCCTGACGCGGGTCACCGAGTCAGGGTTTTTTTATGGTTGAACATAGCCTGCAGCAATTCGCGCGCGCCGCGCCGATTTCTGTTGGGGCGCGGAAACCCCTTGGCGCCTGTTTACTCGAACGTGGCTGCATCACCCCCGCCCAGCTCGAAAAGGCGCTGCATCTGCAATCCAGACAACAGGCCCCACTGGGCGAAATCCTTGTCGGAGAGGGCTGGATCAGCCGTCAGGAAGTCATGGATGCTTTGTCTGAGCAGACCAACCTGCAAATTGCCGATCTGAAAGACACGCCCCCCTCCCCGAGCTTATGTGACATCAAACCGGTCGAGTTCTGGCTGAAGCATAATGTGATCCCATGGCAACGCATCGGCCCAATCCTGCTGATCGCGACCGCTGATCCGAACAGCTTTGCCGCGGTACGCGCCGCCCTGTCCCACACCGAACACACGATTGCACCAGTACTTGCATCGACCAGCCAGATCGATCACGCGATTGCCAGCGCATTTTCCGACACTTTGGCAAAAGGCGCGGAAACACGGGTCGACAATGATCAGAGCTGTCGATCATGGACGCCGACAAAGCGCGCGGGTCCGATCGCGGCCCTTGCGGGACTTCTTTTCTTTTTTACAGCCTTTCCTCTGGTTGGTCTGGCTGCTCTTTTGACCACAGCCACCGTTTCACTGCTCTTGTTCATGGTTTTGCGCATTGTTGGCTTGGTCTCATACCTTATGAGATGCCGCCAAGTGTGCCCAAACCCCGAGCCTGTTCCACTGCGATTGCCGCGCGTATCGATGATGGTGCCCCTTTACAAAGAACGAGAAATAGCAGGCGCTTTAATAAAGCGGCTGCAACGCCTGACCTACCCAAAGGCGTTGTTGGACATCATTCTGGTGCTGGAGGCCTCAGATGAGGTCACGCGCACCACATTAAGCCGAGTGGATCTGCCCAGCTGGATCAGAACGGTGGAAGTCCCGGAACTGAACGGACTGACGACAAAGCCCCGCGCAATGAACTACGCGCTGGATTTTTGCCGTGGCGACATTCTGGGTGTGTGGGATGCCGAGGACGCCCCGCAACCAGATCAGATCGAACGGGTGGTCCGGCATTTTGCGCGAGCTGACGAAGACGTCGTCTGCCTGCAAGGTGTTCTCGATTATTACAACCCGCGCACAAATTGGCGGTCACGCTGTTTTACCATCGAATACAACAGCTGGTTTCGGATCATCCTGCAAGGCATTGCGAATCTGGGTCTGGTCATCCCGCTTGGGGGCACAACATTCTTTTTCCGCAGGGATAAATTGCTGGAGCTTGGCGGTTGGGATGCCCACAACGTGACCGAAGACGCAGATCTGGGTGTGCGCCTCAGCCGCGCGGGCTATCGAACCGAGATGGTTGATACCACCACTTATGAAGAGGCGAATTTTCGGGCCTGGCCTTGGGTTAAACAACGTTCGCGCTGGCTGAAGGGGTTCATGGTGACCTATCTGGTGCATATGCGCGCGCCGCGGCGCCTGCTTAACGAATTGGGATTCAAGCGCTTTTTCGGCTTTCAGGCGTTCTTCTTGGGCACTATTGGCCAGTTTCTACTGGCACCGGTCCTATGGCTGTTCTGGTTGGCGACACTGGGCTTGCCTGGCCCGTTCGATCCGCTTCTGTCTGATTGGACCTTCTACGCACTCATCAGCCTGTTTCTGGTGGCCGAGATCACCAATCTGATCGTTGGAATGCTGGCCGTAGCAGCACAAGAAAGACGGTTCCTGATGCCGTGGGTTCCAACAATGCCACTGTATTTTCCGCTAGGCGTATTAGCCGCCTACAAAGCCCTATGGGAACTGGCCAGCAACCCGTTCTTCTGGGACAAAACCCAGCATGGGCAGGCCCGCGAAGAAGTACAGCCGCACTGACGGTCATTTCTCGCGCAGCACCGCATCCTGTTTCAGGCGGGTCATGAAGGCCACCGAGATATGTTCTTTCAGCGCGCGCTCAGCCGCCTCTTCATCCCGTGCGGTGATCGCCTCGACAATGCCTTTATGTTCGCTCTGCGCAATCTCGCCGCGGCCCTGAACGGCAAGCGAGGTCGTAGCCATCAGAGCCATTGTGCGGTGCACAAGATTCAGTTGCTGCACCAGATACCGGTTGTGCGAAGCCAGATGGATCTGTTCATGAAACCGCCGGTTGGCCCGCGACAGCGCCGTTGGATCATTTACCAGCGCATCGTCAGCGGCGACCATGTCCTGCAGCACTTTGATCTCTTCTTCGGTGGCGTGTTTCGCGGCCAGCTTTGCGGCCAACCCCTCCAACTCGCGCCGGACCACGTACAGTTCGGCCATTTGGTTGTGATCCAATGAGGCCACGATCAGTGATCGTCCGTCACGCTCTAGCAGGGATTGCGTCTCAAGTCGCTGCAACGCTTCGCGGATCGGCGTGCGGGACACGCCAAACCGTTCTGCCAGCTCACTTTCGACCAACCGGTCGCCGGGCTTGTAAACGCCCACATCAATCGCTTCGAGAATAAGGCTATAGGCGTCTTTGTTGGGCTGACGGGATTGCGGCATGGGGTGTTTTTTCTCCTCGTTCGGACATGTCTATCCGCCTCAGGCCTGTGCAATCAAGTGTAGCATTGAAAACCTGTGCATGGCGGCCTAAACCCAACTCATGGTCAAACCTTCTTTTTCGCATGTCACCCAATGGGTGTTCGACCTCGACAACACGCTGTACCCGCCTCATATGCAACTATTCGACCAGATCGAGGTTCTGATGACGGATTACGTGGTGCAGGCCATTGGCGTCGACCGAGCCGAGGCGGATCGTCTGCGCTCGCACTATTGGCGGGAATACGGCACCACGCTGGCCGGCTTGATGGCCGAGCATGACCTGGACCCCGAACCCTATCTGTACGCCGTGCATCAGGTGGACATGAGCCACATGGACCCCGACGCCGAGTTGGCCGACAACATCCGGTGCCTGCCTGGCCGTCGCATCGTTTACACCAACGGCAGCGCGCCTTATGCCGAACGTGTGCTAAAAGCACGCGGTCTCAGCGGTTTGTTCGATGCGGTTTATGGCGTAGAACACGCGGGCTATCTTCCAAAACCTAAACAGGCCGCGTTCGAGGCGATCTTTGCACAGGATGGCATCGACGCCGACAAGGCGGCCATGTTTGAAGATGATCCGCGCAATCTGGCTGCTCCGCACGCGATGGGAATGCGCACAGTTCACGTCGCGCCCCAGCCGCACGAGGCCGATCATATCCACCATCACACCGACGACCTGACTGCGTTTCTGTCCCGCCTGCGATAGGCTGTCACACTGCGACGATCTGCACATTCTGCAGGTGCATCATCGACCCTATATGCGCCTCAGCGACGAACAGAATCGGAGACCCCATGAGCGCGATCGAGATGCCCGGACGCCTGCCCATCTTGCAGCGCCTGTTGTTTGCAATTCCCCTGTTTGGCTGGTTAGCCAAAGATGCCGCTCATGCAAAGGGCGAAGAGTGGGGTTATACAGCGGCCGCGATTTTCAGCATGTGGGGCTGTTCTGCCCTGTTGTTCGGTCTGCCGGGCCTATACATCCCAGCCGTGATGATGGTGCCGGTGATGTTCCTGATCCTCATCCTGATTTCACGCGGCTAACACGCGGGACAGGATGTCACTTGGCGCCCGATGCAGAACCGAACTAGGGTCTGCCAAACACTCGGAGGCCAAGGTCATGAAAGACAGCTGTGACATCCTGATTTCCGGCGGCGGAATCGCTGGTCTGACCGCTGCGGCGGCCTTTGGAACCGCCGGGTTCGACGTCATTTGCGTCGACCCGACGCCCCCGATAACCGAGCGCGACGTGGACGGCTCTGATTTGCGGACCACCGCCTTTTTGCAACCGGCGCACGGCTTGTTAGAGCAATGCGGGCTGTGGCAACGGCTGGACCCACACGCGGCCCCCTTACAGATCATGCGGATTGTGGACGCAGGCGGAGATGTTCCTGAACCCCGCGTGGTACGCGATTTCAACGCCGCAGATATTTCGGATCTGCCCTTCGGCTGGAACCTGCCCAACTGGCTGCTGCGGCGCGAGATGGTGGCACGACTGGCCGAACTGCCCAATGTCGATTTCCGCCCCGGTACTGGCACTGTCAGTCTGTTCACCCGCACTGCCGAAGCGCGTGTCGGCCTGAGTGACGGCAGCCGCATTCGTTGCAAACTGGTGGTCGCCGCTGACGGGCGCAACTCTCCCATGCGCGAGGCGGCTGGGATCAACGTCCATTCCACGCGCTATGGCCAGAAAGCATTGGCCTTTGCAGTCACACATCCCATCCCGCACGACAATGTTTCGACCGAGATTCACCGCTCGGGCGGGCCGTTCACCCTGGTCCCCCTGCCCGATTGGCAGGGGCAACCGTCTTCGGCGATTGTGTGGATGGAGCGCGGACCCCGCGCGGTTGAGTTGCTCAACACCGAGTCCGAGGCGTTTGAGGCGCTGATGACCGAACGGTCCTGTGGGTTGTTCGGACCGTTAAAACTGGCCTCGCGCCGGACCATCTGGCCGATCATCAGCCAGTCAGCAGAACGTCTGGCTGGCGAGCGAGTCGCGCTGATGGCCGAGGCCGCCCATGTGGTGCCGCCAATTGGAGCCCAGGGATTGAACATGTCGCTGGGCGATCTGAGCAGTCTGCTGGAACTGGCGCAGGCCCGTCCTGAAGGTCTGGGCGATGCGCAGATGCTCGAGGCCTATCACAAGGCTCGCCACACCGAAATCGAGATGCGGGTCAAAGGCATCGACCTGTTGAACCGCGCCTCGATGATCGAGGCGCGGCCGTTAAGGGACGTCCGGGCAATGGGGCTAAATGCGCTCTATTCTCTACCGGCTGTTCGCAAGACCTTGATGCAAATGGGCCTCGGCGTACGCTAAGGCCCGAATGGTTTCACAGAACCTGATCCAGCACGCGCTTGAGCCGCCCGATGGTGCCGTCGACGTCGTACAGTTTGTCCAGACCAAACAGACCAAGGCGGAAGGTGCTGAACCCTTCAGGCTCATCACATTGCAGCGGCACACCTGCTGCGATCTGCATGCCCAACGTCGCAAACTTCTTACCATTCTGAATATCCGGGTCCGAGGTATAGCTGACCACGACACCCGGCGCGCCAAATCCGTCCGCTGCTACCGAGACGATGCCCTTGTCCCGAAGCATCGCCCGCACTCCATCGCCCAACGCCCATTGGGCGTCCCGCAGCTTGTCGAACCCATAATCGCGGGTCTCGACCATCGTATCGCGGAACGCCTTCAACGCATCCGTTGGCATGGTCGCGTGATACGCATGCCCACCATTTTCATAGGCTTGCATGATCTGTCGCCATTTTTTCAGATCAACGGCAAAACTGTCGGACGTCGTCTCCTCCAAACGCGCTTCGGCACGCTCAGATAGCATGACAAGGCCAGCGCAGGGCGATGCACTCCACCCTTTCTGGGGCGCCGAGATCAGGACGTCCACACCGGTGGCCTTCATATCGACCCAGGCACAACCCGATGCGATGCAGTCCAGCACCATTAACGCCCCCACCTCATGCGCCGCGGCGGCCATGGCTGTTACGTAGTCATCAGGCAGAATGACACCGGCCGAGGTCTCCACATGTGGGGCAAATACAACGTCCGGACGCTGTTCACGGATTGTTGAAACAACCTCGTCAATCGGTGCGGGGGCAAAGGGCGACGGGCTGGAATTGCCGGTTTCACGGGCTTTGAGAACCGTCGCTGACGCCGTCAGATCACCGGATTCGATGATCTGGCTCCAGCGGTAGGAAAACCACCCATTCCGAACGACCAATACATTGGCGTTGCGCGCAAATTGCCGGGCCACGGCCTCCATCCCATAGGTGCCACCACCAGGGATAATCGCCACACCATCCGCATTATATACATCCTTCAGCAAGCCCGATATGTCCCGCATCACCTGCTGAAACTGAACCGACATATGGTTCAGAGACCTATCCGTAAACACGACCGAGAACTCTTCGAGCCCAGAGGGATCGACGGTGTCCAATAGCGCTGGCATGGTTTGTCCTTTCAAATTGTCGTCAGCGGCCTCGCGACCCGGGTTAATTTGCCCAGACCCGTACTGAACCCGAATATCTGACCTAAGGGAACTAAAAACAAAACACTCAAATGATATTTTGTTAGTCGAATCTGGCAAGAAATGACGCCAATTAGTGTCAGCTGCCCTTTACACTCTGACGTGTTTCTGACCAGATGCACTCACTTTACAGAAGAAAGGTATTTCGACAGGTGAATGCGCATAAGCGGATCAGTTTTCAAGTTGTTAGGGACGAAGTCAAACGGCGGATTGAAAGCCGCATTTGGCCGCAGGGATCGCTTCTGCCAACCGAAACGCAACTTGCCGAGGAATTCAATTGCGCACGCGCGACAGTGAACCGTGCCCTGCGCGAACTGTCCGATCAGGGCTTTGTCGAGCGCAAACGCAAAAGCGGGACCCGGGTCAAAAAGGAACCCAGCAAACATGCCAAGCTGGAATTTTCTTTGGCTCGTCAAACGGTTGAAAGCCAAAATGCAACCTATCGGTACTCGCTGGTTGAACGCAACGTGGTCGCAAGCCCCGGTTGGCTCGCCTCGCAGATCGGTGTATCGGCGGACATTCGCGTCCTGCATGTCATCTGTATGCACTATGCAGATAACCGTCCCTTCCAATTGGAAGAACGCTGGATCAACATAGATGCGGTGCCCGAAATCGAACATGCCGATCTGAGCAACCACGGCCCACATGAATGGCTACTGAACGCCTCTCCGTTTACCGAGGCTGAAGTCTCCTTTTGCGCGATCTCCGCGGACGGACGATTGGCGGAATTCATGGGAACAACCCCCGGAACGTCGATGATCCAGCTAGAGCGCACGACCTGGAAGAACGGAAATCCGATGGCATTTGCCCGGATAACGCACCATCCGGGATATTGCATCCGCACGCGGTACTGAGCGGGCTTATCCGATCGGTCCCGGCAAACGTTCCTCGCTTAGCAGGACGTTGGCTTCGACATCTCCTGCGCCGGGCAAGGTCATGATCCGACGGCGCAGGACCCGCTCAAAATCCGACAGGTCGCGGGCAACCACCCGCAGGCGATAATCGTACAAACCCAGCACATGCTCGACGGTCTGAACTTCTGGAATAGCACTGACGGCGCGCTCAAAATCCTCCAGACTGACCTGACCCTTGCGCGCCAGTTTCACGCCAAGGAATACCGTCACGCCAAATCCCAACGCCTCGGCATTCAGGCGCAGCCGGCGACCTTTGATAACGCCCGAGGTTTCCAGCCGGCGGATGCGGCGCCATGTCGCCGGTTGTGACAGACCCAGCTTACGCCCCAACGCCCCGGCGCTCTGGGAGGCGTCCTGAGCCAACGCACACAGTATTTTTCGGTCCAGCTCATCCAATTCGGTCATACCGGCAAGACCTCTTCGCTCTTGACCCTCGCGATATGCATCAAGGCCTCAATATCCGCGATATGCGGCAGGGTCAGAATGCGGTCACGGTAGAGTTGTTGGTAGTGTGACATGTCCCTGGCAATCACCGACAGCCGCACATCTACCCTGCCCAGAAATGTTTGCAATTCGATCACCTCGGGCACTTGCCGGGCGGCGGCAGTAAATTCGTCAAACGCGCGCGATTGCGTCTTGTCCAGCGTTACGCGCAGCGAAACCTCGACCGCATACCCAAGCGCCGCCCAATCGATCACGGCCTCCTGCCCCTGGATTATTCCGGTTGCCTGCATCTTTTCGACCCGGCGCCAGCAGACACCCTGGCTGATACGGCAACGCTCGGCCAGTTCCGCAGCAGTCAGGCTGGGATCGGCCTGAAAGTGGCGCAGGATTCGGCGGTCTATGTCATCAAGCATGATTTTTTTGCATTTCTGGTGTTACACGAATTATTCTTCATCTTTTTCACAAATACTCAAGTGCAACCCTATCGCCAATACAACATCCGGCAGGTAAAACCCTCGGCAATCTAACCAGAAAGGACCGGCGACATGCGCGTCTATTACGATCGCGATTGCGACATCAACCTGATCAAAGACAAGAAAGTGGCGATCCTGGGCTACGGCTCGCAAGGCCACGCCCACGCACTGAACCTGCGCGACTCGGGCGCGAAGAACCTTGTCGTCGCTCTGCGCGAAGGCTCCGCATCGGCCAAGAAAGCTGAAGCCGAAGGCCTGGAAGTCATGGGCATCGCCGAAGCGGCAGCCTGGTGCGACGTCATCATGTTCACCATGCCCGACGAACTGCAGGCCGAGACCTACAAGAAATACGTGCATGACAACATCAAGCCCGGCTCGGCCATTGCTTTTGCCCATGGCCTGAACGTGCACTTCGGATTGATCGAGCCGAAAGAAGGCATTGACGTCATCATGATGGCCCCCAAAGGCCCCGGCCACACCGTACGCGGCGAATACGTCAAAGGCGGCGGCGTGCCTTGCCTGGTAGCTGTTGACAGCGACGCGACCGGAAAGGCTCTGGAAATCGGCCTGTCCTATTGCTCGGCCATCGGTGGCGGCCGCTCGGGCATCATCGAGACCAACTTCCGTGAAGAATGCGAAACCGACCTGTTCGGCGAACAAGCCGTTCTGTGCGGCGGCATCGTCGAACTGATCCGTTGTGGTTTCGAAACTCTGGTTGAGGCAGGTTATGCGCCTGAAATGGCCTATTTCGAATGCCTGCACGAAACCAAGCTGATCGTTGACCTGATCTATGAAGGCGGTATCGCGAACATGGATTATTCGATCTCGAACACTGCCGAGTACGGCCAGTACGTCACCGGCCCGCGCATTCTGCCTTATGAGCAGACTAAGAAAGCGATGAAAGAGACGCTGTCGGACATCCAAACCGGCAAATTCGTGCGTGACTTCATGCTGGAAAACGCTGTTGGTCAGCCGACCATCAAAGCAGCACGCCGTCACAACGATGAGCATCAGATCGAGCAGGTTGGTAAGAAACTGCGCGACATGATGCCGTGGATTTCCGCCGGCAAGCTGGTCGATCAGGAAAAGAACTGATCCTGCCAAGCGAATGCGAAGGGGCGGCCCATCTGGCCGCCCTTTTTTGTCCAAGCCTCTAAGCGAAACGAAGATGGTCCAGCACCCCACATCCCGCGATTGGAGCGGTGTTATCACCCTCGGCCTGATCTGGGGCGGGACGTTCATGGTCGTTGCCATGGCACTAGAAGGGTACGGACCTATCACCGTCGCCACCGCGCGCACTACGTTGGGTGCCATGATGTTGCTGGGGTTGATGGCGGTCACAAACCGCAAGCTACCTTCCGGATCCGCCGCCCTTTGGACCTCGGTCATTGTGATCGGTATCTTGTCGTCTGCCCTGCCCTTTGTTTTGCTAAGCTGGGGACAGCAATACGTGCCTTCGGCCTTTGCCGGCCTGTCGATGGCCGCGATTCCGCTGATGGTTCTGCCGCTGGCACATTTCTTTTCAGACGAGCCTTTGAACCTGAGAAAACTGGTGGGCGTGACCCTTGGATTCAGCGGTGCGTTGGTGTTGATTGGCCCCGGTTTGGCGCAACTCGGCCACGGGTCAGAACCTCTGGCGCAGCTAGCATGCATCGGGGCCGCCTTGTGTTATTCCCTGGCGTCGATCTTCACCCGTCAATGTCCGCCCATTGATCCTGTGGTTCTGGCCGCCCTGACCCTGCTGGTCGGCGCAGTAATCCTGCTGCCGATCATGTTCGTGACTGAAGGCGTCCCGACATGGGAAGGTACCCGCCCAAGCATTGCCATCATCGTTTTGGGGTTGGTCCCTACGGCATTCGCAACACTGCTGCGCGTATCCGTCATTCGCAGCGCAGGATCGGTGTTCATGACCCTCGTTAACTACCAAGTGCCAATCTGGTCGATGGTGTTCGGCGCATGGGTTCTGTCCGAGGCGTTGCCGGTGCGCTTTTTCGTGGCGCTGGCTATGATCCTGACCGGGCTGGCCATCAGTCAGTGGTTCAGCCTGCGAAAGATGCTGACCGGGCGCTAGCCTGTGACGGCCTCGACCTCGGCAACGATGCCGTCGACAACCTGGGTCAACAGCGCGTCATCTTCACATTCCGCCATGACGCGGATCAGAGGTTCCGTACCCGACTTGCGGATCAGCAATCGCCCCTGCCCGTTCAGCCGCGCCTCGGCGTCAGAAATTGCAGCCTGCACGCTGGCGGCCTCAAGCGGGGCTTGTCCTTCGCCGTAGCGCACGTTCTTCAGCATTTGCGGTACGGTTTCGAACTGCACCGACAATTCCGATGCTTTGCGACCCGTATGCACCATCTCCGCCAGGAAATGGAGGCCCGCCATCAGGCCGTCACCTGTGGTCGCGTAATCGCTCATGACGATGTGGCCTGATTGTTCGCCGCCCAGATTGAACCCGCCTTCGCGCATACGTTCAACGACATAGCGGTCCCCGACGCCGGTGCGCTCCAGACGCAGACCATGGTTTTCAAGATGACGTTCCAGACCTAGGTTCGACATCACCGTTGCAACCAACGCACCGCCTTTCAGGCGGTCTGCCTCGGCCCAACTGGTCGCCAAAAGCGCCATCAACTGATCGCCATCCGCGACTTGGCCATTCTCATCGATCATAACGACGCGATCGGCGTCACCGTCCAGACAAATCCCGACATCTGCACCATGGGCCACGACGGTTTCGGCAGCCATCTGCGGTTTGGTGGAGCCACAATTGAGGTTGATATTCTTACCATTCGGCGTAATGCCGACCGGGATCACCTCGGCACCCAATTCCCACAAAACCTCGGGCGCCGTGCGGTGCGCGGCCCCATTGGCGCAATCGACTACAACTTTTAGCCCGTCCAAACGCAAGTCACGCGACAGCGAAGATTTGACGCGCTCACCGTATCGGAACCGCGCATCATCCACCCGTCTGGCACGGCCGATATTCCTTGCCTGCGCAGGTTTGACACCTTCTTCGATCAGCCTTTCAATCTCGAGTTCCGCCTGATCAGACAGCTTGTATCCGTCAGGACCAAAGAACTTGATACCGTTGTCCTCGGCCGGGTTATGGCTGGCCGAGATCATCACCCCAAGATCCGCGCGCATCGACCGTGTCATCAGACCGACAGCGGGCGTCGGAACCGGCCCAAGCAGCAACACGTTCATCCCGGTCGAGGTCAATCCGGCCGTCAGGGCGTTTTCCACCATATAGCCGGACAGGCGCGTATCCTTACCGATCACAACACGGTGGACGTCGGATTGATCGCGACGGAAGTAACGGCCAGCGGCGGCCCCGATGCGCAATGCCATTTCGGCCGTGATTGGATGGGTATTGGCGGTGCCCCGCACCCCATCGGTTCCGAACAGCTTGCGCATAATGTCACTCCGTCATTTCTTGCCTGCCTCCGGCTTACCGGACGGCGGCCCAAAGGCGCAAGGCCTGAGCGGTTTCTGCAACATCGTGCACGCGCAGAATTTGAACGCCTTGTGACAATCCAGCCAGCCCGACGGCGATTGATCCAGGCGCGCGGGCGTCCTTGCGCGGCTCTTTGCCAATTTGTCCAATAATACCTTTTCGGGACACGCCCAACAGGATCGGACAACCTAAACCATGAAACAGGCTGATCCCCTGCAGCAAGGCCAGGTTATGTGCCTCGGTCTTGCCAAACCCTATGCCCGGATCAACGATGATCTGATCCCGATCCAATCCGAGGTTTTCGAGACGATCCACCTGACCTTCAAGGAAATCGTAGACGTCCAGCAGAACGTCGTCATAGGTCGGGTTGTCTTGCATCGTGCCCGGATCGCCCTGCATGTGCATCACACAGACCGGAGCGCCAACTTGTGCGCAAAACGGTGCCAGCTGCGGATCAAAGGTAAAGCCGGTTACGTCGTTGATCAGCCCTGCTCCGGCCTCCCACGCTGCTTTGGCGACGGCGGATTTGCGCGTATCAATGGATATTAACGCATCAGTACGGGATTTGATGGCTCCGATCAGGGGGCGGGTCCGGGCGATCTCTTCATCTTCGGGCACGAAGGTTGCTCCGGGTCGGGTCGATTCGCCGCCAATATCCAGAATGGTTGCATCTTGTGAAACCATCTGTTCAGCCGCAGATTGGGCCGCGCTGACCGAATTGTGCACACCGCCATCCGAGAAACTGTCCGGCGTTGCATTCAGAATGCCCATAATGTGCGGGCGATCCATGGCAAGGCCCGCAACATCGGTACGCGGACGCGTCAGACGGTCCAGCGCATCGTCTGGCACATCCTGCACAGCAATGACCCTTGGGGGCTCTTCACGGCTTAACCGTTCGACATGGGTAAACCACAGCGGCTGGTCAGCTAGCGGCACTGAACCCGGCGGACGGTTCGGACCATGCTGAACCAGAGGTCGAAAATAAGCGGTCACAGTTGTGCCTGATCCACCGAGATCGCACGCAAAGGGGTTTCAGGGGCGTCGGGCAGCGCGCCGCCGATCACCATCATCTCACTCGCCTCAAAAGTGGCAGCAAACCATGCCGCCAGCGCGACCGCATCCGAAGGTGCCGCCGATTGGCCGTCAACAGCATCCAGCACAATTTTCGAGGGCGCCCAGACGCAAATCTGACCATTTTTCATGGCCCAATCCAGCTCAGTCCGCGTTGAAACGACGACACAGCGGTGATCGCGGGCAGCTAAAACCCAGGCATTCTGTTCAATCGCCAACAGATCAATTCGGCGTTGTGTCATCGCGTGGCCAGTCTGTGAAACAGGCATATCCGCCGCGCCGACACATAGGATCAACGGGCGTTCACGATTTTCCAGCTGATCGATCCACCCGGTCAGATTGGACGAAGCAATGGCCTCATTCGACAGGAAAGCCAGTCGGGGATGCGGACGCTCTTCCTCGACGACGTCGTGGTGAGCCTTGTCTTTCCCGCGCACGATCTCGACACCCAAAGCGCCAGGACCACGATCCAGTTTTTCTATTCTGACAAAAGCTCTTACGGCCTGCGGTTCAAGTAAAATTCGCTCAGCCACCCGGTCTGCCAAAGTCTCAAGCAGGTTAAGACGTTCCGCCGCAAGCTCATACGCGATCGCCTCAGTCACCCGGTCATAAGACAGGATGCGATCCACGTCATCGTCGATGGGATCACTCAAGGGGCGAACCTCGACCACGATGTTAAAGCAAATCCGCTGGGTCGTTCCACGCTCGGCCTGAAACGCGCCGATTTCAACCTCGACGATATGATCACGCAGAGAAATACGATCCAACGGCCCCCGGGCAGCGGTCGCTTCGGACCGCTCGGACGGGTGCGCAAAGGCAAGACGGATTTCAGAGCTCATACAGGCGGACCTTTTCGGGCTTTGTGGACGTGTTTGCCCAAAATAAACGATGCGCGGGCGTATAACACCGCAACATGCGTCTTTCCAGCCATCGAATGCGGCGTCAGGTTACGCGGAACCAGCTCATCATACCCGAAGCAGCGTGTCCCAGCATATGGCAATGCAGCAGCCAGTCTCCCGGATTGTCCGCGACCAACGCGATCTGACGGGTCTGGCCCCGGTCCACCAGCACGGTGTCGCGCCAGGGCCCCAAACTGCCATCCGGCAGGACGAGCCGGAAGTGGTGACCATGCAGATGCATCGCATGTGGAAAGACAGTTTCGTTCACAAACTCGATCCGGTGCAACTGACCCAGACGCGCATCCAGAAACGGATCCTTGGGTCGTTCCGCGTATCCGTTCAACGCCCAGAACCGGCCCAGTTGAGCCAGCTCACGGCCTGTCAGGTCCTGATCGCCAAGCTTGGCCCCTTCCAGCCATCGCATCGCACCGCCCTGCAGGGACATACGATGCAGCGGTGCCTGATCATACTGAAATTCAGGCATATTGTTCGCAGGCAATGGTTCAATACCCTGCCTTTGCGATGTGGACGCTTCGGAAACTTGAAAGCGTACCAAGCCATAGCCGCCATCCCGCTCGATACTGGCAAGACCCGCGACATCCCCGGACGCGGACGTCACATCCACGACAAGGTCCGCCCGTTGTGCGGGCGCAAGTGGAAAGCTGTCCTCTACAGGCAATGGAACTGCCAGCGGCATGCCATCCAGTGCCACGATCCAACCCGCCAGCCCGTCCAACGCCAAATCAAATATCCGAGCGTTCGATGCATTGATCAGACGCAATCGCAATCGTTCCCCCGATCCAACAGGGTAAGCCGGATCAAAGCTGCCGTTGACGGACACCAGATTACCCAGCCGCCCTGCATGGCTAAGGTCGTGTCCATTGTCAAAATCGTCCACGATATGCGCGGTTTCAGGGTCCAGCCGCCAATCATCCAGCATCAGCGTCAGATCCTGATCAACATCCGGCGGGTTAGATTCTTCAACGATCAGGGGTCCATAGAGACCTCGGGCAACCTGTTCGGTAGACCGGTTATGCGAGTGATACCAATAGGTTCCCGCATCGGGTGCAACAAAGTCATAGTCGAAGGATTGGCCCATCTCGACCGCGTCCTGCGTCAACCCGGGCACGCCATCCATTGCGTTGTCGATCCGAATTCCGTGCCAATGCACTGCCGTCGGTTGAGACAGGTTGTTTATCAGCTTGCGACTGACGCGCCCGCCCTGAGGCAATCGGATGTCGACTCCGGGAACGCGGCCGCCATAGGTCCAAACCGGCGTAGCTGGATATCCGTCAGGCGCAATCTGTTGCACCGCTTCTTGCGCGACCAGATCAGAGCTGACCGCATGTGCTACCTTTGGCAGCAGAGCAAGCGCGGTCGAAGTTTGCAGAAACCGTCTGCGGGATAACATCATGGCGGACCTCCTGGCCCGCTACATAAGGCAGAAAACGCCCCGCGCAATCAAGGTTCCAGCGCGGGTGCGTCAATCAGTTGCTCGCGGTCCGATAGTTGTGGCGGTAGAAAATGTGAACGCCGATCCGGGCCGTTTCTTTGTAGACACGTGACCATGACGGGCGCACCGCTTTGGTGTGGTAGTGGGTCGCCCCTTCGGTCAGCCCGACGCCAACGCCGTCGATTGCCGCGCGGGCAACCTTGGACACACGCTCATAGGCTCTTTTCTCGCGGATAACTTCTTTCTGACCATCGCAGGTGTAGGTGAACTGGCATTGGTACTTCTTACCGGTTCCCTGCTTGATCACCCCGCACAGCGAACTTGGAAAGCGGCTACTTTTGACCCGATTCAGGATCACCTCGGCCACGGCGAACTGACCGCGAACGCTTTCGCCGCGCGCTTCAAAGTACAGCGCCTCGGCCAGACATTTGAAGTTCTCGTCCCCAGTGGCGGTTGGCAATTGGTCTAGCCAATTCTTTGAATAGGATACTTTTTCAAGCACAGGCGATTTACGCGGCTTGAACAGGCCCAAATAATCGCGGAACTTTTGCCCGGGCAATTCGCTTCGGGTCACAAGTTCGCGTTTGGCAGATTCGGTGGCTTCCCTCTCGGCGATGGAAACACTCGGCAGCACGGTTGCTGCCAATGTGGCAACAGCCAATATGTATCGTAGCATCAGATAACCTCGCACAGGCACATTCAGCGCCAGACCCTCCCCCGGCGGGCGCGATGAGGCTCTTACCGAATTCAAACGGCGACGTCCAGTTCTGACGGAAAAGCAAGTGGAAAATCGCCGTTTCGTCAACAATATTTGACGACGGCGCTTTCTGTTACCTACTAATTCTAGAGTGCCACCCTTCTGTCAACCCCCAAGTCTGGACGAAATCGCCAGTTGAGCGGCAGCCAGCCGAGCGACGGGCACCCGGAACGGCGAACAGGACACATAGTCAAAGCCCAATTCCCGGCAAATGGCGATTGATTCGGGGTTACCGCCATGTTCGCCGCAGACTGACAATGTCACTTCTGGCTGTGCTTGCCTGCCGCGTTCAGCCCCCAGTTTAAGCAATTCTCCAACTCCGTCCGCATCCAACACATGAAACGGATCTTCGACAAAGACACCCTGCCGGACGTAGGCCGACATGAACCGACCAGCGTCATCGCGGGACAGGCCATAGGTCATCTGCGTCAGGTCGTTGGTTCCGAAACTTAAAAACGCGGTTTGCGGCGCGATCTCGGCTGCCCGTAAACAGGCCCGAGGGGTTTCGACCATCACGCCTAGCCGATACTCAAATTCCTGCCCGCGTTCACCGGCGACGGCTGCTGCCACAGAATCGATGCGCGCCTTGACCAGTTCGACCTCGCGCTTGGCGGATACCAGCGGGATCATCACCTCGGGCACCACCGGTGCGCCGTCTTTGCTGGCTTCAAGCGTCGCCTCGAAAATCGCACGCGCCTGCATGTCGTAGATTTCGGGAACCGTCACACCCAGACGTACGCCGCGCAGGCCCAGCATCGGGTTATATTCGGTCATGGCGTCGACCCTGCGTTCGACATCTGAGACCGGCAGGTCTAGCGCTTCGGCAAGTTCGCGTTGGCCGGTGCGCGTGGTTGGAAGAAACTCGTGCAACGGTGGATCGAACAGACGGATACAGACAGGCTGTCCCTCCATGATCCGGAAAAGCTGCGCGAAGTCATCGCGCTGCATCGGCAACAAGCGTTCCAACACCGCTTCGCGACCGGATGAGGTCTGCGCAAAGATCATTTCGCGCATTACGATCAGACGACCGGGGTCAAAGAACATGTGCTCGGTCCGACACAACCCGATCCCTTGCGCCATGAAGTTCCGCGCTGTTTGTGCGTCTGCGGGTGTGTCCGCGTTGGCGCGAATTGCAATGTCCCGTTCTGCGTCCGCCCACCCCATCAGGGTCTGAAAACAATCATCCAGCGCGGCCTCGAGCATCGTCGGCCTCCCCGCCAACACCTGACCCGAGCTGCCGTCGATGGTCAATGTGTCGCCTGTTTTGAAAACCCGCCCGTCGGGAGCCATCAGCTGTTTTTTCTTTGTCTGAAACCGCATCTCGGACGCGCCGACGATGCACGGCAGGCCCAAACCCCGGCCAATCACGGCCGCGTGGCTGGTCATGCCGCCCTTTTCCGTCAGGACCGCCACGGCGGCATGCATACCGCGCACATCTTCCGGGGAGGTTTCACGGCGCACCAAAATGCACGGCTCTCCCCGCGCGGCGCTTGCCTGAGCCTCGGCCGAGGTGAAAACGATTTTGCCGGTCGCAGCACCCGGACTGGCGGCAATTCCGGTGGTCAGGGTGTCGCGTTCCGCATCAGGGTGAACCTGCCGGTGCAACAGCTCGTTCAGGGAATGTGGATCAACCCGCATTACAGCCTCTTGCGGAGGAATGATCCCGTCTTCGGCCAGGCGCACAGCGATCCGCATCGCCGCGCGTGCGCTGCGTTGAACCCGGACACCATCCAAAATGTGAACGTGGCCGTTTTCAATCACGAACTCGACCTGCATTTCCTCGCGCAGCTTGACCCGCATCAGCGCCGCATGCGTTTTGAGGTCCGCAAATGCCTTGGGCGCGACCTCCTCCAGGGACTTTCCGCGCGGATCCTTTTCCAGGTACAGCGCCGCGACGCCTTCCCCCAGCGCATCCCGCCCCTGACTTTGGCTCAGATACCGACCGGTGATCTGAGGCAATCCAGTGGTCGGATCAATTAGTTGCAGCACACCCGATCCGCACTCGCCCTGCCCAACGCCGGGGATCATCTCTTGGATCACCAAACCCAGACCCGCGTCCGCCGGCGCCCCCTTTGCCTGACGCAACAATCGCGCCGAGGTGCCCTCCCATGCGCGTGCCATCGAACGCAGCACGGCAATCAGCTGCTCTCCGCGATCCTGTGGAAAGGCTTCGTCCGTCTCGTCTTCGTAAGCCCTCAGAGATTTCTGCAGCCCCTCACGGCCATCTGCATCGATCTCGTCAAACACATCCGGGTCCAGCCGCGCAACATGAACCGCGTAGCTTTGGACAAAGCGCAGATACAGCGCAGCCGCGGCTTCGACCCCCATCGAATCCGACAGGTCAACATAGCGCGCGTCATTCATGCCGATGTTCAGGATGGCACCCGGGCCGCCCCAATCGGGATCTTCTGAACTGGGCCGGACACACAGTAGCGCGGTCTGTTCAAACTGCTCAAGAACAGCGGCCAAATCCGGCACCTGCCCATCCGATATCTGATGCACCGCATCAAACGACAACGCGACCGTTCGTGGAACCGGCAGTTCCAGACGAACCAGACGTTGCAGACATTTCGCCCGCCCGCCATGCGTGTTGGCAGCAACGGGCGCTTCGGACGTGATAAGCGTAGTATGCGGATTATTCTGCACTGCGGCACCTTTTGATTTCACCGCAGCATAAGCCCCTGCACCAATGGCGCAAGGGCGTTCTGGATCAGCCTTCGATGCGGCTCAGATCAGCAACACTGGAGCAGACCTGACGGATCTGGCTTAGCAGGTTCAGGCGGTTACGGCGCAGGATGTCATTGTCGGTATTGACCTGAACATCCTCAAAAAACGCATCCACCGGGCCGCGCAGGTCGGCCATGGCCGACATCGCACTTGGGAAATCCTCAGCTTTCAGCGCCGGGTCGATCTTGGCCTGTGCTGCTTCCAACGCGCCGAACAGAGCCTTTTCGCTGTCGGTCTCCGCAAACTTGATATCTGCGCCATAGGAATACTCGACCCCATCCTTCTCCTCGGCCTGGGTCAGGATGTTGTTGGCGCGTTTGAACCCCTGCACGAGGTTTTCGCCATCCTCGGTCGCGATCACGGCATTCAGCGCGCGGGCGCGCTTGACCAGCAGGTTGAGGTCATCATTGCCGTCCATCGCGATGCAGGCGTCGATGATGTCGTGGCGAATGCCCTCGTCGCGGAGGAAGGTTTTGAGTCGGTCGTGGAAGAAGGAGAGGAGATCGTCGGACGCGTCCGGGACTTTCTTCTCCAACCCCAGAAATTCGGCGGTCGGCTTGTCGCCGAGATTGTCTTTGACCGCTTTGAAGGCTGCACCGAAGACGCCGTGACCCGCGATTTCTTCCAGCAGGTCCTCGACATCTGATTTCGGCAACGCGTCATTGATGGCACCCTCTGCCCGAACCAACTGGCTATCAAAGAACCGATCCAATCTTAGACGCAAATCGTTTTCGAGTATCAATCGCGTCACGCCCAACGCCGCGCGGCGTAGGGCAAACGGGTCTTTCGATCCCGTGGGCTTTTCCTCAATCGCCCAGAACCCGGTCAGCGTGTCCAACTTGTCGGCCAGCGCCACAGTTACTGACAACGGCGCGGTGGGCACATCATCCGACGGCCCCAACGGCGAGTAATGTTCCTGCGCCACGGCGGCCACGGCGGCGTCCTCGCCGGCGGCTTCGACGTAATAACGACCCATAAGCCCCTGAAGTTCCGGGAATTCATAGACCATCTCGGAGCTTAAATCGGCCTTGGCCAGAAGCGCAGCTTTCTCGGCCTGATCGGCATCCGCGCCCGTCACCGGGGCCAGTTCGCGGGCCAACGCGGCGATGCGGTCGATCCGCTCGGCTTGAGTTCCCAGCTTGTTGTGGAAGGTCACATTCTCCAGCGCGAGGGTCCATTGGGCGATGTCCGATTTGGCAACGCGGAGGTCATTCTCCCAGAAGAACTTGGCATCGGCCAGACGGGCCGACAGCACCTTTTGGTTCCCTGCCAAAATGGTCGCGCCATTGTCGGTGGTTTCACGGTTCGCAACAGTGATGAACCGCTCAATCCGGCCCGTTTTGGGGTTCTTCACGGAAAAGAACTTCTGATGCTCTTTCATCGAGGTCTGCAGAACCTCGGGAGGCAGTTCCAGAAACTCGTCGTCGATCTGCCCCATCAGGACAACCGGCCATTCGACCAGACCCGCAACCTCGGCCAGCAGGCCCTTGTCGTCGACCACTTCCAGACCCGCCGCAAAGGCAAGGTTCTGGGCATCGTTCCAGATATGCTCAGCCCGTTCCTCAGGCGACAGCACCACAAAGGCGCGCTTCAGCTTGGCGGCGTAATCCTCGAATGACGACACAGAAAAGCGACCCGGCGCCATGAAACGATGACCCTCCGTGGTATCGCCGGACTGGATGCCGTCGACCTCCATTGGCACAACCTGCGTGCCGGTCTCGTCGGTCAGAATGCACAGGATCGAGTGCAACGGACGCACCCAGCGCAGACCGCCGTTGCCCCATCGCATGGATTTCGGCCAGGGGAAGTTGCGGATCGTCGCCTCGAGTACCTCGGCGATGATCTCGGCAGCGGGACGGCCCGGTTTTTCGATGGTGGCGAAATAGACCGCGCCTTTGGGTGTTTCACGCTCTTCCAGCTGATCGCGTGTCAGACCTGCGCCCCGAAGAAATCCTTCGATGGCTTTGTCCGGCGCGCCGACTTTCGGACCTTTGCGTTCCTCGCGGATCATAGGGCTTTCCGAAAGCAACCCTTCGACCGCCAGCGTCAGGCGGCGCGGCGTTGTCAGCGTAGCAGCAGAGGCGTAGGTCAACCCGGCCTCGACCAAACCATCGGTGATCCGCTTTTTCAGGTCTTCGCCGGCACGAGTCTGCATGCGCGCGGGGATTTCCTCGGAAAACAATTCGATCAGCAGGTCGGGCATATTCGGTCCTTAGAAATTAACGATCGTCTGAATGACGATGGCATTAGCGATATCCACAAAGAATGCGGATACAAGGGGCAATACGATAAAAGCAATAGGCGATGGGCCATATCGTTTGGTGACAGCGGTCATATTTGCAATAGCAGTCGGGGTGGCGCCTAGGGCAAAGCCTCCGAAGCCCGCAGCCAGAACTGCGGCCCGGTAATTGCTGCCCATGACCGGAAACAGAACCCAGATCACAAAAGCCACTGCGAACAAGGTCTGGGCTGACATGATGACCGCGATCGCCAGACCCAGTTCCGCGATGGTCCAAAGCTGCAGACTCATCAGCGACATCGCCAAAAACGCGCCCAGCGAGAATTCCGAGATCAGCGCCAGTGAGGGTGTACGTTCGATCGGTGGACGGCTGGGGAAAAACGTTGCCCGCAGATTTGCGATTACGATGCCCATGATCAGACAGGGCACAAACAGGGGCAGCTTCAGGCCAGCGGCGCTGATCACCTCCCCCAAGAAATACCCCGCGATGATCGCCAGATTGAGATACAACAAGACCCGCATGATTGTGACATGGTCGATCTTTACTGCCGTTTCGTCGGAATCGATCGGCAGGCCGACGGTGTGGTCCTCGTCCGGGCGCGCGGGGCTGAGGTTGCGCCCTTCGACCAGAAGCCGCGCTATCGGTCCACCAACCAAAGCAGCCAGAACAAGCCCAAGTGTTGCAACGGCAACGCCTAGCTCAGTCGCGCCGTCCAGGCCGGTGGCCTCGGCAACCTCGGGGGCCCAGGCAATCGCAGTTCCGTGCCCGCCGATCAGAGAAGCCGAGCCGAACAGAACCCCAGCCTGCGCCGGATACCCGAACATAGACGCCCCAATTGCCCCGATCCCGTTTTGCGCGACTATCGTCGCCAAAGTCAGGATCAAAAGTAAAAACAGAGGCTTGCCGCCTGATATCAGGTCAGAGAGTCGCGCGTTTAACCCGATGCCCGCAAAGAACACCACCAATAGAAAATCCCGTGTGGCAAGGTCAAAGGACAGCTCAAGATCGAAGGCCAGATACAATATCAGCACGACCAGTGAGGCCAGCAGGCCACCCGTGACAGGTTCGGGAATGTTAAACTGGCGTAGTGCGGCGACGCGCGCATTGATCTCGACCCCCAAAAGATACACCGCAAAGCCCAACGTAGCGGTCAGGAAATCAGGTATCTGCAGGGTCTCGGCGGTCATCATATCCTCAATTCTGTGGTCGGTCCGGGCAATCTTCGCCAATCACGGTGCCGTCATAGGCCTTTTCGCCGCAATTGTTCAGCGCGTGCCAGACATAGCCTTTGCCGCCATTTGTAACGGCAACAATTCGGTCAACGCCAAAGTGGATGTTTTTTGCGCCCAGAAAGGCTTTGGCCTCACCTGATTTCAGGGCATCTGCCACCGCCACGGCGTCAAAGCAATCGAACCATCCGGGCGCGGTCAGCGGCTCTGCATTCTCGACCGTGACATAGTTTTCCTCAATCTGCGCAAGCGTCAGATCCGTTTCGAAACAGGCACGGTAGCGGATGGGTGAGCTGTCCGCGTCAATCGCCTGAAACGCACTGTAGGATATAGGCGTGGGCGCCTCGGCCCCTTCCGTCATCAACATGACATCCTGCCCGGGCTTGGATTCCACGTCATAATAAAATCCGTAGATCTGCAGGTAATACATCCCAAAACCGGCTACTGCCGCCGAGATCAGCACTATGATCGCAAGCACTTTTCCTGTCATCGTCTTTTCCTTTTGCTCACGATGCCTCTTTCACGATCGGTAAAAATAGGACAGGTTCCAATTGATTACAGGCCGGAAAGAGACTTTTGAAATGGACAGCACCCTTGCCGTAGGATTCTTCGGAGCGCTTTTTGCGATCATGAATCCAATCACGAACCTGCCAGTATTCCTTAGCGTCACCGACGGCCTTGCCCCGGCTGAGCAACGCAAAGTGGCTACAAAGACGGCGCTCTACTGCCTGATCCTCGGCGCATCGTTTGCGGCTGTGGGAAGTCAAACGCTCAGCCTGTTCGGCATCAGCGTCGATGACCTGCGCGTCGCGGGTGGTCTGGTTGTTCTGATGATTGGCCTGAACATGCTGAACGGAAAGCCCAGCACGTCGCATCACGGAACCGAGGGGGAAAGGCAATCCTATCCTGAACCTGATACGGTTGCCTTTTATCCGCTGGCCTTTCCGATCCTTGTCGGGCCGGGCACAATTACCACGTTGATCCTGTATGCAAGCCACATCCATAAACCGGTAGATGCCATTGTTTACGCTGGCGTTTTCCTGGCCGTCCTGCTGTTGCTGTTCGTGACATTCTGGAACGCCGCAGCCATTGCCAAACGTCTGTCTGACAATGCTCGTGTTATCATGAGCCGGTTCATGGGCATGATCCTGTCGGCCATCGCAATCAGCATGATCGCGGCTGGCCTTAAGGTCTTGCTGCCCGGACTGGCCTGAGCGGCGCATTAGGCCTGAAACCCGGCGGCCTCGGTCAGCAGGAATGCGTCTGCGCATTGCTTCGCCAAGGCCCGCACGCGGCCGATATAGGCCTGGCGCTCGGTTACCGAGATCACGCCCCGTGCGTCCAGCAGGTTGAACACGTGACTGGCCTTGATGCACTGATCATATGCTGGGTGCGCCATGATGATGCGCTTGCCAGTTTTTGGGTCGTCACGCTCCTGTGCCAGAATGGCGGCGCACTCAGCCTCGGCTTCTTCGAAGTGGCGCAACAACACTTCGGTGTTGGCCACGTCAAAGTTCCAGCGGGCGTATTCTTCTTCGGTCTGCTTGAAGATGTCGCCATAGGAAAGCGGGCTTGGTGACTGCGGATCGTTGAACGGCATGTCCATCACGTGGTCGATGCCAAGCACGTACATCGCCAGGCGCTCCAAGCCATAGGTCAGCTCGCCCGAGACCGGCGCACAATCATGGCCACCGACCTGTTGGAAGTATGTGAACTGGCTGACTTCCATGCCGTCACACCAAACTTCCCAACCCAGACCCCATGCGCCAAGGGTGGGGCTTTCCCAATCATCCTCGACAAACCGGATGTCATGCAGGGTCATGTCGATGCCAATCGCCTCAAGCGAGCCCAGATACAGGTCCTGCAAATCCGGCGGACTGGGTTTGATCAGCACTTGATACTGATAATAATGCTGCAACCGGTTGGGGTTCTCACCATAGCGCCCATCCGTAGGGCGGCGCGAAGGCTGCACATAAGCTGCGGCCCAAGTTTTCGACCCAAGCGCGCGCAAGGTGGTCGCCGGGTGGAACGTACCTGCACCAACCTCCATGTCATAGGGCTGCAGAATGGCGCAGCCTTTTGAGGCCCAATAGGTCTGAAGCCGCAAGATAATCTCTTGAAAAGAACGTGGTGCGCTGGACTGGTCGGTCATGACATTCCCTTTGGACGCCACTGCGCCCGGTTCCGTTGGGTTTTGTCCTTCCTATGCAAGGGGCCGTTGGGCGTCAACGGGCGGCAAAGCCTATGCTGTCACTGCGCAGCCACACTGGAAATTCCCCGTATTCCGGGCATGGCTTTCGGTACGTTGTTTCGCGTAGGGTCCGGCAAAGATAAAACACTGCAGACACGGGCAGACAATGACTCGCATATTTACGGCAATTTTGTTTCTTTTTCTCATCGGCGCGCGCGCTGTTTTTGCACAGCAGGACGCAGGTGTCTGGGTGCAGGTCGAAGCGCAGCCCTCGCTGCGCGAAGCGCAGGAACGTGCGCGGGCCTATGCCGGTACCTTGCCGGACGTAAACGGATTTCGCTTGAACTCTGGATGGTATGCCATTGTTATCGGGCCATATTTGCGCACCGATGCGGAACAGGTTCTAAGCGTTTACCGCGCCGAGGGGCAAATCCCTGCGGACAGCTATATCGCGTTTTCTAGTGCACTGGGTCAGCAATTCTGGCCGGTCGGAGAGAACATTCTGGATCGGGGCGTCGTGACGCCACCAGTTGAACCTCAGCCGGAACAGCCGGTTGTTGGCGTAACACCGCAGGCCTCTGACGAGACACGCTCACAAGCGTTGCAAAGCGAACGTCTTCTAAGCACGCTGGAACGCATGAATTTGCAAACCGCCCTGCAGGCCGCGGGTTTTTACAATTCAACGATCGATGGCGCATTTGGCCAAGGCACGCGGCGCTCCATGGGCGACTGGCAACGGTTCAATGGCTTTGAGGCTACCGGCGTTCTGACGACTGCGCAGCGCAAGGCGTTGATTGACGACTTTAACGCCCCCCTTCTGAGCGTCGGGATGGAGCGTTACTCCGACCCGCAGGCCGGTATCGATGTGGATCTGCCGCTGGGTGTCATCGCATTCGACCGTTATGAGGCCCCGTTTGTTCACTTCAAAAGCACAACCGATCTGGACGCCAAGGCCCTGTTGATCAGTCAGAAAGGCGACAAAGCCACGCTGCGCGCCCTTTATGAGGTGCTGCAATCGCTGGAAATCGTTCCGCTCGATGGCCCACGACAACTGCGCGGCGACAGCTTTACGCTGGAAGGGCGCGGTAATGGGATCGTGACCTATAGCGAAGCACGGCTGGACGATGGCCAGATCAAAGGCTTTGCACTGGTTTGGCCCGAGGGTGACGATGCCCGGCGCGCCAGAGTGCTAGCCGCAATGAAGACCGGCTTTACCGCAACTGGCACGGTGCTGGACGCCGCAGCGGGTGCCAAGGCCGAGCAGCGGATTGATCTGGTGTCCGGACTGCAGGTACGCACACCGCGCCTGTCCCGTTCGGGCTTTTTCGCTGATACAAGCGGCACGGTTCTGACCGTATTTGAGGCAGCGGACAGCTGCACACGCATCACGCTTGATGACGATCAGGAGTTCCAAGTCGCCTTGTCAGATGCAGATCTGGGCGTGGCGGTTCTGCGCCCCAGCCGCAATCTGGTTCCGGTCAACGTGGCAGAATTCAGCGCCGATGCGCCGCGTATTCAATCTGAGATCGCGGTGTCGGGCTTCTCGTATGAAGGCGCCTTGGGCGCACCGACACTCACCTTTGGTCAGATCGCTGATGTGCGCGGCCTGAACGGAGAAAACGGCGTGAAACGTCTGGCATTGGCGGCCCAGCCCGGCGATGCGGGCGGACCGGTATTTAACGGCAATGGCCAGGTTGTCGGCATGCTGCTGCCGACCCCGACCGAAGGACGCACCCTGCCCGCGTCCGTCAGCCTTGCTGCAACGGCCAACAGTCTGAACGAAGTTCTGGCCAAGGCGGGTGTGTCCGGTCAATCGGGTCAGCCGACGGCGCAAATCTCGCCCAATGAACTCAGCCGCCGAGCCACCGGAATGACCGTGTTGGTTCATTGCTGGGATTAAGAACAATACCAAAACGAAAAAAGCGCCGCTCTTTCGGGCGGCGCTTTTTTGTTGGCTAGAGGATATCCGGCGTGATGCGTATCAGCGTCGGAACAGGTGCGGAAAAGGCTAACCGAACCGCCTCTTGCATCTCGGGCAAACTGGAGGGCGCAGAGGACAACGCGCCAAAGGCCTCGGCGAGTTTGCAGAAATCCGGGTTCCGCGCGACAACCGCATTCGGGGCGATCTGACCTCGGACCATGCTGTCCTCGATCTCTTTGAGCTTTCCGTTGTCCCAAAGAATAATCGGCAGAGACAGGCCCAGTTCAACTGCTGCCCCAAGCTCTTGCATCGTATAGTGAAAACCGTAGTCCCCGGCGATCACCGCTGTAGGCTTACCTCGGCGCGCCACAGCCCCGCCAATTCCGGCCGGCAGCGCATAGCCAAGCGTGCCGAATCCGGTCGGATGGTGCCAGTGATAGGGATAGCCCATATCCCAAACCTCTTTGGCGACATAAGCGAACTGGGTCATGTCAGAATAGATCATGGTGTCGCCGGGCATCGCCGCGCGAAGGGCATCCAGGACCGGGACGATACCTGGTCGTTCCGCATCCACTTCGGCCCGCCAACGGCGGCGCGTGTCGGCTACTTCTTCCGCTGTCCACCCCGTTGCAGGTTTGACATGATCAATGGCAGCCCAAAGTGCATGGGCAAAGCTTTCCCCATCAGCCTGCAGCTTGACGGCTGCGCGATGGTGGTCGGACAGAACCTTCGGGTCCAGATCTATACGCACCAGATTGGCCGTGTGGCCCAATGTGTTTCGCCACAGGTCGACCTCGCCCAATTCCGCGCCCACGACGACCACAAGGTCGGCGGAAGCGACAACATCGGCGCTGCCCGGTCGTGGCAACATGGCTCCGTAGTCCAACGCATAGCCCAACCCCGCCATTCCGCGCCCGGCATACGTGGTAAAACAGGCCGCTCCCAACTGCGTCAGGATTTGCCGCCACAGATTCGACCGCGCGCCCCCACCCAGAATAAACAACGGGCGCCGTGCGATGTTCAGCATGGACAATACCGGAGCCAAGTCCGGCGGCAGAACTTTTGAGCGCAAACCAGGTTGGTTGGGAAACGGTGCGGGATCTGCATCGGCCTCAAGCTGTGCAATCGGCACTTGGATGTGTTTTGGGCGTGGACGATTTAGTTCGAACTCCTCAAAAGCACGCTCGACCAGATTGTAGGCTGCCTGCGCCGTATTGGCCTGATGCGACCAGTCCGTCACGGTTTCAGCCGCAGCACGCTGGTCTTTCATCTGGTGCAATTGCCCGTACACCCCTTGCGTTTCATCAAGGCACGAGGACATCACCAGCATCGGGACCGAGTCCGTATAGGCCTGCCCCATCGGCGTCATGATATTGCACAACCCCGGTCCGGTGATGACATATGCAACACCCGGCTTGCCGGTCGCACGGGCATAGCCGTCGGCCATGAACCCCGCCCCCTGCTCGTGCCGGGCCAGCACATGGGTGATTCCGGCCTCTTCGATCCCGCGATACATTTCCTGATTGTGCACGCCGGGAATACCAAAGATCACATCCACTCCGCGATCCCGCAGCATATGCGAAATCTGCGCACCAAGGGGTCTTTTCATCAATTCCTCCAGAACTGGACAGTGAAGAGTGCATAAACGGCCAAAAGCTCAAGCCGCCCTACCAGCATTCCGATTGAAAGCAGCCATTTCGCGGTGTCGCTGAGCCCTGCAAAGTTGCCGGCCGGTCCGATTTGATCCCCCAGCCCCGGCCCTACATTGGCCAGCGCTGTGGCTGCCCCAGAGACGGCAGTTATGAAATCCAATCCCGTCAGTGCCAGCGCCCAGGCCAGCACGCCCAACGAGAGCACAAAAAACATAAAAAAGCTCATAACCGAGGTCAGGACGTCCGGACCAATCGAACGGCCATCATATTGCGGCTTGAAAACACCATGAGGTGAGCGGATGCGGCGGATCTGGGTCTTGATCGAAGCAAACAGTAATTGATACCGGAAGATCTTGATGGAACAGGCGGTTGAACCCGCGCAGCCGCCAATCAGACCGATCAGGAAGAACATCATGATCGGGAAACTGCCCCAGCCCATGTAATCGACGCTGGCATATCCGGTACCCGAAATGATCGAGGTGATGTTGAACAGGGATTCTCGAACAGCCTGTTCCCAATGATGCGGGAAAACGGAGGTCAGAAAGACCGCCATAATGACCACCAGCACCAGAATGGTCGCCAGAAAGGTCCGTATCTGGCTGTCGCGGAAAATGGACGTCGTATTGCCATTGGCGAACTGGACGTAGCGCACGAAAGGCAGTGCAGCGAGGATCATGAAGACCGCGGCCGCATATTCTGCCGGGCCAGAAAACGTGCCAAAGGACGCGTCATAATTTGAAAACCCGCCCGTTGAGATCGTCGTCAGGGCGTGCACCACGGCATCAAAAAAGCCCATCCCCAGACCTGCATAGACCAGCGCGCAAACAATCGTCAGAAAGACGTAGATCAGGGAAATCTGGCCCGCGATCTCTTGCGCACGCGGTAGAATTTTCCCCATGGTTTCAAATCCTTCCGAGCGGAAGATTTGCATCCCCCCGACGCGAAGTTCGGGCAGGAACACCATGGCCACGACGATGATGCCGATGCCGCCCAACCATTGCAGCAGCCCGCGCCACAGCAACAACCCCTGCGGCAGGTTATCGAGGCCGGAAATCACGGTCGAGCCTGTCGTCGTCAGGCCCGACATCGCCTCGAAATAGGCATCTACAAAGCGCAGTTCAGTCTCGCCGAACAGAAACGGGATGGCGCCAAAAAATGGCAGTGCGACCCAGACCCCTGTGGTCAGCAAAAAGGTCTGACGGATCGTCAGACCTTCGCCCACCCCGTTCGAGCAGCTCATCGCCAGAATGACGCCGGTCAGAATCGTGATGACGCCGCTTTCCAGAAAAACGTGCCATTCGCCCCGGCCTTCGATGAAGTCCGCAAGCATAGGCAGCAGCATGGTCGCCCCAAGAATGGCGACCAATAGGCCAATCACATATCCAACCGGGCGCATATCCGTCATGAGGCGCAGCGTTGGCGCGCCTGCACGACTGTGTCAAGCCGGTGTCGGGTTTTACCCGTCCGTTTTGCGGGCCGTTGTTGGCATCGCGGGCGGATTAGACGGGGCGCGCGGGCGACGTGCCGGAGTTGCCTGTGCCCCCTCGAGCTTTGTGGCAACGGCTTTTGCAGGCGCAGGCTGCGCCGCGACCGGCTTGGGTGCGGCCGGTTTGGCCGGGGTCTTCGGCACAGTGGTGTTTGCTGCCACAGGTTTCGGCTTGGCAACCGCTGCCGGTTTTGGCGCAGGTGTTTTTCTAGCAACGGCAGGCTTTGGTTTGGCTGCCGCTGCGGGTTTGGCCGCTGGCTGCCCTTTGGCGACGGCAGGCTTGGCGGCAGGCTTTTCTGCAACTTCGGTCGATTTGGCTGCAACCAGAGTGGGTTTGGTTACAGCAGCCACCGTTTTGGGCGCGGTCGGCTTGGGTGATTCGACCTTAGGTTTTGCGGCGGCTTTCTTGCGGGCTACAGGCTTGGGCTTGGCCACCACCGCAGGTTTTGCCTTGGCAACCGATTTGGCCTTCGGCGCGGGTTTTGCCGAGGGTGCAGCCGGGGCCGGAGCAGCAGCCGACGCGTGCAAGGCACTAACCGACACAAACGGCAGCTCCATCGCCGAACGGGTCAAAATCTGCATAATTTTCATTTGGTTGCTAACCGCATAGCCGGCCATTCGGATGGCCGCAGCCTGAAATTCCAGCGGTTGGGAAATTGGATTCATACTTTAGTTCTCCTCTGAAAGCGATGCAGCCTACAAAAGAGTGAATTGAGCTGCCCGTCCCGATTTTTCGGGCGGATCAAGCAGTCACGAAGTCCTGAGCGTCGCACGTCTCAGCTTCCTTTCAGAGTGGCAGACGCACGAACAGAAATTCGCCTGCCACGGCTGCATTCCACAGCAGTGTTACTTGAATGACCGTGCAAATGCAGCATGAATTGCCGCGCTGCGGCGGAAAACCGCTCTTGGTCTAAAAATGATACTTTATTGATCCACCCTGCCCCGTCACCCGACGTGGAACAGGGTGGTGAACAGCCGCGGGTCCAGGCTGGGTGACACAAAGGTCGGACCTTCGGTCAGAACCGACACCGCATCGTGGCTGTGCAGGCTTTCCTGGTGGCTTGCGACCACGCGGAAATCGCCGATATGGTGATCGGCCAGCAATTCGGCACAGAACAAACGGGCAGCGTCTTCGACAAAGATCGGATTGGCCGCGTTAAGCTCGGCAAATGCCTGTTCATCCTCGCGTTTGACCATCACCTGCGTTTCTGTCGGAACGGCACGGCGGCACATGGCAATCAGATCCTCGAACCAAAGGCAATCCGCGTCGCAATCGACCACTACAGAAATCCGCGCCACTGAGCGTTGCGAATGCGGTGTGGCCAGCTGTCCACGTGTTGCGCGTGCGTGCTCACTGAGTTCCAGCGAACAGGGACATGTTGAGGAATATACGTAGTCCAGATGCATGATCTTCTGGCGCACTCCGCCCTGTTCAACCAGCTCAAGTGCTATGTCGTAATACTGGTACCCTTCCAATCCGGACCGCAGGCTTTGCACACGGTCGGGATAAGAAAAGCGCATCTGGATACGGGCGTCAAAGCTATCCAGATCGGTCATATAATCATCCAGCGCGGCCTCCATGACCTCAAAGCTGAACGTACGCTCGGCGTGTTTGTAGAACGAACGCATGATCCGGGACATGTTGATGCCTTTCTTTTCGGCATCCAGGCTAACAGTCCCGGTCACCGAGGTCTCTAGCGTCAGGTCATCGCCGCGCTTTCGATGAAACCGGATCGGTAGGCGGAAGTTCGAGATACCAACATGCTGGATTTGTTGCTTTGCGCCCCGGATCAAGCTGGACGGGCCATTCTGCAGGTCCGGCAAGGTCGCACGATACGCGCTGTCGACCGTGAACCCATCAGGGTATTCGCGCGACAGGGACGGATAATTCACGGGCACCAGACCAGGCACAAGGCGCGCAATCGCCGGGTCGAGCTGGCTGATCTCGGCCTCGGTTGCGGACTCGGCCCATTTGCGCAGCGTCTTCAGAGCGGCTGCGGCTTCGTCATTGTCGGGCGTGTCCTCAATGTCGCGGGGGTGCACGTTCATCGATCGGGTTCCTCGGTTGGTCGCCGGACCATATACGTGTTCGGCTTGCTTTCCAGTGTATCTTTATACGCTGAAAAACACAGCCCGGATCGAAATTCGGCGAAAATCGCATGACTTACGTCTTTTTCATCTAGTTTCGACCCGGTTGTCAGTAAACCGCTGCCGTTAGTTAACGTTGCGACACATCCAGCGCGTGTTTGATGTCTGCAAGCAGATCGCCCGCGTCCTCCAACCCGACGGAAAAGCGGATCAGGCCGGGCGTGATGCCCAATTCGTCTTTCTGATCGTCGCTCAGACGCTGGTGCGTAGTCGTTGCGGGGTGTGTCGCGATTGATTTGGCATCGCCCAGATTGTTCGAAATGACAGGGATCGTCAGCGCGTTCAGGAATGCAAACGCTGCGTCCTTGCCGCCCTTGATGTCCAGCGACAGAACTGTTCCGCCTTTGCCACCCAGCTGGGCTTGGACCAATGCGTTTTGCGCATGGGTTCTCAGACCCGGATAAAGCGTCCGTTCCAGCGCCAGATGCCCCTCAAGCGCTTCTGCAATGGTCTGTGCCGTCTCGGCCTGAGCGTTCACGCGCAGTGCCATCGTTTCCAGACCTTTCAGCATGACCCAGGCGTTAAACGGGCTCAGCGCTCCACCGGTATGTTTCAGATAGGGCTCAACCGTACCCCGGATGAAATCCTTGGTACCAATGATGACACCGCCCAAAGCACGCCCCTGCCCGTCGATATGTTTGGTCGCGGAATAGACCACGACATCCGCCCCCTGTTCGATCGCGCGCGAGAAGACGGGCGTGGAAAAGACGTTATCCACGATGACAAGCGCGCCAACCGCATGGGCCAGTTTGGCAACCGCCTCGATATCAATGACCTCAAGCGTCGGGTTTGACATGGATTCGAAGAAAACCGCCTTGGTCTCAGGGCGGATCGCCGCTTTCCAAGCGTCCAGATCGGTGCCGTCAACAAAAGTGACGTCCACACCATAACGGGAAAGGATGTTTTCGAGGATATAAAGACAGGACCCGAACAATGCCTTGGCCGACACCACATGGTCGCCAGCCTGCAACATCGAGGTCAGCGCCGCGTTCACCGCAGCCATGCCGGATGCTGTGGCAAACGCGTCCTCGCCACCTTCCAGCGCCGCGATGCGCTGTTCGAACATCGAAACGGTCGGGTTGCCATAGCGGGCATAAATGAACTCATCCGGGCCGGATTCGATGAACCGCGCCTCGGCTTGTTCGGCTGTCTCATAGACAAAGCCCTGTGTCAGAAAAATTGCTTCGCTGACTTCGTTGTATTGGCTGCGACGGATGCCGCCATGGACGGCTTGGGTGCGTTTGTTCCAGCTCTCGCTCATCTCATTCCTCTCGACCCTTGTCTGGCAAGGGCATCAAAAAAACCCCAGACGCGGTCAAGCGAAAGGGGCCTTTCATCCTGACCTTTTAGCGGTGTTGTTTAGCGTGGCCCGCAATCCGGTAACAAATCGCCACGTAGCTTCTGCGATGCAAATACGCCGCGTGTACATGGCCGTCAAGCCCGGTTGCCCTGTGTCACGCTTTCGTAACCGCCTCTTGCCGATTGCGCAGAATACCGCATGATCGCTTCAACCTGAGGAGGCACCATGATCGATCTGTATTTCTGGCCCACGCCGAATGGCTGGAAGGCGTCCATCGCTTTGGAAGAGATGGACCTTCCCTACACCACTCACCTGATCAATATCGGCAAGGGTGATCAGTTCGACCCCGAGTTCCTGAAAATTGCGCCCAACAACCGGATGCCTGCCATCGTTGACCCGGACGGCCCGGATGGCGCACCTATCTCGGTGTTCGAAAGCGGCGCGATCCTGATGTATCTCGCCCGCAAGACCGGGCGCTTTTATGGCAAAACCGAACGTGACCGGATCGCCGTCGAGGAATGGCTGATGTGGCAAATGGGCGGCGTCGGCCCAATGGCCGGTCAGGCGCATCACTTCCTGAAATACGCGCCAAACCTCGAGCCACCGCAGGACCTGCCCTATGCCAAGGACCGCTACCGCGCCGAAGTCGGGCGGCTGTACGGAGTATTGGACCGGCGGTTGGCCGAAAACGAATATGTCGCGGGCGATTTCTATTCCATCGCGGATATGTCGATCTGGGGCTGGGCAAGCCTGTGGGAAGGGCAACAACAGGTGTTGGAGGACAAACCGCACTTTGCCCGGTGGCTTGAGACAGTAAGTGCCCGTCCGGGCGTTCAATCCGGGCGCGCGTTACACGCCGAGCTGCGCGGCGATCACAGGGACAAGCAGGCGCAGGGAGTGTTGTTTAAGCGTTAAGGCACGTTGTTCCAATGTCCTCTATGAGCCCAGCGCCGACCTTGACCGATGCTTTTTACTTGGCTCGTGCAGCACTCGCGAACAACACAAACTGGACGTTGGACATATTGAAGAACAAAGGCGAGATAGCGGACGGGGCAGTCATCTGTCGTAGAGCCGAGAACTGACGCGCCGGAAGCATAGACACTCCACGCGTCTGGATGTAGCGCGAGACAAACCTTTGCCCGGAACCAAAATGACGGAAACGACATATCCTAGCCCTATCCGATCGCACCGCCATGCCGACATTGCCGTCCATGCGTTCGGGCTGGTAGCGATCCTGACGGCCGGGGGAGTACTTCTTTCAAAATCAATCCTCGGCCTCGAACCTAAACTGGTTCTCGCGGTCGTGGTTTACGTTCTTTGTGCGCTGTCATCCAACTTAGCATCCGTCGCCTATCACTTTTCCACGTGGCACCACGGGCGCAAGCTGATGCGGCGCATTGATCACGCAGCGATCTACCCCAGCATCTCGGGCACCTTCACACCGTTTTTCGTCTTGGCAGGCACGACATGGACGATGGCCTTGCTGTGGATTTGTTGGGGGCTGACAGCCGTGGCCATCTGGAACAAGATCACGAACGAAGCGGTCAAGTCACGATGGTCAACTGCATCCTACCTTGGACTGGGCGCAATTGGGTTGAGCGCCCTTCCAGACCTCACGAAAGTACCCATCACAACATTGTGGTGCATTTTGGCTGGGTCCTCAGCCTACGTCATTGGAACGGTGTTTTACGCCCAAAAAACTGTGCCTTATCGGTATGCTGTTTGGCACACATGGGTGAATATTGGCGGAGCGCTGATGTTTGCGGGCATATGGATCGCCCTATCCACTCAATGGTAGATTTTGTAGAGGCAGGGACTAACAGTTTCGCAACCGGTATGTTGGATAATGCCGCGGAATAATAGGTCTGCTTTGGGCTTATAGGACCTGTTATGTCTCACCGCAGAGAACGGCTGCGTTGAGCCCTTAAGGAGCGATGCAAAGTCCGCTATGCGGATGAATCCGCCCTTCGATCTTCTGGCACTTAGGTCAACTATTTGCTCTTCGCAGCCGCTGAAAAAAACACCACCAGCCGAGAGCGGAAATTCGCTGCGTTCCGTCTGAACGTCCGCTTTCGCAGCAACTGATGAAAGATACTCCGAGCGCAGTTCAGGCTAAACAGCAAATACGCAAAGCGTCTAGAATCGCGGCGTGCATATTGCGGCCTGCGATCGCGTCACCAATTCGAGCCAGATAGAACTGGCCATCCGGCTCTTCGTCCCTGAACGGGAATGAGCCATTGATCAGCGCCTTGTGATCGACCTGCCCAAGGTTTCGCGAACCTGGCTTTAGATCGTGATAGAGCGCGTCCATCGGGATTAGACCATGCTCGACAACCACGTGGTCGACAAGACGCTTGGTGATATCACCGGTCAAGATATTGCGCAGGCTGGCGCACACCCGGTTTCCCTCTTGGCTTAGAGCACCGAGTTCGTGGAGGCAGGTAAAGGTCACCCCGTTTGCTGCCAGATCGCGCAAAGCAACGGCGGAGGTTGTTGGGCCAAGGTCATGCATAAGCGCACGGTCGGGGGTCACAAGTTCGACGCTGTGGCCGGCCCTTGCCAACGTGTCGGCCGTGACTGCCGCGGGATGGTCTCCGACCTCGTCGAACAACAGAACTTCGCCCGAGACACGTGCTTCTCCGGACAGAACTTCCCAGCTGGAGAGCGCCAGATCGCCGCCCGGAATGGATAATGGCTCGGGCCATCCGCCGGTAGCAACTATGACCAACTCCGGGAGTTCTCTTAGCACGTCACTGGCCTCGACATAGGTATTCATGCGGAGATCAACATCGAGGGCGGTCACCTCGGAAATCAACCAATCGGCAACACCCCACACCTGCCTACGTGTCCCCCCCTTGGCTGCCAAAACAAGCTGCCCGCCCAGTCGATCTGATGCCTCGAACAAAACCACATCGTGACCGCGCAAGGCACTGACCCGCGCCGCCTCCAGCCCACCAGGCCCGCCACCGACGACAACCACCTTCTTTCGGGTGCGGCTGGCAGGAATAACATGGGGTAAAGTTTGCTCCCGCCCGGTGGCGGCATTGTGTCCGCACACGGCAGGCTTGCCCTGATTGACGCGGTCTACGCAATACCCGAGGCCAACACAGGTGCGGATACGTTTCTCTTCCCCGCGTGCCAGTTTTGCGACCAAATAAGGATCAGCCATTTGGGCGCGCGTCATGCCGACAAGATCGACATGACCGCCGGTAACCGCGTGTCGGGCCGTTGCAATGTCCGCGATGCCGCCTGCATGCAGGATCGGCAAGTTGACGGCTTCGCGGATGCGCCCGGCCACAGTAATATGCGGGGCAGCTGGCAGACCCATCGGGCGCACCCATTCAGCAAGACCAAGGTCATCGTAGGGCGCCCCGACCAGGATGTTGAGCAGGTCGACATGGCCACTGTCTTCCAGCATCCGGGCGGCGGCAACACAATCCTCGGCGCTAAGCCCGCCCTCTATCAACTCATCGCCGGTGATACGCATGGACAGTATGAACTTTGGACCAACCTCTGCGCGCACCGCATCCAAAACCTGCAGGGTCAGGCGCATGCGGTTTTTCAACGTTCCACCAAAGGCATCGTCGCGTTGGTTGGTAAGCGGAGAAAGAAACTGGCCCAGCAAATGCGAATGGGACAGAAGCTCGATTCCGTCGAACCCGCCCTGCTGACAACGTCGCGCCGCAGCGGCAAAATCGCAGACCACTCGTTCAATGTCCTCTTGTTCCATTGCTTTGGGAAAGGCACGGTGCGCGCGCTCGCGCACGCCGGATGGTGCCAAAACCGGCAGCCAATGACCGTCATCCCAAGCGGTTCGACGCCCCATATGGGTGATCTGGCACATGACCGCGGCCCCGTGCGTGTGAACGCCATCCGTAAGCTTCCGGAACCACGGAATGATACTGTCATTGCCAGCATAGAGCTGGCCAAAAACCGAAGGGCTGTCGGGGGCAATATTGGTTGACCCGCCGATCATGGTCAGGGCTACACCCCCCTTAGCCTTCTCTTCGTGATACAGCCTGTATCGGTCTCGAGGGTGACCGTCTTCGACATAGTTGGGTGCATGAGATGTACTGACGATGCGGTTGCGCAGCGTCAGGTGCTTGAGCTGAAATGGATCAAGTAGTTTCGCCATGATCAACTCCCTTCGGTAACCACACATAGCCCCGGGTCGGGCCCGTTTGCCGCCTTCTGTGACTGACGACGTTTGCTGTCAAAGTTATGCTACTTGGGAAGTACGGGGAGAGAGTTCACTAATTCCGACACTGATCCACAAAATGACGACCAGACTAAGAAATGCAATTGCAGTAACTTCTTCGGACAAGGGAGACCGGACTGTACCGTTCATCTTGGTATGGCCTAGCAAGAGCTGGACCGCTTTGAGGTTGCCGGTTTTCTCCTAGATTTGGGTGACTTTCTTGCGCCTCATTGAATGGGTTCCGTTTGCGCTTGCTTCCAGGCCGATCGATGTAAACTTACCTCGAACAATCCGCGCATTTTTGACGCGTCGAGATGTGTAATCTTTCGTGGAATCCGCCAGGCCAAAGGTATTCTGAATCGACCATGAGTTCATCTTCCATCCATTTCTGGACAGAGGCACGGGTGCCCTCGGCATCTCAAAGCGCACAGGTTTCTGCGTCTTGCTTTGCAGTACGAAAGTGCGTGCCTTGATCTGCCCCGATGACATAACATCGACCATCTTCACCAGATCACAGCCGCGAAGCTTGCTGTCGATTGCCATGTTGAAGAGTGCAAAATCGCGATTGTTGCCGACAAGCTCGAGGCGAATTCGGATTGCCCAGACGTGTTTTGGTTTGAGCGGGTGCTTTTGACTAACGATACGGCCTTCGTTCCAGGCTGGGTGAAGTGCCCGAATGACAGGTAAGATTGGTGTTCCCGTGACTGATCCTCCGATCCGCCATGCCCAGCCACAACGACAACCCGAATTTGACGCGGTCCAATATCACAGGATGCCGCGATTGCTCCGAGGTCCTCTCAGAGCCCGTTTTTCCAAATGCTGCAATGCGTCAGGGTGACTAGGATGGGCGCAAAGCTGACAATGAGCAGTATCGTTCCAATCATTCGTCTGGCGCTGCGCAAAATGAGCCTTCAAGAACTACCGACCTACCCAATCATCAAAAACTGCCATCATGTCGCTTCTCAGGCGTGCGACATCCTCGTCCACTGATGCGGAAAGATCGCATTCGAATGAGGGCAAGACCTCGACGCGGATCGTTCCGCTTTTGGGTAAGTGTTTGCCGCGGGGCAGCAGGCGGTCCGAGGCGTGGATGACGATGGGCCGTATTGTACGGCCAGTAGCGCGCGCAGCCATCACCGCACCCGCCTTAAACGCACCAAGACTTTCGGACTTAGTGCGCGTGCCCTCAGGGAAAAGCACGACTGAGCAGCGCGCGGGCATTGCGTGCACGGCTGCCGTGAGTGTTTCGAGCGCCACCGTGCCGCTTTTGCGGTCAATCTCCACCAGGCCCGCGCCTTTAAACCCTCGGCGCAGGAGGGCTGCGTCGCACAGTTCCTTTTTGGCAGCGAAGGTGATCCACTTGGCGTCGGGCACCACGTCCATCAGAACAAAGCCATCTAGGTGGCTGCGGTGATTGATCACGATGATGCTGCCGGTGTCGACGGCCAGCGTGGCCCTGTCGGCCTCTGTAATGTTTGTCCGGATACTCAACAGCCATAAGAGTCGCGAACATGCGCGTTTGACTTGCCGCCAGTACCAACCGCGAAAGCCTCGCCGTTTACCGCAAAGCAGGGGAACAAAGGCGATGAAGAAGAAATAGAAGGGACCCATCAGGAACAACACGGCGCGCTTTATGGCGCGCAGGCCTGCCTGGTCTGTGGCCGCTGGAGCGGCCCGTAAGTTCGGAGGTTGGAGTGACATGGGTCCCCGTTGCGCATGCTGTCTGCCGGGGGAAGTTCACTAGGACCCTTCGCTTGGCTTTCGCTGCCTGCCCTTTGAGCGCGTGGCCCGACAAGCACCCTGCGCCCCACCTCTATGGGGCAATGGGCGGGTCCAATCAATAGAAAGTCAGATATTGGCGATTGGCTTCAATGGCTGGTTTGAGATCAATGTGTTCATTCGATTTTATGCTGTGAGCGCAGGCCGCATCAAATATTCTGCAACTGTGTAGTTCCTGGTCCCGCCATGCGGCGGAGAAGTCAGCCGTTCGGTCGGCCTGCAGCGATTGTAGGACTGCGAATTCGCGCAGTACGCAGCATTGCCGCCATTGGCCATTTTCAATCAAAAGCCGCTCTGCGGTGTAATGCGAAACTTTGGCAAGCTAGCTGAGCTCGCGAAAACGTCTTAGTCGAACCACGATACGTCCCAGTTGGGCGTCTTTTATTGTTCTTCACATCACTGGTCACGCCCGGTGTTTGGCCAGTTCACTCCAACACAGTTCAAGAGCAGCCGACGTGTTTTGGGACTTGCGCGCCGCGCAGATGTTCCATGAAAGGCTCTGCTTCATCGAAACAGGTTTGACTTTCTTTGTGCTGATCAGTTCTGAAAAAGTGTCTGGCATCCCTCCTACGATATAGTCTGGCTCTGCCAATAATCCGGTCAGAAAGTTGTAGTCGTCGCATTCAATATTCGGCTGGGCATTGACCTTATTGACCGCTTCGGTGTTGCCGCCAAGTGACTTTATCAGGGTCGCTCTCCAGTGTTTATGAAGATGCGGTGATGCAAAGGGAAAGTCGAAAACACCTGCCATTGTTTGTGGGCCGCGTTGGTGAATTTCATGATCGGGGTGCGCAACAAACTGAATTTGCCGTTTTTCCATCACCATGATTTCGACATTGTCGGCATCCGGTGTGTAGGTCAGATCGCCCAGAAACACATCGAACTGCCCCGCTTGCAACAAGTCGAGCGGACGCGCGTAGGCGCTCACCAGTATTCTGAATCGAAGGTCGGGCATTACCTGCCGCACAGATCGCAGGACGGGCACGATCAGAGATCTTGTGGTCAGAGGCCCGCAACCGATCAGAAAAGTGCCAGGTCCGGCGTCACGCAAACTGGCGACACGCGTCGCATAGCGATCCAGGTCTTGCCGCAGAGCCTTAGCGATAGGCAAAAACTCCTGCCCCGCCCGCGTCAGCGTACTGCTGTTGCGCCTTCGATGAAACAGCACGAGCCCTGCATGGTCCTCGGCTTGCCCGATATAGCGGGAAAACGACGCGTTGGAGACACCCATCACGCGGGCCGCGTGTTGGAAGCTGCCAGTTTCAGCCAAAGTGAGAAAGGCGGTTAATGCGTTTTCATTCATCGTACGGTCAATATCATCTCAGTTATCGGTTTTTAACTTTCATAATGTGAAATCCTAGTAAAGCTTTGTTGCAGCATTAAAGTTTCGACCGTTATCCCTGATGAACCTTCCGATATTCCCATCATCGGTATCGCCTTCCACTTCCGCAGAGGTCAAAATGTTCAACCTTCGATCCATTGCGTTTTCGGCAACGGTGGCCACAGTTTCGGTCTGTGCTACACCTGTTTTGGCCGAAACCGACCAACCCAATATCCTTGTCATCATGGCCGACGATGTGGGGTGGGCCAGTCTTGGCAGCTATCATCAGGGGGTTAAAAGCATCAAAACCCCCAATCTCGATCAACTGGCAGCGGATGGCATGCGCCTGACGGATTATTATGCTCAGCCAAGCTGCACGGCGGGGCGTTCGGCCTTTATCACCGGGCAGTTGCCGGTTCGTACCGGGATGCATACCGTCGGCCTACCCGGAGACCCCGAAAAGGGTCTGAGTGATGACGATCCCACCTTGGCCAACATGCTGAAATCCTTGGGTTACACGACCGGCCAATTCGGTAAGAACCATTTGGGCGATATGAACAAGTTTCTGCCAACAGTGAAAGGCTTTGATGAATATTGGGGTTGGCTCTATCACTTGAACGCGATGGAATACACGTCTGACCCGGACTGGCCCAAAGATCAGAAATTCAACGACACTTTTGGTCCTCGGAATATCATCCACGCCTATGCGACAGATACGGTTGATGAAACGGTAGACCCGCGCTGGGGTCTGGTCGGCAAGCAACGCATCATCGACGATGGCCCCGCTCCGCCTGAACGGCAAAAGACGCTGGATGACGAAGTGACGGCCCATACACTGGGCTTCATCAACCGCGCGGTTGAAAGCAACACTCCGTTCTTTGTTTGGATGGCACCAGCGCGTGCGCATGTCTGGACACACCTGAGCCCTGAATACGAAGCCATGCTCGGCGATGGGCGCGGGCTGCAAGATGTGGTGATGAAGGAACTTGACGACAACGTAGGAAAAGTCATGGCTCGGCTGGAAGAACTGGGCGTTTCCGACAATACGATTGTTGTATTCACGTCCGACAACGGCCCCGAAACCATGACTTGGCCCGACGGGGGAACAACGCCGTTCCACGGTGAAAAGGGCACGACCTGGGAAGGCGGTTTCCGCGTGCCTGCCATTATTCGCTGGCCCGGGAAAGTTCCCGCCGGAACCGTGAGTAATGGCATCTTTGCCGGGCTCGACTGGATGCCAACCCTGGTCGCGGCTGCAGGTGGACCGGATGACTTGCCGGAAGCTTTGTTAGAGGGTCACGAAGGCTATCAGGTGCATCTTGATGGTTACAATCAGTTGTCGTTCTTGACCGGCGCGAGCGACAGCAGCCGCGAAGAAATCGTCTACTACGAGGGGCCGGACCTGCAGGCCGTACGTCACGGTGACTGGAAAGCGCATTTCACAATTCAAACCGAAGGGTGGGCTGGCCCCAAAGAGGAACTGAATGCTCCGCTTCTATTCAATCTGCGGCGTGATCCTTATGAAAAGGCGGCCGAGGAGTCGGGGATGTATACCCGGTGGATGGGCAACAAAATGTGGGCCTTCGGTCCTGCAGCTAAGATCGTTCAGAACCACCTGTCTACGTTCAAGGACTATCCTCCGCGGGGATCGGACATAACCAATCAAACTCACGTGGAAGAACAAATCTCGACCGAAGGCGGGATGTCACAGTAAAAAAACAATAGTCGGGAGGCATCCAATGGTGCCTCCCGATCTTCGCAATCGAGTACGGGAAAATATCTGCGCACGTGGATCCGCTTTGATACCTTGCCCGGCCACTCGCGTATGCCGCAGCATCAAAAAGTCTGGGCTCGATGCTGATGTGGGAGCAATCGCGGCATCATTTCGACTGCCCCACCTGGATCAGGTTTGGAACGGTTCTTACGGCGCGCGCTCACTCCGCCGTTAGCCAATCCGGAACGGTTCTTTTTCGTCTGTGCGGCATCGGGCCGTTTTGACCCCTTTTTCTTTAGACTGCAGTGCGCACGAAAGGCAAAAGTCCCCAGATTACTGTTATTCGTGACCGGATGGGAAATCCAAACCAAACTTGACGAACGACCCAAACTCGCCAGGTCGCAATAAGCAAATTCGCTTCACCACATGAGTTTCTGGTAAACACGTTTCACCCCACCGAAGCCGCCGCTGTGGCCGCAATCTATGCCTTCTTCATCGCCACCTTTGTCTACAAAGAAATGGGGCCGCTCGCCGCCCCCAAAACCCGTAGCCTGTTCGCCGCCGCTGTGATCGAAGACGCGCCTGCTGGCCCACGCATTCCCCTGAAGAGCAAGCCTTGGGCAGTTTTCACCGCGATTGTGCATCCGGACACTCAAAAGACCTTGTTTGATGCCGGCAAACTGACGATCACACCGCTGTTTGTGATCGCCAACGCGCTGATCCTGAAACACGTTTTGATGGATGAGCAAATCCCGCAACAGGTCGCCAATGCGATGCTGTCGGCGGGCTTTGGGCCTGTGATGTTCCTGGTCGTCGTAAACATCGTCCTGCTTATCGGTGGTCAGTTCATGGAACCCTCGGGCCTCTTGGTCATCGTGGCGCCTCTGGTGTTACCGATTGCCATCGAGTTAGGCATCGACCCGATCCATCTGGGTATCATCATGGTGGTCAACATGGAGATCGGCATGATCACCCCGCCGGTCGGCCTGAACCTCTTCGTCACCTCGGGCGTTGCCGTAATGCCGATGATGAGCGTGGTCAAAGCAGCCCTGCCGTTCCTGGCCGTGCTGTTCGTGTTCCTGATCATCGTTACCTATGTTCCGTTCCTATCTACATTCCTGCCCAATTCGTTCATGGGACCGGAAATCATAACCCAGTGACGCGGAAGGCGCTGGTCAAGTCTTAGGGGTGTTGTGAAGCGAACCCAGGGGGTGTTGATGTTAAACCGACCAAGGTCCGCTTAGTCCGCACAGCAAACATCGGCGCTCCTTATTGTAAACTGTCCATGGGTTTCTATCGCTCTCTACTTCCCACCATTTGTTCTGAAGTAGTAGAGGTAAGCCAAAGCTATGAACACCAATGAAAAAGCTAAGTCGACACCGAGATAAGAAGCACCAGTTGCCAACCTGACTACAACCATGGCCGCAACCATCACGCACAAAACCGCGAACTCGATCGATCGCCTATTCATGACTGCTCCTTATTGTGAACTTCGTTGCCTTAAGTATCCCCACCGACTCCGCAACGCTGACATTTAAGAAAAGGAGCGTCAGTAGTCCAACGTGCACGTCACTTGTAACCAAATATCCGACAAAACAACCGTTTCATCAGCACTCCTACCCAGTTTTTGAGTTCTTGATGTCGGCTAAAAGCTTGTTACGCATCAGTAAGAAGGCAGCAACCAGGATCAAGGCCACGTAAAAAACTAGTTTCTCGTGGGAGGCGTATGGCTTTGGGAGGAAGTCGACGTCGGGGATTTCAATGCCGAAGAACTCTATTGGTAACGTGTACCTGACCGCTACTAGGTAAGCTACTGCGCTGAGAATATAGCAAACCTTCAGGGCGACCTTTTGATTAATCATAACGCCTCCACCCTCCTTATTGTGAACTAAACCAATGGACCACGTGGAGGAGCGTTCCCACAACCAGCAAAAATAACGATATTGTCTGGGCACAGATAAACACCCAAGTAATTGCCGATAGCTCATCCGTCTTTTCAAAAAAGTTACCGAAAAATACGAGTCCCAGATATGAAAGAACAAAAACCAAAGCCAACCATTTCAAAGCCCTACGCCTCCACATTGTGAACTAGCTCAAAAAATTCAGGAGGGCTTGTGACCCAACTGCTAAGAACGCAAATGCCGCTGCAAGCTTACCCCGGCCACTGATCACCTCTTCACGGTTCGTCACCTGCTTAGGTAGATGGTAAGAGGCGGTATACCAGTTGAAGGCTGAGAATCCGCCGAATATCACCACAGCCCATTTCAACACTTTAACAAAAAAATCAATTCTCCTTATTGTTGACTTAGAACGTCTGGTCCGAGCCCATTTTAATCAATACTGCGCGTTCGATAGATGACTGCTTTGCCGGTCATTTTGCAGCTCACTGTAAGGGCAGACGTCTTCTTCAAATGGAACATAGCGGCGGCGAAAGCTAGTACCTTCCACGGCTGCTGGAAGACTGATCCTATCCATCCTGAAATGCCGAAAATCCTCCCTTACCGGGTCCCAGCCCACGAGGTACCATAAAGGGGGCAGGATCAGCATTGCCTGTGGCTCCACTTTGCGGCGGGTCCGCCGTCCTTTTGCATCGCGATACTCAAACGAGATGAGCCTGCGTCCAAGGAATGCCACTTCAACGGCGGGAAGCAACTCAGTATCCATTTTGCCCAAGTCCGAAAGGTCTTGCAGCGGGGACAATTGACCAATGTGTAAGCAGTCCAAGAAAGCGCGCAGGTCGCGCACTTTGTCTGCGGGCAGGGCCTTTTCGATCTTGGCTAGTCCGGCATCTGCCAGTTCCGAGAAAGGAAGGTTTCCCGCCGCCCGCATGGCTGCCACGCTGATGAGCAGTGCAAAGACCTCAGGCACCGATAACTTGGCCGTTGTCTGCATGGATTGCGGATCAAGCTGCAAGCCGCCACCCCGCCCCACGTCGGAATGGATCACATAGCCTTCATCCCGAAGCGCGCTGATATCACGAAGGACTGTGCGGCGGGACACGCCCACCCCATCAGCAAGGGCATCAATAGTGGATGTACCGTTTCGGCGGAGGGTCCGCACAATCTTTTCGTGTCTGAGTCGAACATTCATTCTGACACGATAGCACAAATGGTGACAACTTTTGTCACTGTTTTGATTTAAACCGGTTCCAGAAACGCAAAAAATGGAGAATTCGACATGGAACGGACTGCAGTGAATCCCTGGGAGTGGTCGCTCAAACTTGGCTACAATCAGGCCGAGGTGATCAAAGGCACGACACGTCAGGTCATTTGCGCAGGGCAGACAGCGGTGGACGAGAACGGCGCGCCCCAGCACCCTAGCGATATGCGTGCGCAGATCGATTTGGCCCTGGACAATCTGGAAGCCGTAATCAAAGAAGCTGGCATGGATCTGAGTAATGTCATCAAGCTGGGCGTCTATGCCACTGATGTGGATGAGGCATTGAAGAACTTCGATCTGCTGGGGATGCGCTTTGGCCCGCATCGGGTCGCCCCGCCCATGACCTTGCTGGGTGTCACACGCCTCGCTATCCCCGGATTGCTGTTTGAGATAGAAGCAACCGCAGCTGCATAGGTGAGATCATAGCGGCCATTTGATTTCGAAAACCAAGTGGCTGCCATGTCCCGCATAGCGGACCTATCCCTCCCCCCGCACCAGCACATCCAGCATGCCCGAGATATCCTCAACCTCTTCCGCGATCACATGGGTCACCGAATGCGCCCGCTGCATCCGGCCCGTGACCCGCAGCAGCCGCCCCGAGATCACCGCCCGGCGGAAGGTTTCGTAAATTTTGCGCCAGACCACCACGTTCACGATGCCGGTCTCATCCTCGAGCGTGACAAAGATCACCCCCTTGGCCGTCCCGGGCCTCTGCCGCAGGATCACCAGCCCCGCGACCGCCACCAGCGCGCCCTCAGGCGGGTCGTTCAACCGGTTGGCGGGCAGACACGCGGGCGGCCGCGGCCAGTTCCGGTCCGAAGACACAGGGCGGGTAGGTAACGCAATCATGAGAACAAAAATAGAACAAACGCAAGGAAAGTCCATAGGCGGCTTGACGAGTCGCAAATGAGGCTGGAAAGACCTAAATGCCTTCACTATGGAAGAATTCGACAAGCGAAAGAGGAAGACGCACGCAATGGCAAAGATTACCTATGTCGAGCACGGCGGTACCGAACATACAGTCGAAGTCGCCAGCGGCCTGACCGTCATGGAAGGGGCCCGTGACAACAATATCCCCGGCATCGAGGCCGATTGCGGCGGCGCCTGCGCCTGTTCGACCTGCCATGTCTATATCCACCCCGACTGGGTCGAGAAGGTTCCGGCCAAGGACGACATGGAAGAGGACATGCTGGATTTCGCCTTTGAACCCGACCCGGCCCGCTCGCGCTTGACCTGCCAGATCAAGGTCAATGACGAATTGGACGGGCTGGTTGTTCAAATGCCCGAAAAGCAGATCTGATGCTTTTCAAAGCGATCGCGGCTGCCGCGATCGCAATTGGAATCTTTCCGAGCGAGACAAGATCTCAGCAGCCATGGCAGTATGAGCCGCTGGGTTCGGCAGAGTACTCCGAACCCACTGTGCGATACCCGCACGGGGTACTCGGTGATCAGATTGAATACGGCGCTCTGATCCTGCAATATGCGCCGGAATGGGCGAAATACACAATCCGGCTGCCAAAAGAGCGCGTTTTCGAAGATATCCGACCGCGCCTGATTGATATTGACAACGATGGCCGTCGCGAAGCTCTGGTGGTTGAAAGCCATCGTGACAAAGGTGCACGGCTTGCAATCTACAATGGCGGCGGCCTGATTGCCGCTACGCCCTACATCGGAACCCGCTTTCGCTGGCTCGCTCCGGTCGGAGCGGCCGACATGGATGGCGACGGCAACGTCGAGATCGCCTATGTCGATCGCCCTCACTTGGCCAAAACCCTGCGCATATGGCGATTTGCAGACGGCGAGCTGACCGAAATCGCATTGCTGCCCAATCTCACCAATCACCGTATTGGAGAAGATTTCATCTCCGGCGGTCTGCGCGATTGCGGCGGCACTCCGGAACTGATCCTCGCCAACGGCAACTGGACCCGCGTCATCAGCGTCACTTACGAAAACGACTGGACCACCCGCGACCTCGGCGCGTTTACCGGCCCCAAAAGCCTGAACAACGCGCTCAAGTGCTGATCCGCCTCTTCATCTGGCTAAAAATTTCCTGTGAGTGAGGCGATAGGCCGAAGGGGCAAAGCCCCCTGACCTACCGACTGTTCAAAGAGCCCGCCAGCCGATATCGCGGCGGTAAAAGCCTTCGGGCCAATCCACACCTTCAATCATCGCATATGCCCGATCGCGCGCCTCTTGCAGAGTATTCCCGCGCGAGGTCACATTCAGCACGCGCCCGCCTGCGGCTTGAACCTGCCCATCAACGGCCTTAGTGCCAGCGTGAAAGACCATGTTGCCGCTGTCCTCAGGAAGCGCATCCAAGCCCTTGATCGCAGATCCTTTTACGTAGGAACCCGGATACCCCTGTGCCGCCATCACAACAGTGATCGCATGATCGTCGGCCCAGTTTACCTGTGTCTCGCTCAAACGGCCCTCGGCCGCGGCATGAAGCAGGTCCAGAACCTGGGCACCAAGCCGCATCATCAGAACCTGGCATTCCGGGTCACCAAAGCGGACGTTGTATTCGACCAACCTCGGTTGGCCGTCCTTGATCATCAACCCCGCATACAAAACGCCCTGAAACGGCATGCCCCGGCGCTTCATCTCGGCCATGGTCGGGCGCACGATCTCTTCCATCGCGCGCGCCTCGATCTCGGCACTCAGGACCGGCGCTGGGGAATACGCCCCCATACCGCCCGTGTTCAGGCCCGTGTCGCCTTCTCCTACGCGCTTGTGGTCCTGCGCCGTGCCAATGGACAGAATGTCCTCGCCATCACACAAGACGAAGAGAGATGCCTCTTCGCCCTCCATGAACTCCTCAATCACCACCTCGGCCCCCGCGCCACCAAAAGCGCCGCCGAACATGTCGTCGATGCCCTCCAGCGCGGTCTGTTCGTCCATGGCGACGATCACACCCTTACCTGCCGCCAAACCATCGGCTTTGACCACGATCGGCGTGCCCTGTTTGCGGACGTAAGCCTTGGCAGGTTCGGCCTCGGTGAACCTTGCATAGGCTGCGGTCGGAGCGTTCGACACGTCACAGATTTCCTTGGTGAAACTCTTCGATGCTTCCAACTGCGCCGCATCTGCCGACGGACCAAAGACCAGCACACCCGCTTCACGCAGACGATCCGCGACTCCAGCGGCCAGGGGCGCTTCGGGGCCGACGACCACGAAGTCAATCGCGTTCTCTTCGGCAAAACTGACAACCGCGCCGCCGTTTTCGACATCCAGTGCCGCGCACTCGGCAATTTGTGCAATCCCTGCATTTCCCGGCGCCACGATCAGTCGGTCACATTTGGGATTTTGCATCACCGCCCAGGCGAGGCTATGTTCCCGCCCGCCGCTGCCGAGAATAAGGATGTTCATGAAGGTCTCCGATCTGCTTGGCCTCGCCTTCCGGGCGTTCTAAGCTGGCCGGGCATTTGACACAAGGCGCTGAAATGTCCGACCTGCTTGATGACCCGATCCCGGGCCAAAACACCCCTGAATACACCGTTTCGGACATCTCGGGTGAGGTGAAACGCACGCTCGAGGGCACGTTCGGGCGAATCCGTGTGCGTGGTGAGGTCGGACGCGTGTTCACAGCGCGCTCGGGGCATCTGTACTATGACATCAAGGATGACCGGAACGTTTTGGCCTGCACCACCTGGAAAGGTCAGGTTTCGGGCCTCTCGGTGGTGCCGGAAGAAGGTCTTGAGGTTGTCGTCACCGGGCGCCTGACGGCCTTTGGCGCGCAATCGAAATACAACCTGAACGTCGATGAGGTCGCGGTCGCCGGGCAAGGCGCACTTATGGCCTTGCTGGAAAAGCGCAAGAAACAGCTCGAGGCTGAAGGTCTGTTTGCGCCCGAACGGAAAAAGCCTCTGCCGTACCTGCCTCAGATCATTGGCGTGGTGACTTCACCATCTGGTGCTGTGATCCGGGACATTCTGCACCGCCTGCGGGATCGCTTCCCGCGCAAGGTGCTGATCTGGCCTGTCGCTGTACAAGGTTCCAACTGCGCACCCGAGGTTGCGCGGGCCATCGACGGTTTCAACAAACTGACGCCGGGCGGCTCGCTGCCCCGGCCCGACCTGATCATTGTCGCCCGGGGTGGCGGATCGATCGAAGACCTTTGGGGGTTCAACGAAGAAATCGTTGCACGCGCGATTGCCGCGTCGGACATTCCGCTGATTTCTGCCGTGGGTCACGAAACGGATACAACGCTGATCGACTTCGTCTCGGATCGACGCGCGCCAACCCCGACCGCCGCGGCTGAACTTGCCGTGCCGGTTCGGATGGAACTTCTGGCCTGGACGGGTGAGCAAGGTGCACGCCTTTCTCGTGCAGCGACGGACGCGGTTCAAAGACGCTCTCAACGGCTTCGCGACCTGTCACGCGCGTTGCCGCGCCCGGATAGCTTGTTGAACACCCCACGCCAACGCCTTGACTTAATTGCGGATCGGCTGGCACCCGCACTAAATCGCGGCGTGCAGAACCGACGTCTGCAAGTTGTCGAGCTGTCTGCACATCTGCGCCCTTCGACGTTGCGCAATCTCGTTTCGACCAGAAACGAGGCCTTACGCAACCTGTCATCCCGTCTGTCTCTGCGCCCAATCCACAGAGAGATCGAACAACAAAAGCAGAATATCAACAGGTTGGCCGACCGTATGAACGCGGCACAGGCCACGCGCCTGGATCGGATGCGGCAACAGCTGGACGCCGCTGATCGCCTGCGTGAAACACTTAGCTACAAGGCGACGTTGCAGCGTGGCTACGCTGTGGTCCGAGCTGAGGGCGAGGTTCTGACAACCAAGAAACAGGCGTCAAAGCACAGCGCATTCGAGATCGAATTCGCAGATGGTCTGCTGAATACGAGCCAGCCCACGACTTCACCGGCGGCACCTAAGAAGTCAGCAAAGAAAGATGCACCGGACCAGGGCTCGCTGTTCTAGCCGAATGCGCCTTCAGACCCCGACTTCGGGGCCGAGACAAACCATTTCTTCATTGATGTCCTCGGCCTCGTACAGCTCGGTGGCGTCCGAGTTGCCCTCGAACAAGGCGATCAGGCCCCCGTCAGACTTGGTAAAGACCCAGCATTGCGGGTCAATCCGGTCTTCGTAGACAAAGCAGATCTGGCCCGCTTGTTCGTACCAGACACCCTCTTTGCAATTGCCGTCCAGAAAAGACCAGATCACGCGGCGATTGGGCAAATAGCGTTCGACGCCGTAAACCGTTCCCTGAAACCCATAGAACATGGTTTTTCCGCGCGTATAACTGTCGAATTCAGCCCCAGACAAAGCTGACTGAGCCGCTGCCGTCTGCGCAGAAAGTGTCAGAAGAATCGCAATACGCCTGAGCATGGGAACATTCTGACAGATGCCGGTCAGCATCGCCAACAGACAATCCCCTAAAACCGGCTGCCTTAACGTCACCGCTTGAGTTGTAATGGCGATCCCGGTGATGCTGCCAAAAATAGCCAAATGGGGGGCATTTGATGACAACCGCTCTTTTCTGGATCGCTGCCGCGAGCGCGCTGGCCTATTTGCCGATGTCACCGCGCCCGGCCAGCCCCCTGCGATCCCTCTTCAAGACGGCCTCTGTCGCGCTACTGGCGCTGGTTGCTGTCTTAAGTGGCGCCCCCATGCTACTGACCCTTGCGCTAGTCCTGTGCGCCTTGGGCGACGCGCTGTTATCACGCGAGACGGACTCGACCTTCATGGCAGGGATTGGTGCATTTGCAGCAGGCCACCTGGCCTATATCGCTCTGTTCCTCAGTCACCCATCCAGCGACACTGCTCTGATCTTGGACAAGCCCGGTTTTTTTTGGTCGCTGATCATCCTCGGGATCGTTGCCGCAACCCTGCTCGCCCCCCGCGCCGGTGACCTCAAGGTACCGGTTCTGGGCTATATCCCGATCATCCTTGGCATGGGCATTACGGTCCTCGCCTTGCCCGAGGCGGGCGCGTTACGCTGGGCCCTGCCCGCCGCACTGGCCTTCATCGCGTCGGACCTGATTCTGGCGACTGAAAAGTTTCTGCTGCCTGACGGCCATCCGGCGCTACGCATCACGCCCTATATGATCTGGATCCTGTACTGGGGCGCGCAAGCGGGGCTGTTGATTGCGTTTTTGTGACCCTTTGCAACTGCCGCAAATCCGCATTAGGTGAGGGGAACACCTGCGGAGACTAAAAATGGCGTTTTTCTCAAAGCTCAAGGACAAGCTGTTCAAATCCTCGTCCCGCCTCGAACAGGGGCTGGATGCCATCGTCGAAGATGGTGGCGAGGAAACGACCGCCCCCGATCCAGTTATCCCCGAGCCTGAGCCGCAGCCGGAACCGGTTCCCGAAGTTCCACAGCCGGTGCCAGAGACACCTGAACCCGCCCCTGTGCCACAGCCGGTCGAAACACCTGAACCCGCACCGGTCGATCCAACCCCTGCCCCGCCGCCGCCTGAGGCCGCGCCATCCAAAGGGGTGTTGGGACGCCTGTTTGGCCGGAACGAAGCCAAGGCCGTCATCCGTCGTACGTTGGACGACGATATGCTTGAGCAGCTAGAGGAACTGCTGATCGCCTCGGATATGGGCGTCGACACCGCTTTGCGGGTCACATCCAACATGGCCGAGGGGCGGTTGGGCCGGAAACTCTCCACGCAAGAGATCAAGCAATTGCTCGCCCAGGAAGTCGCCCGTGTGATGGAACCGGTTGCCAAGCCTCTGCCCATCTACCCCAAGCGCCCGCAGGTCGTGCTGGTCGTTGGCGTCAACGGGTCCGGCAAAACCACAACCATCGGTAAGCTGGCCAGCCAGTTCAAAGCCGCGGGCAAAAAGGTCGTCATCGCCGCCGGGGACACCTTCCGCGCCGCCGCCGTCGAACAGCTCCAGGTCTGGGGCGACCGCGCCGGCGTGCCGGTGCTGACCGCACCCGAAGGGTCAGACCCAGCCTCATTGGCTTTCGACGCCCTGACCCGCGCGCAGCAAGACGGTGCAGACCTGCTGATGATCGACACGGCCGGGCGCCTGCAAAACCGATCGGATCTGATGGAGGAACTGGCCAAGATCGTCCGCGTGATCCGCAAAATCGACGAGACCGCCCCGCACAACACGCTGCTGGTGCTGGATGCCACCACTGGCCAGAACGCGCTGAGCCAGGTCCGGACATTCCGCGATCTCGCTGACGTGTCGGGCCTGGTGATGACCAAACTCGATGGCACCGCCAAAGGTGGCGTATTGGTTGCACTGGCCGACAAGTTCGGCCTGCCGATCCATGCCATAGGCGTCGGAGAACAGATCGACGACCTCGCCCCCTTCGACCCTGAAGAGTTCGCCGCCGCCCTCACTGGCCTGGACCAAACCTGATCCCCCCTTCATCTGGCCCCAAATATCCTCCGGGGGTCTGAGGGTGGAAAACCCCCAGCCTCTCCTCCCAGCGAAAAGACAGACATTTGAGCGACTGGCTGATTTCTCTCGAAGGCACCGAAGCGGGCCATCAGCTGGCTCTTGGCCTCGCTTTGATGGCCGCCTTCCTGCATGCTGTATTTGGCGCGTTGCAGAAAGGCCGTCACGATCCCTGGCTGTCCCGTGGGGCAATCGACGCCTGCTATTGCCTGATGGCCGCCCCTTTTGCCTTTTTCGTGGTGCCGTGGCCTGAACCCTACATGTGGTCCATCTTCGCCGTGGTCTGGATGATCCACATCGCCTACAAGGTCCTTCAGGCGATGGCCTATACAAAGGGTTCATACACTGTCGTCTACCCGGTCGTACGCGGCACTGGCCCCCTTTTCACGGTCATCGGCGCCTATCTGCTCTTTGGCGAGACCTTTACCGGGATTCAATGGTTTGGCGTTTTGGTTCTGCTGGCCGGTATCTTCGGCCTGGCCGCCTATAATTTGCGTTTTCTGGAAACCAACCGGGAAACGCTGGGCATAGCGCTGGTACTGGCCATCGCAACCGGCCTGTTCGTCGCGCTCTACACCACTTATGACGCCTATGGTATCCGGGCCACCGCCGACCCGTTCACCTTTCTGGCGTGGTTTTTCATGATCGACGGTTTTGCGATGCCGATTTACGCATTCCTCAGATGGCGCGCCATGATCAACCGCCCAGCCGTTGGCCCATTGATGTTGCGGGGCTTGGCCGGAGGCATCATCGCCCCTATGTCCTTCGGAGCAATCATGCTGGCCACCCGCTTGGACAAGGTCGGCGAAGCCGCCGTTCTGCGAGAAACCTCGACGGTCTTTGCGGCGCTGATCGGGTGGTTGGTGTTAAAAGAAACTGTGGGGCCAAGACGGGTCGCGCTGATGGCACTGATTGCATTGGGCGCCGTAATAGTTGAAATGGGCGGGTAAAAATCAGGAAACCGACATGTCAGGCAAAAAAGAAATCAATCCGTTTCTGAAACAGGCGTTAGAGCTTGGGCCCCCACTGGCCTTTTTCTTCATCTACCTACGCCTGCGTGACGACAGTTTCCTGATCGGAGGTACCGAATACTCCGGCTTTATCGTCGCCACGATCATCTTCGTCCCGCTGATGCTGGCCGCTATGGGTATCCTCTGGTACTTGACCGGCAAACTGAGCCGGATGCAGATATTTACCGCCTTCATGGTCATCTTCTTTGGGGGCCTGACTGCGTGGTTCAATGATGAGCGGTTTTTCAAGATGAAAACCACGCTGGTTTACGGTTTCTTCTCGGTCATCCTTGGAATCGGCCTGCTGCAGGGGAAATCCTATCTGGCCTATGTCCTCGAAGACATGCTGCCGATGCGCCATGAGGGCTGGATGATCCTGACCCGCCGGTTGTGCGGCTGCTTTGCGGTTCTGGCCGTAGCTAATGAATTTGTCTGGCGCACCATGTCGACGGACCTGTGGGTCAAAATTGAAACTTTCGCCTTTCCGATCGCGCTGATGGCGTTCCTGATGCTTCAGTTCAGTCTGTTGCAACGCTACATGGATGATCCAGACCACCAATAGGCGAACACTGATAATCGGCGCGCAGCTTATGCGTTTGCTTTCATATTGAGCCGTCACACAGCGCGCAATCAGGCAAACCAATAAAAACCTTGGAATAATAGCCCGGCTGTGGAACATTGGGGCACCACTCAACACCAGCAGCCGGAGACCCCTCAACCACATGAAGGCACTCCCAAACAGCGGATTCCTGTCCGAGGCATCAGACCGACTCAGGGCTATGCTTTCGGCACTCGCGACCGAGATTTCCTTGGATCAGGGCCAGGTGCTGTTTGAGCAGGGGGACGAAGGCGATGCGCTGTATGTGATTTCTGAAGGTACGCTCGAGGTTTCATTCCTTGCGATGAGCGGGCGCAAGCTGTCTTTGACCCTTATGAAGCCGGGCGAAGTGTTTGGCGAAATTGCGTTGTTCGACAGCGGACCGCGGACCGCTACGATAGCAGCGGCCGAGCCATCTAGCGTGCTGCGCGTGCGCCGCAGCGACGTGATGGACCAGATCCGCCAGCACCCCGATCTTGCCGTCGACATGATCCGTCTGGCGGGCCTGCGCATGCGCTGGATGGGGTCACAGCTAAACGAACAAGTGTTCTTGCCGATGCCCATTCGTCTGGCGCGCAAATTGCTGCATCTGTCTGCCCTTCAGGACGACCCCGCCATGCGCATCACCCTGTCCCAAAGCGAATTGGCCGAGTTCGTCGGTGCCACGCGCGAGGCTGTATCCAAGACGATTTCCACTTGGAAACGCGACAATGTTGTCGAGGCATCCCGCGGCGGGTTGATGATCCAGGACTTTAACGCCCTGAAAGAACTGGCCGAATCCGACTTAATCTGACCTTGTGACCTCCTTCACATACGGCGCATGCCAAAATAGCTAATGTCTTAGTTGTTACCGTAGGGGGCCAGAGAATCATCCCCGATATCTGTCCACTGGCCTCTCCCTGTACCAGAGCCATGCGCCTCCCCGGCGTGTGGCTCACTTACTTTCAGCGCCACGTGAAACGGAAAAGGCCGAGGCATTGCCCCGGCCTTGTCACAACGTTTGATGTGGTGCGTTACTCGCCCAAACTCAGCGCCACAAAGCGGGGGTCGCCACCGCGTCGTACAAGCAACAACAGCGATTTACGCCCGGCCTCACGCGCTTCTTCCATGCGTGCTTCCAGATCTTCAATCGACGTCACCTTTTGCTGTCCAGCCTCGGTGATCAGATCGCCGGCGCGCAACCCTTTGGAAAACGCCTCAGACGCTTCATCCACTTCGGTCACAACCAGCCCATCGGCGTCTTCTTCCAGACCAAGATCCGTGCGTAGCGTGTCCGTCAGCGGCGAAATGGTCAGACCAAGAATGTCAGCATTCTCTTCCGTTGGAGCCTCAGACGTTTCCTCCTCGCCCTGATCGGCCCGTTCGGCATCCTCACGGCGCCCCAGAGTAACTAGGACGGTCTGTGTTCCGCCATCGCGATGCACGACAACACGCACGGCTTTGCCCACGGTTGTCTCGCCGACCTGACGCACAAGGCCGCGTGTATCTTCGACCTCGACCCCATCAAAGCTGAGGATCACGTCACCAGCCAGCAGACCAGCATCTTTCGCCGGCCCATCCGGAACATCGCTGATCAGCGCACCGCCCGGTTTGGCCAACCCCATTGCCTCGGCCATGTCCTCGGTTACGTCCTGAATGCGAACGCCCAGCCAACCACGGCGGGTTTCGCCAAATTCACGCAGTTGGTCGACCACCTTGACCACGACGTTGGACGCCATTGAAAAGCCGATCCCGATCGAGCCGCCGTTGGGCGACAAAATCGCTGTATTCACACCAATCACTTCGCCATTCATGTTGAACAGCGGACCGCCCGAGTTGCCCCGGTTGATGGCCGCGTCGGTCTGGATGTAGTCGTCATACGAACCGCTCAGCGCCCTGTTGCGGGCCGAAACGATCCCGGCCGAAACCGAGAAGCCCTGCCCCAACGGGTTGCCCATGGCAATAACCCAATCACCGACACGGGCGACGTCACTGTCGCCAAACTGCACGTATTGCAGCGGGCCCGGGGCCTCGACCTTCAGCAGCGCAATATCGGTTTTCTCATCCGTGCCGATCACCTTGGCAGGCAGTTCCTCCGGCGGCTGTCCATCACCGGGGAAGAACTCCACCAGGATTTCATCGGCCTCGGCGATCACGTGGTTGTTGGTGACGATGTAGCCGTCCTCGGAAATCACGAACCCCGAACCCAGCGCGTTGCTGCGGCGCGGGCGATTTTCATCATCACCGTTCCGGTCCTGAAAATCGCGAAAGAAATCTTCGAACGGTGATCCCTCGGGCACAATGCCCTGCGGGCCGGTCTGGCCTTCGATCAACGTTGAGGTGGTAATGTTGACCACGGCCGGGCTGATCTTTTCTGCCAGCGGCGCCAGGCTTTCGCTCCGCGCCTGCGCAGCGACGGATTGGGCCAGAACAAGAATCATCCCTGCAATGGCCAGCCACATCAGCCGCATGAAACCAACACCCTCGTCCTGCCGGACCGAAATACTGCGTGCGTGTGCCTGCACTTGGGAACTCCTTGTCAACAAGTCTTGTAAAACTGCCCTCGGGCAAATCTTCTCAGGAACTAATGTAGTCGGTTTGTCCTTGCCCGCAACTCGGGATCGCGGGGAAATCACCTGCAAGTGAGGTCACCGCATCAAAACCCAACCTGATAAGCCCCCCATAGCAGGACAAACCCACTAACTACGCTCAGCAGACCGACCAGCCGCCGCGCCTGCTCGGGCAGTGACCGCAGTGCCTCTAACATGCGCTCAATAAGCGAAGGGGCCAGCGCATAGGCCAGCCCCTCTACAATCAATACCAGCCCGAAAGCCAGAAGGATCAGCCCCATTATTCGGAGGCCGCAGCAGCCGGAGCTGGTCGTCCGGTCGGCGAAGCGAGGTAGTTGAAGAACTCTGAATCCGGGCTCAGAACCAACGAGCTATTGCCGCCCTGCAACGCGTTCTCATACGCGGTCAGCGAACGGTAGAATTCAAAGAACTCCGGGTCCGCGCCATAGGCTTCCGCAAAGATCGCGTTACGTTCGGCGTCCGCTACACCACGGGTGATTTCGGCCTCACGACGTGCATCTGACACCAGTTCGACCACGGTCCGGTCAGCTTGCGCACGCACACGCTGCGCCGCCTCGTTACCACGGGCACGTTCGTCTGTTGCTTCACGTTCCCGCTCGGCCTTCATACGGTCGAAGGTCGCCTCAAGGTTGGCCTGAGGCAAGTCGGTCGCCTTCAATCGCACGTCGATTACAGTCACGCCCAGCGCCTGTGCTTCGGCAATCGCGCTGTTTCGGATGCGCAGCATCAGTGCCGCACGGTCCGAGCTCAGGATGTCACGGGACGAAACCGAGCCCAGAACTTCGCGGGTTTCGGCCCGCAAAATACGATCCAGACGATCCTCGGCAACCGGGATACCACCGACACCAACGGCCTGGCGGAACTGGTTCAAATCTGAAATCCGGTACCGTGCGAATGCATCGACAACCAGACGCCGATCGTCCAGAGGGGTCACCTCAAGGGGCTGTACGTCAATAGACAGGATACGGTCGTCATAGCGGACAACTTCTTGAATCACCGGGATTTTGAACGCCAAACCGGGGTCTTCCTTGACCGCGACGACACGACCAAATTGCAAGACCAGCGCGCGTTCACGTTCATCCACGATGAAGATCGAAGACAGGCCAACGACGCCAAGGATCACGACAAGAATGAGGATAATGGGTGATTTACGCATCAGTTGCTCTCCCCGGCTGGGCTACGACGCAGCTCGTTCAGCGGCAGATAGGGCACAACACCCTGCCCTTGCCCGGATGAGTTCTGGTCCAGAATGATTTTGTCAACGTCACCCAGAATCTGCTCCATTCGCTCCAGATACAGACGCTTACGCGTCACATCGGGTGCTTTGGAGTATTCTTCCAGAACTGCGCTAAAGCGGCTGGCTTCACCCCGCGCACTGTTGATCTGTTGGGCACGATATCCTTCTGCCTCTTCCAGAACCTGCGCAGCTTCGCCGCGCGCTTCTGCCAACACCTTGTTCGCATAGGCATCGGCTACGTTCTGCAACCGGTCCCGTTCCTGCGCAGCAGCTTGAACGTCGCGGAAGGCGGCGATCACATCCTGAGGCGGGTCGGCTTTGTCAAAGTTCACGCGGACAATGTTGATCCCTGAATCATAGCTGTCCATTGTGGACTGGATCAGTTCCTGCAAGCGATCCGCGATAACACCACGATCCCGGTTCAGGATCGGTGCAAGCTCGCTTTGAGCGATAATCTCGCGCATCGCTGATTCCGACACCGCACGGATCGTTTGGCGCGGATCACGCAAGTTGAACAGGAACTTCGCAGGGTCGTTGATGTTCCAAACGACTTGATAGTCGATATCGACCACGTTTTCGTCGCCGGTCAGCATCAAGCCATCATCGCTGCCGCGCGCGCCGCCCATATCTTCGTTCTGTTCACGGGTGACCGGGATGACTTCGGCGGTAACGAAAGGCCACGGCGCAAAGTTTAGACCCGGATTTCCGACGGCCGAGAATTCGCCGAGGAACAACTCAACCGACTGTTCTTCGGGCTTGACCGTGTAAAAACTGGCCGCCCCCCACAATACCGCCGCGACGACGACACCAATAAGAACCGTACCTTTTGTGAAGATGGGGCCACCGCCGCCAGAGCCCTGACCGTTGCCACCTCGGCCTGAACCGCCGCGGCCGCCCATAAGGACGCGCAGCTGTTCCTGGCCTTTCTTCATCAGCTCATCAATCTCGGGGATCTGCGGACCATCGCCTTCGGGGGGCTTGCGCCCATCACCGTTGTCACCCCGATTTCCTCCGCCGCCCGAGGAGCCTCCGCCCCCCCAGGGGCCGCCGCTATTGCCCGCCATATGTATCTATTCCCTTGTGTTGGACCGTGTGATCACGGGTTCCCTTGTAACTTGTGTGCGCGCGGTTGCAAATCAAGCAGTGCGCACAGGTTGCCGCATTGTTACCAATTCCTCTGCCATCACCGGATGAACGGCAACCGTGCGGTCGAAATCTTCCTTGGTTGCGCCCATTTTGACGGCAATGCCAGCCAGCTGGATCATCTCACCCGCGCCCGGCGCGACGATGTGACAACCCAGAACCTTACGGGTCGCCTGACTGACGATCAGCTTCATCAGCACGCGCTGTGTTCCACCAGCAAAAGCTTTTTGCATTGGCTTGAACGAAGTCGCGTAAACCTCAATCGGTTCCTGTGCCGCGCCTTCTTCTTCGCTTAGGCCTACCGTTCCGAATTCCGGCTGGGTGAAGATCGCGGTCGGGATCAATTCATGATCCACAGGCGTCGGGTTGCCTTTGAACACGGTTTCGACAAAGGCCATCCCCTCGCGGATCGCGACGGGTGTCAGGTTCACGCGATCGGTCACGTCGCCGATGGCATAGATCGAGGGTACGCCAGTCTGGCTGTACTGATCCACCACGATCTCACCTTTGCGGCCACGTTCCACGCCCAGCGCCTCGAGGCCCAGATTATCCGCATTCGGCGCGCGCCCGGTGGCGTACATAACCACGTCGAACTGATCCTCGGTGCCATCGGTGGCCTTAACGCGGATCTTGTCGCCTTCTTTGGTCATTTCCAGCACATTGGTGCCCAAACGAACATCGATGCCGTTCTGGCGCATCTCTTCACAGATCAGGCCACGCGCCTCTTCGTCGAAGCCACGCAAGATTTGTGCACCGCGATAGAATTGAGTGGTCTTGACGCCCATCCCGTTCATTATCCCTGCAAACTCGCTGGCGATGTAACCGCCGCCGACGATCAGAATGCTTTGGGGCAGTTTTTCAAGGTGAAAGATTTCGTTCGACGTGATCGCCAGGTCCGATCCCGGAAACTCCGGTACGACCGGACGACCGCCTGTGGCGATCAGGATGTGCTTGGCTGTCTTGCGTGTCCCATCCGCCAATTCGACCGTATGTGGATCCACAACGGTCGCCCGCTGGTCAAAACTTTCGACACCGTTGTTCTTCAGGATATTGCGGTAGATGCCTTCAAGCCGGTCCAGTTCAGTCACCAGCTTGCCGTGAAAAGTATCCCAGTTCAAAGCACCGGCCTGAATGTCCCAGCCATAGGCTTGCGCATCACCGACCATGCCAGAAAACTCGCTGGCGAAGACCATCAGTTTCTTGGGCACACAGCCCCGGATGACACAGGTGCCGCCGTAACGGTCTTCTTCGGCCAGCCCCACCTTGGCACCGTTCTCACCAGCTGCCACACGTGCGGCCCGGACCCCGCCTGAGCCTCCGCCGATTACGAACAGATCATAGTCAAAGCTCATTTGTCCTGCCTCTTCCAAATTTCCGCAAGTGCCCGCAGGCCTTGCATGGGGTGTACTCTATCTCGCGCTGCTGTCCAGAGTGATCGCCGGGGCGCCGGCCTCTTCGATTTCTCGAACTTGCGCAGGGAACCGCTGCAGCGTTGTGAACAAACGCCCAGATATGGTTGCTTTTGTTTTATTCAACGACGGCCTCCGCGTCTTGGATTGGTCAAACCAAGTGCCAACTTGTACGTGTCCCAAATCGTTCGCGGTCACGACTTCACTCAAAGCAATGTAGTGTCCGAATAAAACAAGGGAAGAATAGCGATCTGTGTCTGCTCCGCTTAATCGGCCAGATCCGAGAACAAGTTCTCGCCTGCCTCCACCGCCTGATCAAGTTCGATCGTTCCATCGTTGATATCGCGCAGCTCGACCCGACCATCGCCGTGGCCGATCACAACTTTGTCACAGATGTCGATGAACAAACCATTCTCGACCACACCCGGAACCTGATTAAGCACCAGCGCCAGTTGCCTGGCATTTCCGATGCGCTGAAGGTGCAGATCCAGAATGTGATTGCCCTCATCCGTGACAAACGGCGCCTCTCCGTTCATGCGCAGCGCGGCTGAGGTGCCGAGAACATCCATCGTATCCAGCGCCTCTTGGATCAGCGTTCGCGTAGTCTGCCAGCCAAAAGGGATAACCTCGACCGGCAAAGGGAATGCGCCCAGTGTTTCGACCTCTTTCCCGGCGTCAGCAATGACGATCATCTGATCGCTTGCCGTGGCAACGATCTTTTCCTGCAGATGGGCGCCGCCGCCGCCTTTGATTAGGTTCAGATCGCCGTCAAATTCATCCGCGCCGTCGATGGTCAGATCCAGCCAACCCGCCTGATCCAGCGAGACAACCTCGATCCCCAACTCACGGGCCAGTTGCGCGGTACGGGTTGAGGTCGGAACAGCCTTGATCCGCAAACCTTCCTGCTGCACCCGCTCTCCCAGACGGCGGACCATCCAGGCGGCCGTTGATCCGGTGCCCAGCCCAACGCGCATCCCGTCCTGAACCATGTCAGCGGCCCGTCGCGCCGCGGCATATTTGGCTTTGTCTATGGGTGACAAATCTCCGGTCATTGTTGCATTCCCCCTTGGTATTGCGGAATTTATACGGAATGTCCGACGCAACTGCGAGCGCCAATTCGCCGATCCAGCAGGCCAACTTGTCGCGAAACTACGCGTTTCCTATTGGAAACGTCGCAATCGAGACGTTCGACATCCCTGCTGGTGTATACATACAGCCCATGAACGCGCCCTACAGATTGCACTTTGCCCCCGACAATGCCTCTCTGGTGATCAGACTGGTGCTGGAAGAGATGGGCCTGCCTTATCAGACGGCTTTGGTGGATCGACGGCAAAACGCACAGGATGGCGCGGCTTACAGAGGGTTGAATCCGAACGGCCTGATCCCGGTTCTTGAAACGCCACAAGGTCCGATCTTTGAAACAGCCGCCATCCTTTTGTGGCTGGCAGATACACATGCGCAACTGGCTCCCGCCTCTGACAACCCGGATCGGGCTGCGTTCCTGAAATGGCTCTTTTTCGCATCGAACACTTTACATGCCGATCTGCGCATCCTGTTCTATGCCGAAAAATACATCGACACGGCACAGGCCGAAACCTTGCGCAACGGTATTCGCCCGCGCCTGCGCCAACATCTTCGGGTTCTGGATGACGTTGCTAAAACTGCGCCCAGCTGGTTGCACGCCGATCAGCCCTCGGTCCTTACATACTACCTTGCCTGCCAGATGCGGTGGATGTCCCTTTACCCGGAGCGCGCTGATCGCAGTTGGTATCAATTGGCGGATACGCCTTACCTGCAATCCATTCTGATGCGCCTGGAAAGCCGTCCCGCAATCCGGGCTGCCATCGCGGCCGAGGGGTTGGGGGTTACCCCCTTCACCAGTCCATCTTATGCTCACCCTCCAGAAGGCTCTGCTAACTGATATGTTCTTGTCTGTTTTTGATATGTTCAAAGTGGGCATCGGCCCGTCCTCGTCACACACAATGGGGCCGATGGTTGCCGCCGCACGGTTTCTGGACCTGATGCGCGCCTCGCCGTTTGAATTCGCCGGTCTTCGCGGATCGCTGCACGGATCGCTGGCTTTTACTGGCGTAGGTCACGCAACAGACCGGGCTACGATCCTTGGGCTGGCCGGGTTTGTTCCTGACACCTATGACAACGACAAGGCCGAGGCCGCGTTGGCTGCTATTGCTGAAACGCACTCAGTCACGCCCGAGGGGTTGCCGACCCTGCAATTCGATCCAAAGGCCGATCTGATCTTTGACTACGACCACAACCTGCCGGGTCACGCCAACGGTATGATCCTGATGGCTACCGACGCACAAGGCGACGTGATCCTGCGGCAGGTCTATTATTCCGTAGGCGGCGGTTTTGTTCTGACCGAGGAAGAACTGGCCGAAGGCAAAGCCACCAATGACGGCCCTGCCGTGCCTTTCCCGTTCCACTCGGCGGCCGAAATGCTTGAGATGGCAAACGCCAGTGGCAAAAGCATCGCCCAGATGAAGCGCGAGAATGAAATCGCGCGGGGCTGTGCGGACAGTTTCGCCAAAGGCACCGCGCGCCTTTGGGAAGTCATGAACAACTGTATCGAACGTGGACTGAAGACGGATGGCATTCTGCCCGGCGGCCTGAAAGTGCGCCGCCGCGCCAAGGGCATCCACGACGCGTTGTTGGCCGAACGGGGTATGAACTTGAACGCGCCGCACACCATCAACGACTGGATGAGCGTCTATGCGATGGCGATAAACGAGGAAAACGCGGCTGGCGGGCAAGTCGTCACTGCGCCCACAAACGGGGCAGCTGGTACGATGCCTGCCGTACTGCGCTACTACCTCGATCACGTTCCGGGTGCCTCGGAAAGCCATATCGAGGACTTCCTCCTTACGGCAGCTGCCATTGGCGGGCTGGTCAAATACAACGCCTCGATCTCAGGCGCTGAGGCTGGGTGTCAGGCTGAAGTTGGAAGCGCCTCGGCAATGGCTGCAGCGGGCCTCTGCGCCGTGATGGGTGGTACGCCCGAGCAGGTCGAAAACGCCGCCGAAATTGCATTGGAGCATCATCTGGGCATGACCTGCGACCCGGTCGCTGGTCTGGTGCAAGTTCCTTGCATCGAACGCAACGGTTTGGCGGCCATCAAAGCCGTCTCGGCTGCTTCACTTGCGCTGCGTGGCGATGGGAAACACTTCGTGCCGCTGGATTCAGTGATCGAAACCATGCGCCAGACCGGGCATGATATGCATGAGAAGTACAAGGAAACGTCTCTGGGCGGGTTGGCCGTAAACGTGCCAAACTGCTGACAGTGACAGCAATGGAGGTCAACGATGCAAGGACATTGCCTGTGCGGCACCATCCGCTACGAGGTTGATCCTCCGGTCCTGTCCTGCGTGAGCTGCCATTGCGATAGTTGCCGCAGGCAATGTGCGGCGCCGATGACGACCTATTTTGGCGTGCGCGACGGGCAATGGCGCTGGACTGGCGAGTCTCCGAAAACCTTTAATTCCTCGCCCGGTGTCGAGCGCAGCTTTTGTCCCAATTGCGGCACGCCGATCTCGTTTCGATCCCAAGCAATGTCGGACGTGCTGCATTTGTATGTCGCCACATTAGAGGATCCCAACCAATTGCAGCCCACACTGCACGTGGCCCATGAAGAACGGCTGGATTGGCTGAAACTGGACGACGACCTGCCCGTCTGCATCGGACCCGACTACACGAAGGTGCAGCCGATTTCATAGACGCTTTCAACCGGGTGCCAAAACCCGTAGCGTCGCCGCATGACCCAGGATCGTCCCGTCTTTGGCATCTTCTTGATGCTGTGTTTTTGCGTGCTTGCACCGATGGGCGATTCCATCGCCAAGCTGCTGGGTGAGACGACACCGGTCGGCGTTCTGGTGTTTATTCGCTTTGCCGTTCAGGCGTTGATCCTGATACCTTTGGTGGCCCTGACCAGGCGGCACTGGCGCATGCGTGGACGTCTTGTGTGGCTGGCGTTCATCCGAACGGTTCTGCATATCGTCGCTATCGCGGCAATGTTCAGCGCACTGCAATACTTGCCGCTGGCGGATGCAGTCGCCATCGCCTTTGTCATGCCCTTCATAATGTTGTTGCTGGGCAAGTACGTGCTGGGTGAAGAGGTCGGTATGCGCCGCCTGATCGCCTGCGGTGTCGGGTTCGTGGGCACTCTGCTGGTCATCCAGCCCAGCTTTGTACAGGTCGGTGCCGCCGCTCTGTTACCCTTGGTCGTTGCAATTGTCTTTTCCCTTTTCATGTTGGTGACACGACAGATTGCCAAGGAAACCGACCCGATCGCCTTGCAAGCCGTGTCCGGAGTGATGGCGACGGTTCTGCTGCTGCCGGTTCTGGCGCTGGGAACACTCGGCAGTGTTTGGGAGCTGTCTTTCATTGTTCCCGAGCGTGAAAGTCACCTGCTGCTGATCGGAATCGGTGTCCTGGGCACTGTCGCGCATCTATTCATGACGTGGTCGTTGCGCTATGCGCCGTCCGCCACGCTGGCCCCCATGCAGTATCTTGAGATCCCAGTGGCGACGTTCTTTGGCTGGTTGATCTTCCATGACCTTCCGGATGGCATGGCCGCTGTCGGCATTGGCATCACCGTCGGCGCAGGCCTGTATGTCATTCTGCGCGAGCGGGCCAGCGCCCGGTCTGCCCCGACAGAAACGCCTGCGTAACCTGATCTAGAGCGTATCGCGGCACCATCACCAGCAATCCCGGCGCATCCACCGTCAGTTCAACATCCGCCAGCGCGCGGTTGGACGTGCCTACCTGCCCGCCTGGTTCCATCACCAAATCGTCGATGGGCCACTCCAGCCCTCTGCTGGTACCGGTTACCCGCTGAAACGGAAAAAATGAAACGACATCGCCAGGGGTGATACACAGGGAAATCTGTGGAGGCGCATGGAAGACGACCTCGGTCTCGCCCAACAGGACACAGGGGCGATCCTGTCTCTGAACCAACGTGTTAAGAACAGCAAGCTGATGGTCCAACCTCCCGCCCAAGAACCCTGCCCCCAACACAACAGGCGCGTCGATGCTGCGCAGAGCCTTGTCAAAATCCGTGCTGTTTTGTTCCCGTATGGGATACAACCGGTCCACTGGAATTTGGTCTTTGTGTCGGCTGTCCAGCGAATCGAAATCACCAATCACGGCATCAGGGAGGCGACCCGATTCTACCAATGGGGCGGCTCCACCATCGGCCGCCACGACCGTATTGGCGCGAATCAGCATCACCTCCAGGTCGTCAGGGCCGATTTCCCCACCTCCGACCAGTGCAATTGGCTCAAATGACCGTACAATTGGGCGTTTTTTACTTAGATTGATCATTTTTCCCGGATTTGGACACATTGAGACCACAAAATGATAGGTTCATGCAGAGAGTTCCGAGCCAATAGGTGTGCCTGCATAAGGTGGTTGGCTCTCGTAGTTTGTAGAGGACGTGCGTCTGATGGTACAGAACAACAAGGTATTGACCGTTTCTTATGGAACCTTCTCCTGCACTTTGGAAGGATTCGACGATTCATTCGAAACGATGAAGGCAATCGCAGAATACTTCCGTGATCTTTCTGCCGACGATCGGTATTTTGGTTCTGAACCCCCACAGCCTGACGCAGAAATGCTGACCCGGATCGCACAGCGTGACGCCGCAAAACATGTAGAAGCCAGCCAGAGCGATTCCGGCCTGTTGCTGCGCGCGACCCAGCAGGCTGCAAAGCCAACCCCTGCTGTGGTTCCAACCGCTGCGCAAGCAGACCCCCAAGTGATGAACCCCAGTGCCACCCCCCCTGCACAAGGGGCCGAGTCGTTCTTTGCTGATGCCGAGCCGGTTGAAAGCGCGCCTGCCCCAGCTGCCGACAGCATTGCCGCGAAACTACAGCGCATCCGCGCCGTCGTTTCGCATTCCGAAGAAAACTCGGTGATTTATACTGAAGACGAAGACACAAGCCTGGGTAATCAGCCAGCTGCTCCGAAGGATGCGGTCGCCGCCGCGTTTGAGGCGGGTTCGCTCGAGGCGTCGGACCTTTCGGAATCGGACAAGCCCGAAGCAGCCGCTGAAACTATGGCACCAGCTTTTGAGGCAGAAGAAATCGAGGACACCCCTGCCGTGGCAGAGCCAGTGGCAGAAGCCGAAACAACGGAAGAACCGGTAGAACCCGTGCAGCCATTCTCGATGCAGCAGGACGCCGACTACGAAGACGAGGAAGAGGCGCCCACGCCATCGGCACTGTTCACCGATCTTGAAGAAACGGCCGAAACCGATGAGCCCGGCAATATCCTGAGTGAAGAGACCGAAGAGGATCAGATCGAAGAGGTCGCAGAGACCCAAGAGGGTTATCTGACCGCCGAGGATGAGGCCAATGTTCTAAGCGAGATTTCGAAGGTCGAGGCCGCAATGGACGGTCAATCATCGAACGAAAATGCACTGGATCAGGATTTGTCCCGCCTGATGGACAAGGCCGACAGCCAGATGGATGACCCGGCGACCAGCACGCAGCGCGAAACCTATTCGCATCTGCGCACGGCCGTCGCCGCAACCGAAGCTGAGCGCGAGGATCGGCCCCAGCAAGAAGAGTCCGAGGAAAGCGGATATCGCGGCGATCTGACCTCGGTCGTCAGCCCGCGCCGCCCCGAGATTCAAGTCACCAGCATGCGCCCTCAGTCGGACACCTCGTCGCCACTGAAACTGGTTGCGGAACAGCGTGTCGACGCAAGGGAACAGGACTCCGGTCCAGTGACCCCGCGCCGCGTCACGTCCAAGTCAGAAGACGAAGCAGGCGACTCCAACGAAGAAGGTGGTTTTGCCCTGTTTGCACAGGAACAAGGCGCACAATCGCTGCCCGACCTGTTGGAAGCTGCAGCCGCCTACTTGTCGTTCATCGAAGGTCAGGAACAATTCTCGCGCCCGCAGTTGATGAACAAGATTCGTTCGCTCAAGCAGGATGACTTCAACCGTGAAGAAAGCCTGCGCTCGTTCGGTCAATTGCTTCGGGACGGCAAGATCGAAAAAGCCGGTGGAGGTCGCTTCGCTGCATCAACGCAGATCGGGTTCCGTCCTGACGATGAGCGCGCCGCAGGCTGAACTTAAATAATCAAAAGAAAAAGGGGCCGATGCAATCATCGGCCCCCTTTTTTTGTAAGGTAAAAGAAGTGCTCTCTCAATCTTCCGATTGATCCGGGTCTGCTTGCCCAACGCCTTTGAACACGAACTTGAAGGGCAAGGCCCACACGATGCCCAGACCGACATAGACCAGCAGTTCAAGCCAGATCGGCGGGCGATCAAGCCAGTTCACAACCGTCACCACAGCCACGATGTAAAGCGGCAATCCAATCAGCAAAAGCGCCAGAGACCAACGGCGGCGCGCCTTATAGCTGAGGCCTTGTTTCTGTTCCTCTGCCATCAGTCTGCAAACGGGTCTGTCACCAGAATGGTGTCATCCCGCTCCGGGCTGGTGGACAAAAGGGCGACGGGACAATCGATCAGCTCTTCGACCCGGCGCACGTATTTGATGGCATTGGCGGGCAGATCCGCCCAGCTGCGCGCGCCTTCGGTGGATTCGCTCCAACCCGGCATCTCTTCATAAATCGGCTTGCAGCGCGCCTGTTGGTCGGCCGCAGTCGGAAGATAATCCAGACGTTCTCCGTCCAGCTCATAGCCAACGCAGATTTTCAGGGTTTCGAATCCGTCCAGAACGTCCAGTTTGGTCAGTGAGATACCGTTCACACCGCTGGTCGCGCATGTTTGGCGCACCAGGCAGGCATCGAACCAACCACAACGACGTTTGCGGCCTGTGGTCGTCCCGAACTCGTGCCCACGCTCACCAAGCCGCTGACCATCGTCGTCGTCCAGCTCGGTTGGGAACGGCCCCTCGCCTACACGGGTTGTGTAGGCTTTGACGATGCCCAGAACGAAATCGATAGAACCCGGACCGATTCCTACGCCTGTGGAAGCTTGACCGGCGATAACATTGGACGACGTCACAAACGGGTAAGTTCCGAAATCAATATCCAGCAACGCACCTTGCGCGCCTTCGAACAGGATACGCTTGCCGGCCTTGCGCTTTTCGTTCAACACTTTCCAGACGGGTGCAGCAAACGGCAGAATTTGCGGCGCGATCTCTTTAAGCTGAGCGATCAGAGCATTACGATCAATCGGCTCCAGCCCAAGGCCGTTTCTCAGCGCGTTGTGGTGAACCAAGGCGCGATCAACTCGCAATGCCAGCGTTGCATCGTCTGCAAGATCAGCCACTCGGATCACACGTCGGCCAACCTTGTCTTCGTAGCAAGGACCAATGCCGCGGCCGGTTGTCCCGATTTTCGCAACCGAGTTTTGACTTTCACGCGCCCGATCCAGTTCACCATGGAACGGCAGGATCAGCGGTGTATTTTCAGCAATCATTAGATTTTCAGGGGTGATTTCGACGCCCTGAGCCTGAATGGTTCCGATCTCTTTGATCAGGTGCCAAGGATCCAGCACAACACCGTTTCCGATGACACTCAGTTTTCCGCCGCGAACAACACCGGACGGCAGCGCATGCAGCTTGTAGACTTCACCATCGATGACCAGCGTGTGACCGGCGTTATGTCCGCCCTGAAAGCGTGCAATTACGTCTGCACGCTCGCTGAGCCAGTCGACGATCTTGCCTTTTCCTTCGTCACCCCACTGGGCGCCGACAACAACCACATTGGCCATATCCGGTCCTTTTGCGCTGAGATATCAAACTCGGCTCGTATAACGGGGGTAACGCGACAGGGAAACCGGTAATTCGACGCAGTTGAGCAGTTCCGAGAACTACTTGTCCGTTAGCTGCACCGGATTGCCGTGTGGGGTTGTCAGATATGCGTCTTCCCAGGCGTTGCGCAGCCGGTTTACGTCGTCGGGCATGGCTGTGCCTTGCTCGGCCAACAATGCCTCAAGCGTTTCCAGCCACGCGAAAAAGTAGTCGTTCCCGCCGTTCAGTTCCCGATCCAGCCCATGGCGCTTCAGGGTGTCCGAGAACCGCGCAGCCCAATCGGGCCAATCAAACCGGCCCGTCTCATTCAGTGCGACCGTCACGGCAAACACCTGCGCATGCCAGGGTTCAGCAAAAACAGGCTCAGGGGCGGAATGGGCAACGCAATTGCTCATGCCGGGCCCAGATAGCTTTGCCAAAGATCCAAAACCACCTCGTCATTGGGATGTTCCGGGTTGGTCCAAAGTTCGGATGCCGGGAATACAACAGCATATAGTGGCTCAGGCGCGTCTCCCAATCTGTGAGCGCTGGAATCCGGCAGCACGTGCGTCCCGTGCATCATTAGAATGCGCCCCTTCGCTCCGGCGGCATAGTGGGGCAACCGAGTATGACCGCCGTCGACCAAGCGGTTGGCAGTTGGACGTGTTGTCACGACCTCCTGCCCGATCGCATATTCCGCCGGGACGTTCGAAGGTCTATCCGCAGGACCGCCGCTGGCCAGCACACCAGCAACCGCTTCGGCCTTCATCTTACGGCTCGCCAGCGGGTGTTCTTCTTTGTCTGCCTCGCCACGTAGGTCTTCTTCGGTCAGCACGCCGCTTTCGACCAGCAGGTCCGTCAGGGCTGAAATCCATTTCTCATAATAAGAAAATCGCGTGTAGTCCTTGGGTGAGAGCCTTTCGCGTGCGTGACGTGAGATATCAATGTTCCATTGCCCCAGCGATCCAGCGGCCAGCGTGACTGCCAATGCCCGCGCATGCCAGTCTTCAGCAAAAACCGGGGCATCATCGGGTTCGGGGTGCACAGGTCCATCGCCGAACTGCCCCCCCATATCGTGAACTCTGGTCATGAAGGCACCTTTGGCAGGCCGGTTCCGATCATGCTGTCGCGTGTGACAAGTGCCGCCAACTCGTCTTCGGTTAAGCCATCCGTGTCTTCTGGCCGCATCGGAAGCACAAGGTACCGCACCTCGGCCGTCGAATCCCAAACGCGAACCGAGGACGTCTCGGGCAGGGTCACCCCGAACTCAGCCAGAACCTTGCGCGGCTCACGCACAGCCCGCGCCCGATAGGCATCGGATTTGTACCAACCCGGCGGAATACCAAGCAGCGGCCACGGGTAACAGCTGCACAAGGTGCACACGACCATGTTGTGCTGTTCAGGTGTGTTTGCGACGACAACCATGTGTTCGCCCTGACGCCCGTAATAACCCAGATCGGCGACAACCGATGTGGCATCTTTCAGCAACGCGGCTTTGAAGTCCGGGTCAGTCCAGGCTTTGGCAACGACCCGCGCGCCGTTCTGCGGGCCGATCTTGTTCTGATAGGTATCAATAATTTCATCCAGCGCCGCCGGATCGATCAGTCCCTTGCGAGTCAGAATCGTTTCCAGCGCCTTTACGCGCAACGCAGGATCAGGTGGCAAAAGGGTGTGCGGGTGGTCGTGATCATCATGTGGCATGGCCGCAGCCTGCGCGAGGTGCGGCCATGCTGTCCAGTCCCTTTGCCGTGATCTGAAACATCACCGTTCTTGATGCCAACTCCTCCCTTGCCCCCGCTGGAAAACTTGCATAAGTACCACGCGATACACGCCACGCTGTACAGGAACACCATGGAAAACGTCGTTCTCATTATCCACCTCCTCTTGGCTCTGGGCCTGATCGCCGTCGTTCTGATGCAGCGGTCCGAAGGCGGTGGCCTTGGCATGGGCGGCGGGGGTGGCGGCGCCATGACCGGACGCGCCGCAGCGACTGCTTTGGGCAAGGTGACGTGGATCCTGGCCGCTTGTTTCATCGTGACATCAATCACGCTGACCATTCTGGCCGCTCAGAAATCCTCGGGCAGTTCGGTGATCGACCGTTTGGGCGTTCCGGCCCCGGCACCAACCGAGGAAAGCACACCTGCGGTTCCGTCGGCTGACGATCTGCTGCCTCCGGCAGATGGCGACAACGCGCCGCTGATCCCACAAGCCAACTGATCCACAAAACCTAGAAACTTGAAAGAGAACTGCAACAGCATCTTGCGGTTCTCTTGCGCTATTGGCGCGAATCCTTTATATGTGAAGTCCCGTGGTGCAGCGGTTTTTCGGAACCGTCGGGCAGCTGATTTTGACGTCTCACGGGAGCAGCCGAAAACATGGCGCGTTTTATTTTCATCACTGGTGGTGTGGTTTCGTCTTTGGGTAAAGGACTGGCTTCGGCGGCTTTGGGCGCGCTGTTGCAGGCCCGAGGGTATTCGGTACGTCTGCGCAAGCTGGACCCCTATCTCAACGTTGACCCCGGCACGATGTCGCCGTTCGAGCATGGCGAAGTGTTCGTGACCGATGACGGGGCCGAAACCGACCTAGATCTTGGTCACTACGAACGATTCACCGGTGTGGCGGCCCGCAAGACCGACTCGGTTAGTTCAGGTCGGATTTATTCCAACGTGCTCGAGAAAGAGCGCCGCGGTGACTACCTGGGCAAGACCATTCAGGTGATTCCGCACGTCACCAACGAGATTAAAGACTTTATCTCGATCGGTGAGGATGAGGTCGATTTTATGCTGTGCGAGATTGGCGGCACCGTCGGCGATATCGAAGGCCTGCCCTTCTTTGAAGCTATCCGTCAGTTCAGCCAGGACAAGCCGCGCGGCCAATGCCTGTTCATGCACCTGACCCTGCTGCCCTACATCAAAGCCTCGGGCGAATTGAAAACCAAGCCGACCCAGCACTCGGTGAAAGAGCTGCGCTCGATCGGTCTGGCTCCTGACATTCTGGTCTGTCGCTCCGAGGGTCCCATCCCGGTCAAAGAGCGCGAAAAGCTGGCGTTGTTCTGCAACGTGCGCCCGGACAGCGTGATCGCGGCACAGGATCTGTCGACCATTTATGACGCCCCGCTGGCCTATCACCGCGAAGGTCTGGATCAGGCGGTTCTGGATGCGTTCCAGATCAGCCCTGCCCCCAAGCCTGATCTTACAAAATGGGAAGATGTCAGCGACCGCATCCACAATGCCGAAGGCGAAGTTAAAGTCGCCATCGTCGGCAAATACACGCAGCTTGAAGACGCCTATAAATCGATTGCCGAGGCACTGACCCATGGCGGTATGGCCAACCGGGTTCGCGTCAAAGTCGAATGGGTCGATGCCGAGGTGTTTGATACCGAAGACGCAGCCCCGCATCTGGAAGGATTCCACGCGATCCTCGTTCCCGGTGGATTTGGCGAACGCGGCACTGAAGGCAAGATCAAAGCCGCGCAATACGCGCGCGAACACAAAGTGCCCTACCTGGGAATCTGCCTTGGTATGCAGATGGCTGTCATCGAAGCAGCCCGCAACGCCGCTGGCATTACCGAAGCGGGCTCGGAAGAGTTTGACCACGAAGCGGGCAAAAAACGTTTTGAGCCTGTTGTTTACCACCTGAAAGAATGGGTGCAGGGCAACCACAAGGTCGAACGCAAGGTCGGTGACGATAAAGGCGGTACCATGCGTTTGGGCGCCTATGACGCGGTACTGGCCGATGGCTCGAAAGTGGCAGAGGTATACGGCGGCACCAATATCGAAGAGCGCCACCGCCACCGCTATGAGGTGGATATCAAGTATCGCGACAAGCTGGAAAAGGCTGGTCTGAACTTCTCGGGCATGTCGCCCGATGGTCGCCTGCCCGAAATCGTCGAATGGTCTGACCACCCTTGGTTCATCGGCGTCCAGTACCATCCGGAACTGAAATCCAAACCATTTGAACCGCATCCACTGTTCCGCGATTTTGTGCGCGCAGCGAAAGACACCTCTCGTCTCGTTTAAGAGCTATCTGTGTCGGACTGTCACCCCGCATTGTTTTGTGGGGTGTAACCTCCTAACTATTTGAACAAGCAGGCCCGCGTGCCGCGTAATTTGATGCAGTTCAAAGATTCAGGAGTATTCCGATGAGCAATTCGACAACGATCACAAACCTCCAACAAGCGCTTCACATGGAAATGACAGCAGCGCATCAGTACCAGTTGCATGCGCATGTGCTGAATGACTGGGGCTTGGACATCCTGGCCGAGAAGATGCGCGGCGAGATGCAGGAAGAACTGGGGCATTCTGATGCCTATATCGAACGCATTCTTTTCCTGGGCGCAAAGCCAGAGCTTGAGCTTCAGAAAAACCCAAAGGCGGCGGACGACCTGGAAGAGATGTTTACCGCAGACCTGAAGGATGAAATGGAAGCCATCGATTTCTACACCCAAGCCGCAGCACAAGCGGCCGAGGCTGGCGACGTTGGAACCCGAACATTGTTTGAACGAATTTTGCTGGAGGAAGAAGGCCACAAAGCATGGCTGGAGACCGAGTTGTCACTTCTCAAGCGGCTAGGCGAGTCGGCGTTCAGCGCCAGATACGTATCTGGCACTGCCGGCCAAGACTAAATCATCTTCAACTGATCTCACCATGTCGCAGAATTCGGGCCAACAAATGTTGGCCCATTTTCTTTCGTCACCGCAAAGTGACGGTGTGCGGCCAAAAAACACTACTCGGGCACAGTTCCACGTGGTTACTGTTGGGTAAATGATGACAGGAGAGGCCCAAATGACCGATCAAATCCAAAACGCGGAAACCTTTGCGGCCCTGCACAAAAAGGGCGATCCGGTCATCCTTTTTAACATCTGGGACGCTGGCAGCGCCGGTGCCGTGCGGGATGCAGGCGCCATGGCATTGGCGACCGGCAGCGCACCCGTTGCAATGGCGCAGGGATTTGGCGACGGCCAGAACATCCCGCTGGATGTCGCTTTGGACAACGTCGGCCGAATCGTCAGCGCCGTAGACCTTCCTGTTTCTTTGGATTTCGAGGGGGCCTATGCCGAGGACGCGGTGGGAATCATCGCCAATGTCCAAAGTGCACTTGAAACAGGTGTCGTCGGCTTCAACTTCGAAGACCAGATTGTCGGCACCAAGGACCTATACGACATCGAAACCCAGGCGGCTCGCGTTGGTGCGATGCGCGAAGGGTGTGACGTCGCTGGCGTCCCCGCCTTTATCAACGCCAGAACGGACATCTTCCTGAAGGCTGCGCCGGAAACGCATGTCGAGGCGATGCTGGACGATGCGATGGCACGCGCCAAAGCCTATGCCGACGCGGGTGCCAGCGGATTCTTTGCACCCGGCCTCAAGGATGAGGACATGATCGCCCGGCTTTGCGAATCGACTGATCTACCTGTGAATATCATTGCCCTGCCCGGGACGCCGGATACCGCGACGCTTGCGTCACTGGGCGTCGCCCGGATCAGTTATGGGCCTGTGCCGTACCGGAAGATGCTGGGCTGGCTACAGGAACAAGCGAAACAGGCGCTGCAGTCAGGCGCCTAGCCAGCGGGTAGATACCGATACAAGCGGATACCGGCAAAGTTGTGACCATTCACGGCTATGACGGGTAGTCAGCGCTTGGCGGGCCACAAAATATGGAATAACCTCGCGGCATGTTGAAAAAATTCCTTCAGGCGTTTCGCCCGCCACAGCACGACCATTTGCCCGATCCTGACGCCGAACTGGCCTTGGGTGCTTTGATGGTGCGCGTGGCGCAGGCGGATCGGGATTACAAGCTGGAAGAAATCAGCCTGATCGACCGTATTCTTGCGCGGCTCTATCAGCACAACGCGATCGAGGCCGCCAAAGTCCGCGCCACCTGCGAAAAATTGCACGCCGCCGCGCCAGACACCGATACATTCGGCAAGTTGATCCGCGAAACAACCGACCTGCAGGAACGTCTCGCCGCGCTGGACGCCTTGTGGGAGGTCGTTCTGGCCGATGGCAATTCGGACGAAGGCGAAATGAAGATCGTCGAAGAAGCCCGCATTGCCATGGGCCTGAGCTTTAAAGACAGCCAAGAAGCGCATGAACGGGTACAAACGCGCTTGGAACAGAAGTAGTCCGCTTCTATAACCAATTCATGTTCAGCGATTTTCTGTCCCGGCTCACCCAGCCGCAGCCCGACCCTCTTGCCGATAACGACGCCCGTTTGGCCCTGACGGCCCTTCTGGTGCGCATCGCCAGATCCGACAACGACTATGCCGACACGGAAATGGCACGAATCGACCGGATATCGGCGGAACGCTATGGCCTATCCCCTTTTGAGGCCGCAGCCCTTCGCGCCAGCGCCGAAGATCTAGAAGCCGAAGCCCCCGATACCGTCCGCTTTACCCGCGCAATCAAAGAGGCTGTCGCTTACGATGACCGATTGGCCGTGGTTCAGGCGATGTGGTCGGTCGCACTGGCCGATGGGCACCGGACCGGCGAAGAAGATTCGCTGCTGCGTCTGGTGGTCAGCCTGCTGGGTGTCAGCGACGTCGATTCCGCCCTGGCACGGCAAAAGGCAGCCAAATCGTGATTGCAATGCTGGGCATGTATGACATGCCCGCGCTGCAACCAGCCAATGATCGGTTCTGGTCGTTGATTCGGGCGCATCTTGGTTTTGGTCCCTCACATTTGACACGCGGCGCCGACGTTTGGGACGTCTGGCATAGCCCCGACCTTGTTTTCTCCCAAACCTGCGGCATGCCTTACCGCACCCGGTTGCACGGTATAGTTCGGCTTGTTGGTACGCCGGACTACGGTTTGGCAGGCTGTCCGCCAGGGTACTACCAGTCCGTTATCGTGGCCCGAAAAGACGATACCCGCGATCTGGACCAGCTTGCCAACGGCACCTTTGCTTACAATGAAGCGCTTTCTCAGTCCGGTTGGGCTGCGCCCATGGTTCATCTGTCACGACACAGCCGCCTTCCAAGTGGTGTGTTGGAAACTGGCGGTCATGCCCTTTCGGCAGCCGCTGTTGCGGAAGGCCGCGCGGATTATGCCGCGCTGGATGCGCTTACGTGGGAATTACTCAAGGAACACTCGAATTTGGGCCCTGAGCTTCGCGAGGTCGCAGCAACCGAACCTTCGCCCGCCCTGCCCTATATCACGGCCAATTGTCAGGATGCGCCCCAGATTGCAAAGGCGGTTCGTGCAGCCATCAACGATCTTTCCCCCGCCGACCAAAAGATGCTGCACTTGCGTGGTCTGATCGACATTCCAGCCGAGCATTACCTTGCCGTTCCCGACCCGTCCCCTGAGGCTGCCAAATTGATCGATCCGTGACCACTTTGGTCAGAACGTCTGGTCATTTTGACAGTTTGTGGCCCGTTCCGTGTCATTTGCGCATTGCATTGCTCTGAAATTTCAGCCCTAGTACCGCACCAACACCAATAGCAGCTGGACCACCCGTGACAGATTCCACTCCGGTCATCGAGATCAAAAACCTACACAAGAGCTTTGGCAATCTTGAGGTATTGAAAGGGGTGGATATCACCGCCAGACGCGGTGATGTCGTCTCACTTATCGGTTCGTCCGGTTCTGGCAAATCGACGCTTCTGCGCTGCTGCAACCTGTTGGAAGACAGCCAAGAGGGCGAAATTCTGTTCAAGGGCGAACCTGTCCGCTGGACTGGCAACGCACATAACCGCCGTCCGGCCGATCCCAAACAGGTCCTGCGCATTCGCACAAACCTGTCGATGGTGTTTCAGCAGTTCAATCTGTGGGCCCATATGACCATCCTGCAAAACGTGATGGAGGCCCCCGTGACCGTCATGGGCCGCGACAAGGCCGAGGCTGAAGACAGCGCCCGTAGGTATCTGGAAAAGGTCGGCATCGGCGACAAATGCGACGCATATCCCGCGCAACTGTCAGGTGGTCAGCAGCAGCGCGCCGCGATTGCGCGCGGCCTGTGCATGGAGCCTCAGGCCCTGCTGTTCGACGAGCCCACATCGGCGTTGGACCCCGAACTGGAACAGGAAGTGATCAAGGTGATCAAGGATCTGGCCGCCGAAGGCCGCACCATGATTATTGTAACGCATGACATGAAAATGGCTGCCGATATCTCGAGCCATGTGGTGTTCCTGCATCAAGGCCTCATCGAAGAAGAAGGCCTGCCGGAAGACATCTTTACTACCCCTGAATCCACGCGACTTCAGGGTTTTCTCTCCGCCACCATGGCGGCATAAATTCAGGACAGAACCAAAAAGGGGAGTAACAATGAAAAACCTGATTCTGACCACAGCAGCACTGGCGCTGAGCGCCGGTATGGCCATGGCCGATACGGTCCGCATGGGCACCGAAGGCGCCTACCCTCCGTGGAACTTCATCAATGACGCCGGCGAGATCGACGGTTTCGAGCGTGAGCTGGGTGACGAGCTGTGCAAGCGCGCAAACCTGGAATGCGAATGGGTCAAGAACGACTGGGATTCGATCATTCCGAACCTGGTGTCTGGCAACTATGATGTCATCATCGCGGGCATGTCGATCACCGACGAGCGTGACGAAGTGATTGATTTCACTCAGAACTACACGCCTCCGGATCCGTCGGCTTATGTTGCAACCTCCGACGACGTTGATGTCGCGAACGGCGTTGTTGCGGCACAGACCGGCACCATTCAGGCCGGCTACATTGCCGAATCCGGTGCAACTCTCGTCGAGTTCGCCAGCCCCGAAGAAACCATCGCAGCCGTGCGCAATGGCGAAGCTGACGCTGTTCTGGCCGATAAGTCTTTCCTTGCGCCGATTGCAGATGAAGACGCGGACCTGCGCTTTGTCGCCGAAGATGTCCCGCTGGGCGGTGGTGTCGGCATCGGTGTGCGCGAGTCGGACGGTGATCTGAAAGAGAAGCTCAACACTGCCATCCAGTCCATGAAGGACGACGGCAGCCTGAACGAGCTGATCACCAAATGGGAAGTGTCCTCGACCTTCTGATCTGAATCAGGTTGCGCGCCCCAATACCGGGGCGCGCCGCCCCTGAGCCTTAGCACCTCAAGAGGCCCGCCATTTTCTCGTTTTGCACTGATCCCGATACGCTGGGCACGTTCCGCTGGTTTTCCTGCTACCTCACCAACGGCGTGCACTGGTCGTTCTACCTGTCGTTCCTGAAGGTCCTGCTGTTGCTGGCCGTCACGGCGCCCGTGGCGTTGAGTTTCGGGTTCGTGGGTGCCATGGCCGCCCGTTCGCATATCCCTCCCATCAGCTGGCTGGGCAAAGGCTATATCGCGATTGTACGGGGTGTGCCGGACATCGCCTTCTTCATGTTCTTCGTGATCGCTCTGGATCAGGCTTTTGAATGGACGCGCCATAAGATCCTTTGCCCCGATTGGCCGGACCCGATCCGCCAGGGCAACGACTTCATCGTTTGCCAGTCGGCAAAACTTCCGCTCAGCACCGCGCCGGAATTTGTGCATGAGACCTATGGTTTCTTCCTCGCAGTCATCACATTCTCGATCGTTTTCGGCGCTTTTGCGGCTAACGTGTTGTTCGGCGGCATGCGTGCGGTTCCCCATGCCCAGCTGGAAACAGCAGCTGCATATGGTCTGTCCCCCAGCCAGACATTCTGGCGCATCCTCGTGCCGCAAATGTGGGTTTACGCCCTGCCCGGCCTGTCGAACCTGTGGATGGTGCTGATCAAAGCCACCCCACTTCTGTTCTTGCTTGGTATCGAAGACATCGTCTATTGGGCCCGCGAATTGGGCGGGACCAAGACCACGAAATTCACCCAATACCCCCATGGCGACTGGCGCATGTGGTACTTCCTGGCTCTGCTGGTCTTCTACCTCGGCATGACCCGCGTCTCGGAAATCGGGCTTGAAAAGCTGATGCGCCGTCTGTCCCACGGACAGGCCACATCAGGCGGAGAGCTTCTGCGCAAGGAGACCACCGCATGAGCTGCATTCAGACCATCCAGGATTACGGCCTGCGTTCCCTGGGCCTTGGTGAGCGGCTACTGCCGCGCAACGATTTTACCCTGTGCGAGCAATTCACCCTGATCGGTTCAGGCATGATCTGGAATATCTATTTCGGCATCATGGCTCTGGTCACCGGGTTCTTTCTGGCAACCGCCGTGGCAATGGGCAAAGCATCCACCAACAAGTGGCTGCGCAAGCCGTCCGAGTGGTTCATCTTTATCTTCCGCGGTTCGCCGCTGTTCATCCAGTTCTTCTTTGCCTACTTCTTCTTCCTGTCGCTGAAGAAATCTTACCCGATGTTCGATGCCCTGACGTCGGCATGGCTGGGGGCGTTGATCGTTTTGTTCCTGAACACCGCCGCCTATACCGGTGAGATCTTCTATGGTGCGCTGCGCTCGATCCCCAAGGGTGATATCGAGGCCGCTGATGCCTATGGCATGTCCGGTTGGTCGCGATTCCGCCGGATCATTTGGCCCACCATGCTGCGTCTGGCCTGGCCTGCCTATACGAACGAAGCAATCTTCCTGTTTCACGCCACCACGCTGGTCTTCTTCTCGGCCTTCCCCGCCTGGCAGCAACGTGGCGACGCGCTGTACTACGCCAGCTATTTCGCCGACAAGACGTTCAATCCGTTCATCCCCTACCCGATCTTGGCCTTCTACTTCATCCTGCTGACGCTGGTGGTGGTCGGGGTGTTCGGGCTGATCAACAAACGACTGAACCGCCACTTGCCAGCGGCCAGAAAGGCCAAGATGAGGTTCCGTCTGAACCTGGCGCGCTAAGTCAGGCAACCACACAATTCGGCAGCCGGGCTTGTTTTTGGCCCGGTTTTTTCTTGCCGAGAATCTCAGGAAAGTACTGAGAAAGCGTTATGAATAAGGGAAAATGGTACCGCCTGCTGGATTCGAACCGGCGACCTCTGGATCCACAAAATCTCACCCCCCATTTTAATCTTATTTTCTAACAAATAGTTATGGACATCTCTAACCGCCAACTGTGGGAAAATCAGCTAGGAAAAGGCAAAAAACGGAACGAAAGTACCTCTGGATTTACCAACAAGAGGACCTCTGATTATCAAACGACGTCTTGTATTCCTTGTCGGGAAGCTGAGTATGGTCGGTTTTCCAGTCTTTTCGGTGCAAACCTGCTCCAAACGATAGCAAGCATGGTCGGCTACCCGTCGTTAGCGTCGACTACTCCACACCTCTCTAGCGCAAACACCTCAAGAGAGATTGCAATTTACCAATTTTTCCTCATAGTTGCAAAAAATATCGAGGAACGCAAAGTGGAAAGCATTGAATACAAACGTAAAATTTTAATTGACGAACCTTCAAGACAAGACCTATTTCAGGGCAAAGGGCACCAAAAGACTGCGGAATTTCTTGCGTTGGCAATCTCCGAGTTCCAATCTCAAGATCGAGCAATCGGCCTGGACGGCCCATGGGGAAGCGGCAAGTCAAGTATTGTTGAGATTGCCGAGAAGTCTCTGGCTGAAAACACATCGTCGGGTAGCACTAACTTTAACTTCTTTACCTTCGATATATGGAAGTCACAAGGAACGGCCTTCCGACGGACATTTCTGGAACATCTTCTGGATTGGTCAAAACAGAAATTTAAGAAAAAAGCAGCAAGGCTCGAGGAAATCGAGAAGGAGGTAAAAGGTAAAAAGCGGGAGCTCAGCACCGACAACCACACTGAGTTAGACTGGTACGGAATAGTAATTCTCCTAACATTACCATTTCTGCCCATTTTCTACTTTTGGGCTAGGTCGGAATACTTGGCTGCTGAAAAAGCTAATAAGACTAGTGGCGCCCCTTCTGGTTCTGTTGCCACTACAACTGCCGCTACCGGAACTGAGTCCTTTTTATTCTCCTGGCCGATGCTGCTGCTATACAGCTTCGTGCTCCTGACAATTATTAGGGCACGGATAAAACAAAAGTCGGGATCAGATCGATCATTTCGCGGCTTTTTGAACGCACTGTCTAGGACACTGCTAATCGCATCCAAACAGTATGAAAATCAGACAATTACACAGCGCATCAGGGAAGTAGACCCCAACGACTTTGAGTTTCAAGAAACCCTTCATAAAATCCTTGAGACAGTGCAGGACAGTGAAAACAAAATTGTCATGGTGTTAGACAACATCGATCGGTTGCCTGCGGATGAACTTACTAATTATTGGTCGGCGGTCAGGTCGATCTTCTCAAACAACTCTCAGGGAAAACCAAAAGTCAGTAATTCTGTCATTACCGCTATCGTTCCTTACGATAGAAAACACATCCTAAACAACACGGATATTGGAGTTTCTGCGTCTAACGAATCCGAAACGAAGGATGATAAAAACAAAGCTTCAACCTTGGCTCTGGAAAAACGCGAACTTTTTTCCAAGACATTCGATGAAGTTTTGTACGTTGCTCCCCCTGTTATGTCCAACTCGCGTGAGTTCTTTGAAACCAAGATAGAGGAAGCACTTCCAAACTATAAAGATAGTGACGAGCTTTTCCGCACCTACCTAATTTTTTGCGCTCAATTGACTGGAAAAAATGGGCATTTCACGCCAAGGCAGATTATTTCATTTATTAATGAGGCCACCGGAATGTTCTCCATGCACAAGGGAATTTTTCCGCTCACCACAGTGGCCGTGTACATTTGCTTTCGCGAAGAAATCGAGACAGATCCTACAGTCCTCACTGAAGCAAGCTTCCTAGACAAAAAAATTCGAAGGCTGGCACCTGATCCTGAAATTGAAGAAAACCTTGCGGCAATACTCTATAATGTTGATGCTAACCTTGCACTCGAACTACTTCTCGACAATAGAATAGCCGCTGCCGCAACGTCATCCACCTCTTCAGAACTGATCAATTTGTCCGCATCGAAAGGATTCGATTTACGAGTGGACGAAGTCATTCAAATCAACTCATCCGCATGGATAAGTAGCGGCGAATACGAGCAAGTGATCCAGAACTTTTTTCAGCTACTCACTGACTATAGCGGCGCGTCAAGATCTCAGATTTCTAACAGCTTAATCGAAGCATTCGATGAAGTTTCACAGATTCCGTTCAATGACAGTGCGTATGGACCATATCTATTGCTGCTGCTGCTGAGAGATGACGGGCAATACCCAGAACTAGTTGCTGAAATAATGAAAAAGTTCCTGCCCGACGAGGATGACGCATTAAACTATGGGGTTGAAGGAGGAATTTTGTGGTCGGAATTCCTTGTATCACTGAAGTCGCAACTTGAACGCAGTAAAACCGAGGAACAATTCTTAGATGCTGTAGAAACAATCTCATTGCCTAACGACGCAGACTTCACGCTCGGCATAGCATCAATGGCCGACGAAATTCATGTGCCGCTACGCCTCTACAAAAATGTGACCCTTGATCTCTCCGACGATCACAATGAGATTACTGGTTTCGCTACGGAATACAGCCAAGTTGCGCGTGAGACATTTGCAGAATTGAAACGTGCAAACTTGGTAAAAGTGGATTCATGGAAAGCAATAGGCAATCAAATCGTCAACGATTTGAGGTCGTTCGAACCCGATGAGAGTGCTAAGTTTTCCAACTACTTGGATATTTTAATCGCCGTTTGGATTTATGCAGGAGATGATGGCCGCGGTGAAATAGATACATCCAGCCTCATGCAAACGGCAAACTTCTACAGAAACCTGCATGTATGTTTCGAAAGCAACTTGTCGCACGCCTCGTTGGGGTCCGCAGTGTTCATTGCACGCCAGCAGCATATGAACGGAGACCTACCAAACACTCGCGAACACAATTCAGGGACTATTTCGCCGGAAGCACGAACTGGCCATGAATGGTTCAAATCTGTTCTTGTTGGCCAAGAAGTCGTTGGCCTCGAGGTGATTCACCGGATAGTGGACGATGTTATTGCAGCGCAGAAATTTACAAACTGGATCACGCAAGCAAAAACCAATAGCGACGCATTGATCGAAAGAGTTATTAGAGAGTCCTTTATTCACTCTTCACCTAAAAATACGCGCTTGAACACGTTGCTGGATAACTTCGGATATCTTGAAGGCGTGTTGAAATCGGATTTTCCCCAAGCGTTGGAAGACTACGCTTCAAACAGGGCGAACAAGAACGACTTTGCGGCAGCAGTTGTTCAGAACACACCAATAGGGTTGCTCACTGCAATTAGGGATACGAACCAAGAAGAGTGGGATACCTATAGAAATACTCTCGAAGTAGAGTTCACCTCGAAGAACGACGAGGCTTGGCAGAAGATATTCGAAGAAGACTCACACGGGCTTAGAATCCTCAGTGAATTGATACACACCAACAACTTGAAAATTAGTTCTTTGGAGTATCGAAAGAGCTTTTTGGAGTTCGCTTTGAAGGTTCTAAGTGGCCGGATAACAGATGTAGAATCTGGAGTAAATTTTGACTCTATGCTTCTGGCTATTCCGGAAGAGTTCCACTCGGATATCTTCCGCAGCATTCGGGAAAAACTTTCGGAAGTGGATACCAAAGGTTTGGCTGAGGCTTCAGCCTCTTTTCCAGAAATCCTCAAGTCTGTGCTTTCAAAGGGTCTACCGATTAAAGCAGGTGAAAAGAGCAACTTAGTGCGGCGGTTACTATGCACAGCACTTGAGGCAAACAACCGAAGCGTACTACAGATGTTTGTCGAGTTGGGTCGGTCGAGAGTGGCCGACTATATCAAGGCATCTGACCAACCAACGAAAGAACTCCTCAAAGGTTGCATGGAGACATTTTCCAAGGCCGAGCATGATCGGGCATTTTTCGAGGCGGTTAACAATGTTGTAAATGGCAAAAGACAATTAAAAAGATGGCTCCCATTCACTCCATTTTTTGTTAATGTCGACACTCCAGAAGACTAATTTCAATTGAGCAACGGCCGAGGTATTTCTAGGTCGTTGCTCAGTTCGCTGAAAACCTAGGTGCACACCAAACGACCTGTCGCAATCAAGTTGCTCGTAACAATCTTTTCTTGCGAAGGTAGTGATCAAGGGAACTTGTTTGAGGTTTACAGCAACGAGTTCAACCTATTGCTTTTCAATTGAGAACAGTTGTTCTGGCCTTGCTCCTGGATCAAATTCTTCGACACGTGACTGCGCCCAATCCAACCAATAATCTAAGGACCGGCCCTCAATCTGAAGTGGGCCAATGTTGCTAGAATTCACTCGCAGGCTTTGGATAAAGGACCTCAATCGCTGAGCTTGCTCCCACCGCACACCTGCCTCTTGGAAACGCTTCCAGCGCGCTTCTTCCAACTCTTTCGAACTTCTCCGATGGGCTTCTTCCGCCAATCGCCGTTTTTGCTGTTCTTTTTTCCGAGATTGTTTCAACTCCTTTCTCTGGTTGGCTCGTCGTGCCGCAAATATACAAACTAGTAACCGCTTCAGGCCCTTCTCGTGAACCTGTCTACTGCTGCACGAGAATTCAATTGGATGGATGCAGTCCCCTCTCAAAGAAAATTTGAGATTTTTAGTTGGAAAGAGCCAATCTCCATGGTGCTCGGGCCAACAAGTCCAGTTGTTATGATCAATTCCTTCTCGCCGGAACTCCGACATTTTTTGACGAATAATCGCTACAAGACGAGCACCCCCGACGCTCAATTCAAAGCGCCCATTCAAGTTGGCACTAGTAATTTCTGCACCACCTGCCTCAACTGATGTTAAAAAGGAGCTGGTTACGCGTAGGCGAAAATCATCAAACTCACTCAGAGTTCCCATCGGCATTTCATCTGTCGAGCTACCAGAGACAGCATGTCCTCCCACGCGTAGCCACTGCTCAACTATCGGGTGGGGATTGTCTAAATGCTCTTCAATTCTCGGCGCTGCAACAGACTTAGCGATTTCAGAACGATCCCTCTTCGTTAGCATAGCATGTTCACTCATCGGTGAACTTGTGGGCAACTCTACAAGCACAGCGAGTTCTTCTCGCTTTAGATGCAACGTTGGTATCTCGACCAGAATACCCCGCTCGATCTTCGTCCAATGACCTGCTTTAGGGGTGGGGATGCCATATCTTGAGCAACACTTTGATAACGCGGTATTCGAAATGCCTAGTTCACAAGCGATGTGCACCATAGGCCGTTTCCAGACCAGCTTGTATAGTTCTTCCACTGTTATTTGGCGGTCCATCGACGCCGAATAAACGAAGCTTTCTGCACTCCAACCTTCAACACTCAAAGCAGTTAAATCAGGGTGGACCCACAAACTTAGGTGAGTATTCCCGATTCCTTTCATCTCATTAGCTCAATATTTGGACGGAAAGACCGTGCAAATTAAACTAACTAAAAGACCAAAAAATGTGTGCTAACAAGGCAAGAGTTACTTGCATTAGTGGGGCTGAGAACCTCCGAAATCCTCATTTTCCCACAGTTTTCCCACAGTTCCGCAAGTGTTCCTGACATGTTCATGTTATTTTCCCACAGCATTTTTCAGAATGTGTGGGAAAATAACATTCTGTAAACCCTTGATTTTACTGGGCTTCATGTGCTGTTTTTATGCTTGAAGCTTGGTACCGCCTGCTGGATTCGAACCGGCGACCTCTGGATCCACAATCCAGCGCTCTAACCAACTGAGCTAAGGCGGCACTCGTGAGGGGCGATGTACCGAACACGCGCAGGGAATGCAAGAGAATTAAAGACGAATTTCCCAGCTTTGTTCGACAAGATCACAGCCAAAGGAATGAACCTTTTTGCTGCCGGTTAATTGCCATCCGGAAGCCCTGTAAAGTGCACAAGCTGCCCGATGGCTTTCATGGGTCCATAAGGCCATATCACGATAACCAGAATCGCGGGCGAACCCCGTGCATGTGTTGAGCATGCGTTTACCCAAGCCCTGTCCACGGGCCTCTGGCATCAACAGAAACAACCTCAATTTTGCGGTGTGGTCGTTCAGCGCGACACAAAAGATACTGCCAAGGCGCGCGCCACCCTGCTCCGCGATCCAGCCCCGCTCTCGTGTCGCATCGTGCGCGTCAACGAATTCCGCCAGAATCCGTTCAACGAGGGGCGCGAAAGTGTCATCAAACCCCTCGTCTAGCTGATAGAGGCGACCGTGCTGTTCGACCAACCAGGGCGCATCATCTGGCCGAAATGGTCTGATCAGAATATCATTCATACCTTACCTGACCTCAAAGGCGGCTTGATTCTCAACCCTTTGCGCGCTAGCAGGAACGCTCAGTCCCGGAGGCGCAAATGGGCATCAACACCGAACGTGACATTCAGGCAAACCTTCAGATCGGCCCGACCGACCACGGCATGGTGCGCCTGTTCATCGAGGCCGACGGCGTCGAAATTCCGATGGATTTCGAACCTGAAGAAGCGGAAGAAATCGCGGACGAAATCCTCGCCGCTGTGCAAGCTGCCCGGATCGTAAAAGACTGACAGTTCAAATTCTTGGATCACGCAATGCCTGCAATCTGCGGGCTGTATCTGTTGCAAACTTCTGAATCATCTTCTTGCGCCGCGCAGGTGCCAGCTTATCTTCCGGTGCTATTCGGATAATTTCGGCGTCATATGCATCTGCGATGATCAGCCCGGTTTCCTCGGGCAACAGATCGGTTGGGAAATCGGTATCGACGGCCCAGAAAAAGCGATCACACCAATCCAGATACCCCTGCCATTTGGAATCCGTCAGATAATCTGCGCGGCTAGATTTGCACTCGATCACCCACAGTTCCCCCTTGGGGCCCAATCCCATGACGTCGACGCGCAAACCGCGGGTGGGGACAAATTCCTCAACAGATACAAAGCCATGCGCCAACAAGTGGCGCGAAACCCCACGGGCCAGTTTTTGTCCGGGCTGTAAATCCAGTGTCATTCCTGAAATGTGAACAATTGGTGAACAAAAATCAAGCGCCTGAAAGACCCTTGACATGATACCATATGGTATCTCATAAATTGCAATACCAAATGGTATCACTATTGAGGTGACCAATGCAGACGCAAATTCAAAACGCGTTCCGCGCCCTTGCGGACCCAACCCGACGGGAGATTGTCCAAATCCTTGCCTCTGGCGACATGACGATCGCTCAGCTGACCGATCAGTTCGATATGACCCGTGCAGCGGTCAAAAAGCACCTGAACGTTCTTTCCGACGGCGGCCTCATCACCGTCGAGGCGCGTGGACGCGAGCGCATTAACCGGCTGGAGCCGAACGGATTGGCCCCCATCCTCGACTGGTTCAGCTATTTTGACCAGTTCTGGGATGATCGCCTGAATAATCTGAAGGAAGCTATTGAAAGGAATAAAAAATGACGAATGCAGTTCTGCAAAAACAGATTTTCCTGAGGGCCACGCCGGAAACCGTTTGGGCCTATTTGACCGAACCCGCCCGCTTGGCAGAGTGGTTTCACAAACCGGAGCGTCCGTTGGTCGCCGGTCAGAAGCTTGAGATGTTCGGTACATCCAGTGGCGATCTTCTGATCTGGGGTGAGGTACGCGCTGCCCGTCCGCCCGAATATCTCGAATATACATTTACCATCAAACCCATGGGAGACGCTGTTAGTGTCGTAAAATGGACGCTGGACCCGGTACCGGGCGGTACCCGGCTGGGCTTGGTTCACGAAGGGCTGCCGCAAGGCGCAGAGGCATTTGGCCTGATCCTTGCACTCGATGACGGTTGGGACGAACATTTGGGCAAGATGCGCAATGCGCTGCACGAAACTGTTGACGCCTGACCCCTTGTGCAAACCCGCCGCAACCCCTACTTAGGCCCGTGGCGGGTTCTGCCCTTCTTGTGATTGGTAGCATTCTGGTGGCCTTAAGCAATTCCGAGGGGGCTGGCTCTGTTCAGGTCCTGGCCTGATTACCTGGCGCCCACCTGTACATACAGGTCCTCGGGAATCACACCGCACGGTTGACTGGCGGTCCCGCCACATGAACTTATCCCTCGCCCGGTCAGGGAGAGTCTTCATTTTCCGAAATAGGTTGGCTCAGCCCTTGTCCACCGCCACGCGGGCGGGTTCGAATTTGGCCGCAATAGGTGTACCGCGTCTAGGGCCCTGCGGCTTTTCCGCCATACTCATGATCGCGTAAGCGAACTGAACACCGGCGAAAACAATGCCATTCATGAACCAGATCATTGCCAGAGCGATTAACCCGATCTCGGATCCGAAAATCAGGCCGCGCAAGTTGGCCACGTTCAGCGCCAGCAGCACCCCGACAAACAGGGCTGAGATGACAAATCCCCATGCAACTTGCGTGATGTAAAGGCGGATCAGTTTGGGCACGACAAAGCTCCTTGTCTGATACCGTGATGATAGCGCATGGTCGTGCTGAGTAAACCGCGGCCACAACGGGTGCGACACTATATTCGGAGTCTCTATGAATGCCCTCAGCCTGTTCACGCTTGATCTTCTCGAAGAGCTGTCATTGCGCCATGATGATCAGGAACGTTGGGAGTTCACGTTAGACCGTCTGAATGAGATCGGGTTTAACGCCCTGAACATGCTTTGCTTCACACCCGAGACTGGCGCCATTCATTGGGTTCGAAGTTCAATGTCCAAAGGTTGGCTGAACCGCTATGACAGCCAAGGGTACGCCGAAGCGGATCCGATGCTGGCGCAGGTTCAAAATAGCAAGGAAAGCCTCTACGTGCAGGCCGCAAGCCTCCGGTCCGCGGACGGCCATTCCTCCAAGGCGCTGGGTCTGAACCACGATCTGGAAAAGGCCGGATATATTCACCTTTACTCTCTGGTGGTTCCCTGCCCTAACAACGAGGCCAAGTTGGTGGTTCTGTCATCGGACCGACCGGACGCCGAGGCTCAAATGACCGAGCGGCACCGCGAAATGCGTGTCCTGGCAACCGTACTGGCAACTAATCTGGGATCGGATATCCCCAGCAATCACGGTCGTGTGTACGACATCACAAGCATCGCTCCAACCACTCCGGACCTGACACCGCGAGAACTGCAGGTCCTGAACCTTTTGGCTCTTGGGCACCGGAACGACAGAATCGCCGAACTGTTGAACCTTTCGGAAATAACGGTACGAACCCATTTGAAGAATGCGCGCGAAAAATTGAGAGCCCCGACCCGAGAATCCGCACTGGTCCGTGCGATGCAACTTGGCCTGATCAATCCGCCGGGCTATCGGAATCGATAGGTGGCACGCCGGATGCGTTCCGATAAAATGCTGGTGTCTTTGGAAAAACTGTGAGTGGTGGAGGCCGAAGACTTGTTTGAACAAGCGTATTATTAGATTTCAGGCGCAGCGCTTTGTGTGGCTGCGCCTTATTCATCTGGACTAAGGCTTAACTCAAAACGCCTCGGGCTGCGCCTCGCGGGCCATGTGATCCAAAACTGCGTTGACAAATTTCGGTTCTTTACCTTCCGGGAAGAACGCGCGCGCCACATCAACGAACTCGGTGATGACGACCTTTGGTGGCGTATCGCCTTGGGTCAGTTCGGCCCCGGCTGCACGGAAGGTGGCGCGCAGGGTCGGGTCAATGCGCGCGATGGGCCATTTGGCGACCAAAGCGCGGTCGGTCATCTGGTCAATCGGAGCCTGATAATTCACCGCGTCTTCAACCAACTTGCGGAACACGCGGATGTCGCCGTCCAGCATTTCCTCGCCCTCATAGACAGCGCCAAACCGATGATCCAAAAACTCGTTCACGACTGCTTCCGTCGTTTGGCCCGATTGCTCCATCTGGAACAGCGCCTGCACGGCATAAAGCCGGGCGGCGGATTTCATCAGGCGTTTCTGGTTGGCCGGTTTCGGCGCGTCTGTCTGGGTCATGCTGTCGTGGGTCCGTTGTTGTCGCCCGCCACAAGGATGGACTCGGACGGCGGCTTGAACCCGACGCCCTTTTTGGAAGAGCCCCACTTACGGCTGAGTGCAATCAGATGCAAGGCCGCAGCTGCAGCGCCGCCACCTTTATTCATCTTTTTAGGATTTGCGCGGGCTTCTGCCTGATCGTCATTTTCGACGGTCAGGATGCCATTTCCAATAAGAAGACCCTGCAGACCCATCAACTGGATCGCCCGGCTGGAATCGTTGCACACCGTTTCATAATGCGTGGTCTCACCCCGGATGACACAGCCCAGCGCCACGTAGCCATCATAGTTGCACTGGCGATCCGCCATGGCGATGGCGGTCGGGATTTCCAGCGCGCCTGGAACTTCAACAACTTCGCATGTGCCGCCAGCGGCTTCGATCTCGGCCTTGGCACCAGAAACCAGATTGTCGGCAATGGCCCGATAGAAGGGCGCCACCACAATCAAAAGTTTCACAGGCTTGTCGAATGTCGGCGTTGGCAGCACGCCGTGTTTGTCTTGTTCAGCCACGATCAATCATCCTTGAGAATGGAACGGGTTCCGACGATGGAGATTCCAAACGCGTCGAGACCCAGATATTTCGTTTCCGGTGTATCGGTCAGCAACACCAGTTCCTGGATACCCAGCTTGGACAGGATCTGCGCCCCTAGACCGGTTTGCTTGATGGTGCGCGGGCCTTCATCATCGGTTGCGTATAGCGCGTTGCGCGGTTCACGAAACAGGCAAACCACGCCACGTCCTTCGGCGGCGATCTTTTCCATAGCACGCGGCAGTTCCTGCGGCGATTTTGGACCCAGGCCCAGAACATCAGGCGCTTCATGCAGTGCATGGGTTCGGGTCAAAACCGGCTCGGGCGTGGTGATGTCACCCTTGATCATGACGACATGTTCGATGCCATGTGTCTGATCCGTGAACAGACGCATTTCCCATTCGCCGCCGTATTCTGACGTCACAGTCCTGCGCGAGGTTTCGACGACCAGATTGTCGTTGCGCGAGCGATACGTGATCAGGTCACTGATCGTGCCGATCTTCATGTCATGTTCTTTGGCGAACGCGACCAGATCAGGCAGGCGCGCCATGGTGCCGTCGGGCTTCATGATCTCGCAAATCACCCCTGAGGGGTTCAACCCGGCAAGCCGAGAGATATCGACCGCCGCCTCTGTATGACCGGCGCGCACCAGCACCCCGCCCCGCTTGGCGCGCAGCGGAAAGATATGACCCGGTGTCGCGATGTGCGCCATCGTATTTTGCTCGTTGATCGCCGTTTCAACGGTCAGCGCGCGATCTGCTGCCGAGATGCCGGTCGACACGCCTTCGCGCGCCTCGATAGAAACGGTAAACGCGGTTTCGTGACGGGATGAGTTGTTCACGGCCATCATCGGCAGGCCAAGGGCATCGACGCGCTCTGCCGTCATCGGCAGGCAGATCAACCCGCGCCCATGGGTGGCCATAAAGTTGATCGCCTCGGCATCCGCAAACTCGGCCGCGATGACCAGATCACCCTCGTTCTCGCGATCTTCATGATCGACCAGGATATACATCCGGCCCTTGCGCGCCTCTTCGATGATATCTTCGATCGGGCTGATCGCGTCGCGCAGCTGGGCCTCGACGGGACCGGGGGTTTCAAAGCTCATGGGGCAGCCTTTCACAAGAGCGTGTCTGGACGGCTGGATAGACCACCAAGCGCTCAAATACCAGAGCGCTTGCGGCCACGGATCGTCAAAACGCGGCGTCGAAACCGGCGGGTCAGGACATCTCGGCCAAACGGGCGACGTAGCGCGCCAACGTGTCAATCTCGAGGTTCACCTGATCACCGACCGAGACATCGCCCCAGGTTGTCACCTCTTTGGTGTGGGGGATGAAATTGATCCCGAAATCGCAACCGTCCACGTCATTGACCGTCAGCGAGGTTCCGTTCAGCGCAACTGATCCCTTGGGCGCTATAAAGCGGGCCAATTCCCTGGGCGCGCGCAACGTTACACGGGTGCTGTCGCCTTCGTCCTGCAGGGCAACAACCTCGGCCACGCCGTCGATATGGCCGGAAACAATGTGCCCACCCAGTTCGTCCCCAACCTTGAGCGCGCGTTCAAGGTTCACGCGTTTGCCAACTTGCCATGTGTTCAGATTGGTTTTCGACACCGTCTCGGCGCTGATCTGCACATCGTACCAATCATCCTCAAGGGCAATCACAGTCAGACAGACGCCGTCACTGGCGATGGATGCGCCAATATCAATACCCGCAGTGTCATAGCCGGTTTTGATCCGAGCACGCAGATCCCCTTGCTGGTCCAAATCGGTAACAATTCCGATATCGGTGACGATCCCTGTGAACATTGCTTTCACCCTTAGCTTATAACCTGTGCGTATGTGTAACCGCCGAGGTAAGCCCAAGAAACGCTGCGGGCAAGCCCTGCCTTGCCCGGATTGATGTATACAGGCATAATTTTGGTACCAAACGATAAAGAGCAGACCAGGATGCATCCACTCGCCTCGCGCTCGCATCGCCGTGTCTTCCTGTTTTTGCAGGGACCGCATGGCCCTTTCTTTAGCGCACTGGCACGCGCTTTGCGCGCCGCCGAGGCTGATGTTCTGCGCGTGGGGTTTAACGCGGGCGATGAAGCGTTCTGGTTTGATCGCAGCACCTACATCCCGTTTTTAGACAACTCCGAGCAATGGCCCGAAACCCTTAGGGAACTGATCCGGTCACGGTCGGTCACAGATATCGTTCTATACGGCGACACCCGCCCGGTTCATGCCAAAGCTGCGGATGTTGCGCGCGAAGTGGGCGTGACTGTCCATGTCTTCGAAGAGGGGTATCTGCGCCCGTGGTGGGTCACTTACGAACGGAACGGATCAAATGGACACTCACGGTTGATGTCTTTGGACGTCGCCCAGATGCAAGATGCGCTTGACCAGTCCGAGGCACCAGTTCCACCGCCACCGTCCCATTGGGGCGATATGCGGCAACACATATTCTACGGTGCGCTTTACCACTGGTTTGTCCTGTTCCTGAACCGGAGGTACTCCAACTTCAAGACGCACCGGGAATTGCCGGTATCAACAGAGTTTCGCCTGTACTTCAAACGGCTTGCGCTGATGCCTTTCCACAGAATTAGGCGTCGCTGGGCAACCATGCGCGTTCGTCAAAACGGCGCACCCTATCACCTAGCCTTGTTGCAACTGGGTCATGACAGCTCGGTGCAGGCCCATTCAGATTATACCTGCATGTCGGATTTTCTGGAGCATGTAATATCGGGTTTTGCCAAAGGCGCTCCGGCCCATCACCTTCTGGTTCTGAAGGAACATCCGCTGGAAAACCATCGCGAGCCACTGCGCCGCAGGGCGCGCGAAATAGCCCGCGCGCACCAAGTGGCGGATCGCGTACACTACGTTCCCGGCGGCAAACTGGCTGGATTGCTGGATGACGCGAACACAGCAGTGACGATCAACTCTACGGCTGGTCAACAAGTTCTGTGGCGCGGAATCCCGTTGCGCAGTTTTGGAAAATCCGTCTACGACAAACCTGAGTTTGTTTCACAGCAACCCATTGCCCAGTTCTTTACCGATCCGGACGTACCGGACCACGGAGCCTATCGGGCTTACCGGCAATTTCTATTGAAAACCAGTCAGTTACCCGGCGGCTTTTATTCACTGCGTGGGCGACGGCAACTGCTGCGCCGCGCCGCCGACATGCTGTTGCAGTCGCATGATCCCTACCAGTCCGTTTTGTCCGACAACGAGGCGTCGACGCCACAGTTGAAACTCGTCGAATAAGCTGGGTTGGTTGGTGCTGGATGTTGAACCCCGAACAAGCTAAGTTGACGCAAACAAAAGACGACTGAGGATAATCGGCAGTGCAGTGCTTTCCAATTCGCTGGGTGCGAGGGGCCGCCCTTGTGGCTGTATGTGGCGTGCTGGCCGCGTGCCAGCTCCCTAAATCTGGCCCCAACAAGTCCGAGATTTTGGCGGGTTCAGTTGAAAATGGTGGCAATGCCTTTGTCGTCGAGGTGGATGACAGGGTCGCACGAGCGACATCCAAAATCCCCCAATTCGGTTTCTCGTCTTCCTTCACCAGCGCGCAAAGCCTGACGGCGGATACCGTTCGCCCTGGAGACGTGTTGGGATTGACGATCTGGGAAAACGTCGATGACGGCCTGCTGTCAGGTGAAGTCGGATCCTCGACCACGCTGAGTGAAGTTCAGGTGGACGCCGACGGATTCATCTTCGTGCCATATGCCGGACGTGTGCGTGCGTCTGGAAACACACCCGAGCAGTTGCGTCAGGTGATCACTGCAAAACTACAGGATCAAACGCCAGACCCTCAGGTCGAGGTCCGCCGGTCCGCCGGGGATGGCGCAACTGTCGCGGTGTCTGGAAGCGTCGCGGCGCCGGGAATCTATCCAATCGAACTCCCGACCCGCACGTTGACCGGCATGCTGTCAGAGGCCGGAGGTGTATCAACTGGTGTAGGTGCATCAGGTGGTACTGACATTTCGCTCGTGACATTGATCCGCGGAAACCAAAAAGGGACCATCTGGTACGATGACCTGTTCAGCAATTCCAAGCTGGATGTGGCCCTTCGCGGCGGTGACCGCATTCTGGTCGAAGCGGACAGCCGGTCGTACATTGCCCTTGGTGCAACTGGCGGCCAGTCGCGCGTGGCGTTTGACACGCAGGACCTTTCGGCGCTTGAGGCTTTGGCGCAAGTCGGTGGCCTGCTGTCGCTGTCTTCCGATCCAACGGGGATATTTATCTTGCGTGACGAACGTCAGGATATCGCACGCTCGGTGATGGGCCGTCCGGACCTGCAGGGCGATCAGCGTATGATTTACCTGCTGAACCTGACAGCACCAAACGGTCTGTTCATTGCACGGGATTTCGTCATTCGCGATGATGACACTATTTACGTGACCGAAGCACCATATGCGCAGTGGACCAAGTCTATTTCCTTGATCTCCGGTGGCCTTACACCCCTGGCCAATGTCGCCACGCTGACAGGCAACTGATGTCGCCTGAAACAACAGCCGGGTCTGAACGTACCCGGTTGTTTGTCTACAATGGCGGCTTCCTGACATCCCGCCGAATTCGCCGAATGTTGTCCCTGTCCGGTTACGACATCCGGATTGGCCTGCCCAAAGACGGTGATGCCGTCGGAGTTTGGGGCAACAGCCCGACGGCCCACCGCGGCCTTGCTGTTGCGGCTCGGCATAATGCCCCAGTGCTGCGCGTCGAAGACGCCTTTCTTCGGTCTTTGCATCATGGCCGCAGCGGAGAGCCGCCTCTTGGCCTGTTGCTTGATCGATCCGGCTTACATTTCGATGCGGCTCAGGCGTCCGATCTGGAAACGCTGTTGGCCACCGATCCCTTGGACGACACCGCCCTGCTGAACCGCGCACGGGGCGGGATTGAACGGATGCGCGACCTGCATCTTAGCAAATACTCGGCCTTTGATCTGACCGCTCCGCCCCCTGACCCCGGCTATGTACTGGTGGTGGATCAGGTCCGCGACGATGCGGCTGTGACGGCCAGCGCCGGGGATGAGGCCCGGTTTCGCGAAATGCTGGTCATGGCGCAGGAAGAGAATCCTGGCGCCAAAGTTCTGATCAAGACACATCCCGAAACCATCGCCGGGCATCGTTCAGGCTATTTCACCACCGCTGACCAAACCGATCGCGTCTCGGTCATCAGCACACCGGTTAGTCCGTGGGCTTTGTTGGAAGGTGCGGTTGGCGTTTACACCCTGTCCTCACAGATGGGGTTCGAGGCGATTTTGGCCGGACATAAGCCGCGTGTTTTTGGCCAGCCCTTCTATGCAGGTTGGGGACTGACGCAGGATGAAGCACACCTGCCACGCCGCCAACGCAACCTGACGCGCGCGCAATTGTTCGCTGCAGCGATGATCCTCCATCCAACCTGGTACGATCCATACCGGGACCAGCTGTGCGAGTTGGAAACTGTTCTGGACACGCTTGAGGCGAGAACCCGCGCCTGGCGTCAGGATCACAAGGGATGGACCGCCTCGGGTATGCGCCTGTGGAAACGCAAAAATCTGCAACGGATGTTCGGGCGTGAGAAAACGGTCCGCTTCACCGACGATCAACCAGCGCAGTCAGATCGCCCTCACATGGTCTGGGCAAGTAAAGCCAAGGGCACGGAAAGTGCCGTCCGGGTCGAGGATGGCTTTCTACGCTCGCGCGGGCTGGGCGCAAAACTTGTACCGCCCCTGTCATTGGCAACGGACAATCAGGGGATCTATTACGACCCGACGCATCCCAGCCAACTGGAAGGGTTTATTGCCGCACGGGAAACTCTGCGGCCAGATCAGGAATTGCGTGCCGAAAGGCTGATCGCTCAAATCGTGTCCGCCCAAATCACCAAGTACAACACAGGGGTCGGCGCACCGGATTTGCCTGAGGGGCATCGCATACTCGTCCCCGGTCAGGTCGAAGACGATGCTTCAATCCAGTTGGGCACCAGTACTGTTCGCACAAATACCGATCTTTTGCACGCCGTGCGCGAGGCAAACCCAAACGCCATTCTGATCTACAAACCGCACCCCGATGTCGAAGCGGGCTTGCGCGATGGGGCAGTAGAGGCCGCAGACCTCGCCGATGTCATCGCCACCCATTGCGACCCGGCAGCTCTGCTGTCGCAGGTCCAGGAGGTCTGGACCATGACCTCATTGCTAGGGTTCGAGGCTTTGATGCGTGGTGTCAGTGTGACCACCCTGGGCGCGCCTTTTTATGCGGGTTGGGGGCTTACGAACGATTTGGGAACCGTCCCTGTCCGCAGGGGCGCACGACCAACGGTCTTAGGTTTGGTTCACGCGGCGCTGATCGATTATCCCCGGTATATGGACCCTGTGACAGGTGAGCCCTGCCCCGTAGAAGTTGCGGTTGAATGGCTTTCGCAAGGTGCTGCACCCGCAGGCGGTCCACTGCTTCGAGTTCTGTCAAAACTACAAGGCGCATTCGCGACCAATGCACATATCTGGCGTCGTTAACGCAGCGCCCGCGCCCAACGGTGCATGATGTCCGGCCCGATGACCTGTGTCTCGATCAACTCAAAACGCGGGGCATTGTCCAACTTGTCCAGCCCCAGCGTGCCGATGGCTGACAACCCTTCGGCACCGATCGCAAGCCCGGCGGTGAACCCGACCATTTCATCGACCATATCCGCGGCAAGTAGCGAAGCGGCCAAAGCCGCCCCGCCTTCGCAGAACACGCGGGTCAGACCTGCTTTACCCAACTGCTGCAACAAGTCCGCTGCATCGATCTGGTGATCGTCCAGCGCGCAAGGTAGCAGTTGCGCCCCAAGCCCGTCCCACGCGCGGGCACGCTCGGCATCCGGGGATGGGCCGTGACATAGCCATACGGGTATCTCAGCAGCCGTGCGCGCCAGCTGCCCCAACAAGGGAATGTCCAAATGGCGCGAGACCACAATTCGCACAGGCTGAGCCTCGACCCCTATATCCCGAACGGTCAAGGATGGGTCATCGGCGCGCGCGGTACCTGCCCCGACCATCACCGCATCATGACGTGCTCGCATGGCATGCACGGCACGCCGCGCCTTTGGGCCGGTGATCCATTGACTGTGCCCCGTGGCGGTGGCGATGCGCCCATCAAAACTGCTGGCCAGTTTCAGGGTTACGAAAGGACGCCCCTGTTCGGTTTTCAGGAAGAACCCCGCAAGATCCTGGGCTGCTTGATCGGCCAGAACACCGGTGACAACTTCGATCCCCGCCTCGCGCAGCATGGCAAAGCCCTGCCCTGCAACACGCGGATCGCTGTCTTCGATGGCCGCGACAACACGGGCCACACCGGCAGCGATCAGAGCCTCGGCGCAAGGGGGTGTTTTGCCGTGATGGGCGCAGGGTTCAAGCGTGACATAGGCAGTGGCACCCCGTGCCGCGTCTCTGGCTTGTGCTAGCGCTTGCGGTTCGGCGTGCGGGCGGCCACCCGGCTGGGTCCAGCCGCGTCCCACAATGCGCCCGTCACGCACGATCACGCATCCGACGGCTGGGTTTGGCCAGCACGTCCCTTGACCGCGCCGCCCCAAAGACAGGGCAAGCGCCATGTATCGCTTATCTGTTTCGCTCACTCGTCCGTCGAAGGCTGCGGCGGGCGCAGTTCGTGGACAAACTCCTCGAAGTCATCGGCCGCCTGGAAATTCTTGTATACGCTCGCAAAGCGAACATAGGCGACGGTGTCGATCCGCGCCAGAGCTTCCATGACGATCTCGCCAATTTTGCTGGACGGGATGTCGGTCTCGCCCATGCTTTCCAGGCGACGCACGATACCAGAAATCATCTGGTCAATACGTTCCGGATCAATCGGGCGTTTCTGCATCGAAATGCGGATCGAACGCTCCAACTTGTCCCGATCAAAATCTTCGCGTTTGCCGTTGGTTTTGATGACCACCAGATCACGCAACTGGACACGTTCGTAGGTCGTAAACCGCCCCCCACACGCGGGACAGAACCGACGCCGACGAATGGCCGCATGGTCCTCTGCCGGGCGTGAATCTTTGACTTGAGTATCGATATTTCCGCAAAACGGGCAGCGCATCCACCGTCTCCTCGTCCCTGGTTCCGCCTCTTTTTGTAAGCACTATGACTTACTTATCCACAACTATAGGGTAGCCGCTAGGATTTGGGTAGTCGGAAATTTCCACCGCAACATAAAGGGGTCAGGCGAAATGCGCCGCGACCTTTCGCACATGCGCTGCGGTGCGGTGTTCAAACAGGTAAATACCCTGCCATGTTCCCAGCACCGGTTGCCCCGCAGACACGGGAACAGAAAGCGATACAGGTAAAAGTGCCGCCTTGATATGGGCGGGCATGTCGTCGGGGCCTTCGTACGTATGGCGCAGATAGGCCATAACCGGGTTATCAGACGGCGGCACCAAACGTTCAAAAAAGGCGTGCAGATCTGTTTGCACCTCAGGATCAGCGTTTTCCTGAATGGTCAGCGAACACGACGTATGCCGCACAAACAATGTCAGCAAACCATCGCCTGAGACCGAGTTAAGCCAGTTGCGCACGTCCCGGGTGAATTCGTACAACCCTGGTCCGTTCGTCGAAATAATAAACTCGGTCTGCATATGGCGATCAGTCCTAGATCAGTCGCGGAACGGGCGGATGTTGCAACGTCCGTTTGCCCCCTGAACCGACATGCTTTCGCCAGCCTTGAAACCGACTGAGATTGAACTGCTTTGCTGGGCAACGTTTGTAGGTTGCTGCAGCGAGAATTGAACGGCCGTGCGGCGACCCGTTGCTTCGCTGGGACCATAGCCGCGCACCACATAAATACGTTGCTGCCAACCTGCACCCAAAGTCCGGCGCGCAAAGTCTGCAGCCGCGCACCAATACCCGTCCACGTCCTGACGGGCCCGCGGGATCACTTCGAACATATTGCTGTTGACGGCAACCGTCTGAAATCCGTTTCGCGCAGCCGAGGCCGACGATAGGGGCACAGACAGCAAGATCGCGGCAGAAACCGCCAATGTCATAACCTGTTTCATAATCATACTCTCATTCATTTCGAGGTAATTTCTCAAATAGTATACATTCTTACCGGGCAAAGCTGGTTCACAATCAATTCAGTCAACGCGGGTCCTCGCGTGATCGAACGTTAGCCAGCCCTGATACCGGATTAAAGCCCCAACAAGCGGCATCCGGGCCGACACGTCAAACCGGAACCGTCCTTCATCATCCTGCCATTCCTCGGTCTTTGATTGCGGCAGAAGCACCTTCGGGAAAGGAACTCGCAACAGGCTGAGGCGCATGATCTGGATCTCTAACCTCTCGGGTACAAATACCGGCTTTAACCATACGGAGACCTGCCCAAACTGCTCGCAGACGCATCCCTGGTCCTGGTCCAAAGTCAGCCGCGATCGGGTGATGTGACCATCGAAATCGCGCGTCCATATCCAAGCGTTCCCCTCTTGCTCGACCCTGAGACGCACCGGGATGTCGTCACCCCCGGACGGCATGCCGGCAAAACGCAACGCGAGTTTGGCCAGCCACCCCTTGCCCGGCGTGACCGAGCATCGCCCGGAATAAATTCCGCCCGTGCTGTGCAAGGCCTGCAGCGCCCTGGGCAGGTTCGTGCCCACGGGCAAGGCTTGCATAAAGGGATCAGGGTGCACTCAGAACCCCTCAGGCAGAAAGCGAGCTTGCAGCGTTTTGTCTGGGATCATGCAGGTCGGCGAACGTCCGAAGATTGCATACCGGTTTCTGGCGACTACGTAATACAGCGGGTCTTTGATGATGCGAGGAAGAAACCTGCAGATCGAAAGAACCCACCAAAACCCCGGCAACTTGCGCATCGCAGCTGCGAAAGCATCCAACCGCTGATGAACCACGCCATCGGTAACGACGAGATTGGTTTCAAAGTCCCGCGTCGGTAGTCCGAGGTGAGAATACAGCCTTTGCCCCAATGGCGACTGCGCGGTGGCAAATTTGAACCGCTGCGCCTTGTCTCGCGCGACCATGAAACGAAAGAAGCCCGAACAGAGAACGCATTCGCCGTCAAAGACAATGAAATCCTGACCATCCGCCGCATCTGTTGCCAGTTTGGTCATGCCAGTTACGCTCATTAACCCGTTTTGACGCACATTCGCATCACTGCGCGTTCCGGGCAATGCGACACTGGGCCATCTTTGCGAATTGATATGTGTCGGGGAGCCGCGGGTCATCTGCGCGACAAGTTTCCTGGGCTCTGACCTCATCCCCACAAGGCTTAACCCGACAGCACGCGGAAAATACGTAAGACACCCAATGTAGTCTTGCGAAATTCTGCCATTGTTATTTGAATAGATGACAGCGGCCGGAACAAAGGCCGCGAAATGAAATACGCTGCTAACTCGGGTTTGAACATGGACGTCGATATTGCCCGCATTCAAGTGTTGTCCAAAACACTAGATCTAAGGGCAGAAGATCCTTCGATTGGTGATCGCGTGCTGGCCAAATCCGGTCTGAGCCGCAGCGACATTGCGCCACCTGCAACAGCCTATAGCGCGCACAAAGAGGCGTTGTTTGTCCGCTACGCCTGCGACGCGCTGAATGACATCACCTTTTCGGCCAGTGCTGGGCTTGGCTTCAGGTCGTCCTCCAGCCTGACGGCGTATATCAGTAAATACTCGCGTGATCTGAAGCAGGTGATCGAAAACTCGTCGCGGTTTCACGGGATGATAGACCCGGCTTTGTACTTCAGCCTGCGCGTTTCTGGAAATTTTGCTTCAATCGAAGCCGACTGGAAGGATGCCAGTTTTGCCCGATATCACCGTCGTACCGAATTTTTGATTTTCGCGGCCCTCGCCCGCATTCGCTCGTTAACGCAGACAAGTTTCTTTCCTATAGAAATCCGCTTTCAGCACGAGGTCGGCGAAGCCAGAAAAGAGTTTCAGAAACTAGCGGGCTTTCCTGTGTCCTTTGGTGCAGAACGGTTGGAAATAATACTGACGCTGTCCTCATTGGATCTGCCGGTGCCAACATATGACCCCTCTCTGCGCGAGCATCTTCTGTCATATGGCGACAGGGTTCAGGCCGAAAGTGACCAGCCCGCGCAAAAACTCAGGGCGCAAGTCGAGGGGCTGATCACCCGGTCTATGCCCGGCGCGATTATTCAGGCGGACGACGCAGCCTCGAACCTTGGGATGAGCCCGCGCACGTTTGCCAGACGGTTGAATGATGAAGGCACAAGCTATCGTGAGATTGTCGAAGACTTGAGGTGCGATCTGGCGCAGACTTTTATCACCAACGGGATGCCCTTATCGGAAATCGCCTATTCGCTGGGCTACGCGGATCAACCTGCGTTTTCTACGGCTTTCAAACGCTGGACCGGTCAGGCACCCAGCACGTTCCGCACTCGGTTGGAACCGTAATACGGAAAGGGTGGCCGGGGGTCGTCAGCGGCACAGCCTCGCCCCGGCCTGTCCCATGAGTGGACAAGGCAGAAATAGGGGCCACATCGCCGCATGACTTGTGAGTTCTCGCCAATTTGAGGTTTGAACCGGTCACCGTGATCAACGCGTGAACGGATAAGAAAAAGGCGCCTCGGTTGAGGCGCCTTTTCGATTACTGATCCAGGAACGACCGCAATTTGCGCGATCGGCTGGGATGTTTGAGTTTGCGCAGCGCTTTCGCCTCGATCTGACGAATACGTTCGCGGGTCACGCTGAACTGTTGACCAACCTCTTCCAGAGTGTGGTCGGTATTCATACCGATGCCAAAACGCATCCGCAGAACACGTTCCTCACGCGGCGTGAGCGAGGCCAGAACCCGTGTAGTCGTTTCCTTGAGGTTTTCCTGAATGGCGCTGTCCAAAGGCAGCACGGCATTCTTATCCTCGATGAAATCACCCAGTTGGCTGTCTTCCTCGTCGCCGATCGGCGTTTCGAGGCTGATCGGTTCCTTGGCGATTTTCATCACCTTGCGAACCTTCTCAAGCGGCATCTGCAGCTTTTCGGCCAGTTCTTCCGGCGTCGGCTCACGTCCGATTTCGTGCAGCATCTGGCGACCGGTCCGGACCAGCTTGTTGATCGTTTCGATCATGTGAACCGGGATACGGATCGTACGGGCCTGATCCGCGATGGAACGCGTGATCGCCTGACGGATCCACCAGGTCGCATAGGTCGAGAACTTGTACCCGCGGCGGTATTCGAACTTGTCCACCGCCTTCATCAGGCCGATGTTGCCTTCCTGAATAAGATCAAGGAATTGCAGGCCACGGTTCGTGTACTTTTTGGCAATCGAGATCACCAGACGCAGGTTGGCTTCGACCATTTCCTTCTTGGCCTGACGCGCCTCTTTTTCACCCTTTTGAACTTGCTGCACGATGCGACGGAATTCAGGGATGTCCAGGCCGACATACTGACCGACCTGAGCCATATCGTTGCGCAGTTCCTCGACCTTGGCGGTCGAGCGTTCGATGAACATCTGCCAACCCCGGCCCGGCTTTTCTGCCATCTCGGTCAGCCAGTTCGGGTCCAGTTCGCGTCCACGATAGGCGTCGATAAACTCACGACGATTGATGCGCGCCTGATCCGCCAGTTTCACCATCGAGCTGTCCAGAGACATGATGCGACGGTTAATGCCGTACAGCTGGTCGATCAGCGCTTCGATACGGTTGTTATGCAGATGCAGACCGTTCACCAATTCGACGATCTCAGATCGCAGCTGTTGATAGGTCGCCTCTTGTTTTTCCGAGAAGGTGTCGTCTTCGTTCAGGGTCGCCGAGATCCGGCTATCCTGCATTTCCGACAGCATCGAGAAGTCGGTTGAGATCCGTTCCAGCGTGGTCAGAACCTGATCTTTCAGCGCGGCTTCCATCGCGGCCAACGACATGTTGGCCTGCTCGTCGTCGTCGTCGTCGTCATCATTGTTCAGCGGGTTGCCGTCGGCGTCCAGCTCGGGGCCGGTGTCCTTGGCGGGTTTTGCCGCCTGAACCGCAGACGTGTCGACAACCGGTTCTTCGACATCGCCGTCTTCGTCTAACTGGTTGCCAAACGTGGCCTCCAGATCGATGACGTCACGCAACAGAATGTCTTCGGACAACAATTCGTCGTGCCAGATGGTGATCGCCTGGAAGGTCAGCGGGCTTTCGCACAGACCGGCAATCATGGTGTTGCGACCGGCTTCGATCCGTTTGGCGATGGCAATCTCGCCTTCGCGGCTTAGCAGTTCGACGCTGCCCATCTCACGCAAATACATGCGGACCGGGTCATCTGTGCGATCCAGCTTTTCAGCACCAGCACCCGCCAGCGCAACCTCTCGGTTGCTTTCTGCAGCAACCAGTTCGGTCGAGCCTTTGTTCTCTTCTTCCTCGGCTTCTTCATCTTCGATGATGTTGATGCCCATCTCGGACAGCATCGACATAACGTCTTCGATCTGTTCCGAGCTTACCTGATCAGGCGGCAGAACCTGATTGAGCTGGTCGTAGGTGATGTAACCTTTCTCGCGGGCCTCGGCGATCATTTTCTTGACGTTGGCCTGGCTCATGTCCAGCGAGATTTCCTGTTCCTGCTCGTCGGATTTGCGGTCTTCGTTTGTATCCTTGGCGGCCATTCAATGCTCCTGCAGGGATGGGTGATTCGTTTGTACCGAATCATTAGCGCGTAGAAGTGATTCGGCCACCCGTTTACCCGTTTTTCTTTTCCAGTGCCTTACGAAAACACCACTTTAGCGACGTTTCCGTTCAAAATTGATGCCAGACATGATCGCCTGAAACGCGTCTTTCTCGTCGCGGTTGATTCGTGCGCCGTTATCGGCGATGTCGAAAACCGCCCTATCCTCGTTCTGACTGCGGCTTGTGCGGTTACGCTCTTCGGCGGCCTGGGCCAGCCGGTATGTCAGCGCTTCATCAGCCAGATCAGACAGTTCCTCTGCAGCTTCGGCAATCTCGGCATCCAATCCCCGGAGCGCTTTGATTTTCGCGAGTTCCTCGGCCAGAGTCATCTCGGCCTTTTCGACGTCGCCTGGTTTGAACACACAAGGGATTACTGCGACATGGCGAAGGGCCAGCAGGTTTTCAAGGATTTCGCCGCCCAAAGTTTCAAAAATGTGGTCTTTCAGATGCTCTGGGTCATCGATCGCATGCCGAAGGATGGCGGCGCGCAAGGCGGCATGATCGGGATCATGGCACTCCATTTCTTCAAGCTGATGTTCGAACTGGATCACAACGGTGGGATTCAGGATGGCTATTGCCAAAATAGCAGCCTCGCGCATCTGGATATCCGCGGTTTCTGAAGACGCCAGAAAAGATGAGCGCGCACCAGGGGTTGCTGGCTGTTTCGAAGGTTGCCACTTACCGCGTGGCTGCCATTGGCGATTTTGCGGCTGACGTTGCGGGCGGAACAGTTGCCAGCGCAGGTCTTTGATCTCTTGCCCGTAATGCGCCCGGATTGAGGGGTCGCGGATCAGTTTAATCTTGTCCCTCAGCGACTTATCCAACGCAGCTTTGCGTTCCGGACTGTCGAACACCTTGCCCTCTGTCTCACGCTGCCACAGGAGTTTAACCATCGGGATCGCGCCTTCAAGCACTGATTTCACAGCTGCCGGACCCTCAGCCCGCAGCAGATCATCGGGATCCTTGCCCTCGGGCATCAGGGCAAACCGCAGGGATTTACCCGCCTCCAGCAGCGGCAAGGCCAGATCAACCGCGCGCATCGCGGCACGCAGACCGGCCGTGTCGCCATCCAATGCGATGATCGGCTCATCCGAGACACGCCAAAGGAGTTGCAATTGATGCTCGGTGATTGCCGTGCCTAACGGGGCGACCGACGCCCCGAATCCAGCTTCGGCCAGTGCGATCACATCCATGTACCCTTCGGCCACGATCAGAGGTTGCCCTTTGCCTGCGGCCTGACGCGCAGGGCCGTGGTTATAAAGGCTGCGCCCCTTGTCGAACAATTCCGTTTCGGGCGAGTTCAGGTATTTCGCATTGTCATTGGGGTCCATTGCCCGACCGCCAAACGCGATGCACCGCCCGCGCGGATCGCGGATAGGGTACATGATCCGATTGCGGAACGTATCATAAGGCTTTTTGCCCTTGTTCGAAGGTTTGGCCAGCCCTGCCCCAAGGATCAGGTCCTCGGCCACGTTCTTTCCGCGCAGGTGATCCCACAACCCTTGCCAGCCATCCGGCGCAAACCCGATCTCCCACCGGTCCAACGCCTGTGCATCCAATCCTCGACGGGTCAAGTAATCGCGCGCGGCGCCCCCTGCCCCGGTCTTGAGTTGCAAGCGAAAGAATTGCGCGGCCTGCTCCATGACGTCGGCCAGTTGCGACCGGTGGTCCTGTTTTTCCTGTGCCTTTGGATCGCGTGCAGGCATGGGCAGGCCTGCCTCGCGCGCCAAAATCTCAACAGCTTCGATGAATGAGACATTCTCGGTCTCTTTCACAAAGCTGATCGCATCGCCTTTGGCATGGCACCCGAAGCAGTAGTAGAACCCCTTTTGGTCATCTACGTGGAAGGACGCGGTCTTTTCGTGGTGAAACGGGCATGGCGCCCACATGTCGCCCTTGCCTTGATTGGACTTGCGCTGATCCCACATGACTTTGCGCCCGACGACCTGAGACAGGCTTAGGCGGGTGCGCAGTTCATCCAGAAATCCGGGGGGCAGTGACATGGGTCAAACCTGACAGAAACAAGAACGCGCGCCAAGGGTATGACGCGCGTTTGTCCACAGGGAAATGATGGGGCTGTGGATTATTGCTGCAAACACAGCTCAAGCCAGGCGGCGCCCAGATCCTTTTTGCGCACGTCGCGCATCTTTTGTTCGTAGACCCAAGGCGCGATCAACGGGATGGCAGCATTGTAATTTTCGGGCCAAGTCGGGCTGGTTTCGGCAACTGCCTGGGGCACGTTGCGCTCTTTTACACGGTCCAGCCGTGCCTTCTGGATCGCCGCAACAACGTCTGCCTGATATTTGCAGCTTTGCTCTTTGGTCTCTTCCGCAGCTAATGGGGTAGCCAGCAAAGCGGCGGCTAAGGCGATACGCAACATAGAAAACTCCGGTAATCGATTCTGTCGCTGCAGCTTACCTGTCGCAGGCACGGCCCGCCATTACCGTTTTCGGCGTATCTGCCGGGGTTGAGGCCGCCAGCCCTTATCGTAGGGGCAGCCTGACAAAGCCAGGCTGCCCCTGATTTCAAACCATCATAGCCCTTTAGCGCGATAGCTTTTGGACACACGGTCGATGGCCACAATATAGGCCGCCGTCCGCAGATCCTCGACATCATCACGGCTGTGCCAGACTTCGCGCATGGATTGATAGGCAATGCGCATCGTGTCATCGAGGCCCGAGCGCACCAGTTCCAACTCGTCCGCACCGCGAAGGTACTTGGCCTTAAAGTCCGGCGACATCGACCAGGCATCGCCTAGGTAACGATCCAGCCGCTCCAGTTCGCTGACGATCAACTCATGCCGCGCCTCTTCTTGACGGCGCTGCATACGGCCAAAGCGAATATGGCTGAGGTTCTTGACCCATTCGAAATAGGAAACCGTCACACCACCCGCGTTTGCGTACATGTCCGGAATGATCACCGTGCCCTTCTTGCGCAGAATCTCATCCGCACCGGCAGTCACCGGGCCATTCGCAGCCTCAATGATCAAAGGCGCTTTGATCCGGTCTGCATTAGACAGGTTGATAACCGCTTCCAGAGCAGCCGGGATGAGGATATCGCATTCTTCTTCAAGAACTGCACCACCCTCGGCCGAGTGCGTCGCATCTGGATAGTCACTGACACCGCCATGCTTGACGATCCACTGGCGTACGGATTCCACGTCGATCCCGTCGGGATTATACAGCGCACCATCCCATTCGATGATGCCGACAATTCTGGATCCATCCTCCTCGCTCAGGAACTTTGCGGCGTGATAGCCCACATTGCCCAGTCCCTGAACAATGATACGTTTCCCATCCAGCTTGCCGGACAACCCTGCCTTTTGCATGTCTTCCGGGTGGCGGAAGAACTCTCGCAGAGCGTATTGGATGCCACGGCCCGTTGCTTCGACCCGGCCGGCGATGCCGCCCGCATTCAGCGGTTTACCGGTCACACAGGCGCGCGCATTGATGTCCGTCGTGTTCATCCGGGCGTATTGGTCCGCCATCCACGCCATCTCACGCTCACCCGTTCCCATGTCGGGAGCGGGAACGTTTTGCGAGGGGTTGATCAGATCGCGCTTGGCCAGCTCATAGGCAAAGCGGCGGGTGATCTGCTCCAACTCGTGCTCTTCGTATTTACGGGGATCGATGCACAATCCCCCTTTGGATCCGCCAAAGGGTGTTTCGACCAGAGCACATTTGTAAGTCATCAGAGCGGCAAGCGCCTCGACCTCGTCCTGGTTCACAGCAAGGGCGTAACGAATACCGCCCTTTACAGGCTCCATATGCTCGGAATGAACCGAGCGGTAGCCGGTGAAAGTATGAATATCGCCGCGCAGGCGGACGCCGAACCGAACGGTGTAGGTGGCGTTGCAGACACGGATCTTTTCCTCAAGCCCCGGCGGCAGGTCCATAAGGGACGCCGCCCTGTTAAACATCAAATCTACACTTTCGCGAAAGCTGGGTTCATTAATGGCCGTCATGTAATCCTCCGTGCCGACGAACGACGAGCGTTCTGACGTTTTGTCGCACCCATTGGCTAAACGATCAATAATTAAGCAACAATAAAACCCGAAATCGCCACGAAAGCTCTCGGACCGGGCTGAGTCGCGCACGGCGCTTAACTTTGGAAGAATTGTCGCCTGACCGAAAACAGAGGCAAAAAAGCCGTTCAATTATCTACGGTTCGCGCCCAAAGTTGCCATATCTTCGGCACTTCCGCCCAATTCACGCCACGATTCGCCGTTAGTTTTCAAACGTTAACTTTTCCTTAGCAGCGCCGGATGTCTGCTCAGCGAGGTCGGCCAGATGAAAATGCGCATATTTAAGTGCAACACCAAGAATTTTAAGAAAGCAGCTGCGTCTGCTGATCGTTTTTCCCGCGACGAGGATGGCGGGGTCTTTACGATCTTTGTTGCCGTCGGATTTATCCTCATCATGGCGACAGCCGGAATCGGTGTGGACATAATGAACTTTGAGCGTGACAGGGCCAGCCTCCAAGGTACGCTCGATCGTGCGGTTCTTGCTGCAGCGAACGTCAAACAGGAACTCCCACCGGTGGAAGTGGTTAAATCCTATATCGAGAAGTCTGAGGTCCGGGGCAAACTAACCGGAGAACCTGTGGTGGTCGATGATCCTCGCGGTGGATCAAGGAAGGTCACGGCCAACGCTGAAGTAGACGTTAAAACACACTTCCTGACGTTTTTTGGATACGGAACGCTTACAGCCGCGGTCACAAGTGTCGCGGAAGAGTCTATCGGCTCGATCGAAATCGCGATGGTTCTCGATATCTCCGGATCGATGAGCTGGGATTCCGCGACGGAAAACAAAACAAAAATGGAAGCTCTTAAGGACGCCGCTACACAGTTTGTGACGACGATGTATCAGAAAGAGAATCCGGACAAGATTTCGATCTCGATCATACCGTACAACAACCAAGTAAACGCCGGTGCAAATATCCTGGGCAACATGCCCGGTGTAACGACCGAGCACGACTATTCGCACTGCGTTGACTTTGTGGATAGCGATTTCAGAGAACACTGGATTGACCCGGACAAAAGTCTCAATCGTACGGCGCATTTCGACCGCAGAAACTATTATGACGATTACAATGACGAAAGACACCAAATCTCGCGCTCGGTTTGCACCACCCGTGCGGGCAGCGATGTTACAGCAGTGACGAACGTTGTTTCCGAATTGCACGATCAGATCGCGGCGATGACTCCAGGCGGAAACACTTCGATTGATATCGGAGTGAAATGGGGGGCCGCGCTGCTGGACCCTCAATTTCAGCCTGTAATTAACAAGCTTTCCCGACAAAACGCCGATCCTGATTCTGTAGATCCGGATACGGGTCTGGATGTCACCACGGGCCTTGATCCTAAGAAGATTGTTCCGGCGGTGTTTGACAACCGTCCGATGAAGTATGAATCAGACGTCAAAAAAATCTTGATCGTCATGACCGACGGCGAGAACACTGAAAACTGGGTTTTGAACGAGGCATACCGCGATGGGCCTTCGGATGTTTGGTACAACCCAAATTATGAGCATGAGGTCAGAAGTTGTTGGTATAATAGGTGGGGTCAACTCCGCTGTAGAACCGACAGGTACGGCGGCGAATATAGCGTCCGCACATCTGCCCCTGACGAGCCGCCTGCGTACTATTGGACCAGACAGGAGTTGGAGGGCCAGACCGAACCCTTTGGCGGTGAAGCGGCAGATCAATCAGTGCGCCTGACCTACCCGCAACTGTGGAATCGCGTCACTTTGGACTGGAACGCCGAGTACAACTACGCTTGGCAGTCCAACCACAATCAAACTTGGTATGACAACGCATTCACCGAGATTTACCGGACCACGAAAGACACCCGGTTGAGCGATATCTGTACCCAAGTCAAGGGTAAGAATGTTGATGTCTATGGCATTGCATTTGAAGCGCCCGACGTGGGTGTTACTGCGATTAGAAATTGTTCCAGCGGCGCAGGGTTCTTTTACGAAGTCAAAGCGAGTGGCGGCCTGGGCGATGACCAACGTACGATTACAGAGGTCTTTGACTCAATTGCTACGGCAATCAAACGCCTGAGGTTGACGCAATGATCCGCAAAGCTCTGGGAAAAGTTCTTCGGTTCAAACGCACTGAGGACGGTGGCTTGACCATTGAGTTCGTCATTTGGTTCCCCGTCTACATGTTCTTCATTCTGGGCGTCATCGAATATTCGCTGGTCACAATTCAGCAGGCGATGCTGGATCGTTCAATGGACCTGGTTGTGCGTAACATTCGACTTGGGATCGGCTTGGAGGACACGCAGCACGATACAATCAAAGACGCGATCTGCGATGAAATGGTCATCATGCAAGATTGCTCCAAAAACCTGCAGTTGGAGATGATTGTTCAAGACCCATATGGGGGGGTGAACCTCCCTGTCGAAGCGGACTGTGCAGATAGGGCGGAAGAGGCCAAACCGGTCCGAGAGTTTTCAAGTGGCGGGGCGAATGCACTGATGATCTTGCGCGCTTGCGCGAGGGTCGATCCGCTTTTCCCGACGACGGCATTAGGACGGGGTGGAACGGACATGAGCCGGGCTTTGTCAGACGATGATGGCCTGATCACACTTACGTCAACGACAACCTTTGTTCAGGAGCCTTGATATGACGCGTCTTTATTCATGCCTCCGACGCGCTTTCGGGACTTTTGTGCGTCGCGAAAGCGGTAGCCTGACGGTGGAATCGGCTCTGTTAGCTCCGATGCTCGTATGGTCCGTAGTGATGACTTATGGGTATTTTGACGGATTTCGCGAAAGCACCGCCAACCTGAAAGCTGCGTTCACGGTCAGCGACTTGATCTCGCGAGAAGCTGAGAACGAAATTACCGACACCTACGCGAGCTCCATGTATGTGATATTCAATCGAATGGTGCGCGATAACACGCCCCTGAAGATGCGTTTGTCACTGGTCAGGTACAACGCCGAAGACGATCTTCATATTGTTGAGTGGTCGACACATTGCGGGTTTACGGGTACTTGGAACAATGGAAACGTCAAACCATTGGCTGACACCCTGCCAGCGATGGCGGACTTGGACACTTTGATCGTTGTGGAAACATCCAAAGACTATGATCCGCCGATTAACACTGATTGGTTGGCCAGTCCGCATAAGTTTGACAACGTGGTTTTCACGCGCCCACGATTTGTCCCGACAATTAAGGCAAACGTTTCTGATCGGTTCTGTCAGCAGGATGTAGTGGGTGTAGCACCTGGAGCATAAATTTGGTTTCGGCGGCCGTGGTCAGGCCGCCGATGCCAACACGGCACCCCAATCGCCACCACAGTCCCGGTGCCCAGCTGTTTCCTGCGCTTTCCTTTGTCCTCAACAAAAATCCATTTGACGGTTTGAACGCAAACACCCCCTGATCGATGGTCTCGATATCTTCGATACGCGTAATCACCTGCCCCGATCCGGTCCGCAATTCAGTCTCTGTCAGCTCGATCCAGTCGCTGGTGGCTTGCCACATGCGATAGGCTAGCCAGAACGCCGCCACACCAACGACAAGCAAAAAAACAAGCCAGGCCGGTTCCGGTGGCGTGGTCAAAGCGACATAGATGACCAACACACCCACGGTCGACAGCATTCCCACCCCTATCCAACGCCTGGATGATGAAGGCCGAACCGTGGCCAGAATTTCTTGTTGCATTGACGTCCCCTGCTCTGCTCTGTCCGGGTTTATCCGCTTTGTGTGCCGAAAAACAGAGGGAAGCCGACTATGGAATTGCGCACAGCACCCGTGTTTGCACGCAAATTGACGCATATCGCCAACAGCATACATGATGCCCACAAATTCAGGAGGCCATCATGTCCCTTAGACCAACATTGGAAACCCGCAAGGCCGTGCCGACCATGGAAGGCGCAGGCGTCAAATTGCATCGGGCTTTCGGATTTCAGGACCCGTCCGAGCTTGACCCGTTCCTGTTGTTCGACGACTTCCGCAATGATCACCCCAAGGATTATCAGGCGGGCTTCCCGTGGCATCCGCATCGCGGCATCGAAACCATCACCTATGTCCTGTCCGGCTCGGTCGAGCATTCGGATTCGCTGGGCAACACCGGCACCTTAGGCGCAGGCGACGTTCAGTGGATGACCGCTGGGTCCGGAATCCTGCATCAGGAAATGCCCAAAGGAAACGGTGCGGGCCAAATGCACGGGTTCCAGCTGTGGGGCAATCTGCCGTCAGATCAAAAGATGACAGCGCCCCGCTATCAGGATGTTCAAAGCAAAGAGATCCCCGAGGTCACTGATGATGATGGCACCACCGTGCGCGTTATTGTTGGTGAGTTCTGGGGCAAGGCCGGCCCGGTAGACGGTATTGCCGCCGACCCGCAGTACTTGGATATTCAGGTTCCGGCTGGCGTGAAAAAGACCTTTCGCATCGACACCTACCGCCGGGCGTTTGCCTATGTGTTCCAAGGTCAAGCGGCCTTTGCCGACGCATCACAACCTACCGGCGTGCTTTTGGAAAAAGAGGTCGCGGGACAAGAGGTCAACATCCGCGATCTGTCCGGTGACCGCACTCTGGTTCGGTTCGGCACCGGCGATGAGGTCACAGTTCAAGCTGGTCCCGAAGGTGTTCGGTTTCTGTTGATCTCCGGCGCGCCGATTGATGAGCCTGTCGCATGGCATGGCCCAATTGTCATGAACACGCGTGCCGAACTGGAACTGGCATTCAAAGAACTCCGAAATGGCACATTCATCCGCGCCGCGCACTGATAGGGCAAAGTTGGTCAGGCGGTTACGGCGCGTCTGACCATATCCCAATACACCTGCTCAACTTCGTCCAGCGACAAGCGTCCGCCTGCACGGTACCAGGTCATCACACCGTTCAGCATCGCGATCACGGCCAGGGTCGCGATTTTGGTATCGGCAACGGCAAAGAGCCCAGACTTCTGCCCGTCCTGCAAGATGGCTTCAAGTGAATCCTCATAAGCCCGGCGCAGGCCTTCGATTTCCGAGAAGTTTTCGGGTGAGAGGTTGCGCAGCTCCATATAGGCGATAAAGACTTCATCCGGTCGCTCCATATGAAACCGAATGTGAAAGCCGACAAAGCGGCGTAGCGCGGTCTCGGCATCGGCGGGTTTTTCAAGTTCACCATAAGCAGCCAACAGATCCTGCATGTGATCCTGCATCAGGCGAAACAGCAGGCTTTGCTTGTCAGGCGTGTAGTTGTACAGCGCCCCCGCCTGCACACCCACATCTTTTGCGATCTGGCGCATGGATACAGCGGCATAGCCATGTCGGGCAAACAGCCCCAACGCTGCTTTTCGAATGCGCGGGCCGGTGATATCGGAGTGTGAGCCTTGGGTACGTGCCATACCGTCATCATATATGAACAAGCGTTCATATAGAACCCCGCTTGAACGACCGCCGCAAAAGGTGCATCACGGTGCCAGTCGTCATTGAAAGGGTTCAGCATGAAGCCCCTGCCACTTTTGGTTCTGCTTCTAACTTGCGCAGCCTGCGCGGACTTCCCGGAATTGGAAGGACGCGAACAGCCAAATGTACGCTCGGCCGCGTACCCGAAGCTGGTCCCACTTCTGGACGTTCTTGGCCCGCCCATAGATCCCGTGAACGAAGCGGCCGAGGTTGAAGAAGACCTGACCGCGCGCCGCGAAGCGCTGGCCAAAAAGGCCGAAGCGCTGCAAAACGCGCAAACCAACTGACCTTTCGCGTTTCAACCGACTGTTACCGCTGTCTCGGATTGCGCCTCGACGCCGAACCCGTTAAGGCACCTTTGAACGGGCAAACAGCCCGAAACCAAGGACATTCGAGCGGAAAGGAACCCACGGGATGACACAGGCGCTGCGGCTGGGAATTGCCGGCTTGGGAACAGTTGGCGTGGGTGTCGTGCGGATCGTGCGCCGCCATGCCGACCTGCTGCAGGCGCGTACAGGTCGCGCGATCGAAATCACCGCTGTTTCTGCGCGCGACGCAAACAAAGACCGTGGCGTGAACCTGTCGGAGTATGCATGGGAGACTGATCCCGTCTCATTGGCGCAGCGCGACGATGTCGATATTTTTGTCGAACTTATGGGCGGCGAAAACGGCCCCGCCAAAGCATCTGTCGAGGCCGCGTTGGCCGCTGGCAAGGATGTGGTGACCGCGAACAAGGCTTTGTTGGCCATTCACGGTCAGGAGCTGGCTGAAAAAGCCGAGGCCGCAGGCCGTGTGATCCGTTTTGAGGCCGCCGTTGCGGGCGGTATCCCCGTGATCAAATCCCTGACCGAGGGGCTGGCCGGGAACGAGATCACCCGCGTCATGGGCGTGATGAACGGCACCTGCAACTATATCCTGACGCGGATGCAATCGCAGGAACTAGGGTATAACGCGCTGTTCGAAGAATGCGCCGAATTGGGCTACCTCGAGGCTGACCCGAACCTGGACGTGGGCGGCATCGACGCGGCGCACAAGCTGGCGCTGTTGTCCTCGATCGCATTTGGCACCAAACCGAATTTCGACGGCATCCAGATCGAAGGCATCCAGCATATCAGTCTGGATGACATTCATCAGGCAGCCGACATGGGCTATCGTATCAAGCTGCTGGGTGTCGCTCAGCGCTCGGCACGCGGTCTGGAACAGCGGATGCAGCCCTGCCTTGTACCCAGCGGCTCGCCCCTGGGTCAGCTGGAAGGCGGCACCAATATGGTAGTTATCGAAGGCGACGCGGTCGATCAGGTTGTTCTGCGCGGCCCTGGCGCAGGCGAAGGTCCGACGGCAAGCGCCGTGATGGGCGACGTCTGCGATCTGGCGCGGGGATTGCAGATCCCAACTTTTGGCCGTCCCGCCACGACACTGGAAGAGGCAAAACCTGCCATAACCGGTCTGCCCGCCCCCTACTATCTGCGCCTTGCACTGTTCGACAAACCGGGTGCTCTGGCGAAAGTGGCGGCTATTCTGGGTGATGCAGGTGTCTCGATCGACCGGATGCGCCAGTACGGGCACACCGAAGCCACCGCGCCGGTTCTGATTGTGACCCACAAAACCACGCGGGCCACTTTGGATGTCGCTTTGGAAGGGCTTCGCGCGACCGATGTCGTGTCGGGGGAACCCGTCGCATTGCGGATTGAAGAGGTTTGACCCTTGCGGCCTGCATAAAACGCAGGCTATGCCCGATGAAACGCCTTTATTGACCTGAGGATACGTAAAATGAGCGCTGCCAAAATCGATTTCAACGACCGCCTGTTGTCTCTGGGCCTTGCACGGGTCGCAGAGCAGGCCGCACTGGCCTCGGCCTCGCTGGTCGGACGTGGTGACGAAAAGGCTGCGGATCAGGCGGCTGTAAACGCGATGCGCGAACAGCTGAACCTGCTGGACATTGCCGGCGTGGTTGTCATCGGCGAAGGCGAGCGTGACGAAGCACCGATGCTGTATATTGGCGAGGAGGTCGGCACCGGAAACGGCCCCGGTGTGGATATCGCATTGGACCCGCTTGAGGGCACGACTCTGACCGCCAAGGACATGCCGAACGCGCTGACCGTGATCGCGATGGGCCCGCGCGGCTCGATGCTGCACGCACCCGATGTTTATATGGACAAGCTGGCCATTGGTCCGGGCTTTCCGGAAGGCGTCGTGAACCTCGACATGAGCCCGCGCGAGCGCGTTGAAGCGTTGGCCAATGCCAAAGGCTGCAAGCCTGCCGACATCACCGTCTGCATTCTGGAGCGTCCCCGCCACGAAGCGATGATCGCTGAAGTGCGCGAAACCGGCGCCTCGATCCGCCTGATCACCGATGGTGACGTGGCCGGCGTCATGCACTGTGCCGAAAGCGAAGAGACCGGCATCGATATGTACATGGGGCAAGGCGGAGCACCCGAGGGCGTTCTGGCCGCTGCCGCGCTGAAATGCATGGGTGGGCAGATCTTTGGCCGCCTGCTGTTCCGCAACGACGACGAGCGTGGCCGCGCCGCCAAGGCGGGCATCACCGATCTGGACCGCGTTTACTCTCGCGATGAGATGGTAACCGCAGACGTGATCTTTGCCGCAACTGGCGTGACCGGTGGCTCTTTGCTGCCGCGGATCAAACGCCAGCCGGGCTGGGTTGAAACCACCACCCTGCTGATGCGTTCCAAAACCGGTTCGGTGCGCCGCATGTCCTACCGCACGCCAACCTGGCCGCACGACAACGCGTGATGGCTTGCACCTTTGCCTTTGGCAGAGGTTTCGATAGATACAATGAGGCCGGATCCGAGAGGGTCCGGCCTTAGCATATGAGAGGCAGGCATGAGCTTTTTAGGGGTTGAGCAGTCACTGACCGGGCGGCGTTGGATCGGACCGGAGGCCGAGGTCGAACGGGCCACGGAAATGCTGGTGCAACAGTCCGGGCTGCCACGTGCGTTATGTCAGGTTCTGGCACGGCGCGGAGTGCCACCCATGGAAGCCGAAAGCTTTCTTGAACCAAAGCTGAAGGAATTGCTACCCGATCCCCGGTCCATGAAGGATATGGAGACCGCCGCAACGCGGTTTTTGGAAGCTGTCCGAAACAAGCAGCGGATCGCGGTTTTTGCCGATTACGACGTCGATGGGGGCAGTTCGGCGGCTTTGTTGCTGGTCTGGCTGCGTCAGATGGGGCTGCAAGCCACGTTGTATGTGCCGGACCGGATCGATGAAGGCTATGGGCCGAACATACCAGCAATGCAGGAACTTGCGGCCGCACATGACCTAATCATCTGCGTGGACTGCGGAACACTCAGCCACGAACCGATCGCGGCGGCAAAAGGCGCGGATGTCATTGTGCTGGACCACCACCTTGGTGGTGAAACGCTGCCCGATTGCGTGGCGGTCGTGAACCCAAACCGGCAGGATGAGAGCGGTGACTTGGGGTATTTCTGCGCTGCCGGCGTGGTGTTCCTGATGCTGGTTGAGGCCGGGCGGCTACTGCGTGAGGCTGAGGTTAAGGGTCCCGACCTGATCGGGCTGCTGGATCTTGTGGCATTGGCAACCGTTGCAGACGTGGCCCCGCTGATTGACGCGAACCGGGCGCTGGTGCGGCAAGGCCTTAAGGTCATGGCACAGAGGCAACGACCAGGGTTAGTGGCGCTGTCGGATGTGGCGCGTATGGATTCAGCCCCTACCAGCTATCACCTGGGTTTTCTTCTGGGTCCGCGCGTCAATGCGGGCGGGCGGATCGGTCAGGCCGATCTGGGCGCGCGACTGCTGAGCACGGACTCGATGACCGAAGCTGAAGCGCTGTCTCAAAGGTTGGATGAGTTGAACACCGAGCGTCGTGATATCGAAAACGCGGTACGAGCGGCAGCACTGGAACAAGCCGAGGAACGCGGATTGGAAGCTCCTCTGGTTTGGGCGGCGGGCGAAGGATGGCATCCCGGCGTTGTCGGCATCGTGGCATCCCGCCTCAAGGAAAACGCCAACAGACCCGCCATTGTCATCGGCTTTGATGGTGATGAAGGCAAGGGTTCAGGGCGGTCGGTTTCTGGCGTTGATCTGGGGGCATCAATCCAACGATTGGCGGCTGAGGGACTTTTGGTCAAAGGCGGCGGGCACAAGATGGCCGCAGGGCTGACCGTTATGCGGGATCAGTTGGAACCGGCCATGGAACGCCTCAGCGAGTTGTTGGCCAAGCAAGGCGCGGGCAAAGGCGGTCCTGCAGACATGAAGCTAGACGGAGCGCTTATGCCGGGCGCAGCTTCGGTCGATCTGATCGAACAGATAGAAAAAGCCGGTCCTTTCGGGGCCAGCGCCCCTGCCCCACGCTATGCGTTGCCGGACCTGCAGGTGCGCTTTGCCAAGCGCGTCGGCGACTCCCATCTGAAACTGTCGCTGTCCGACGGGGTTGGTGGTGGCCTTGATGCCATTGCCTTTGGAGCTTTTGACGGACCGATGGGGGAAAAGCTGTCCAACCATGGCGGCGCGCGCTTTCATTTCGCCGGACGGCTTGAGGTGAACACATGGGGTGGACGGCAAAGCGTTCAGCTGAGACTGGAGGACGTGGCAGAGGCAAACTGAGCCCATATCCAGCCTTGCCAAAAAAGTTTCGCATCCCTGCATTTTTCGGCTTGCGGGGGTCAGAGGTAAACCGTAAAAGGCCCTCCACAAGCCAGCGTGGCCCGTTCGTCTATCGGTTAGGACGCCAGGTTTTCAACCTGGAAAGAGGGGTTCGATTCCCCTACGGGCTACCACTTGTGCTAATGCCACTACCAGATGGCCCGTTCGTCTATCGGTTAGGACGCCAGGTTTTCAACCTGGAAAGAGGGGTTCGATTCCCCTACGGGCTACCATTTCCCTGACCTACACTCCAAATTTTTCACTGCTCAGGTCCTGTATCTGCACCCACAGCGATTTGAATTCCGGTGTGTTTTCCGCGGCGTAGTGGAAGTTCTTCATAAGACCTGTGAGCTGGGTGAACACCTGACGCACTTCACCCTTATCTTCGAATTCCGCAGTTGATTGCGTAACATCATAGATCAGCTTGAACGTCATCTTCTGGCGCTCCAGCGGAACGGTTGCATCGACTTTGTCAAAGGCATCCTGCTGTAGGTACACCATGTCCACGAACAGCGCTTTTTGCTGCGTGACGAAGTCCTCGATGGTGACACCTTCTTCGCCGGTCACCTGCATCATCTGGTCGACCTGTTCGCCTTTTTCAATCAGGGCCAGTAGATCGCGCACCTTGCCTGTCCAACCGGGCTCAGCGTTCTTGTCGTACCAATCCGAGAGCTGATCGGTGTATCGCGACCAGCTAAGCATTGGGTCAACCGCAGGATAGAACCGTTTATAAGCCCGTTCCGAGGACAGCCCCAGAAAGCACTTCACGGTAGACAGCGTGGACTGCGTCACAGGCTCGTCAAAATTGCCACCCGCTGGTGAAACCGTTCCAATCAGCGTCAGACTACCCAGATCGCCATCATTGGTCCTCATCGCCCCTGCGCGCTCGTACAGGCCCTTGATCGAGCTTTCCAGATAGGCAGGGAAGCCCTCTTCACCGGGGATTTCCTCCAGCTTGCCTGAGGTCTCGCGCATGGCTTGAGCCCAGCGGCTGGTGCTGTCAGCGATCAACAGCACGTCATAGCCCATCTGGCGGTAATACTCGCCCAGGGTGATGCCGGTGAAGATCGAAGCCTCACGTGCCGCTACAGGCATGGAAGAGGTGTTACATATGATGATTGTCCGGTCCATCAGACTGCCGCCCGACATCGGGTCGGTCATCTTGGGGAATTCGTGGATCGTTTCCACCACCTCGCCCGCACGCTCACCGCAGGCCACCACGATCACGATATCCACTTTGGAGTTCCGCGTGATCAGGTTTTGCAGCACGGTTTTGCCCGCACCGAACGGGCCGGGAATACAGGCCGTGCCACCGCGCGCTATGGGGAAGAACGTGTCGATCAGGCGTTGCGAGGTCAGCACGGGTTCCGTTGGGTACAACCGTTCCGACAGGGCGCGTTTCAGGATGGTTTCAGGTAACGGTCGTCGTACCGGCCACTTTTGGCACAGGGTCAGCGTGTGCTCCCCACCCTGCTCGTCTTCAAGACGCGCGACAATCTCGTGGATCGAGGCTGCACCTTTCTGTACCCACACAACATTGTAGTCGCCGACCCAGTTGAAAGGCAGCATGATTTTGTGGGTAAACCGGCCTTCGGGAACAGTACCGATGCTGTCGCCGCCCTTGACCATATCGCCAACTTTGACTGTGGGAGTGAAAGACCATTTTGCCTGATCATCCAGCGGCGCCACATCCGCCCCGCGCGGCAGGAAAGTCCCGAACTCGGCCGCAACCTTGGTCAAAGGCGATTGCAGGCCGTCAAAGACCTGCCCCAAAAGCCCCGGCCCAAGTTCGACCGAAAGCAGCTGTCCTGACTGTTCAACCGGATCACCAACCGCTACGCCGTCCGTGCTTTCGTAGACCTGAACGTCGGCAGTATCGCCGCGCACGCGCAGCACCTCAGCCTTTAGGCGTTCCTGACGCCCGCCCGGGCCCGGACGGGTAGGAAGGATGAACACGACCTCGTTCTTGACCAGTTGTCCCGGAACGCCGGCGGCGTCTTGGTTGGCCTGAATTTTCACAAGCCCTTCCTGGACAGAGACAACGCGGGCGGTTGCGGTTTGAACCGAAGATGTTTGGGCAGTCATGCGCTTACTCTCTCAAAATCGAAATCTGCGACATTGCTCATGGCTTGCTGGGCCAGCTTCTCAAATCTTGCGGCCGCATTCTGCGCGTTGCTTTGCGCCCAGCGATCGAAAATGTTCCAGATCAAGACATAGATGGCCACGGCCTCAAAATCGAACAGGTGACGGGCGGCGTGTCGTTTCAGTTGCTTATGGCTGACTGACAGCAGCAGTCGTTCCAGACCCAAGGGGTCCTCGGCCTCAAGCAACTGGCGTGCTTCCTTGATCCACGGCATCGCCGTGGACAGACGGAAATCCGGGTCACCCCAATTGGCGGGGATGTGACGGCTCCAACGTCCAAACCCATACGCACCGGACAGCGGATTGCCACCCTGCCCGCGCAGGCGCAGTGCTGCAACAACAGTACGCAGGTCCATCCGTTCAAGGAACAGGCGGCGCAAGGATGGTTGCGGGATTTCGGCCAACGCTTGTTTGCACCTCAATACAGCCTGCGCGTCAGTGACATCCATGTCATATGCGCTCCAGTTCAGAGCATGCTCCATAACCTTCAGAACCTTAGCGTCTTCGAACGTCAGCGCCTTGAGGCGACGGTCCAGCCGCAGCCGCGACAGCGGAGGTTGTTTGGCCACGAACAACCGCTCAGAGCCCGGCAGGCTGCTGATCAGGGCGATATAGGCGTCTTGGTCAGACATCTCAGCGGATCACACCTTCCAGCACGGCGCGAAACCGGGGCTGCAGATGCTCCATCAGCAACGAGGCGACCGCCTTGTCTGTTAGATCAAGTACAACGCCCTGATCTTCGGCCCGCACGCGGATACCACCCTGCGCGTCATCCGATGCATGCAGCTCTACCTGTTCACGCAACATGTCGGCTGTCAGGCCGAGGACGTATTTGGTCAGCTTACCGGATTGAATGTCATCGGCGTTCTGCTTGATGTCTTCTTGCGTTGCGACTTTGGCGGGCAGAATAACCTGCACCTTGCCATCCAGATTGACGCCTTCGGATTCGCGGCCGACGACCTCCAAAATCATCTGTTTCAGCAGGCCCGGCTCAGCCATTTCCTTGGTCACCAGACGTTCGACATCTTCGCGAAAGCGGTCGGTCAATCCACCCTTCATGGTCAAAACCGCATCACGCATGGCGGTGTTAAGCGCCTCTTCTCCAGCAGCGCGATATTTGTCGGAATCGGTGCGTGCCTTTTTTTGATAGTCGTCCGCCTCGCGTTTGGCATCCGCCAGAATTTTGGCGGCTTCGGCCTTGGCTTCAGTGCGCAGTTTTTCGGCGTCGGCCTGACCAGCAGCCACGCCATCATTGCGCAGCTTATCGATCAAGGCATCCACGCCATGAGAAATCATGCCATCCTGTGCCATCAACTGATCCCCGCACTGATGACAAGGGCAAAGACAAAGGCGAACACGCCAAACCCTTCGATGATCGCTGCCGGGGCAAGCGCCAGGCCAAAGATCTCGGGCTTTTCCCTGGTGGCGTTGATCGCCGCAGCACAGGCCCGACCCTGCCAGATCCCGCAATACATCAATGCGATGCCCGACAGGATACCAATCCCGAACAAACCGCCCGCGTTTTCAGGCGTCACCTCGCGGTTTAGGGTAAACATGATGACGATGCCATAAATCACCATCGTCGAAGGAAAGGCCGAAACGCCGACAAAGCGGCCATAGCCGCCGTCGGTTTCCGTCATGGCCCCAATACTGGCCATGCCCGCGATCGAGCATCCGACGGCGCTGGCGGCTGCGCCCAGCGCCATGGGCGCGTAGATGCCAAGCCAACCCAATGTCAAAACAAGCTCATTCATTCCTGAACCTCCTTGCGGGCGAACGGTCGAAAGACAATGCCTTCGTCCGGCAGACCCCATTTAAAGAATTCGATGTAATTGAGACGCAAACCGTGGACGACGCCGCTCATCATGGCGAGCGCGAAGTTGAGAATATGGCCGATGATCAGGATCAGCAAGGCGAACAGAACGCCCACCCCCTTGAGCGAATGCATGACTGAAACCGCCAAATCGTTGAACGTGATCGCCAGTGAGGCCGAGGCCAGACCCAACGCAAACAGGCGCATGTAGCTTAGCACATCGCCAAATGCGCCCATGGCCCCGGCAAGGCTTTGCAGCCCTTCGATCAGACGCCAAACCCAGTCGGTGGGCTTATTAATGACCCGCTCGCTTGAGAACCAGACGATGGCCAGCGCACCGATCCCAATAAATGCCGCGCCCGGCACCGGAGAATTACCTTTCATGTAGCTGAGCCACAGAACGAACCCGCCAATCAGCGCAGCGATCCAGCCCAGATTGGCGATGGCCTTCCGGTGCCCCCATGCCGCCCGTGCGGCAAGCGCATTGGCCAGTACCAAATGCAAAACGCCAACGACAATCGAGACCATCATCATCGCACCGAAATTGTTCAGGTCGAGCAATTTGAGCTTGGACCAGAACGACCCCTCGGCTGGCGACACGCCGAAATAACTGCCGACGAGGACGCCATACAGGATTGTTGCGCTGGAAATGATCACCCCAAATCGTCGCCAGGATCGTTCACCCGGTGTTGCATCAAGCCGCTTCCAGAATAGTAAAAGGCCCAACAGGATAATCGCGCCGTATCCCGCGTCGGCTACAATCATTGCGAAGAAGACCGCAAATGAAACGGCGACGATGACACTGGGGTCCCAGTCCTTGTAACCCGGCACTTGATAAAACAGCGCCAAGTCCACGGCAGCACTGCGCTTTTCTGGTTGTTCCAACAAAGTAGGCGGGCTGTCTTCGGGGCCGGGTTCTTCGATCAGCACAGCGGCATCCTTAGCGTTTGCCATGTCCAGAACCGCATCTATACGATCCTCGGGCACCCAGCCCTGAAGGGCAAACATCGCCTCTTCGTCGCGCACCTTTTGCGTGGCATGGGCCAGCTCAGCCGCGCTTTCGGCAACCGAAAGGTTCCGGCGCATCAGTGTTAGGTATCGGGTTTGCGCAACGCGTTCAGCCTCAAGCGCTTCGATCGCGATCTCGGCTTCTTCCAGTTGTGCCTCAAGCTCGTGAATGGGCAATGATCCGGTGTGCGTGCGCAGAACCGGAAGGATATCGTCATCCGGCTCATCTGGCACAATCAGTACGGCGTAGATGAACCTATGGTCCTGCTCGAGTATGGCCCAGGGTATATCCAAGGCCTCCAACGCATCGCGATACTTCAGTGGCAGTTGATAAAACCACAACCGGTTCCCCGCTAAAACATCGTCGGGTGGAAAATCCAAGTCCCCCCAAGGGCGAACCTGCGCGATCCGGTTGGCCAGAAAATCCCTTTGGTCCGTCATGTCACGGGTCCGTTGCATCAGGTCCAGCACATCCTTGACGAACTGCTCCATTTCAAAACCGGGGTCGCGTTGTATCTGGCGGCGCGGTTCGGACACGTCATGCAGGAATCGCAGCGCCTTATAGGCATTGCGCGCGCCGCGCTCACTGATCTTTTCCGGCTCAGCGGGTGGCGAAGCCAGCGGCAGGACGTGCATGCAGCCCAGATTCTGCAGCGCCTCAAGGGTCGCAGCCTTCTGGCCTGCTTGCCCGACCAGCGACAGTTTTTTGAGCCTCGCAACACTCACGACACAGCCTCCTGCGCATGTTTGCGTTTCGAGATTTTCGAGCGCACGACGGCCTGCATCTGCTCATCACTCAGATAGATGCGGATTTTCTTGATGTTGGCTTTGGCGCGCGGGATCAGAACCTTTTCGAACAGATTGACACGCTGGGTGATGGTGGCCACAGCCCTATCGAATATCTTCACCCGCTCTTCGGCCACTTTGACCCGTAGACGCGCCTCGATCATATCGTGCAGCAACCGGGCCGCCGCATCGACCCAATGAGGTTTGGCCAGATAAGAATACGGACGCACCGCAACCTCAATCCGGTCCAGCGCAGGCATCTTAACCCCCACGACGTTGACCTCTTTGACTTTGTAGTCTTTCAGCTCGACCAACCCGTCCAGATCAACGCCTTGCTGCGCCAGCATCGGCAGTTTTTCTCCAACCTTTTGCGCCAGTTCCTGCACCTCATCCTGAAGGCGCTGCACATCTTCGCGCGCCTTCGCGCGCTCTGCCATCAATTGCTGACGCTTAAGGTCCAGCGATGGCAGGAACCGCTCATAGCTTTTCAGCTGCGTCTGCTCGCGCGCGAGCGACGATTTATTCAGCTGCAACCGCGCCATCGGCATCCTTTGGAAAATACTTGTCGATCAGGGCCTGCTTCATCAGTAGCTGCCCAGGTGCGAAACACTCGGCCAGAGTTTTCCACCCCAAATCCAGCGCATCTTCCAGCGGGATTGAAACGTTGATGTCCATGAAACGGGTCTTGAACAGGTCGCCAAACTTCAGCAGCTGATGGTCATAATCCGACAGGTCAAAGGCCATCGCCTGTTTCTGCGCGGCGTCTCGGCTTTCGGAATAGAACCGGATCATGGTGTTCATGATCTGCCCGTGATCCTCGCGCGTTGTCTTGCCAATCACGTTCTGCTTGAGGCGCGAGAGACTGCCGAACGGGTCAATCACGCCCGAATGCAGATAGATCTGCCCTTCGGTGATATAGCCCGTGTTATCCGGCACTGGATGGGTCACGTCATTGCCCGGCATCGTTGTCACGGTCAGCACAGTGACCGATCCGCCCTTGGCATAGTCACAGGCTTTTTCGTACCGGCGGGCCAGTTGGGAATAGAGGTCCCCCATGTATCCACGCTGCGAGGGTACGCGTTCCTGGCTGATCCCGACCTCTTTCATCGCATCGGCGTAGGCGGTCATATCGGTCAGCAGGACCAGAACGCGCTTGCCTTCTTCTACCGCGAATTTTTCGGCCACGGCCAGTGCCATATCGGGTACCAGCAGCCGTTCGACCAGCGGATCCATCGCCTGATTGACGAACATCACTGTTCGGGAAAACACGCCCGCATCCTCGAAGGACGTCCTGAAGGTAAAGTAGTCGTCAAAGATCAACCCTAGCCCGCCGAACACCACGATATCCGCGTCCGCCTGAACACCAATTCTGCTGAGGAACGCGTTGAACGGCTCACCCGAGACGGAAAAAATCGGGATTTTCTGACTTTCGACCAGTGTGTTGAACACGTCGATCATCGGCACGTCCGTCCGGATCATCTTGTTGGGCACGGCGCGTTCCGCCGGGTTCACGGTTGGCCCGCCAATATCCACGCGCGGCTCAGACGACAGGTCAGGTCCACCATCAATAGATACACCCGCGCCGTCAAAAACGCGGCCCAGTATGTTCTGGGAATATGGCGTCTGCATCGGGTGGCCCAGGAACGTCGCCGTCGCCTCGGTCGAGATGCCCTTGGTGCCGGAAAACACCTGCAGGGTGACAACATCCCGGTCAATAAAAATGGCCTGCGCCAGTGTCTTGTGGCCGTCCACGGTTTCGATTACGGCCAGATCATTGAAACGCACTGCTGCGTCAGTCGATCCGTCCAGAGGCACCCTGACTTTGATCGTGTCTCCGACAATCTCAAGAACACGCGTGTACTTCAAAAGACTTCCGGACATTGCTCATCCTCGGTCGTTAAAGGTGCTATTTAAATCAACGCCCCGAAACAACTTGGCGTTTTTTGCAATCATAAGTTCAGCTTACAACGAATTCATGAATTGGCAAATGAGGATGCCTTGGCTGCAAAAAAGGAGACAAAAGTCGCTTCTGGTGACCAAAAATCATTGGTGTTCCAGCGCCCGGGACAGTTCACCACCCCCTGCGCCCAAACAGGGATTGCAGCCGGCTTTGCCCGGCAAATGGGTCGATCTCTGTTGGCGCAGTCAGGCCCGAGACAACGCCGCGCACCATTACCCAGCAGATTGCAGCAAATATCACACCGCCCAGCGCCTGCCCCAACAACACACCTGGAGCGCCAGCCAAATAGGCCCCGGCGACCGCAAAGGGCCACGTGCCCAGCGTATGTCTCCCCCAGTTAACCCACGTGGAATAAATGGGATAGCCAAGGTTGTTGAAGCTTGCATTCGCAACAAAGATCACACCGTTGAAGAACGACGCCAGGGCCAACGGCCCGCAGAACAGATAGATCAGCGCCCGCGTCTCGCCTTGGGCCTGAAACAAGTCGGCGATGGGGGCACGCAGGACGAACAGCACCGCCGCCATCAGAACCACATAGACGGCGGTGAATTTTACGCCTGCCAGGAATGCACCCTTCACCCGACCATATTGCCCTGCCCCAAAGTTCTGCCCCACGATCGGGCCTATGGCCCCGGACAGTGCAAACACGACGGAAAAGGCAACAGGCATCAGCCGTCCTATTACGGCCATGCCTGCCACGGCATCGGTGCCAAACTGCGCAACCTCACGGATCACGATGGCGTTGCCGACCGGCGTGGCGACATTGGTCAGAACCGCCGGTATCGCAATCGCCCGCACCGGCTGGAGGTCTTCCCTCAAGTGCCTCAGCGACGGTCGCGCAAATCCACGGTGCACGCGCACGGCGGGCCGGACCGCTGCTATCAGCATACAGATACGCGCAATGACCGAGGCAATCGCCGCCCCATCCAGGCCAAGACCAACAGCAAAGATCAGGATCGGATCCAAAATTGCGTTTGCCAGCCCGCCGTAAATCGTAGCCTGCATGGACCGGCGCGCATCACCGTGCGCACGCAACACAGCCATACCCGTCATTGCCGCAGCCATCACCCACATGGTCGGCAGAATGATGCTGACATACCGTGCGGCCAATTGCAGAACCTCACCCTGCGCGCCCAGCAAAGACAGCAGAAACTTGATATTAATCATGACCATGGCAGACACAATCAATCCCATCAGAATACCAAGAAGGGCAACGCTGGTTCCGAATTGCCGGGCTTTTTCGGGCCGCCCGGCCCCCAACTCGCGGGCGACAAGAGCCCCGGCTGCGATGGACAGCCCCACATTGATCGAGTTGGTGAAAAACAAAAGCGTGCCCGCATAGCCGACCGCTGCGGCCAACGCGTCGTTGCCCAGCATCGAGATGAACACCATGTCCACGAAATCCACGGCAAAGATTGCCATAAGACCAATGCTGGTGGTCAGCGACATTCGGGTCACGTGCCGCATCAAACTGCCGGTCAAAAAGACAGCCATGCCCTTGGATTGTTGTGTCATTGGCTGGTCCGTCCCTTTGCCCTCACCAGCAATCTGCCCGTGATGGGCACCAATCAGCAACCTCAAACCGCATCTGCGCGCGCCGGAGTCGCCCAATGTTTATTCAATTTGCGAATTAGGCCGCCTTTGCCCATCAATGATCATAGCCCTATCGGCCAGTTGACTTGCGCGCGGCCATTTTCATGCCATACTATGCAGAATTGTTATTCTACGCTGATTTTCAGCCACTTGTTTGTTTGATGAGTAAAAAGGTCAACCTGTTGTCATGCAGCGCGTATCTTTAGACGAAGCCAGCTCTCGTGAATGGGACGTGATAATCGCAGGATCCAGTTTCTCAGCGATGTTCTTCGGTCATGGGCTTCCGCCGGACCTGAATGTGTTGTTCGTCGAAAAGGGCGATGAATACACTCATTCAGACCAGATCGAAAACGGCCCCGCGGTTCAAGAAGCTTTTACACAAAGAAACACGTCCGGGCTGAAAAAAAATTGGCTCGCCTACACTCTACTTGGTGGAAACTCGAATTACTGGTGGGGCAATGTACCCAGGTTCCATCCAAACGACTTTGCCCTGAACAGCAAGTTTGGTGTCGGTATTGACTGGCCTATTAGTTACGATGATCTCGAACCTTATTGGGAACGTGTCGAAGATATCATCGAAGTTGCCGGCGGTCAGTCACAGGATATTCTTCCACGCCGAAAGCCATTTCCCTACCCCGCACATACTCCTTCGCGTGCTGATGCTGCTTTACAGGAATCTTCGCCCCTATGGGTACCTGCATCCAACGCGACGTCAAACGGCGGTTCACGACCAACGTGCTGTGCAAACGGGGTATGTCGGACGTGTCCTATCGACTCCAAATTTACCGTATTGAACAGTTTCGACAAACTCACCCATCCTGGTTCGCACTACCTACTTGGCACCGAAGTGAGGGCGGTAGATATCGAAGGCGGACGCGCACGCGGTATTCGCGTCAAAAGTAACGATGGCAATGAAGTGCGCCTTCGCGCCGACACAGTTGCGCTGGGTACCAATGCAATATTCAACGCAGCCATTTTGAAACGCTCGGACGTTCGCAATGACGCGCTAGGACGGTACCTTCACGAACAAGCGGCAGTGAAAGTCCTAGTGGACACAGCCAAACTAAAGGCTTTTTTTGGTGGCACATCGGAAACCGGACTTGGCTATCATTTTTACCATGACGTAGATCGTAGAACGTCCGCAGCGGTGCTCATCGAAACCATAAACGCACCTGTATCGATCCGAAAAGAACCAGGCAAATGGGCAAACCGTATTAACCTGCGCCTAGCAGTTGAAGATCTTCCCATCGCCGAAAACCGCGTCATTTTGGAAGATGATGAACCAGTCATCGAATGGACTGGATATTCCGACTATGCCAAACGCGGTATAGAGCGAGTAAAGACTGGTCTGCCCGACATAATTCCGGACACAATCGAACATCTGTGGTTTTCAGACATTCTGCCATCTGACGCTCATATCCAGGGCACGCACCGGATGGGCGTTTCCGCCGAAGACTCAGTCGTTGACGACAGGCTGCGCCTACATTCCGCACCCAACGTCTTTGTACTTGGCTCGGGTGCATTCCCCACCTGTTCGCCCGCCAACCCGTCGCTGACAATCTCGGCGCTGGCGCTTCGCGCATCGGAGGCGGTTACATGAAGTTTTCCCGTCGCAAGGTAATCGCGTTAGGTGCAGGGGTCGTCGGCCTTGGCCTGGCATATCGGGGGATCAAAGGGCATGGCATCGCAGCGCATGCGCTGGAGGTGATCCGCGACGTCTACGGCCCCGAGATCGCCGATGATCCGGTAGCACATGAATTTGCACAGGCGTACGAGGATTTCGTCCTTGAGAAAGGTACGCAAGGTCAGGTGTTGGATGTGGTTTACTGGACCGGTCTTCAGGACGTTCCTTTTGTAGACGAAAGGCTCGGCCGGATAAAAGACAGCGTCGTGGACAAGTTTGCGACCTCAACTAATGTGATCCTTGCTACCGAACTCGGCAAGCCACTGGAATTCGTTGCCTTGTTCGATCCATTTCTCAACTCCTGCCAGAACCAACTGGGCGCGCAGGGGTATACCCTGGCGTGATCGCACCACAGTTTCCGATGCGGTATGCGACGGTTCGGGCCTGCAAGCATAAACCACAAAACCGGCGTGGATACTTCTGTTTCGCTACAACTTTCGGGGCGACCTTACCCGTATTCGAGCTGTATTTGAGTTGGTTATCCAAGCACCCCCACCCGCAAAAGGCACCGGCCTGCGCTGGATGCAGGTCCCATGGTAGAAAAATCAGTACAAAAGTTCGTCCAATACATTATAAGAAATGAATATACTGAATTTACGATATTCGATTTGCGCGACGACCTGGGGAGGATTCAATGCTTCGACTTACAACCTGTTTGATCTCTTTGCTGACATTACCATCACTTGTATGGGCAGACGCGGTCCCCAGCAAAGAGGCTGCCGAGGGCACCTTTGCCGACCGCCCATATTCGCCTTACGCCAACCGATCATTTCCTGAACGGCCACTCTGGGGTGACACACACCTGCACACCGGTTTGTCGCTGGATGCGGGCGCATTCGGAAACACCTTGCTTCCTGATGAGGCATGGCGGTTCGCAAAGGGGGAACAAGTTATTTCGTCAACCGGTCAGGCCGTCAGGCTGGCGCGGCCCCTGGATTGGATGGTGCTGACGGATCATACTGATTTGATGGGTTTCGCCCCGGACCTGCAGGCCGGTAAACCTGGCGTTATTGGTGACCCAAAAGGCTTGGAGTGGTACGAGGGATACAAAGCAGGCGGTGAAGAAGCCGGGAAAGCGGCCTTCGACATTATTACAAATTTCTCTCAAATGACCCTGCCGGAAATCCTACTTGAGTCATACAGCCCAGGCGCGGACGCATTCGCATTTACATGGGAAAACATCGTTATGGCAGCGGAACGGCACAACGACCCCGGCAATTTCACCGCCTTTATTGGGTTTGAATGGACGTCCGTTCCCAAGGGGTTCAACCTGCACCGCAATGTCATGCTACGTGACGGACCAATTCGGGCACTGCAAATGGTGCCACCCGTGACTCAGCCTCCTTACGGCGACACCGACCCCAAGGCGCTTTATGCGTGGCTTGAAGAATATCAGGGTAAAACCGGCGGTCGCGCGGTTGCTTTTGCACATAACGGCAACCTGTCAAATGGCTGGATGTTCCCCACTGAGGATACTTATCACGGCGGCAAGGTAGACGAAGAATACGTGCAGAACCGCGCCAAGTGGGAGCCGCATTATGAGGTCACCCAAATCAAAGGCGACGGAGAAGCACACCCCTTCCTAAGCCCGGAAGACGAATTTGCGGACTATGAAAACTGGGACGTCGGCAACCTCGACATTACCGAGCTGAAAACAGAGGACATGCTGGCCGGTGAATATGCCAGAGAAGCCTTGAAACGTGGCCTGATGCTGGAAGAAAAATTCGGGGTGAACCCTTATAAGTTCGGAATGGGTGGGGCAACAGACAGCCACACATCGCTGGCAACAGCTGAAGAGGACAACTTTTTCGGAAAATCCGTCAGCGTTGAACCGTCGGCCACAAGAATCCAGCACCCCTTCATCGCCAATGATCTTGGCGAAATCCCCGGCGACCTTCTTGTCGCATCTGGTTACACTGCCGTCTGGGCCACCGAGAACACGCGTTCCGCGATCTTTGATGCTTTCAAACGGCGTGAAACCTATGCCACGACTGGTCCTCGGATCGGTCTGCGGTTCTTTGGTGGATGGGAATTTGACGAAGCAGATCTTGAGACCCGGTTCCTTGCGGACGTTGGCTACACCAAAGGCGTTCCGATGGGCTCGGACTTACGCCCTAACGAAGGTGATGGAGCGCCTTCATTCCTGATTGCAGCGCTACGCGATCCGGTTGGGGCCAATCTGGACCGGGTACAGGTCGTAAAAGGGTGGCTCGATGGCGAAGGAGAGTTGCACGAGAAAGTCTACGACGTTGCATGGTCGGATGACCGGGCTGCTGATGAAAACGGCAAAGTCCCGGCTGTCGGCAACACCGTCGATATCGAAACCGCCAGCTGGAGTAACACGATTGGAACCGCCGAGCTTGTGTCGGTTTGGGCCGATCCAGACTTTGATCCAAATGCGCGGGCCTTCTACTATGTCCGGGCGCTTGAAATCCCCACACCCCGTTGGGTCCTGTACGACAAGGTCCGGTTCGGTATTGAATTGCCGGAAGAGGCGCAGCTGATCCATCAAGAGCGCGCGTATTCGTCGCCAATCTGGTACACACCTAGCGAATAACCGAACAATACACTAATGACATTGCCGGGCGGTCAATCCCGCCCGGCAATATTGCGACACGACATTGAGAACCCGAATGCAAATTCTAAAACAGCCGTTATTCCACTTCATTTTGATCGGGGTTGCCATTTTCGCTTGGTTTGCATGGGTTTCCCCGCAACAGGACGTCGCTGAAGAAACCGACACGATCACAGTCGACGGTAATGATGTCGCCCTCCTGAAAACACGTTTCCAAAACAGCTGGAACCGCCCACCGACGGAAGATGAGTTACAGGCCCTGATAGACGGGGCGATCCGCGAAGAAGTTCTTGTGCGCGAAGCACGCAAGCTGGGTCTGGATCAAGGTGATCAGGTCATCCGTGCTCGCCTGGCGCAGAAGATGGATTTTCTAACTGACGCAATCGCAGCTTCGATCGAACCCGAGCCCGAAGTGTTGCAAACCTTTCTGAACGAAAACCCGGAACGGTTTACCAAACCGGCACAGATTGCTTTTGATCAGATCTACCTGAACGAGAACGCTGATCTGGATGCCATCGAAAGCGCGATCGAGGCTGCAAACACTCAGCAGGACTGGAGCAGCATCGGATCGACAACTTTACTTCCAAAGTCTATGCCTCTGACAGTAGTGCGAGTGGTGGACGCAAACTTTGGCACTGGCTTTTCGGCGGCTCTGAATTCGTTGGAGCCAGGCAACTGGTCCGGCCCAGTCCGATCCGCATATGGCATCCACGTCGTTCGCGTTACAGACAAACAAGACCCCATATTGCCAAAGCTGGAAGATATCCGCGATACCGTTTTACTGGAATGGCGCCGCGAAGCCGGGTCGGACCTAGCGCAGGCGCAATATGAAAACCTGGCGTCGAATTACCAGGTCGAAACACCCGACATGGGCAAGACGGTCGAATGAAGCGGCTCTTTTGCCTGTTATTTTCGGGCTGGCTGATGTTCGCCGCACAAGCGGGACATGCACATGCACTTGACCCCGGTTATTTGGACCTGCGGCAATTGGCGAGCAACACCTGGCAAGTGCTATGGCGCAAGCCTGATGTGAATGGCCGCCCCATGGGTATCAATGCCATCCTCCCCGCTCACTGTGCCCAAAACCGAGGACCCGAGCCACGGTCCGACGGAACAGCTTGGATCGCGACCTGGGTTCTTGAATGCGAGGACGATATCGCCGGTCACACCATCACCATTGAAGGGCTGGGGCAACAACGAAACGACGTTCTGCTGCGCATCCAACCCATCTCGTCGGAACCATCCACTTTGCGGTTCACGCCCGAGACGCCTGCTTTGATCATACCAGAACAGCCAACGACCTGGTCGGTTCTGAGCAGTTACTTCCGCCTTGGGTTCGAACATATTCTAGAAGGTTGGGATCACCTTCTGTTTGTTTTCGCCTTGTTTGTGCTGGTTCGCGACCCATGGCGCCTGGTCGGGGCGGTGACCGCCTTTACCGTCGCGCATTCCATTACGCTGGCGCTTGCCACACTAGGCGTTCTGAACGTGCCCGGCCCACCGGTCGAAGCCGTGATCGCCTTGTCAATCGTGTTCCTCGCTCTGGAAATCCTCAACCGAAAAGATGGTGAGCTGCGCCTGTCCGAACAATATCCCTGGATCGTCTGCTTTTGCTTCGGGCTGTTGCACGGGCTGGGGTTTGCCGGCGCGCTGGCCGATATTGGAGTTCCAACCGAGGATATCTTCGCCGCACTGCTGGCTTTCAACATCGGGGTTGAGGCCGGTCAACTTTTGTTTATTGCCGTTCTGTCGGCCCTGATCTTAGTGTGGCGCCTTACGCTGCCCGCAATTTCCCAAAGGGCTGGCGTAGTCGCCGTACCCGTCACAGGATATGCCATCGGCTGCGTGTCGATATACTGGTTGGTTGAACGCGTCAGCGGGTTTTGATTGGAGCGACCTCTACTTCGCGGCCTCTTGCTGCTGCAGTAAACGCGCCTGAACCCGGTCCGTTTCCACCTGAGCCCAGCCTTCGTTGGTTAGTTTCTGGTGCTTGCGTGCCTCGATCAATACCTGCTGGGCACCCTCGGGATCACCGGCTTTCAAAATCAGCTCGGCGATTATAGTCAAAAGGAACGGTTTGTAGTTCCCCGCACCACTGCCCCACCAGGCCTCGGCCGCCTGACGTACCGCGCTGATGTTGTTAAAGGTCGGCAGATCATAAGCAGTCGCCCAACTGCGCCACAGATTGGCAGTAACAGTCATGAAGGTAAACGAGTGCCTCTCGGACACCTCTTCAAGCTGTTGAGCGGCTTTCAAAACATGATCCGGTTCACGACGCAAAGTATGCAACATGCAAAGATAGGTCAGCGCCTGGGCGATACTGTGGGCATGCTTTAGGTCCTTGGCGGCATCGACTGCCCTTCGCTGGATATCTACGGCTCGGTCAGGATCGCCTTTCAACCACAGCGCCATGCTTAAAAAACACGACGTTATCGCTGCGTGGTCGGATCCGTAGACATAAGCAAGCCGTCCATGCAGATCGGGTTGATAAAGGTCCATCGCCAACTGTAGATGTTCATGCGCCGCGTCCAGATCACCGATATGCAGCAAGACCGCCCCCATCGCGCGATGGGCAATCATGACATGATGCGCCTCGTCAGACTGACCTGCCAGATCGAGGATTTGCCGCGCTGCGTCCTTTGCCAAATCATATTCGGCCCGCACCAGATGGAACGAATAAAGGCCATTGAGAACAGGAAACAGGTTCTCGGTCTCGTCCAAGCGGTTGCACAGCTTTCGAATTCGGGCATAGACAGCGCCCGTTTCGTCGGCGGCAATGCCAGCCGTCGAACGGGTCACGCCCGCGCGAAGCACTTGTATCTCGACCTCTTTGCGGTCACGTTCAACGGTGCTTTCCAACTCGTGCAACTGCTGTATCGCATGTCCCAGCTGGGTCACCGCTTCGACATTCGCAGAGCGCTCGGCTGCGCGTTGACCTGCAAGGTGCCACTGTTCGATGGCCTCGCGGGGCATTTTCGCCATGGTGTAGTGGTGCGCCAGAACTTCGGGGCCTGCATCTGCGTGACTATGCGTTCCGTGATGCAAGGCCTCTGCTACGCGCGCATGCAACCCGCGGCGTTCGCTTTTCAGGAGGCTGTTATAGGCCGTGTCACGAATAAGAGCGTGACGGTAGGCAAATGTCTCTTCTGCCTTTTTCTGCGCCACGGTGACAATGCCCGCGTCGACCAGCAGATCCAGACCCGCGCGTAACGCTTTATCCCCAAACCCGGACACGCCGGAAATCAATTGATAGGTGAAATGCGGGCCGATCACGGAACCGATTTGTGCGACTTCCTTCGCCGAACTCAAACGGTCCAATCGCGCCATCAACGCATCCTGTAACGTGCTGGGGACCAAAGGCGCGGGACCGGGCGCGCCATCCAACCCAAGTGCATCTGCCCGATCGGCCAATTGACCAGATTCCAGCAAATCCTTTGTCACCTCTTCAACATAGAGGGGAATACCGTTCGTCCGCCCCGCGATCACGCCGAACATTTCGGGCGAGATCGGCTTATCCCCAGCCACCTGATGAACAATCTCGCGGACCTGCGCGAAATCCAACTGCCGGAGAGGGACATGAGTGACGTTGGGCTTGGCGGCCCAATTCGGATCAAAAGCCGTCCGGTACGTCATGACGATCAGAACCGGTACTTCCTGAATTCGGTCCACGATCCGGTCAAGCAAGGTTTTCGTCGTCGGATCAATCCAATGCGCGTCTTCAATGAGGCACAGGATGGGCTTTCGCGCGGCCCGTGCAATAAGCTGACCGGCTAACATGTCCAGGGTCTGATCCATGACTTGCTGTGGTGTCAGATCCAGCGAACCAAGTTGGTCTTCGAATGGGACAGACAAAAGTGCCGCTGCCAGCTTCACGCTGTGGTCAGGCGGATCTTCCAGATGTTTGGCAATTTTCCTGAGCCGGACACTTCCTGTATCTTCAACACGCAGGTCCGCAGCGTTTTCAATCTGACGGATCACAGGGTAGAGCGCACTTGTCTCATGATATGGTGAGCACTGAAACCGCACTTGCAACGCTTCTGCCTTGGCAACACCCAAACGCAGCTCTTCGATCAAGCGGGATTTACCGATACCTGCTTCGCCGGATACCAATGCGACCTGCCCCTGGCCTGCCCGGGCCAGCGCCAATTTGCTGCGCAGAATGTCAAACTCCGGGTCGCGTCCAATCAACGGGCGCAACGCGGTATTGTCCGTCGTCATGAACCGGCTGATCGTCTCTCGTGTTCCTGTGACCTGCCAGGCCTCAACTTCTTTCGCGAAGCCTTTGAGTTTGAACGCACCGCGCAAAACATACTCGAACGCGTCGCCTGCCAGTTGGTGCGTGGTCGGAGCGACGATCAGAGTGCCCGGATCGGCCATAGCCTGAAGGCGCGCTGCCAGGTTTGGCGTTTCGCCCATGGCGGTGCCGTCTTCGAACATGTTTTCACCGCGCAGGTCGCCGACAACGACCAACCCCGTCGCGATCCCTATCCGCACTTCGAGCTTTGCGTGGGTCCGAACTTCCGGCATTTCCTCAATGATCCTCAGCGCCGCACGTATCGCGCGTTCGGGGTCATCCTCATGCGCATGCGGAAAGCCGAAAAAGACCATAATGCCATCGCCATAATAACTTGCGATATGGCCGTCATACGCAGCCACAGCCGCCGCGCAGGTTTCCTTGAACAGGCGCAGAACCTCGGCCAGATCCTCGGGGTCCAAGCGCTGCGCGATCTCGGTGGATCCGACGAGGTCGATGAACATGACAGTCAACTGCCGCCGTTCGGCAACGATTGTCGGGCTGAGGGTCGAATGTAGTGACGGAACGCCAGCCCCGGATTGTTCGCGCAAGGCTTTTGCAAACCGTCGCCTTGGCCCAAGCGGCAGTCCAATTGCGACAAGATCGTCTTCTGTCAGCTCAGGCAGATCACCCACCACTATTTCATGACGGGCGAAGGCCTCGGCGTATTTTGACAGGCCGTTTTTTTCCAGCCAGATCTCGATTTCAGACATGCAATCGTTTCACTTGCGTCCATCCAAACAGGGCTCATTCAAGCGAACGTTCCCTGATTGCGCCCAGGATATCGGAATTGCCGGTTCAGTTACCGGCGTGACCGACAGGGCTTGTCACCATCAAGGACGACCCCAAGGCTTTGGTCAAGTGAAACGAAAAAGGCGGGTCAACAGTTGAAATTGGCCGGAACCTACGCGACGGAATGGTGGTAACCAAAGCCGATACGCTCTTAACTCGGACGAAATCCGGAGAGAAACGGGAGGGGGCCGGTACGACCGGTTCGAAAATCGATTGATCATCAAAGCGCTGAAAATCATCGCAGGCACGCTTATTCTGGGTGTCGTCGCAATTGTGGGCTATCTGCTGATCGCCCCGCCTGACCTCTTGAAGGTTGGGACGAACTATTCGGCCAAGATCGTCTGTTCCAACGTCTTCATAGCCGGGCGCGACCCGGAAGAGGTTTTGACCGTCGATGTTCAGGCCCCGGGGCATCCACTGCTTAGGCAGATCTCGATCGACGTGGACGCCGAAGCCCAAACCGTGACGGCACGTATTTTCCGGTTCTTTGCCCCCGCGACCTCGCAATATCGCGAGGGGCTTGGCTGCACCAATGTCCATGACGCGACGCTCAGCGACGCGACCCTGACCGCGATTGAGCCCTTGCCCACTGGAATCTGGCCCGTCGGTAACGAAGTTCTACTGTCACAAGATCCTGAAGTTGCGCGTATCCTGGCAGATAGCACCCTTCTGGGCGAAGGATACCGCGCAGTGGTTGTCGTGCGGGGTGGGCGTATCGTTGGCGAGACCTATGCGGAGGGGTTTGACGAAAACACGCCTTTGCTTGGGTGGTCGATGACCAAGACGGTTACTGCGGGCTTGATCGGTACCCTGATCAAATCCGGCCAGATGTCGCTGGAGGATACGCTGACCGACAGTTATCCGGACTGGGCACAGGACGGACGCAAAAACATCACCCTTAAGGACATGATGGCCATGTCCAGCGGTCTGCAATGGAATGAGGAATATGGCGACGTCTCGGACGTGACCAAGATGCTGTATCTTAATGATGACATGGCAGGTTTTGTCTCGGGCCGTCCGGCGGAAAGTGAGGTTGGGGCGGACTTCAACTACTCATCGGGGACGACCACAGCCTTGTCGCGCGTCTGGCAGAACAAGCTGACCGATGGCAGCCTAACCTATCCGCAAGAGGCTCTGTTCGAACCATTGGGCATGACATCCGTCGTGCTCGAGACCGACGCGGCGGACACATTTGTCGGGTCCAGCTATATGTATGCCACTGCGCGCGACTGGGCGCGTTTTGGGCAACTTCTATTGCAGAAAGGCGAATGGAACGACCAACAAATCCTGCCCGAGGGTTTTACGGACTGGATGTTTGAGCCGGTTGCCGCATCTGACGGAATGTACGCCAAAGGTCATCTGTGGCTGGACTCTCCGGGTGGGTTACCACCCTATGAAGATGCCGTCTGGCTTCAGGGGCATGACGGGCAGTTTATCGGCGTATTTCCATCCCAAGACATGGTCGTTGTGCGGCTGGGTCTAACACCCTCCCGGCACGGATATTCCTCGTTGCCGCTGGCCGAAGCGCTCATCTCTGTCTTGCAGGATTGATAAGAAGGACCCGCTGGTCGGGTCCTTTTTGCTATTCCAGAATTTGCGTTGCAATACCGGTGCTTGTCAGCTCATCTTCTACAAGGGCATAGATCTGATCCGGCGGCGTGTTCAGAGAATACAACATCAATGCAGGATCGACACCCATGTCGATCAGATGCTGCATCGTCTCGCCCTGTCCTTTCTGGATGCTTTCAACGGCAAAGACCACGGGGATCAGGCGCGGTTGGTCATAGTAATGCTGATGAAGTCCGACAATGCCTTGCAGTGACACGATACGCGCGACCCCACCGGCCAGAATATATGGACAGGCGGACATGCAGACCGCGCCGGGCAGTACGGCCGATGACAACCCGGCCTCGCGTATCTGCGCGCCGATCAACAAAGCTTCGGACACTTGGCCGCCCGGGCTGTGCAGCGCGATCAGGTCGGGTTGTTCTTGCATCTCGGACAAATAGGTATCGAACCGATCAGCATCACCTGTTTCGATCTGACCGCTCACCAGAAGGACCCGCCCCAGATCACCGGCTTGCTTTTCAATAAATTCCAACCGCTTGGGAAAGCTCTGAGGCACCGGCACATCCAGCGGTTGGTCCTGCGGCAACAGCGACGGATCGGTGCGGTCAGTGCGGTACTCGCGCCGCTGATCCCCTGGCGAGATGGGGCCTGTCGGCAGTTCAACCCTTGGCGTAAACGGGTTGGAAACAACGTCGGCCACTTCCGACAGGATCAGAATACCTGCGATCACCAGCTGGAACACCAGCACGTATCGCAGCCCCCTGCGCACATCAATTCGGGACAGGAAGCCCATTATGTTTCGTCTTTTTTCGGCGTGGCGCGATCCAGAATTGCGGCATCTGCGACGCCCATGGTTGCCTCGACATCTTTCATCGCATTCATGGCCGCGCGCAGGTCAGACAGCGTTAACGTGTCCTCAATGCTCATACCGTCCTTCCCGCTTCGGATAGCGGCTTGGGTGATCGCCAGCACGAACACAAGAACGGCTGGCAGCAGGTCGATTGCGATGGCTCCGGCCCAGGACGGCACAAAGTTGTGCGCATACTTGATTACCGCATCTGCACTGGAAATGGGATTATAGGCCGTCTCAATTGGCGGCTCGATCTCCAGAACCTCTTCAGCAGCGGTCCGAAGGGTTTTGCCACGCTGATCAAGTGCGTTCAGGACCGAGTTGATGGTCGATGACTGGGCATCGCGCACCTCGGAACTGCGCCCATCAAGTTCGGGCAGCACGACCGACGACGGCAAATCCCCGGCAGCGCGCGCAACAAGCGGCGCCACGTTGTATTGGTTCAGACGCGAAATCACCCCGGCCAGCTTCACGCTTTCTTCGGAAAACTGCACTGACCGGCGATCAACCGGCCCCGGGGCAACGGTAAGCTCACGCATTCGGGCGAGGATTTCGTTGCCCTGCTGGAACGCATCTTCGATCAGCGGCTGTTGATTGGCGATCTGCTCTTCCAGATTGCGCAGCTCTTCGGCCTTTTGGGTCAGCACGCGAAACACTGCCCCACGGCCCGCCGTGCCCGAAAGATCACCGGATTGCTCCAGCTCGGCCAGTTCCTCGAAGCTTTGACGCGCACGTTCGACCTCGCGCCCCAGCGCCTGACCGCTGAGTGCAATGTCATGCGCCTGCTCAAGCGCCGCCTGGTAGTCGCGCACGGTGTTTTCAAGGTGCTGTTCGACCGCAGCCGCGCCGGCCAGGGCAGCAGCGTTAAGCCAGCTGGACATGGCGATGATTGCAACGGATCCAACGATCGTCGAGACCGTCAGGCCTATGAAACCACTGGCCGTGCGCATCGACGGCAGTAAGCGCAGCATATAGCTCCAGAACACAAAGATGCCGACGGACACTGCGATCGAATAGGCGACCGCAGCGAAGAAGGTCACCGCGCCATTGTCTTCCAGCAATGATGAAACGCCAAGGTAAGTGTAAATACCTGAGGCTATGGCCAAAACACCCAAAGCGGCGGGCGTGAACGTGTCCAACCACGCTAGATGCGCCTCAAGCTCTTTGGCCGTCCGCAGACCCCTCGCCTCCTCCGCGGTCAGTCGGTCCCTTTTCTCTGTCATGTCACCCCACGCTCCAAATCGTTAATCTTTGTTAATCACTAGATAATAACGCACGGGACCATTTGATATGGTCCTATGCGTAACTTCAAGTTGAGCGGGTTGGGGCGAAGTTGTTTGATGGTCGCTGGATTACCCGGAAGGATCCAAAACACCGGTGAGCCCAGCATGACAGAACTGCAACAGGTTCCGGATTGCACCCTCGGCGTCGCGTTTATGGTCAGGGCCGGAAAGTGCCCTGATCCGCCATTCCGACGTGCACAACGCCAGCATGGACGACACCGAAAAAACCAGCGCCCCGGCAACGTTCGCTGGGTCGGCCTCGGGGTATTTTGTGCACAGCTTTTGAACGACCAGCGAGGCGACGGGATCAAAATGGGTTTTCGCCAGCGTATGCCAACGCGCATCAGCGGAAACTATCGCCACAATGCGCGCATAGGCCAGCCATTGGGGATCATTACTGAATGCGCGGGCCAAAAACGGCCTCATGAAGGCTGACATCAGGTCCGCGGCGTCCCAATCGCCGCACTCCTCCAATCGGCTGATGGTTTCACGGCGCTCTTGCGATAGTTCACTGGCGCGACGCGCAACGATGCGTTCAAAAAGCTCATCCTTTGGACCGCCGTGAAAGTTCACGTTGGCCTTCTGAACCTGCGCCCGCTCGGCGATGTCGCGAATCGAGGCACCGTCGAATCCCTGCTCGGCAAAGACCAGTTCCGCAGCGTCAAGAATACGCTCCCGTGCCGCAATGGATCGCTGCGAAGGCGCCCTTTTTCTTTCTTTTACAGCGTGTTGTGCCATTTCAAAAACTAATTTGCCTTATTTCGAACGATCGTTCAAGATAAATAGTGTCGCAGGAGGAGAAACGAATGGAACAGGTGCAAGTCGGAGCGGGCCAGCCGGTCACGGTGAAGGCCCGCCCGGAAGAGTGTTTTGCTCTGATCGGAGCCGGGCCCATGGGTCTGGCAATGGCCAAGACACTTGTCGAGCAGGGAGTGCCATTTCAAGGATTTGAACTGGCTGATGATGTGGGTGGCCTGTGGAACATCGATGCCCCTCGGTCTACGATGTACGAGACCGCCCACCTCATATCGTCCAAGAAAATGACCGAATTCACCGACTTCCCTATGCAGGAAGAAACGGCGGAGTATCCATCACATCGCGAGCTCAAGACGTATTTCCACGACTTCGCAAACGCATTTGACCTGTACCAGCACTATCACTTTGGTGCCGAGGTCCTGAGTACCTCACCGCTGGATGCAGGCGGATGGGAGGTGAAATGGCGTGACAAGGCAGGCACTGAGCACTGCCAGATCTTTGCGGGTATCCTGATCGCCAACGGCACATTGTCCGAACCCAACCTACCCAAGTTTGAGGGAGAGTTTTCAGGCGAGCTGATCCACGCCTCGGACTATCGTTATCCGACGCAATTCACAGGCAAGCGGGTTCTGGTCATCGGGGCCGGAAACTCGGGCTGCGATATCGCGGTTGACGCCATTCACCACGGGCAGTCCTGCGATATCTCGATGCGCCGGGGGTACTATTTTGTACCCAAATACGTCTTCGGTGTTCCGGCCGACACGATGGGTGGGAAGATCAAACTGCCCATGTGGCTGAAACGAAAAGTCGACGGTGCAATCCTGAAATGGTTCGTGGGTGATCCGCAGAAATATGGCTTTCCCAAGCCAGATTACGCCCTGTACGAGTCCCACCCCGTCGTCAACTCGCTGATCCTGTTCCACGCCGGGCATGGCGATTTGAAGGTGCGCCCTGACATTGAAAGATTTGACGGCAAGACGGTCCATTTCCGTGATGGCACCAGTGCTGAATACGACATGGTTCTGGCCGCGACCGGATATAAACTGCACTACCCGTTCATCGATAAGTCACACTTGAATTGGCAGGGCGACGCCCCGCACCTGTACCTGAACTGCATGCACCCGACCCGCGATGATCTGTTCATTCTGGGAATGATCGAGGCGTCGGGCCTTGGGTGGCAAGGACGGCACGAACAGGCCGAGATGGTGGCGCGCTATATCGCGGGACTAAGATCCGGAAACTCTGCCGCAAAGGCCATTCACTCGACCAAATCCCAAAAATTCGAACGTGCGACCGGCGGCATGAACTATATCGACCTGCCCCGGATGGCCTATTATGTCGACAAAGCGACCTACCGCGGTGAAGTGACCCGACAGATCGCGGCGTTAAAAGCGGCCCAGTCATGAACGGGATCGACGATGTCGCGCTGAACTTCGATGCAGGCAACCTAAAGCTGCTGAACGTCATCCTTGCCGTCGTGATGTTCTCAATCGCGCTGGATCTTAGGATGGATGACTTTCGCCGGATCCTGCGCGGACCGAAACCGTTGCTTGTTGGGCTGGCGTCCCAGTTTTTGGTTCTACCCGCACTCACGTTTCTGATGCTGCTGGTGGTCAATCCACTACCGTCGGTCGCGATGGGGCTGATCCTTGTAGCGGCCTGCCCGGGGGGGAACATCTCGAATTTCATGACGCACCGTGCTGGCGGAAACGTGGCGCTTTCGGTGTCGATGACAGCTTTCGCAACCGTGGGCGCGATCATCATCACGCCCGCTAATGTTGCGTTGTGGGGGAATCTTTACGCCCCAACACGAGAAATCCTGCAAAGGACAGAAATCGACCCGGTCGCAGTGGCCATTACGGTCGGCTTCATGCTGATCCTACCGCTGATCCTTGGCATGCTGGTCAATGCGCGTTTCACAGCCGTCGCCGATAAAATCCGCCGCCCGATGCAGTGGCTCTCGATGGCGATCTTCATCACTTTCATCCTGGTGGCGCTCGCTGCGAACTGGGGAATTTTTCAACATTTTGCGACCGCGATCATCGGAATCGTCATCCTGCATAACGCGCTGGCTTTTATGGGTGGGTATCTGACCGCGACGGCCGCTAATCTGTCGGAACGCGACCGCCGGTCTGTCACAATCGAAACTGGGATACAGAACTCGGGCCTTGGCCTCATCCTGATTTTCGCCTTTTTCGGAGGGCTTGGCGGAATGGCGGTGGCCGCCGCACTTTGGGGCATCTGGCACGCAATCTCGGGGCTGGCTCTGGCCGCCTTCTTCGCAAGACGAGAGGTGCCCGAATGCGCCACATCCTGATCACCGGAGCCGCTGGTGCGGTGGGCACTGCCCTGCTGCAACGACTGGGCAACCGCGCCGACGTCACAATCACCGCAACAGATATTCAAGAACCCGCCGACCTGCCGAAAAATGCACGGTTCGTACGGATGGATGTCACCGGCAACGCGCCTCTCAACGTCATTCTGGCCGAAGAACCGGACACCATTGTTCATCTGGCGTCCATCGTGACCCCCGGTCCGAGCTCGACCAGAGACCATGAATATCAGGTTGATGTCGAAGGTACCAGAAATGTGCTGAGTGCGGCGATTGCCGCCGGGGTCAAGCGTTTGGTGGTTACCTCTTCGGGGGCCGCTTATGGGTATCATGCCGATAACCCGGTTCCCTTGCGCGAAACGGATGCGATACGAGGCAATCAGGAGTTTGCCTATTCCTGGCACAAGCGGCTGGTCGAAGAAATGCTGGCCGAGGCCAGACAAACCACGCCCGGTCTCGAACAGGTTGTTCTGCGCGTGGGCACTGTGCTGGGGCCAAAGGTTGAAAATCAGATAACGGCCCTGTTTCACAAACCCCGTCTGCTGGGGCTGAAAGGATTAGACAGCCCGTTTGTATTCATCTGGGATGAAGATCTGGCCGATATCCTGGTTCGTGCGGCGACTGACGGGCCTGCCGGTGTTTTCAACGTTGCCGGCGACGGCGCGCTGACCATCTCACAGATCGCATCACAGATGAGCAAACCGTTGCGTCGGCTATCTCCGGCGGTGGTCAGGGCCGCTCTGACCATTGCCCGCCCGCTGCGTCTGTCGCGTTATGGCCCAGAGCAAGTGCGTTTTCTTCTGTATCGCCCTGTATTGAACAATACCGCGCTGAAAGGCGAATTCGGCTATCACCCCAAATTCACGAGTGCCGAGGCGTTCGATCGCTGGTGGGAGGCTACCCAATGAAACCAACCGCTGTCATTACAGGAGGAGCCGGAGGGCTGGGCCGTGCATTGTCCGCCGCGCTAAGGGCCGACGGTTGGCATACCGCATTGATTGATTTACCGGGGCAAGAACTTGACGCGCTTGCCAATCTGGATGACGTTAGCACCTATGCCTGTGATCTGACCGACGCTGATCAATGCAAAGACACCTGCACCCGGATCATTGCGGCAAGAGACTCCATAGATCTGGTGATCTACAATGCAGGTGTCTCGCAGATTTCCGCGTTTTCGGACAGCGATATGCGCTCGCACCGAAACTTGTTCGAAATCAACTATTTCGCTGCAGTTTGTTGCGCTCAGGATTTTCTGGACGCGGTCAGGAAAGCCAAGGGTACACACCTCGCGATCTCTTCCGTTGCAGGTTTTGCACCCCTCATTCATCGAACCGCCTATGCAGCCAGCAAACACGCGATGGAGGGGTTCTTTAAGTCCCTTCGCGCCGAGGAATCCGCCCACGGGGTTCGCGTTTCCATCGCCGCGCCATCCTTTGTGGCGACCAATATCGGGCGACCGGAGGCCGCAGACGCTGGGTTCGTTCGTCCCGGCTCTGCCTCGGATGGTATCGACTACATGGAGCCGGAAGCGGCGGCGCAGGTAATCTTGCAAGGTTACCGGCGACGTAAAGACTACATCCCAGTCGGGCGGATCGCACAGATCGCCAATCTGGTAAACCGTCTGGCACCAAAGCTCTATTTCCGTCAGATGATGCGGACGGTAGGTAAGCGACGAACGCCCTGACCTGTCAACTGACCGAAGCCTCTAACACGGATTTTAGCTTTTGTGCATCAATCGGCTTGTGCAGCAAAAGGTAGCCTGCCGTCTTGCAAGAGGCTGCCAATTCGGTCGAACGATCAGCGGAAATAATGCAACCGGGCAGTTGCCCGAATTCGCGTGTCAGTTCGGCAATGGCTTTGGTCCCGGTCTTGCCGCCGTCCAGTTGAAAATCGGCGACAATGACATCCGGTAAAATCCCGATCTCGTGCAGCAGGTTTGCCGCCTCATCTTTGCTGGCAGCTTCCAATACCTGAACGCCCCAGTTTTCCATCGTCATGCACAGCGCCCCGCGCAGGTTGTCATCGTTTTCTATCAGCAAGGCAACCGTCCTGTGCAGCACGTCTGAGCGCGGCTGTATCGACGGCTCACCGCTATTCAGCGCATCGCGTGCCTGGCCTGCTGATGGAACCGTGATTGAAAAAACGGTTCCGCGCCCCAGTTCGGACTGCAAATGTATCGGATGTTTCAGCAAACCACAGGCGCGTTCCACAATGGCAAGGCCCAAACCCATCCCTTCGGCCGCACTGGCATCTGAATGAATACGTTTAAACTCTTGAAAAACAAGGTCTCTCTGGTCTGGCGCGATCCCAATCCCTGTATCCCAAACCTGGATCGAAACGGTCTTCCCCAGTCGTCTTACACCGACCAGAACCCTGCCCATTTCCGTGTAACGGATCGCATTTGACAGCAGGTTTTGCAGAACACGCCGCAGGTAACTGGCATCACTTCTGACAACTGTATCAGTGCCGACAAATCGCAACCCAAGCCCCTTGGCTTGCGCCATAGGCCTAAAGGCGTCCTCCATCTGGGAAAAAAGCTCACCGACCGGGACCGAGGATAAGTGAACCGATGCCCGTCCGGAATCCAGTTTCGAAATATCCAGCAGCGCCTCAAGAATGTGTTCGACACTGTTTAGGGCGCTCTCTGCTTTCACCGCGACTGCGCGCGCATCGGCCTTGTCCAATCCACTGCCCAATGTCGAGACGTAGAGTTTTGCAGCCGACAGAGGTTGCAACAGGTCGTGGCTGGCGGCCGCGACAAAGCGCGATTTTGATGCGTTGGCGCGTTCTGCTTCGTTCAGCGCGTCCGCGAGCTCCATTGTCCGCGATGCAACGCGCTGTTCCAACAGTTCCTTGGCCTCGACCAGGGCTTGCGCGGATTTTCTTTCAGCCGTCACATCGGTGAAGGAAATCACGAAACCCCGATCCGGCATTTCCTGCGCGAAGACTGACAATATCTTGGCACGACCGCTGTGCATCTGGAATTGCAACGGCGGGCGCTCGGTCGAGCGATTGACCCAGGCCAACAGGTCAGCGTCGCTCACGCCGCCCTCAAAACTGATGGTCGCGCTTAACCGGTGAAACAACGTCTGGAACGGTGCTCCCATCTGAAATTGCGCATTGGGAATGGCCAGAAGTTCGCTAGCGCGGTTGTTCCACCCGACCAGACGCAGCTTGCTGTCAAAGATACAAACCCCCTGATCGATATGTTCCAGCGTCGCGCGGATCAGCCGGGCCTGGTCATCTAGGATACGATCCCTTTCCTGCCGTTCGACCCGCATGATGTCGGTTACATCCGTCTGCAAAATAACGGTACCGCCATCCGGCGTCCGGTGTTCGGACACCTGCATCCAGCGGTTGCCACTAAGGCGGATGTTAAAGACGACGTGATCTTCAGCATGGCGCGCCATGCGCCGTTGCACCCAGTCTTTTGGGGAAACTACTCCAGGCAGGGACAGGAACCTGGACTGGCTGACCAACTCGACATAATCGGTGAACCGCAGCCCCGGTGTCAGCTTGGTTTGGATGTCAGGCATATGCAGGCCAAAGCGGCTATTGCACAGGACCATTTCTTCATCCCGGTTGAACAGCGCAAACCCTTCCTGCACCGCCTCGATCGCATTGGCGAGGTTTGCGCGGGCGGCTTCGGTTTCCTGATTGGCCTGCGCCAAGCGCGCGTTCGAGTCGTTGAGCAAGTCCAACGCCCGCTCAAGGTCATCTGTCCGGGCCCGCACTTCCTGTTCCAACATGGCCGCCCGCTGAAACTGAGCATAAGCCGCACCCGAGGCATCAGTGGATTCTTCAACCCGCCGCATCAGGGCCGCGACGATTTTCAGCAGCTTTTCATTTTGCCGATCAAGCGGATCATTGGGGTCGGTCAGGGATTCAATCATCGCCTACCCGTCTTCCGGAGGGTAAATCGCGACGCCGGTCAGCGTCTGGTTCACATGGATCGAGTTGAATTGCTCGCCATAGGTCGAAAACCCGACAACATGGTTCTCGGCAAGCAGTCGCGAAATCTCGCCCGTCTTTTGCTTTTCCTGTGCTTCCAGCCGGCGCAGGATGCAATCGCAGCCCAGGATCGTGTCCGGACGGGTGGCCTGTGTCAACGCAGCGATTTCTTCCTCGAGATGCGAAACCATGTCCCGAGGTTCAGCCAGCGTCAGCACCAGCCCTTCATCAATCGCGGAAAAGAACACAAGGTCACCATTGCCCGCGACGCGCTGGATGGCCCGTACATGATGCTGGCCGCCGATCTGCACAACCAGCGGGTGGGCCGCAAAGGTAAAGGTCGTCAGCTGTTCAGGGTCTTTACCAAGTAGACGGGCATATTCGCGCGCGGCTGGCTCGGCGTTGATTTCCTGCACGATACGGTTTGCCGGATCGGCCTTGGTGACAACCATACGCCGCGCCGTTGGTACCAGGTGATCCGTCTTGAACACTTTGATCGGGCAGCGCGTGCGAACCTGTGTCAGGATCGCCGCGTTTTGCATGGCCTGACCGTCCATCAACACATAGGTCGCGCCGAAATGGGTTCCGTCCCCTGCGGACCCGCCGAACAAGGGCACCGGCCCCAATCCAACGGCGAGTTCCGACGTCAGCGCATCCTCTTTCGTCGACAGCCCGTCGATCATCAAAAAGGAAAACTCGTGTTTCCAATCCGGTGCGGACGCCGCCATTTCGTTACGGTTGCGGATCATCTGGTCGATGATGTCCTGCGCTGAGAAATTCCCAAGGTCGGGCACCAACAGGGTGCGCACCTCGAAATGCGAAGACGGTAATCCGATGGCGACAATCTGATCTTCGCCATAGCCGCAATCTGCAAGCTCGCCCGCTGTGGTGCATCCGATCACAGGCGTTGGCGCAAAAGCATCGACTGCCTCGGAAATAACCGCCGCCGCATCCGCGCCTGAGCTCACGAACAGAATAACCAAGGACAAAAGATCATCGCCCAACGATCCGGCGAGTTTTTCGATCGCCTGATCCGTGTCGCGATGTACAAAGCCCGTTTTGACGATACCTGGCGCACGGGCAGCAGCTGTCGCCCACCCGACTGCTTGGTTCATCCTGCCCTCCTTCCTGAAGCGCAACGTCTTCATATGATATGGCGCGAGGGCTTATTCTTGCAAGACGCTGGCAAGAGAAGCCTTCTTGGCAAGCAGCACGGCCTGCGTACGACTTTGCACGCCGAGTTTACGCATGATTGCAGTTACATGCGCCTTGACCGTGGTTTCGGCAATGGACAGATCAAACGCAATCTGCTTGTTCAGTTTGCCTTCACAGATAAGCTGCAGAATGCGCGATTGCTGATTGGTCAAAGTGGCAAGCCGATTGGCGGCGTCGCTGTGTTCGGTATCCGCATCGTCGTCAATCAGTGCAAAACCGTCTGGCACGAAGACGTCTCCGGAATGAACTGTCTCGAAAGCTGTACGAAACACGTCTCGCTGGCTGTGCTTGGGGACATAACCTGAGGCACCCGCACGGATCACCTGACTGATCACACGGTTCTCTGAAATCGACGACACCACGATGACCGGTGCATCGGTGGCCGCTTTGACACGCACCAAACCTTCAAGCCCGTCCACATCCGGCAGGTTGAGGTCCAGTATGACCGCATCTGGTCGCAACCCACCGGCAATCAGAGCAATCGCGTTTTCCAATCGATCTGCGGTGTGGATTTCACCGATGCGAGTGACACTTTGCAGCGTCATCGACAAAGCATCACAAAACAGTGGATGGTCATCGACGATCAGGACCTTGTCAAAATCAATCTGTCCGGCGGTTTTTGCAAACATGAAACTTGGCCTTCGCAATCTGGTTGTCCCAACCCTAGCAACCGTCGGGTGCCGCGCCTACTGGCGAAACGTCGTATAGCCGGAACCAAAGTTTGGCTATGCCTCGGGGCTTTGGGGCAAAATCGATTGACGTAAGATCGCTGTCACTTTGGCTCCGATCTGGGGGGCTTCACTTTCTCTGGGGCCAGCGATGTTCAATATCGTAATAGGCCTCGCCATGACCCATTGCTTTACTTGGCGCGCACACGCCTCAAGCCCCTGCCCTAGATCAACGACCAGATAAGGCTTTCCGATCTCTTGCGCAAAATCGATCGTCAACTGCGTTCCCGGACTGGTCGATCCATCCACAAACACCAGCAAAGCGTCACAGGCCAAAACGTTCAGCTTAGTGCGTTCGGCGACATCCGCGGACTGTGTTTCATTCAAACCAGAGAAGCGATCCGGAATGCGGCCCGCCTCATTCAAGCGGCCTTTCGGAACCCAGCCGCCATAGGGAATGTCGTTTTCCAAAGCGAACTGGAAAGCCGCCATATCAACGCCTGTTTGTCCGCCGGTTATGATTTTCACAAGACGCTCCTTACCCTAAATCAGCGCCTTGCTAGCCCAACAGACCGATTTCATGCCCGTCAATGATAATCGCCAGATCCCAGTATTTTCTGATTTCTTCCTCGGCGGCCTGGGCTGCAGCAGCCTCTTCGGGAACGCGTTCGACCCGAAACCCGAACCGTTCAAGCCCGCAATAGTCCACTCGGCTGAGAATGACGGGAAAAACCTCCCGCTCCATCGCGGCGGCGGCCAACAGCCTTGCGATACGATATGGCGTTTCTGGTGGTTCATGCACCCGCACGCCGATATGCACCGGGCCGCCGGGTTCCCGATCCCACAGCATGAGCGAGGGGGCCAGCCGCATATTTGGAAAGATAACCTTGCCAAGCGGCTTGGTGTCACGATCCTCATTGATCAGATCGTCCAGCGGCTCGGGTCGATTTGGCGACGCTCTGCTGAGGATTTCGAACCATAGATCACTGGTCATATCCGCGCCCCCAATTCGGTTAGCAATTCGGCGGCCTTGACTGCCCCCGTTTTGGGCAGCTCAAAACCATTCAATGCAGATCGGTAAAATTCGGCTCCGTCGTGATCCAGCCAATCTGCCACTGTGCGCTCGAGCGTCATGAATTCGTGTTCGGTGATGATGGCGCACAGGTCACGGTCGGCCATGGCTGTGGCGCGCCGTTCCTGATCGTCCAGATAGGGGGCTGACTGCGGAATAAATATCGCCGGGATGCGATGGTACAGCATCTCAAGGACCGAGTTGTATCCGGCCGCAGATATGACCACGTCTGCGGCGAGGCTAAGCTTGGTCGCCTCCAGTGTCTGAACCACGCGGGTGTTTTTCCAACCGAATGTGGCAGGCTGAACCGTGCTTCCGGGCCACGTTACAACCAAGTGCAGGCAATCATCGCGCGCCTCAAGCATGCCCGAGATCGCCTGCAATTGCGCAGACCTGTCCGAGGCAACGCCGCCCCCCAGCATGCTGACAACCAGCTGCTTGAAGTCGCGCCCGAAACGTTCCGCCAGCCGGGCCCTGAGCTGTTCTTTTTCCGCGGCGGACTGTTCCACCTGACGCACGATTGGCCCGACATAATGGACATGGTCACCATAGCTGTAGGCGTCGTTCAGCTCGTCAAAAGCCTCAGAGGGCACGATGACACGGTCAAACACGCTTTCGCGGCGCAGCATAGTCTGCCTTGACCGGCCTTCAGGCCACAACCCGCGCCGGATCCAAGCCGCCGACAGTTTGCGTTCACGGATCACCCGATAGACGGAGTCAAACACGTAGCCGCCGTCAAAAACCAGTGTGTCGTTTTCTTGAAGCACCGCACCAAGGCGCCGATATGTCAGAACGTCATTGCCATCTGAATTGGTCTTTGTATCGGTGCGCTGAACCAGTGGGATACAGTCGATACCCTCACGGCGAACAAGCGGGACGCAGCTGGGAAAGGCCGCGAACATTTTTGTCATGGTGTCCGGCATTTCACGGGCAATGATGCTGCACCGCTGCGCGTGGCCCAGCCCCACGCCATTCGTCGGGAAAAACAGGGTTTTGCGCTTGTCCTGTTCTGTCTGACGCTGTTTCGGCTGCAGACCTGCAGCCGTTTCCAGGCGCGAAATGTCAACTGTGTGCAACCACTGGGATTTCGAGGCCTGTTCGACAATTTGCGGCACGTTTCCGATCACATTGCCGATCAGGTACCCATCCAACGCGAACGGAGTCTTGGGCCCAAGCAAAGCAGGTGCGCCCGAAGACATCAGAACCTCATCGTCGGTACAGTCGATCGCAACACCGCCGGCTGCAATCAGCTCGACCGCAAAAGCGGCCATGCGAACCCCGGCGATCCCGTGACCGAACATCGCCAGAATGTCCGTCGAATTCGCCAAGGTCAGCGGTGACAGCCCGGTATACAGATAGGTCGGCAAATCGTGAAACGGCGACGCCTTGATCGCCTCATTCTGCGCGCCGCTGACGATGAGTTTCAGGTTATAGCCACCCTGGCTGCTCATGCGGGAAAAGCAGGACAGCGTCTCGGGATTGTCCAACTCCATCGAACCCAACACAAGGGTCACGTTCGGCACCACCCTTTTGGACCGCCGCGATACGGGCCGAATATCCGCCACCAAAGGGCTAGAGGTCGATGGCAGCACTGGGCGTGGTTGAAAATCTGTCAGGTCAATCACGTGGGCTTCGCGCCCAAGCGCATAGGCCAGCCGGGCCTTGGCCGCGATATAGCTTTGCTGGGTCAAAAAGCGGCCCGTCGCAACAACCGGAACACTCGGGTCGAGTTGTTTGTTCCGCAGCGACGCAAGAAGAAAATCGTCAATCTCTTCGGCACCCAGTACGAATATGGTCTGCGCCTTGTTCTCGCCCGGGTCGACAAGGAACTTGGCTGCCTCGTATATCCTGCCACGCCCTGCATCCTCGGGCAGATAATCGGCATCAATGCACACATTGAAGCCACGTGCGGCAAGCTGCTCGGCAAAGATCAACTGCGTGTCAAACGACCGCAATGAGCGTGTGCCGACTTCGACATAGATCATTTATTCACCTCGCTGTCGGCGGATAAAACCCCCGACAGCATCGCCTTGAATTTACCTGCAGAGTAGTTCTGTAGCGCCAATTGCGATCTGGCCACCTGATCATGGTATTTTTGCGGTTGGGCGATCAGGTCGGCAATGATTGTGTCCACCTGAGAGGGCTGGCAAGTCAAGACGGCATTTCCGAACGTGGCACCAGTATCGGGGTTGGTCAGAACAACCTTACCTGCGGCAACCGCCTCGGCTACAACGCGACCAAAACTTTCTTGCCAGGTCGGTGCCGTGAAATATACAAAAAAGTCAATCATTCCAAAGAACTCTTGCACAGTTATGGCGTCAAAGGGAAGCAAGGTCCAATGCGCGCGAAGAACACGGGCATTCAACAAGGCATCGGCTCCAAGAATTACATTGCACTGAGAGTGGCTTGGAAAACAGCTGTCCAAATCAGCAATAACCGGGAACTTCTCGAATCCGGGTCGTGAATGACGCCCACGGCGGTCCTGTGGCGTTTCACACGGGGCGCTCATCTCGGTCTCGCAAATGTTGAACCAGTCAGAGCCCAAAACGTCCCATTGCCGCGCCACGCGAGACGTTGCCAACCAGTCAACGACACCGTTTCGGTTATACGGTGATATCGGTGCGAGTGTTTTCCTGAGAGAAATTGTTGAGGCTTCGATCTGGCTTAGACAGTTTGAAACATCAAACCCCTCTGCCCCGCCTGGACGCAGAAAATTCTCATGCGTGATCACGTACAGCTCGCGCGCAATGATCCTTGTGCCAAGCGTGTCCTGAAATTTCAGAAAAGACGGGTTGTGCAAAAATACGAAATCCGCGCTGATCCGTGGCGCGTCCCAAATGATCGGAATATTCAATTCGTCCAGCACCCGCCGTAAAACCGGCGAGACTTGCTGCTTGGTGCCAAATGTTTTGGATGTGATCGCGTGGACGACCACCTGCCCGAATTCGGCGGCCACAGGCAATTCGGCGGCCACAGCCGCAGAAGTCCCGCCAGAAAACCGCGGCTCGATGACATAAGCGATCGTAGGAATGTTCGATCGCTCAAGGGCAAGCATTTCCGACATCCGGCTCAGTGTTGCAGCGACGCGGCGAATGCATTCTCAGTCGAACGGTTCTCGTCGCTGGCCGGTGCGCTGGAGGCATAGCTGAAATCCAGATCTCCAACCGAGGCGACCTCGTGAAAGCTCCGCAGCTCCAGCGACAGTTCATCATCGCCGCTCAATAGCTGGGGGTTTTTGTCGAGGTAGGAATACAGTGCCTGAATGTCATTGGTGGACAGCATTTGGTCGATGACCAGCAGGTGCTCAAGCGTAATCTCGGCACGCGCGTTTTGGGTCGTCGACAAAAATAGCAGAGCAGTTACGATGCCGATAAGTCGTCTATCCGTCATTGTGGATACCTCGTCGGAAATAATTAACAGTACACAAAATTGAATCAGTCCTTTTCAGTATAGCTCAAAACACAGTTATTGGGTTGTCGCTTTTTTTAGTTTGCTCAAGACCTGACTTTTCAGGCGATTGACGCGGTTGGGGGATTGAGCACTGCTCGTGGATCGCGTAGTGGTCCGCTTGACCGCGGCGACGCCCGAACCTTCCCCTGCCAACCATAACTCAATGATCCCATTAGGGGTTTTGACGTTGGCCCCTGTGAAGTCCCGCAGCAATGCGCCCGAATCCCTGGCGAGTGCGGCCGCTCTTTCCTCGTCCTGCCTGTGATAGAAGCGAACGTTTGACTGAGTGATCCCAAACCCCACACGGGCCTGTCCGTTCAGCTCGTGCCCCGTCGACGTCAGGTTGGTCACCATAGAATCAACAACACCCTGCGGCACGTTGGTTGGCGCATAGATCCGGAAGGCCACCACAGAATTTGCTGGTGCCGGCTCTGGTTCTGATGGGGTGATTGCCTCATCCGGCAAAACTGAGCGTTCGATAGGCTTTGATGGCGCTGAAGCTTCTTGCAGCAAGGGCGCCAATGACACCACGGCATCCAACGGAAGTGGTGCTTGGGGCGAGTTTGGCGTTTCCAGCGGGTCTGGTCTCTGCGCAAGGATAGGTACCTGCAAAGCGGAAGATGTCTGCGAGGGGGCTGGTATCATCAGCGGAGACGGCGCGCCGGACAGTTCCGGCGCAACAGGCAGAGCCGCCAATTCTACAGGTTCCGGCTGAGGCTCGGATGGCAGCGGTTGCGCGATCTCGGCAGAAATCCCTGTGCCGTCCTGCTGCACGGCAAGGTCCGATGCAACCGTGTTCGACGACGTTGCGCCGGGCTCAACCAGAACGCGCGCTTCCGGCGGTTCTTCGATTTCAAGCAAAGCCAGGTCTTCCGGCAGGGAAAGGTCCGAAACAGTTGCTTCGCCTGTCTGGGTGCCCACGTCCGGCTGATACGCACGCGCCAGCTCAGGCGCAATCTGGTGGACATCCAATGGCACCTGCGATGCCGCATGCTCCAATGCACCAGGCTGGATCGGAATCACGGGTGATCGCATTGCAGTTATGCTTGCTGTCGCCGTGACGGTTGCGGCTTCCAGGAACTCTTCGGGTTCTGCCGCCGACACAGTCGTTTCAAGCAAAGCGACAGAAGTGCTGAAAATCTCGGGCGTGGATTGAAAGCGGACGAAACCCAGGTTCACTTCTTCCCGAGGTCGATAGCTTAGCGGGGTTATCGGCAGCGGCGGCTGGACAAGGGTCGACACGAAAGACCGGACATTAGGGGCTAGGCGTGACACCTCTGGTTCGATGCCGTCCAACGGCCCGGACGCCTCTAATAGGGGCAATGACAGCGACGCCAAGTCTTCTGGCGCGCCCGTGTCATTGTCAGACGAAATCGAATCAGATGACTTATCGAATACGGTCGTGGAGGTTACAGCCAGATCCTCCGTGCCGCGCGTTACATCAGAGGTCGCCGGAAGCTGGGCCCTTTCGGCGTCTTGTTGCGTGATCGCGCTTGTCGCCATGGCCTCCTGGCTCGTCAGGCCCACATTTTCGTTTGGGCCGGACGCGCTCAATCCAGACAGGATCAGAAAAACCGAAGACGACGCAACCACACCGATGCCGCACCCCGCCGCCATCATACCCAACCGCATCTTGCGACGAGAACGTTTCTGGTCTTCGATCCTTTCAAGAAGGTTCTTGCGCAAACGATCCGCAACTTCATCCTCGGACAGTTTTAGGCTCGGCTCGGGGTTGATCAGATCCTCTGGGATATTGTCGGGATGTATGCCCGGCACGGGCCCGCCATTGGGCAGTGCGGCGCTTGCTTCGCCTCGTTCATCGCGTGGGACGTTTTCGGCCGCGTGGCTGTTATTGTTGACGGATTGGCTGCCAGACCCCCCTGCCGTGGTATTTTGAACCGACTCACCGACCTGGCGTGAATTGGTTGCCTGGGTCGGCGTACCGGCGGTTTTAGGCTGGCCCGCCGATGTATTTTGCGCGTTTGTCAGCTGCGAACCAGCGGTTGATTGCGTCGGTTTTTGTCCGCCCGGCCCTGCCGGCTGCGCAGCGCCACCGTTTCTTTTGCCTGCCGGGGCATCATTTTCTTGCTGTTTGCGAGCGTTATCAAGCACCTCCTGCCATTCAGGAGATTGCACAAAGTCATAAACACCCGACACTTTGTTAGCGTCTTTTTTGGCAACTTCAGGGCGAGCTTTTGGATCGCTGGCCTTTGTCATCAATACCCCCGAACTGGCCGCCGGAACACGCTCTTCGCTGTCGCAACTCGGGCAAACCAATTACACTCGTGAACATCAAAAAATTCAAAAAAATGTACGAAGCATTATAAAAAATTGACCGGTGGAAGACAAGTAATCCGGTGTTCGACGTACAACTATTGCCGTTTTCGCAAGGGAAGGATGCGCCGTTGTGGGCCCAGTCTGTGCCCTGGCACCATCTGCGTCGGCTCAGCGATTTCAGTAAAATGGGGTTCGTCAAATCATTGATGATCAAGCTGATCAGGGTCGTTTCCGCAGATCGCAAACTTGACGCCGAACGCTTACAGGGACACGGGCGCGCGGCACCACGCTGCACCGTTCAGCACACAGTTTCAATCGGCCCTTCGGAATTTGGCTGAAACAGTTTCACTATCTCAGACCTCTAAATCCAGGACCAGAATTCCGTCGATGCCGCCCACGGTGTTTTCGACCAACTGTGCGCCCAGCGCTTTGTGCCTCTCGTTGCTTTGGTAGCTGGCCAATGCGGCCCAATTATCGAAATCAATCACAAACCCATGCTTGTAACCGCGTTCGATCTGTTCAGGGCTTTCGCTGCGGCCACCAGTGAACCCACCTGCACCCGGAAGGGCGTCGGTCAGGTTCGAGAGGCCCCTGTAAATCTTCCCGATGGTTTCTTCGGTCACGTCGGACCGGAATTTTGTCAGGACTATATGGCGGATCATAGTTAGTTGCCTTGATCATGAGTGTAGGAGCGCAAGCGTCCGAAGAATTCGAGCGTCACCATAACTAAGGCGTTTGCAACCAGAATATTCCTAAGACTTCGAGCTTGCTCTAGATCGCCAAATACTCCTCGCGAAGGCCGGTGTCTTGAAGCACCTCGTTCGCCGTCCCATCAAATACGATAGTGCCGGTGTCCAGAATGATCGCGCGATCGGCTAACTCCAATGCTCGGACGGCGTTCTGTTCGACGATGATCGTAGTCATACCCTGTTGCTTAACGTGGGCCAGTGTTTTTTCAATCTCGTCGACAATGACCGGGGCCAGACCTTCGTAAGGCTCATCCAGAAGCAGGACCTTGATATCCCGGGCAAGGGCTCTGGCGATTGACAGCATTTGTTGTTCGCCACCCGACAACGTAATCCCCTCTTGTTTCCTGCGTTCGCCCAAACGCGGGAACAGTTCATACAACCGCTCCAGGGACCATCCGACCGGCGGTGCAATCTGGGCAAGCTGCAGGTTTTCCTCAACGGTCAGCCCTGGGATAATTCGTCTGTCTTCCGGTACAAGGCCAAGACCAACAGACGCCGCTTCGTAGCTTGTCATATTGTGTAGTGGCTGGTGGTCCAGCCAGATTTCACCGTGCCTTACTTCGGGATCGCCTACCCGCGCAATCGACCGGAGTGTCGAGGTTTTGCCAGCGCCGTTCCGTCCTAGCAGGGCCAGAATCTCGCCTTCGTGCACATTAAAGCTGACGCCCTGCACGATATAGCTTTCTCCGTAGTACGAATGCATGTCCCATACAGACAGGAACGCAGGCGCGGTGCTTGCCCTATTGGCGTTTTTCGAAAAGTCGGGTTTCTCGTTCATAGCTTGTCCTTACGCCGCCTCGCCCAGATAGGCTTCACGAACCTTGGGATGTCCACGGATTTTTTCTGGAGTATCTTCGACCAGCGGCGTCCCTTGCGCCAGAACGGTGATGCGTTCCGCAAGGCTGAAGACCACATGCATGTCATGCTCGATAATGGCGATAGTTATATCGCGCTCATCCTTGATCTGTTTTAGCAAATCAATGGTGTTGTTGGTGTCCGCCCGTGCCATGCCAGCCGTAGGTTCGTCCAGCAACAACAGCCGCGGATTTTGACTAAGGCACATGCCAATCTCAAGTCGCCGCTTGTCGCCCCGGGACAGCGACGCCGCGTGCATTTCGCGTTTGTCGGCCATGTTCATTTCTTCCAGCATGACTTCGGCCTGTTCGACGACCTCACGTTCGCTAGCGATGGTCTCATAGGCATGCATCCGGAATGCCCCATCCCGCATCGCGAAGATCGGGATCAGCATGTTCTCCATCACAGTCAGCTCGCCAAAGATCTCAGGCGTTTGGAACACGCGGCTGATGCCCATCTGGTTGATCTGGAACGGCTCGAGTCCCAGAACCGAGTTGTTGTTGAACAACACCGATCCGGTGTCTGGCATCAGCTTGCCCACCAGACAGTTCAGCAGCGTCGATTTTCCCGCGCCATTGGGGCCGATGATCGCATGAACCGAGTTCTCTTCGATATTGAGGTTCACATCTGTCAGCGCCTTGAGGCCACCGAAGCGCTTGCTGACGTCTTTGACTCTTAGAATTGCCATTTCTCGCCCCTTATTCCGCCGGTTCTGTTTTGCCCGACGGCGCATCGTCGGTGTCTTTTTTCTTACGCTTGAAGCGCTTGAGCAAACGTTGTCCACCCTCAACAAGACCACCCGGCAGATAGATGACGACCAGCATGAACAGGATGCCCAGCGTCAGGTGCCAGCCTTTGCCGATGAACGGGTGGATCACGAACACCACGGCATCCTCCAGCCCGTCGGGCAGGAATGCGAACCAGCTATGCAGGACGTTGTCGTTGATCTTCGAGAAGATGTTCTCGAAATACTTGATGAAACCTGCGCCCAGAACCGGGCCGATCAACGTGCCCGTACCACCGAGGATCGTCATCAGAACCACCTCGCCCGAAGCGGTCCATTGCATCCGCTCGGCACCTGCCAGCGGGTCCATTGCGGCCATCAGACCACCGGCCAGACCGGCGTACATGCCAGAAATCACAAAGGCCGCGAGCGTATATGGCTTGGAGTTCAGACCCGTATAGTTCATCCGCTGCTGGTTCGATTTTACTGCCCGCAGCATCATGCCAAAGGGCGACCGGAAAATACGGATAGACAGGTAAAACACGACCATCATTATGATTGCGCACAAGTAGTAACCCGCGTTGAAGTCAAAGCTCCACGCGCCCACATCCATCGTGTACGTCGCGCGCATTGGCAATCCAAACAGATGCGGTAAATCTGGCGCGTTAGCGCCCTGCAGGATCTGCGGATCGTCCGCATAAACCTGCAGGCCGGTTTCCCCGTTCGTCAGGTTAAACTTGGGATTTGACAGTACCGAGTAGGCCAGCGCAAAGCTCATTTGTGCAAAGGCCAGCGTCAGGATCGAGAAATAGATCCCCGACCGCCGTAGGCTGATGAACCCGATAAGTAGTGAGAACAGGCCCGCGACGACGACACTCAGCGCGATGGCTGGAATGACGTTGTAGCTGAGCAGTTTGAACATCCAAACTGCCGAGTATGATCCTACGCCCAGAAAGGCCGCGTGACCGAAGGACAAGTACCCGGTCAGGCCAAACAGAATGTTGAACCCGATGGCAAAGATCCCGAAAATCACGAACCTCTGCATCAAATCCGGGTAACCCGCGTTGAACTGCGCCATGGCGCTGCCCTCTGGAAACGGGTTCAGGATGAAAGGCGCCAGCAAAGTCAGGAGTGCGACGACGATCAGCAGGCTGGTGTCTTTTTTATTCAGTCCCAACATTGATTATTCCTCCATCACGCCCTTGCGCCCCATCAGCCCGCGCGGACGCGTCAGCAGCACGATGATGGCGACAAGGTAGATGATGATCTGATTGATGCCTGGGATCGTTGTGGTGGCCCAGGTGGTCGAGGCAAAGCTTTCCAGAATGCCCAGCAAAAAGCCTGCCAGAACGGCGCCTGGCAATGACCCCATTCCGCCAACAACAACCACGACGAAGCTAAGGACCAGAAAGTCCATTCCCATGTGGTAGTTCGGCGGGTTGAGCGGCCCGTACATCACACCGGCCAGTCCGGCGACACCGGCAGCAATGCCAAACATAATGGTAAACCGGCGGTCAATATTGATGCCCAGCAGGCCCACCGTTTCCCGGTCAGCCATCCCAGCACGGACAACCATCCCGAAGGTGGTGAACTGCAGGAAGGAAAACACTGCGCCGATAATGCCTACGGCAAAGCCAAAATAGACCAATCGCCAAATCGGGTAGATGATTGCATTGGGATCAAAACCAACCATGGTACCCAGATCGACAGATCCGCTCAGCACATCGGGCGGAGGGGTCTGGATCGGGTTGGCGCCGAAGAAATACTTGACGATTTCCTGCAGAACGATCGCAAGACCAAAGGTCACCAGGATCTGGTCTGCATGCGGGCGCTTGTAGAAATGTTTGATCAGCCCGCGTTCCATCACATAGCCAACCAGCAGCATGATCGGGATCGCAAACAGGATGGCCAGCGGAACGGACCAGTCGATAATCGTTGCGCCGACTTCGGGGCCGAACCAGGCCTCGATAAAAGGCGTTTCGACCTTCAGCGGATTACCCAGAAAGTCTTTTTGGGTTTCATCCAGGGTCACGAAACTCAGGTTCAGCAGCTTTTGCAAAGTAACGGCGCAGAACGCGCCAATCATGAACAAAGCCCCGTGGGCAAAGTTCACGACGCCGAGCGTCCCGAAGATCAGGGTAAGACCCAGCGCGATCAGCGCATAAGCCGAGCCCTTGTCCAGACCGTTGAGTATTTGCAGTAGGATGGCGTCCATTGGGCCCACCTCAGGGTTGGTCAGTGTGGATTGAGTGGTTGGGACCAGGCCCATAGGCCTGGCCGTAAGTCGTCTGACCGCCGAGAACGACGGTCAGACATTCGCCAAAAGGCTTACGCGCCCGGATTGCACTTGCCCAGTTCGCCACCGGCGAACATTGGGTGCTCGGGATCGTACTCGACCTGCGAACGCGGCGTGATCTCGACGATTTCAAGCGTGTCATACGCGTTGGTCGGGTTCTCGTTGCCACGTACAACCAGCACGTCCTTAAAGCACTGGTGATCGGCACCGCGATACCAGGTGGGACCATTGCCCAGCCCGTCGAACTCAAAGTCTTCCAGAGCTTCGGCAACACCACAGGGATTGAAGGTGCCCGCACGCTCGCACGCATCCGCATAAAGCAGCACTTGTGCATAACAGGTCTGTGCGGAGTTGGACGGCGGCTTGCCGTATTTCTCACCAAAGGACTTCACGAAGGCCTTTGTGCCCTCATCCTGCAGCTGCCAGTTCCAGTTCATCGACCCCAGAACACCCTTGATGTTCTCGCCCGCACCAGCGGCCATCAGCTCGGAATACAGTGGCACGACGATCTTGAAGTCCTTGCCGTTTGCAACCTTGTCGAGCAGACCGAACTGGATCGCGTTGGTCAGCGAGTTCACCATGTTGCCGCCATAGTGGTTTAGAACCAGCACGTCCGCGCCAGAGTTCAGAACCGGCGCGATGTAGGACGAAAAGTCCGTGGACGCCAGCGGTGTTTTGACCGTGTTGACCGTCTCCCAACCCAGGGCTTCGGTCGAGGCAACGATCGACTCTTCCTGGGTCCAGCCCCAGTTGTAGTCGGCCGTCAGGTGATAGGCGCGACGTTCTTTACCCATCTCAGCCGCCAGCACCGGTGCCAGAGCGGCACCCGACATGTAGGCATTGAAGAAGTGACGGAAACCGTTGGCCTTCTTGTCCTTGCCCGTGGTGTCGTTTGCATGTGTCAGACCGGCCATGAAAATGACGCCCGCCTCTTGGCACAGGCCCTGAACCGCAACGGCCACGCCCGAGGACGAACCACCATTGATCATGATTGCGCCGTCTTTTTCGATCATCGACTTGGCCGATGCGCGGGCTGCATCCGACTTGGTCTGAGTGTCGCCGGTGACGAACCCAACCTTCTTGCCGAGGATACCGTTCCCCTGCAGCGCCTTCGACGAGAATGTGTTCAGACAACCACCGTCGCCTTCGCCGTTCAGATGTTCGACCGCAAGCTGCTGCGCCAGCAATTCGTCATTGCCTTCGTCGGCATAAGGTCCGGTTTGCGGAACATTGAAGCCCAGAGTGACAGACGCCCCTGTCGGCTCATTGGTAAAGGCAGCGGCCGACGAAGCCGTAAAGATCGTAGGCAGGGCCAGACCGGTACCTGCAACGGCACCGGACTTTAGCACGCCGCGGCGCGTGACATTATTCTTAGTCATGTATTCCTCCCATTTCCATTTTCCGTCCTTTGGCTCCTCTTCCAGCAGACGAAAGCGCACTTTTGTGCATTCCAATAATGGAAATCGGACTGAAAATTTCTCAATAAATTACTAGTATTGAAACAAAATTTTGTAAATTTATTCACGAAATTTTTGAATTTTTGTAAAGAAAGTGACAGCCAGCCTTGCCCCGGCATGGTGCTGCTAGTCAAATTTGAACCAGTCTCAGCTGGTTAGAGATCTCTCCTGGTTGAAATAGTTGTAGACAAAGGAATCGACGGAGGCGAATTTCTGCAAACTTCGCGCGCGCCTGAAACGTTGCACGGCGCGTTCGCGTCGTCGAAACGGGAGGTTCGACGAAGTTGTTGAGCCACCTTCCCGTCTGTTGTTTTTCAAGCGCGTTCATTTCTCTGAGCGCAGCCTTGTAGGAAACGATCCGTGAAGATCTCTTCCGCTTTACAGTGGCGCTGCATAAAATTCTTGAGGAATTTCAATGCCGCCTGCTTGTTTCGGCGTTTAGTAGCGACTGCTTCCAGCACTTCGCCCTCATGATCTAAGGCCCGCCAGAGGTAACGTCTTTTGCGATTCACTTTCATAAAAACCTCATCCACATGCCACTTCCATTTCGAGAATGCACGCAGTTACCGGACTCGCTTCTGTCTAATCTCAGCAGCAAACATCGGGCCAAACCTGTTCCACCAATATCGGACGGTTTCGTGGCTCACCTCAATTCCTCGTTCGTGCAATAGGTCTTCCACGTTTCGAAGCGAAAGCGGAAACCGAATGTAAAGCATCACTGGAAGACGAATGACCTCTGAACTGGTTTTGAAGTATTTGAATGGCGATTTCTTAATCATGCGTGATGGCTACGAGAGCACCCTGCCCGCCTCAACCCAAGTTCTTTTGACGGGACCCAATCGGGGCTTCTCTTCAGTATTGTGACTGCAACCCGAGCATGAACGCGGAAACCATGTCTGATATCTCGATCTCGCGGTCTTCGTCTACTTCTTTTCCGTTCAGCCATGTAACACTCAGAAAAACCAAGATCATCGAGCGGCGGGCAATTGCGATTTGCCCCAGCTTTTTGCGCCCCAGCGCAACCAATCCGAGATGACGGCTGATCAGTTCGGCCTCGATATCCAGCCCGTGAACAATAATGGCTTCATTTTCATCAAAGGCATCGCGAGTTGGATCGTGAGCCTTCGCGAAGTCGTCCAGTGAAAGACTCACGATTCCTTTTCTGGCCGCCAAAAAGTGCGTTGTTCGCCTATTGAGTTCCCGAATGGCGGCTTCTCCACCCAATTCTACGGGCAGATCCAACAACAATTGTTCTTCTGCCAGAGACTCACCGATGAGGGCCGTCAATAAGGCTCCCAGACCCCTGAAGTGCTTGTAGATAGACGCAGGCTCAATACCGACAAGTCGGGCAATTTCCCTTATTTTTAAACCGGATGCCCCCTTTTCTCCCGCCAGTGCCTCGGCTGCGGCGAGAATGGCGTCGCGAGTAGTGAACCCCTCGTATTCCTGTGCGATGTCTTTTGGCCGTCCCACCATAGCTTGGCGTCTTCTCCTGCGTGTTGAGGACTCCTATTGACTTCTTTGCTAACGCTGTTAGCTAAAGCGAACAACGTTAGCTTTGAGGTGCCGATATGAAACTGTCAACTTTGTGTGCCACCGCGGCAGTGATCACACTGGGAACAACAGCAAATGCTCAGACCAGCCCGATGACAGAAATCGCGGACGGTGTTTATCACTTCTTTTCCATGGGTTACTCCAGCCTGGTCGTTATTGGGGACAACGGCGTCCTCGTAACTGACCCATCTTTCACGCCACGCGCTGAAGAACTGAACGCTGAGATTGCAAAGATCACGGATAAGCCTGTTACGCATGTCGCCCTTAGCCACGAGCACTTTGACCACATTGGGGGAACCGAAGTGTTCAACGGAGCCGCGATCATCATGCAGGAGAACGGCCTCGATATTCTGAAGCTGTCGCCGCTAATGCCTATGCCAATGGTTACAACGTCGTTTGACGATACCCTTATGGTGGATCTTGGCGATCAAACCGTAGAACTCCATCACCTCGCCGTTGCAGATGGTGTTGCGACCACGGTTGCACGTGTCACTGATAGCAATGTCGTGTTTTCCGTGGACATGTACATGCCGCAGGAACTTTCCCCGCATGAGTTCAAGGAAGACACCAATTTCGTGGGCTCAGGCGTTGTTTTGAATACTCTTGTGGGTTGGAAACCGGCCTATGCGATCAACGGGCATTCAAACGGCAACAGCGTCGAAGCGCTTAAGGAAAACGCCGAGTTTCTGACCGAGTTGCAAGCAAAGGTAGAGGCCCGCTTTCAGGAAGCTTTTGCAAGCGGCAATCCGTCAGCGCCTGTTGAGCTGCTCTTTACCATCCCCGACGAAATCGAAATGCCCGAGTATTCCGATTGGAAGAACTATGACACGGCCTTCCCCGGCTACGTTCGCCGGATGGCCCTGTCCGTTTTTCATGGCGGCTAAACGGCTTTGCCCTGTGAAGGGCGGTAACAGAAGTTAATCTAAGAAACTTAAGAGGAATCCAGACATGCCATCAGGAAAAGAAGCCTATCTGATGTTCAGTTTCACAGAACAAGGAGATATGGAAAATTTTGGCGAATATGCAAAAGCTGCCAATTACGTTCTGGAAAAGTTTGAAGGCGAACTCCTCGTTATAGGTGCGCGAGATTCCTCCATATCCAAGTTTGAAGGAGACTGGCCAGAGGGCGCAGGTCTTACCCTGATACGGTTTCCATCTCGCGAAATTCTGGAAGATTTCTGGAAGAGCGACGAATACCAATCCATCATTGATCTTCGGACAGCGATACTGCCAGCCAATTTCACTATCGGGTTCTCGCACGGATGGCGGGGTGAAGTCGCCTCGTAACAGTCGCAGACACATCTTGATGAAAGCAAGAAACATGTTCGGTTCAATCACTAAGGTTGCAGTTGCGGCTGGTTTTCTTGTCAGCACAGTGGCTTTGTCTGTCAACGCCGAAACGGCAAAAAGCTGATACAGAATTGCCTTGGAAGAGGCAGAATTCTTCCAGCCCGTCGGTGCTCCATTTGAGCTTGCCGTCCTGTGGGGCAATCCCCAGAAAGGTCCGTCGGCGGTCTTTATGAAATTCCCCCAAGTTTCCCGGGGGCCATGCACTCGCATACCCATGGATATCACGGCCTTGTCGTATCCGGTGCAGCTAAGCACTACATTAAAGGCGAAAGTGAAGCTGAAGTGCCGCTGCAAACCCTCGGCCACTATTGGTATCAACCTGGGAGAGAGTATCATAATGACGCGTTTCCTACCGATGAACCAACAATTCTGTTGATTCAATGGGAGGGTCCAATGAACGTACACTTTGACCCGGAGGAATAGCGCCAAGGTTCAAGTGGAGGGGTATGTACCTCTTCATACTTTTTGGAACCTTAGTTCAGACATAGGTGCGTGGTGCGGCATCGATCAAAATGAGGCTCAATGCAGACGCTGGAGCAATCGTAGCATCTATTCGACTGCCCCACTTCGCTAAGGTGTGAACGGCCCAAAGCGGCCCGTCGCTACAACTGCAATCACAGCAATGCAGCGTTTCTAAAGAAAGCCGACGTTGGTCACGAGGAACGTGCGGCTCCACTGCGTGGAAGTGAATGAGTGCTTTAATAGGGGTATTCTTTCGACAGAAACTCATTTGACGCGAAGAAAGTGGATTATAGCCTGACAAACACTGTTTTGTTTTTCGACACCCCTTCCCTTAGATGTGGTGATGCATTCAGCAGGAAGTGAGCCGATCAATGCAAAACATCATTGTAAGAAGAAACTTCGCCGTCGCGGTAGCCGAAGAGGCGGGTGCGCTTGCGCTAGAGTATTTTGCTGCCAGAGACACCTTGGTCATTGATCAAAAGGGCGCGCAGGACTGGGTCAGCGAGGCGGATCGCGACGTCGAAACCTTCATTCGTCAAAAGATTATGAACTCTTTTCCCGATGATGGGATTTATGGCGAAGAACACGCCGAAAAAGCTGGCTCCAGCGGTTTTGACTGGGTGATTGATCCGATTGATGGGACAACGAACTTCGTCAATGGCATTCCTGCCTGGACGATTGTCTTAGCGGGCGTTTCAGACAGTCAGACGCAGGTCGGTGTGATTTTCGAGCCAAACGTTGGTGAAACTTACGTGGCGATCCGAGGCGAAGGTGCCACTTTGAATGGACACGCCATGCAAGTTGCCTCAAGCGTGGAACTTGCAAGTGGAACCGTCTCAATTGGTTATTCGAACCGGGTCGAAGCATCAAAGGTCATTCCGGTGATTGCGGCCCTTATCGAACGTGGCGCTCTCTATCATCGCAATGCAAGCGGTGCGCTTTCGCTGGCCTATGTCGCGGCGGGACGTCTTTTGGGGTACATTGAAGAGCACATGAACGCCTGGGATTGCCTCGCCGGTCAGTTGATGATTGCCGAAGCAGGTGGCGAGATCGAGGATCAGGACGCCGACGGGATGATCAGGGATGGTGGTCGCGTGATCGCTGGTACACCAGCCGTGTTCGAGACCTTGAAAATGATCTGCGAAGACGCTTGGAACGAATGACGCCTTTCAGGCAATCGGGCGCCACCCGAATTCGGGTTGAAGAGTTTTAATATCCGCGCGCCAGAAGTGGCCCTGCCCAGATTGATCAAACCGCCGGTCGATTTCTTTCCCTGCCAGATGGCACCAAAGCAGTGTCCCGACCGCGCCGTGGGTTACAATGGCCAGATCTCTTCCGTCGTGGTTTTTGACGATTGACAGGACTGTTTGAACGATGCGCAATTGCGCAGCATGGGCTGTTTCCCAGCCACGAAAGCTGGAATTGGGTGCCCCGAAGAAGGTGTCAGCGGCGGACTCGAATATCGAGGGAGGAAGGAATCCGGTAGTGCTTCGGTCGTTCTCTCCCAGTCCAGGATCGGATTTCGCGACCAGCCCCAAAGGCTTTGCAAGGATAGCCGCTGTCTCGGACGCTTTTTGCTCGGTGCTGGACCATATATCTGTCACGCACGACATGGTCTGACTTTGTGCAAATGTGCCGGCTCGGGCGCGGCCAATTTCACTCAAACCCCATTCGGTGACCGGTGTCTCCGGTTCGACTACGACCTCCGGGTGAGAGACGACTAAAAGCTTACCCACATCACCCTTCCGGCAACAGAACGGGGCCGCGTCCGGCAAAAGACATTTTGACATCCGAACCGATTTCCAGCGGTTCGTCCACGTCGTCCTGCACAGCAAATACCTGCCCGAAGGCACCGGCCAGAGTGTACTCCATCCGCACGCCAACATAGGTCGCCTTGGCAACTTTGGCCGGGATGCCGGTATCAGATCCAATCAAAATCCGTGACGGGCGCACGGCCAGCGTTGCTGGTCCAGGCGTTAGACCACGAGAGGGGAGCGTATGTTGATAGCCCTCGATTTCGATCGTGGCTAAACCGCCTTCAACAGAAAGGATAGTGCAATTGATCAGGTTAGCCTCACCAATGAAATCGGCCACGAACCGGTCAACCGGCGCATCATAGAGTTTACGCGGTGTTCCGATCTGAGCGATAGCAGCGTTGCGCATGACGACAATCTCGTCTGAAACGGCAAGGGCTTCTTCCTGATCGTGTGTCACATAGACGACGGTCAAACCGAGATCTTGCTGAATGGCACGGATATCTTCGCGCACTTGGCGACGCAGTTTCGCATCGAGGTTTGAGAGAGGTTCGTCAAAGAGCAAAACCTGTGGCTCCAAAACCAATGCACGAGCGACGGCAACGCGCTGTTGCTGCCCACCGGAAAGTTCGCTTGGCAAACGATTATCGAAGCCCTTCAGGCCAACCAAGTCTAACCCATGCAGCGCGCGCGATCGGGACTCGCGCTTGTCGAAGCCGGAAAAGGTCAACCCATACATGACGTTTTCTAGCACGCTCATATGAGGAAAAAGCGCGTAGGATTGGAATACCATCGACACGTCACGGTCGGTAGCGGGTAATTTGGTCACGTCTCGGTCGCCGATCAGAATTCGGCCCGAGGTCGCCATTTCCAGACCTGCGATCATGCGCAACGTCGTCGTTTTACCGCAGCCTGAGGGGCCTAAAAGCGTCACCAGTTTGCCCGCTTGGACGTGCAGATCGATGCTGTCGACGGCCACCACATCCTTGCCGAACACTTTCGAGACACCGTCGAAACGAACAGGCGCGGCCTTACTTGCTATAGTCGTTTCGGTCATGTCGTTTTCTCTGCTCCGAGTTGTGTACGTCGCCCAATCTGAACACGGCCTACGAGGATTTGTAACATCCCGACTGCCGCCAACATCACGAAGATCAGCGTTGTGGAGTATGCGATTGCAAGACCGTAATCGTTGTTCTCGACCCGACCGATAATATAGCTGGTGGCCATGTCATACTCGGCGGAAACAAGGAATATCACCGCCGAAATCGCCGTCATTGCCCGGACAAAGCTGTAGACCAGCGCAGCCAGGATTGCCGGCCGCAAAAGCGGGAGGATCACTCGCCTGAATGTCTGCCACGAGTTCGCACCAAGCGTTAGCGAGGACTCGTCGAGGGATTTGTCCAACTGCGACATCGACGCGATACCCGCGCGAACCCCAACCGGCATATTGCGGAAGATAAAGCTGACGACCAAGATAACGCCTGTGCCGGTTATCTCGATTGGGGGCACATTAAATGCCAGAATATAGCTGACGCCAATAACGGTGCCGGGAATAGCGAAAGAGAGCATCGTGCCAAACTCAAACGCATTCTTTCCCGCAAAACTTTGCCGCGTTAGCAGATAGGCGGTGACCAACCCCACGGCGGCCGTCAGAGGCGCGGCAATGCCGGCGATGGTGATTGTGGTCCAGAAACTGTCCCAGGCGGCTCCGGTCCAGCGAATACCCTCTTCCTCGAAGCGGACCGAAAAGGCAGTGACGTAGTGCTTGAACGTCAGCGAGTTATCGACGCCCCACAGTTCGACAATACTTCCGTAGATGATCATCCCGTAAACCACAGCAGTGAAAACCGCCCAGGCAACTGCAATGCCCAGAACCGGTATGGCAAGGCCCCTTGGCATCAAGGGATGTACACCCGCGTCGCCTTTGCCGGAAACGGTGGTATACCTCTTTTTTTTCCCCAACCACGCGCGCTGCGCATAGAAGGCAGAAAGTGTGAAGAACAAGAGCACCATGGCTAGAACAGCAGCCCGGCCCTGATCGTACTGCGCACCGACGATGGCAAAAAATATCTCAGTCGAAAGCACATCGAAGTTTCCGCCCAAGACAAGTGGGTTGCCAAAATCGGCCATAGATTCGATGAACCCCAGTAAAAAAGCATTAGCCAGGCCCGGTCGCATCAGAGGCAGGGACACGGTTTTGAAGGTTTGCCAACGATTGGCTCGAAGGGTTTGGGCGGCCTCCTCCATCGATGGTGACACCCCTTCTACCACCCCGATCAAGACCAGAAAGGCGATTGGCGTAAATGCCAGCGTCTGAGCGATCAGCACCCCGGGCATGCCATATAGCCAGCGCGTCGGCTGCACGCCAAAGATCTCGGCAACAAATCTGGTGACCGACCCGGAAAGCCCAAACAACAGGATCAGTGCCAGACCAATCACGAAAGGCGGCGTAATAATCGGCAAGACTGTCAACGCGCGCATCCCGCGTTTAAAGCGGAATCCCGACCGTGTGACGACAAGCGCAAAACAAAGGCCAAGCACGGTCGTGATGAAACCCACAAGAATTGCAAGAAACAGAGAGTTCCACGCGGCACCGCATTTGGCACCGGCAAAACAACCCAAGCCCCAAAGTCGGTCATCAAAGAACTTCGAGGCAAAAACCGAAACTGAATAGGCACCGTCTTCAGTAACGAAGGCGGCAAACAACATCTTCGCAATTGGAAAGAAGACGAAAACTGTAACAATGGTGATTACGCCACCAATAGCGCTGACGACGAAAACGTCGCCATTGATGGCGCCGCGCGCCGCAATACCCTGAGTTAAAAGGAACAGGAACGCTGTGGCGCAGATCATCGCGCCGTATCCCATGCCGAACTGGCGGATCTTCGGTTCTCCGAACAGCGCCTTCATCCAGTCGAAATTGAACCCGCGAATGCCAATTGAGAACCCTTGCGCAATCAGCCAGCCAAAACCCAAGGCACCAGCCAAAATCAGGATGCGCGCGTATTGCGGATCGGACTTCGGTTTGCCGAGTACCAACAAAGGCAACGCAAGCGGGACCAAAAGCGGCGTAAGCCACAGCTTTTCGCCTTGTCCGACCAGAAAAGCGGCGGGCGCATAATCTTCATCGAACGGATATCCATCGACCAGCCATACGAATGACCAAATGCCATCCTCTACCATGAACCATGGCAGCAGGCAGAAACCAATCCACCCGGCAGCAATCCAGAAGATTAGAACCGGGTGGTTCGTTTTTGACGTGGTTTCAGTCACTTACTGAGGCAGCACAGAGACCTCTTCGTCCCATTTCTGCAAAAGACGCTTGCGTTCATCTGACGAGCCATACTTTTTGAAGTCATAGTCGATCAGCTTGATCTGGCTCATGTCAGGTGCGCTTTCCGAGGTTTCCGCATTTTTGTTGGACGGAACCTGGAAGGCGTTAACCTCAAGCGCAAGGTTCTGGGCCTCGGGGCTGAGCGCCCAGTCATAGAACTTTTTGGCTTCTTCTTCATTTCGAGCGCCGTCAATGATCGACATCGAGCCGATCTCATAGCCTGTGCCTTCGCATGGGGCCACGACCTTGACCGGAAAACCTGATACGGCCTGCTTGACCGCATCATGCATGAAGACGATACCGATGGTGTTCTCACCCCGACCGGCGGCCTTGATTGGGGCTGAACCCGACTTGGTGTATTGGTTGATGTTCGAATGTAGGCCCTTCATGAACTCAAAGCCGTCGTCTTCGCCAAATATCTGAACCATCGAGGCAAGCGTCGTATAAGCGGTGCCCGAGGAATTCGGGTTCGCCATTTGCACGTGCCCTTTATACTCGGGCTTCAGCAAGTCTTTCCAACATGCGGGCTCAGGCAGGCTGTTCGCGGCCAAGAGGTCGGAGTTGTAGCCGTAGCCGAGTGCGCCTGAATAAATTCCGATGGTTTTGTTACCTGCACTTTCTGCCTGCGAGATCGCCCAGTCGTGAAGCTGGTCACGCATCGGCGACACGTATTCCATCGTCAGGCCTTCTTCGGCAGCTTGCAAATGGGGATCACCGGTACCGCCCCACCATACATCGCCTTTAGGGTTAGAACTTTCCGCACGAATTTGTGCAAACGTCTCGCCCGACGACTTGCGGGTCATATTGACGTCTATGCCGGTGGCATCCTCGAAACTGCGCGCCATGAGTTGACACCAATCTTCCTGTGCCGAGCAGTAAAACGTCAGCTTCTCAGCTTGGGCCGCACTTACCGAAGCCGCAAATGCTATCAGCGATCCCGCCAGCGTTATCGTCAGATTTTTCAATTTCTTTCCTCCCCTATGTGTCGTGCCGAAATTCCCAGCGCGATACTCGTCAATTCGTCGTTAGGGGCGGTCGCTCAAAGTCGCTAGTGGATCTAATTGCGTTGGCCAAATCAATATCCGACCAGCCTCCCAATGACAGAAACAATCTCAACACCGTCCTGTTAGTTCTGCAAGGAAATTCCACGAGTACCATTTTTCTTGCGCCGCCAGCTTTTTGATCACCAAGCCAGTTTACAGCACCAAGTAAGAAGATCGGGAGTGTATTTTGATGCCGCATTGTTTAGATGGCCTTTTGCTGAAGCGACCTTTCTCTCCAATGTAGAGCAATCATCGTATTGCGAATTTAAGGTCTGGCTTTCGCCTGCAATCTGAGTCCCCGTGCGGCTGCTGCGAACTTCCGCTCTCCGCCCATTCTTCCGAAGACATTTTTAGTAGCGGCCGGCCCTTTCCTGATCTCGGCACATATAGATCAGGGGACAACCGTGACCAGAGGGACACTTCCCAATTTCGATGTCGAATGGGTGCTGTCAGACAAATTCGAACCAGTCTCAGCTAAGCCAGTATAGCTGTCCTTTACGCCGCACTAAGTTCGCGCCACTCGGCGAAGGCGGTGGTGCGTGTCAGCTTGAGTGTATCTCTGCTGGCAAGCGATCTTTCCTGGTTGAAGTTGTTTTAGATGGAGGAATGAACGGAAGCGAATTTCGGTATTGGTTTCGAAACCTGAACCAAGGCATATCCTACCAGCTCAGTTTTAGTCTTAGGCTAAAACTAACGCGCGACCTAACTCTCAATGACACCCACAACCCAGGGTGCTGACCGATCTTTTCTTTCGCCCTGCTGTAGCGCCCTAGGATTTGTAAAGACCAGGAACCAATCCTTCTGATAGCTCTTTCAGAAGGTCCGGTGCTGTTCCCGCAGGCTGTATTGAGCCGTAATACACATTGTAGGTTCCACCCAGTTTGGCAATCAGCTCTGACACGTACCTTAAGGATGCCACCCTGCGTCCGAACTCGTCGTTTCCCCCACCGAGTAGCGCAGCCAATCGTCGAGTTCGGTAGTAGTGCCGCGAATTACGCATGTTCGCCGAGGCCGGAACAATCGGCGCTCCACTTTCTGCGGATACACGAGTAACCCCGGTTCGCCATTGCGGCTCAATCAGAAGCCCGTCTTTCAACGTTGGCACGCGGCCCGAGCCGAAAACCAGTAACGCACCCTCCTGTTCCAAATGTGCCAACATGCCGGCCCGAGTTTGGCGCGCTGTCAGCACCTTGTCCTGTCGGTCCAAGTCCACCGGTACGATCAAATCGCGCCCAAGAAACCGCTCGGCCTCGCGACCGGCGACGACTTTCAAGTCTGAACGGTGGTCAAGCAGAGCTCCCGCATGTGCCAAAAAATCGAAAGTGCCGATTGGATGTGTCGATCCAATGATGACGGGGCCGCTGGCTGGAATGTTTTCAAGACCGTGGGCTTTGACAACAGTTCCCCCATTCATCGCAAGCACCGCTCGTACCAAGTCGTGCCCAGTACGTTCATCCAGTTCCAACAGAATTCGTTCGGTTTCGTTCAATGCAAAAAACGCTTGGCCGGTCGTGGTGCGACTGATCCAGTCAACACCCTTCATTAACTGGCATAGCGCCCTTAGCCTCAGGTCGGCGCCAACCGGAATGCGCAGTCGAGCGCGCAATAATTCATCCAGCGGATCGTGTTTCTTGTCGTTGGTCAATACCGTTGCCCCGTCGTTACCGCAAAGCTAGCACGCATTACCAACAACGGCACACGGCCAAGAGAACACTTTTGAATCTTTCTGTGGTACTAAATGTGGGTTGGCTAGATTGACTACCCAGGGAGGCACCCCGCCATCCATTTGGTATCGTAATTGCGTATGTGCACTGACTTTCGAACTGTGCGTCAAGTTCTTGCCTGACAACGGAGGAGAGACCGAGTGCAAGCTGAAGGTTTTATCAAAGGTCGTCCGGTGAGCCTTGCCGTGTTGGATTACGGTTTGTTCAAAGTTCACTCCAACGGTCGCATAATCGGCATTTCGGGTTTTGCTATCCAGACGGATGAAAATGAAACGATCCTTGTCGACACTGGCCTCCCGGAAAAATACGCTAAGAATGCCCAATCTGCTTCTGAAGAAGATCGATTGGATGAGTTTGGCGAGGTGCTTGAGTGCACACCAGACAACCTGCCTGCAGCACAGTTGGCAAAGCTGGGGTTAACCTCTGAAGATGTCACACTTCATGTTTGCACGCATACCCACATCGACCACGTGGGCGGGTTGCATGCATTTCCAGAGGCGCCGATCCTGATCTCTGCCAAGGAACGCAAACTCGCCAAGCCGCTGTACTGGGGTAACGCGCAACCATTAGACTGGCCAGAGTGCGATTATATACTGCTTGAAAGCGATGTGCGCGTTGGTCCGGGGCTGACAGTGTTGGAAGCGCCGGGTCATTCGCCGGGGCAAATCGCACTGTTGGTTGAACTGCCATCACGAGCGGTGATGTTGACCAGCGACGCGATTTCAAGAGTGGAGGAATTTGACGAAAAGTTCGTGGGGGCTTGGAACGAGGCCGCGGCAAATGCCAGCGCAGAACGCTTGATGAAACTGGCCGCAGAGAAAGACGCGTTCGTGATTTACGGTCATTGCCCGAAACAATGGCCCAGCCTACGAAAAGCTCCAGAGACTTACAGTCTGAGCTTCACTAACCGACGATGTAAAGAAGCGAGTGGTCACATGCCGCCCTGCCCACCTCAAGCCACGTTGCTCTGACCAACCTTGGAAAAACGGATCAGATTAAACAGACTTTTTCGGCCAGTTCATCGATCAGTACCCGTTGGTTTTCGCTGTAATCGACAGGAACATCGATCAAATGGACGCCACCTGCTGCAAACGCTTGCTCAAAGGTGGATACCAGATCCTCAGTTCTCTCTACCCGGTGACCGGTCGCACCATAGCTACTGGCATATTGCACAAAATCAGGGTTTTTGAACTCCAGCCCCCAGTCTTCAAACCCGGCGTGAGACTGCTTCCAGCGGATCATCCCGTACGAGCTGTCGTTCAGCACGGTCACAACCAGATTGAGCCCTAGTCGAACAGCGGTCTCAACCTCCTGACTATTCATCATAAAGCCGCCGTCGCCACATATCGCCATGACGCGACGGTCAGGATAGAGTTTGGCCGCCATCATGGCTGAGGGAAGGCCGGCTCCCATCGTGGCCAGTGCGTTATCCAGCAGGACTGTATTGGGCTGGTAGGCCTGATAATTTCGCGCGTACCATATTTTATAGATGCCATTGTCCAATGCGATGATATCGCAGTCACGCATGACTTTGCGCGTATCGGCAACAAAGCGCTGCGGGATCACTGGAAAACGCGGATCATCTGCTCCTGCCGAGATGTGCATATCGGTTTCCTGTTTGACCCGCTCAAAGTAGCTGCGATCAAACTCCAAGGGGCCATCAAGCTTCTTTCCCAGCCGCTCGATGGATTGAGCCAGATCGCCGACAACCTCGACCTGCGGGAAATAGACTTGGTCAACCTGCGCGGCCTTGTAGTTCACATGGATCACTTTGGTTCCACCTTCTTTCATGAAGAAGGGCGGTTTTTCCACCACGTCATGACCCACGTTGATAATCAGATCGGCCCGCTCGATGGCGCAATGTAGGTAATCACCGTCGGAGAGAGCGGCCGTTCCCAAAAACAAATCTGAGCGCTCGTCCACAACGCCTTTGCCCATCTGTGTGTCAAAGAACGGAATCTGCGTGTCATTCACAAACTGGCTGAGTGCGCTGCGAGCATGCTTTCGATTGGCTCCCGCCCCCAACAAAAGCAAAGGCATTTTAGCCGAGCGGATCATCTCAGCCGCCTCATTCAGAACTGTGTCACCAGCCACGGCGTAGTAGCGCGGATGAGGTTGCAGGACCGGCTCGGTGGTATCTTCGGCCGCTATATCCTCGGGAAGTTCCAACAGAACGGCACCGGGACGTTCCTCTTGCGCGACGCGAAACGCTTCGCGGATTAACGAGGGGATGGTGTTGCCATGCACAATCTGCTTGGACATCTTGCAAATCGGGTCGAACAATCCCACCACATCAATGATCTGAAACTGGCCCTGCTTCGATTTTTTGATCGGCTTTTGGCCCGTGATCATAACCAGCGGCATTCCACCCAAATGCGCATAGGCGGCGGGTGTGGCAAAATTTGTGGCACCGGGGCCCAGTGTTGCCATGCAGACGCCGGCTTTTCCTGTCAAACGCCCACATGTCGCCGCCATGAACGCTGCGCCCTGTTCGTGACGGGTCAGGACAAGCTCAATCTTGGACGTTCTCAAAGACTCCAGCACATCCAGGTTTTCCTCACCTGGGACGGCGAAAATATACTCAACGCCCTCCGCCTCGAGCGCTGCGACCAGCAAATCCGAGGCTTTGGTGAAAGACGACGCGGTTTGGTCAAAAGCAGACATGTGCTCTCCTGATATCACGGTGGATCCGTCGGTTTGACCTGACATGCAGGTGGAAATCTAACCCTTCCGATTTAGGGACGGGCCGCTCAGTTTTCAGTAGTTTGCAACTATTGGGTTTCGAAATCAGCGCATCTATCGATACCCATCGGCCATATTCCAATACAACACGCGTGCGACAGAGGTTCAACAGGCACCATGGCTGACAGTGTCGCGGTGCGAGCAGGCCAACCGTGTCCGTCCCGCGTTCAGCCAAACGCTCTAAACAATCCTTCCAACTCAACTTGTCCAACTTCCACAAGAATTTGACCAGGTGCCAAAAGAAACAAAACGCTTGCTCACCAAATTTAGGGGCACAAGCGGCCAATTGAACCGCCGTAACATCAACAAAACTCGGGGCCATGATGCCATCTCGTCCAAACAAACTGTCAGCACAGTTCGGTCAGGTTTCTCCGGCCGGGCTTGTTCCTATCCATCAACAAGAACGCGGTAACTTTTTGACTTCGCGCTCTTTGCCTGAAACATTCACCGGACTTCTTGCCGCGGGGTTCGTCACTTTCATCCTGTTGCCTCTCATCTCGGCCGCCGCACGCTCTGTCTCGGGTGACCTGGCCTTTCCAGTGGACTTAGTCTTCGCTCTCGGCATTTTTGGGGCAATAGCTGCCTTCGTGCTCAAAGGACAGACGCCACGAGCCTTGCTCGGTCGCGGTTTGATTTGCCTTGGGACGGCACTCATCGTTACGCCTGTGGGCCTGTCTGTTCTATTCGCGTTTTACCTTTATGACTGGTTGGAAATCGTGACAGGAACGGCTGTTCAGCAGCCCGGAAACATCGCCGCATCCCTGTTTGGCGGCGTCTTCTTTGCCAATGCTCTCGTCTTGGGATTGGCCTTGGGAAGTGTATCCTTGCTAATTGGGCGCACGCTCATACACGGGCGCTCAAAACCACCTCTCCCACCTTATGAACTTCAATCAGCGGCCCAACCGCTTTGCGATCGGTCATTATGAAACCGCATACCCAAAACCTCGTTCACAGCGACAATCAGGAGTTCGGAACGATGGTTTCAGTTCATATGATTTTTGTCGCGCCGGACGAAGCTCGCTCGACTGTCTTAGAACTGTTGACCCACCCAGAAGGCGTTGAAATTGTTGCGTGCCTACAATTTGAAAACAGCAAAGCAAGTCCTTGACCGCACGCAACCGGAATTGCTTCTGGTCGACGTTGTGCTTCAGGGCATGCGCAGCGCTGACGTTACTTCATACACGTCAACAACCCTTCCGGACTTCTGGATATTCGCGCTTATCCGAGACCGTGTGTACACCGAAACGATGCCAGTGGTGGATCGCTTTCCCACTTATGGTCAATCCTCCCAGCCGGACAGCAACGCCTGAACGTTCCTTCAGATCAAAAAAACGCCCTGTGACATCAAGGGAAAAAATCGAGGCCGGTTTTGAATTACGTCAAAGGAGAGCGTTTGTTTGTGGCGAAGGCTAGGAAAAGCCCTGTCCGCTTAAAGATGACTTCTTCTGACAAGGCCCACTAGAAACAGTTCCTGCATGCGACCTTCACCCCCAAGGGCCAGTCCTGGATGATGGTTTAGTGCTTCGAGTGTTGCTGCTTTCGTCGGCTGCGTTCGACTGCTGGGCTAGCATTCGCAACGCAGCTATCCGATTTGCCGTCGACGGGTGAGTTGAAAACAGCTTGTCACGTGAGTGCGCATGAAGTGGATTGATGATGAACATATGTGCGGTCGCTGGATTTCGCTCGGCAGCATCGTTGTCGATGCTTGCAGCGCCTTGCTGAATACCTTCGAGGGCAGACGCCAATGCCAGAGGTCGACCGCAAATCTCGGCGCCGACGCGATCGGCGGCGTATTCTCTTGTCCGACTAATGGCCATTTGGACCAAACCCGCAGCCAAAGGAGCCAAGATCATCAGCGCAATGGTCCCCACTAGACCAACGGCACTATCCCGTCTTCCACCAAAGAACAGTGCGAAGTTTGCTAGCATCGTAATTGCACCCGCGAACGTGGCAGTTACGGTCATAATCGCAGTGTCATGGTTCTTGATATGTGCAAGTTCGTGCGCGACAACTCCCGCCAGTTCATCCCTTGTGAGGGTCTGTAGCAACCCCGTAGTGACGGCAACGGCAGCGTTGTTGGGATTGCGCCCAGTAGCAAATGCATTGGTCTGGGGTTTTTCAATCAAATACACAGCGGGCTTTGGCATGCCCGCGTTCTTTGCAAGATCCCCGACCATTTGAGACAACCCCGCATGGTCACCAGATGAAACTTGCCTTGCGTTGTGCATGCGAAGGACCATTTTGTCTGAGTTCCACCAGGTAAACAGGTTCATGCCTGCTGCCAGCACCAATGCGAACAGCATGCCGCCCGCTCCTGCCAGAAGGTATCCCAACCCCATGAACAAGGCCGTCATTGCGGCTATCAATAGTGCAGTCTTCGTATAACCCATTCGAAGCAGACCTTTACGCGGCTCATACATGATGTGTGATCAATACGTTCATGTTGCAATGATTGTCGCCTCGATCTGCGGCATTGTGGACTTTCACGCTGAGCAGATGACGATTTTCCCTCGAACTGATTTTAAATTAAATCATTTATATTCAGCAATATGAACCTGAACCCTCACTAAAGATCGTGCTGCAATGTGTGAACAATCTTACTTTCAAGAAGTTGGGTTTCTGACAGTATGGACTTGTGTGTTTCAACAAGTGTTGTTGGTTAGAAGATGTATTTTACCAAGTTCGAAGAACCGTTTTGCGCGGTCGATGACATCCGCAAAGATGAGTTTGCCCGGAAATATCCGTTGCTGGACAATAGATCTGTTCATGCGCAGTGGAAGAAAGGTTCCTGGCAAATCACGCGAATAGGTGAGATCTGGAAGAGGACCGGAAAGGTCTTTTCTGTCCCATATGAAGGCATCGACGCGTACCCATCTTTCCAGTTTGCAGAAGACGGCACTCCGCTTCCTTTGATGGAAACTGTGTTAAAGGCGCTGCCGGCCGATTTGACGCCCTGGCAACGAGCTTTTTGGATGACCTCCGCTAAGGCTGAACTTGGAGGAGGCAATCCCGCGAACTCAATTCAAACTGACGATAACCGTGTGGTCGGCGTGGCAAGTAAATTCGGTGAAGATTTCCTCAACTAAATGAGTTCCCATCAAGAAAATTCGACTACAGGTGGGATTTCCTGCTGATTGATTACCGTCCCTATTAACGGAGCCACAATGCTTTTCGAGCAAGACCTTAGATTGGCCGGCCTATCCAAGCCATCGCCATGTTGGGCTTGAGCAAAATGACCTCTTCTCCGCGTTGAATTTGAAGTGAGTGCAACTGCGGAAGATTACTTACCGCATCATTCAGCGTCACCGTTTGTCCCCGCGCAATGTGCGGATCAGCCATTGCGGTTACCAACAGAGACTTTCGGCGATTAGTCATGGCATTCACTTGGAAGTCGACCTCCGAGTGTCCAGACACCTATTCAACGTCGCAGCACTTTTGTTCAATATGAACGACAAGCCCCTCGAAACGCAAAACGGGATTTGAGGCAACAGGAAGCTTCGTTTGTACACTTGGCTGGCATCCGATTGCATGGGATTTGTGGTAGACTGGCCCCGAGGACATTCTAGCAGGAGATCTCCCGGTGCTACCGAATTCACTCCGTCTTGCACTCTCCGCCATGACAATTGCCATCGCGGCAGGCGCCCTGCCCGACCGGGTTGAAGCGATAACACAAGATGTCCCGGCGTGGTTACAAAAGCACGTGGGTACGGGTGACGGGCAAATCGCCCCGATCGTTTTGAAAAGGGCGCGAGCGCTTTACAAAGAGAAAGTACGTCGAGGCGAGGTAAGGAACCCCTGCTATCTTGCCAAAGATGCAACCCGCCCAAGTACCACAAGAAACGGCAATCCCGGCAAGCGGTTTTACGTCATCTGCGAGTCGCAAAAGTCCTTTCGAGCAGTCTCGTCCGGCTATGGCAATGGTCGAAAACTCAAGCGTGCCAATTTTTCGAATGGTCGGCAATGCGCGAAGAACTTCAGCAATGCAGAAGGATCGAAACTAACCGCCGGCGGTGCCTATGTGACGGCTGAAACCCGCACGTCATTCAAGGGTTACTACAGTCAATCCGGCAAAACGCAGCCGTTCTACCGCACGTTCCTTTTGTTTGATGGTCAAGGAGAAACGAGCAATGCCCGGGAGCGCGCTATCGGGGGCCATCCCGCCGTTTTCCTAAAATGGCAATGCAGGTTCAAAAACCCACAAAGCACACATGCAGACAACGACGGCTTTGTCCCCTACGGAAGGCTTGTGAACTACACGGGTGGTCGCAGCAATGGTTGTACAACCTGGTCACAGTCCGCCTCTAAAGAAATCCTGGCGCTTGTAGAAGGGAACCCGACGACCCTCTACATCTACCCAGAATCCAAAGACATTAACGCTGTCGCCAAGGCGGTAAAAAAAGGAAAATCACTATCGCGAGCAGGAGTTTATTGGAACGCAGCTTGCCTACAAGCAATCGGCGCACCAAAGTTTTGGCCCAAGAGCAGCCTCCAACCGATCATAAACAGTTGGAGGGCATCCTTGCCCAAACAACCGCCACTGGAATTGCCGATCTGCAAGTAGATTAAACTTAGCAGGCGAACCTAAGCGCGCTACACTCACGCGTTTTTGCTTCGGTCTTAACGAAAACGTATGCGCGTATTTGTCAAACGTCCTCTTGGGGGCGGGTAGGCCAATGATCTCTGGGCTGGTTTTGAAGTATCGAAGTGGATTGGTTTTTGTCATCCCACGAAGCTACGAAACCACCCTACCCGCCTCAAGCCGGTTTCCTCTGACAATGCCCAATTTGAACCTCAGTAGTACACGAAGCCAGTTGATCTGTCTGATAGTACACACCCATCAAGACAAGAGGCATCGAACGACAGCATCTCAAAACTAAGCATTTCTTTTTTGAACGTATTGGGAGGATCAAACCATGTCCCCAGCTTCAGTGCAGAACGTGATTTGGGCTTCATGAATCTAATTCGAAGCCAACTACACGGAACAGTGCTAAACTGTTACGGCCTGCAACACTTGATCACGCGTCAGGTCATCTCGTGAGCCTTTGACCAGGATTTCTCCGCGTCGCAACACAACAAACCTGTCAGCAAGATCATATGCGAAGTCGAAATACTGCTCGACTAAGACAATTGCCATTCCGCTCGTCTTTCTGAGGTGCCGGATCACTTCGCCAATCTGTTGGATTATGTTCGGCTGAATACCTTCGGTTGGCTCATCCAGCAGCAGCAGGCGCGGTCTTGTGATCAGTGCACGCGCGATGGCCAACTGTTGCTGCTGCCCGCCGGAAAGGTCGCCCCCGCGCCGGTTCTGCATTTTTTTGAGGACCGGGAACATGTCAAAAATAACATCTGGGACGAAGTGTTCGCTGGCAGGCAGACAGGAGAAGCCTGTTTCCAGATTTTCTCGAACCGTGAGCAATGGGAAAATTTCGCGACCTTGGGGGACATATGCCACACCTTTCCAGGCCATCTGATGAGCAGGTAAGATACCCATTTGCTTTCCGTCAAGCTCCAGTTCGCCACCGGAACGGGGATGCGCCCCTGAGATTGCCTTCATCAGACTGGTTTTTCCGACACCGTTGGTCCCCATGACGCACGTTACTTCACCCTGTGAAGCTTCCATGGAAATCCCGTTGAGGATTTGCGAGTGCCCATAGTGCAAAGTCAGATCGGTCAGCTTCAACATTTTCTAGCGCCCCAGATAGACGTCGATGACGTCCTGATTTGATGTCACGTGATCAAGGCTGCCCTCGGCTAAAACGGATCCTTCATGCAAAACCGTGACTTTGCAGTTCAGGCGCCTGACAAATTCCATGTCATGTTCAACAACCACAACCGCGCGGGTCTTTGCAGCTTGAACTAGCAAGTCTGTGGTGTGTTCTCGCTCTTGCGGGGTCATGCCTGCGGCGGGTTCGTCAACCAATAGCAGACGTGGGTCCTGCGCAAGCAGCATGCCGATTTCCAACCATTGCTTCTGCCCGTGGCTCAGTTCACCTGACTTACGGCTCAGTTCCTGATACAGCCCAATTTCGGTGGCCAGGTCGTCGACCTTCTGCAAATCACTTTTGGACGGACGGTAAAGCAGCACACCAACCCAGCCACGATTTTTCTTTAGCGCCATTAGTAGATTATCGCGCACGGACTGATCCTCAAAAACCGTAGGCTTCTGAAACTTCCGCCCTATTCCCGCCTGCGCGATTTTTGCCTCGGTCATATCCAACAAAGATACGGACTTTTCACCCCATATGACCCGCCCCTCATCTGGTCGGGTCTTGCCGGTGATGATGTCCATAAACGTAGTCTTGCCGGCACCATTCGGGCCAATCACGGAACGTAGCTCTGCGTCACCAATCTGGAAGGACAGGTTGTTGATGGCGCGGAACCCGTCGAAGGTAACCGATACGCCACTTACCTCTAACAAGGTGCTCATAGGCTGGCCTCTTTCTCACGCAAAGCGCCTTCATCGGGTCCCAGATTGGCACCATGCCGATCGGGATGACGCTGGTTGGTATACAAGTCGAACAAACCTCCGATACCTTGCGGAGCAAACAGCGTGACCAGCACAAACGAAACACCCAGCAGCACTTGCCACCAGTCGACCCATTTGATCGTGTAAAAGCCAAGCGGAATATCCGGGGCCTGCCCGCCGGTGAACCAGGTGCTCAGCAGGCTGACAAAAGCCGCGCCGATGACCGCACCATACAGCCGGCCCCGCCCGCCGATAGCGACCCAGACGGCCAGATAGATTGAGGCGATGGGGGCCATCTCCTCGGGGTTGATAATGCCAGCCTGCGGATAATATAGCGCACCCGCGATTGCGGCGATGCAAGCCGTCAGGGTGAAGACAGCCAACTTGTAGGCTTCGACCGAATAGCCGAGGAACCGAACTCGCGCCTCGTTGTCTCGAATGCCGCGCAGGACCGAGCCGAACTTGCCCGACACGATCCATGCCGCCAGCATGTAACCCAGTCCCAACGCCAAAGCCGAAGCCCATAGGAACCAGAGCGAAACAACGTCTTGAGAGACAGTGACACCGGGCAGGTTCTGCAGGCCGGACAAGCCATTGTTGCCGCGCAGCCCGCTGTCGTTCTGAAACAGATACAAAGCCAGAGCCAGCGTCATTGCTTGCGTCAGGATCGACAGATAGACACCGGTCACTCGACTGCGGAAGGCCAGCCAGCCAAAGATCAGTGCCAGCAGGCCAGGCACCACAACGACCAGTATCAACTGCAGCGTCAAGCTGTGCGAAAATGCCCAAATCAGCGGGAATTCGGATGATCCGACTACGCCGAAAATTTGAGTGCCGATGGCGTCCACAACTTCGGCAGGCGTTGGCGGGATGTCGGCTTGTGACAATGACTCGACCACGATCAGCCGAGTGCGTTCGTACATCAGCCACATGCCGATCATATAGCCACCGAGCCCGAAGAAAGCGAAATGGCCTAGTGATAGAATGCCAGTGAAACCCCAAACCAGATCCATCGCGACAGCGATCAAACACAGGCACAGGGTCTTGCCCAGCGTTTTGACGAAACTGGTTGAGATCACACCGATCCCGAACCCTTCGGACAGGACAGTTACACCCAGCGTAAACAGCGACAGGATGGTCAGAAAGACCAGCACAGATGGGTTCTTAGCAACAAAACTACGTTCCATAACTCAATCCCCCGCCGCGCGACCTTTGAGGGCAATAATGCCTCGTGGTCGAAATTGGATGAAAATGATGATGAAGATGATCATGTAGGTTTGCGCCGCGAGGGTGTTCGACGGGTTCATCCACTCGATCCCTTTTTGCAGGAACCCGATCATCCCCGCGCCTGCCAGCGCGCCCCAGATGTTGCCGACACCACCGACAACTACGGTCATGAAACTTTGCACAATGTAGTCGTTGCCCAGATCCGACGTGACTTTGGCGAACAAGCCAATTGCGACCCCGGCAATCCCGGCAATGCCAGAACCCAGACCAAATGTCAGCATATTCACCCTCCCCGGATTGATCCCCATCGACCCCGCCATGCGCGGGTTCTGCGTGACCGCTCGCATCTCAAGCCCCAGCCTTGTCCGTTTCATGATGTAAAGGAACAGCCCCAGAAAAATCAGCGCCAGCACGAAGATCGCAATGCGGATATAGCTGATCGAAACCACATCGTTCATCACCCAAGCACCGTCCAGCCAGCCCGGAGCAGTCAGAGGGCGGGCCTGTGTACCAAAGATGTTCTTCGCCAGTTGCTGCAAGGCAATCGAGATACCAAAGGTCGCCAGCAGTGTTTCCAACGGGCGGGCATAAAGCCAACGGATAACTAGGCGCTCCATGGCGACGCCCATGGCAAACGTGACGGCGAAAGCCATTGGGATGGCAACGATGATCGATACCGTATGGTCGGGAACGTACTGCTGAACGACATAGCCCGTATAGGCGCCCATCATGATAAATTCGCCATGGGCCATGTTGATTACACCCATCACTCCGAAAGTGATGGCCAAACCAATTGCGGCTAGGAAATAAATCGAGGCCAGAGAGACCGCATCCAACGTCAGGTCGAGCGTTTGGTTTAGGCCAACTTTCAGTTCGATCTTCTTTAGCGCTTTTTCGGCAGCGGCGGTTACTTCGACGGACGGCTCGGCATAAGTCTCAAAGAACACATGCGCACCCAGCGCCATGTCGATATCAACCTCAGTTACCAACGCAGGAACAAGTCCGGCTTCGGCCAGAGTGCTGTAGGCTTGTGCGCGCGCAGTATTCTCGTTCAGTTGCGCGACCGGGACACCCCCTACGCGACCACCGTCAATGTTCGCAGCCAAAGCCAGGCGGATGTCGTCAGGCAACACATGGGGCGCAGCCAAGTCACTCGCGACCAACAGGTGGTATGCGTCATCCCGCGACAAGGCGTCTGATCCGGGTTCCAAAATGATGGCGACGTTAACATCCGATGGCAGGTCCGCAGCGGTCTTTCGTGAGGTCACGAGTAACGGGTTCAGCGCCGCGCGGACGTCGACACCCAGATCGTTCGACATTTCTTCAATTGCAGCCACGCGGGCCGCAACGTCTTCGTCATATCCAATCGTCAGCAGCCGTTCGAGCCGTTGCTTCTGGGCCTTCAAATCCACATCTGGCTCATCCTCGATCGAGGCACGAAGAGGTTCGAGCAGTGCGCCCTCGGGATCACGTTGAATGGACTTTAGTGCGGCTAGGCGCTTCTTTCGATCCGGGTCGGTCAACTGAAACTGCACCAGAGCTGTCCCGATCATAGCGCGGACACCGCTGTTGGGTTTCAATTGCTTCAAGTCTGTTTTCTCAAACGTGCCGACCACTTCACCCGTGTCGAAATCGGTCAGTTGATACAACCGCCCTTCGGCCTTTGTTCCGGCAAAGAACAGACCGTCAGACTTGCGCATCCACATGTCTTTGGCGACCCATGTCTCAAGCATCGCCTGCGCTTGCGGCAGCCCACTGGCGGCAAGCGCATCAATCGCCGGTTTGATCGTCTTGCGCGAACTTTTGACAATGATCTCCTGATGATCCTGCAAGATCGGCTGCAGGCCACCCTCTTGCGCGTTGGCGTTCAGGCAGGCGAAGAGAATTGCCAGGCCCGCAAGGAATAGTCTTAACATGTGGTGAAACCCGCGTGTCTTTGGGCAAGGCGGGCGATCACACCCGCCTTGCGTACGATTTAGTAGTTCGACAAAGTCTGAACGCAGCTCTCGGTCTCGGTGTTGTACATACCGCAGCCGAGATCTTTCCAATCCGATTTCAGCACTGCCGATTCAGGCAGGAAGTCGGTCCATGCATCGCCCGGCACAACGTCCGTTTCGCTGATGATGTCGAACTGGCCGTCTTCCTGAATCTCACCAATCAGAACCGGCTTAGCCAGATGGTGGTTCGGCAACATCACAGCAGTACCTCCGGTCAGGTTCGGGAATTCCTGCCCGTACATGGCGGCGCGCACAGCGTCTACTTCGGTCGAGCCGGCTTCGGTCGCGGCATTCACCCACATGTTGAAGCCGATAAAATGCGCCTCCATAGGGTCGTTGGTCACCCGTTCGTCACCCATGGTGGCTTTCCAGGTTTCGACAAATTCGGCATTTACATCAGTATCCGCCGACTGGAAATAGTTCCAAGCCGCTAAGTGACCGACGAGGTTCGCGGTATCGAGACCGGACAGTTCTTCCTCACCAACCGAAAAGGCCACGACAGGAATGTCATCTGCCGAAACACCAGCTGCGGCCAGTTCTTTATAGAAACCAATGTTGGCGTCTCCGTTGATGGTCGAGATCACACCAACCTTTTTGCCATCTTCGCCCAGTGCGACGACGTCAGATACGATCTTGGACCAGTCAGAATGGCCAAAGGGGGTGTAGTTGACGAAGATATCCGCGTCCGAAATACCCTTTTGCTTAAGGTAGCTTTCCAAAATATTGTTGGTGGTCCTGGGATAGACATAGTCCGTGCCGAGCAGAGCGAATTTCTCAACCCCCAGTTCCTCCAGGAAATAATCAGTCGCAGGGATCGCCTGCTGGTTCGGGGCCGCACCGGTGTAAAAGACATTTTTAGAGCTTTCTTCGCCCTCATACTGAACCGGATAGAACAGCAAACCATTCAGTTCTTCGATCACAGGCAGTACTGATTTGCGGCTGACCGAAGTCCAGTTGCCAAAGATCACATCCACCTCGTGGACGGTCAGCAGCTCACGGGCTTTTTCCGCGAACAGCGGCCAATCAGATGCGGGATCCACAACAACGGCCTCAAGCTGCTTGCCCAAAAGACCACCTTTGGCGTTTTGCTGGTCGATCAGCATCAGCATGGTGTCTTTCAGAGTAGTCTCCGAGATTGCCATCGTGCCCGACAGCGAATGCAGCACTCCGACCTTGATCGTGTCTTCGGCAGACAAGGCAGCGGTGGCTATGGCAGCAAAGACAACCGATCCGGCGAGCGTGGATTTGAGCGATTTCATGTAATCCTCCTGGCGGGGCCGGGAGAGAGGGCTTGCGCAAAGGCACACTCTTCTTCTACCTGATCCCCGCAACTGTTGTTGCGTTCCGTGTGGCGGTTGTGTTCGAGGTCCAATTCGCGCAGCCGTCACACACCCCCCGGGTCATTTCCGCGGTGGCACCCATACGGTTTCTGCATTGCAGCAAGGTTGGCAACTTACCTTTAGCCCAATTTGGGAAATCGGCGAGAAGCGCATATTTTTTCATCTAAGTCGGACGTTGCTGTCTAAAATTTAGACACACGATGTGGAAATAAGCAGATTCCGACACTGCAGATTAGTGTTCCGACACTTCAATAGAGAAACAGGTGGCACCAAACGACGCGCTAAAGGTGCCCTATTACACAAGTTGCAGCCATATTGCCCACGCACAGCGCGGTACCGCCACGTGCTGCAGGCACTGTCAGCTTAAGCACCAAGCAATTGGGCAACAGAACTGTGCTGGACAGATTTCGCCAGTCTGGGTCCTTTAAATGCCTGTTCCCCAGAACGATCACACCTGATCTTGATGCGGTTCTTCTGAACACGGCGGGCGGCGTGACCGGAGGCGATTCATTCCGATTTTCTTGCAAGGCAGCAAAATGCACGGCGCTGACTTTGACGACACAAGCCTGTGAGCGCGCCTACAAAGCCCAGCCCAAAGAATTGGGCCAGATTACAAACCATTTGACGGTTGAGGATGGCGCCCGGCTGAACTGGCTGCCGCAGGAAACCATCCTGTACAACGGCAGTGCTTTGGACCGACGCCTCAGGATCGACATGGGGCTTGATGCTGAAATGCTGATGGTCGAGCCGCTGGTCTTTGGGCGCATTGCCATGGGCGAGACGCTGACCGGCATCCGCTTGCGCGATAGAATCGAGATTCGCCGCGAGGACACGCCAGTGTTTCTCGAGGCGATCAGGTTCTCAGGTGATTGGCATACGCATTTGTCCAAGCCGCATATTGCGAACGGCGCAGGGGCGATGGCGCTAATCGTCTTAGCGTCGAGTTCCGCCGAAGGTCATCTAAAACCTGTCCGGGAAATGCTACCGGACACCGCCGGTGCAACCCTGATCCGGAAAGACCTATTGGTCATTCGCATTCTGGCGGACAACAGCTTTGCTCTGCGGCGAACGCTGATACCAGTTCTACGCCGACTGAACAAAGACACTTTACCCCGATGCTGGATGCTCTGACATGAACCTGACCCCTCGAGAAAAAGACAAACTGCTGGTCGCCATGGCCGCCGAGGTCGCTCGAAAACGGCTGACCCGCGGCGTTAAGCTGAACCACCCCGAGGCCATTGCGTTGATAACCGACGCCGTGGTCGAAGGCGCGCGCGATGGCCGTTCGGTCGCGGACATGATGCAAGCCGGGGCTGAAGTGATCTCCCGTGACCAATGCATGGAAGGCGTGCCCGAGATGATCCACGAGGTACAGGTCGAAGCCACTTTCCCGGATGGCACAAAACTTGTGACTGTCCACAACCCCATTCGCTAATTTCTAAAGGAGTTCTCCATGAACCGTATGCTGTTTCCCGCTCTCATTCTGGCTGGTCCGGCCATGGCCCATTCGGATACCCAAGTTCACGCTCATGGCAGTGATTACGCCGCGCTCGCAGTTGGGTTGGCTTTGATTGCGGTCATCGCCATTACCGTGATTTTGAAGCTGCCGAAATGATCCCGGGTGAGATTATTCCGGCCGAAGGCTCACTGACGCTGAACGCAGGACGCAGCAGCCGTCTTGTTATTGTCGCCAATACCGGCGACCGACCAATACAGGTCGGCAGCCACTACCATTTTTCCGAAGCAAACCCGGCTCTGGATTTTGATCGGTATGCAGCTTTGGGTATGCGGCTGGACATCCCGGCGGGCACTGCGGTGCGATTTGAGCCAGGGCAAACTCGCGAAGTTATGCTGGTGCCATTTGAGGGGCGCCGGCACATCTACGGTTTCAATATGCATATCATGGGGGCTTTGAAAGATGCCGGGCAAGATCAGTCGGAGTGACTATGCCTCCATGTTCGGCCCCACGGTCGGCGACAAAGTACGATTGGCAGATACCGATCTGATCATCGAAGTAGAAAAAGACCTGATCGTGGAGCGCGCAACGACTGCGCGTTTCAGCGAGACCGGCCACCGCGAAGATGTCTATGGTGAAGAGGTTAAATTCGGTGGTGGCAAAGTCATTCGCGATGGGATGGGGCAGTCACAGGCCACGCGAGCCGAGGGGGCCGTGGACACGGTGATCACCAATGCTCTGATCGTGGATCACTCGGGTATTTACAAGGCGGATGTCGGCCTAAAGGACGGGCGCATCGCCAAGATCGGCAAAGCCGGAAATCCGGATACGCAGCCCGGTGTAGACATCATCATCGGCCCCGGCACAGAGGCCATCGCTGGCGAGGGTCGCATCCTGACGGCTGGCGGGTTCGACAGCCATATTCACTTCATCTGCCCTCAACAGATAGAGGACGCGCTGCATTCTGGCCTGACGACCATGCTCGGTGGCGGCACTGGCCCGGCACATGGCACTCTGGCGACCACATGCACACCGGGCCCATGGCATATCGGCCGGATGTTGCAGGCGGCAGATGCTTTTCCCATGAATCTTGCTTTTGCGGGCAAGGGAAATGCTTCGCTTCCCGCGGCTCTGGAGGAACAGGTCAGAGCCGGAGCTTGTGCTCTGAAACTGCACGAGGACTGGGGCACGACCCCGGCAGCCATCGACTGCTGCCTTTCGGTCGCTGATGCGATGGACGTTCAGGTGATGATCCACACCGACACGCTCAACGAATCCGGGTTTGTTGAAAATACAGTTGCCGCGATAAAGGGCCGTACTATCCACGCTTTCCATACCGAAGGCGCGGGCGGCGGCCACGCCCCCGACATCATCAAAATCTGCGGTGAGGACCATGTCCTACCCTCCTCTACCAACCCGACGAGGCCCTTTACAGTGAACACGGTAGAGGAACATCTCGACATGCTGATGGTCTGCCATCATCTGGACAAATCCATCCCCGAGGACGTGGCCTTTGCTGAAAGCCGCATCCGGCGTGAAACCATCGCGGCTGAAGATATCCTGCACGACATGGGCGCGTTCAGCATCATCGCGTCCGACAGTCAGGCTATGGGCCGCGTGGGCGAGGTGTTGATCCGTACGTGGCAAACGGCTGACAAGATGAAGAAACAGCGAGGCCGCCTGCCGGAGGAATCCGGTGACAACGACAACCTGCGCGTTCGCCGTTACATCGCCAAGTACACGATCAACCCTGCCGTAGCCCATGGCCTCAGCCACGAGATTGGCAGTATCGAGGAAGGAAAACGCGCCGACCTGGTCCTATGGGACCCTGCCTTTTTTGGAGTGAAGCCTGAGATGGTTTTGCTGGGCGGCACCATCGTTTGTGCACAGATGGGTGATCCGAATGCTTCGATTCCCACCCCGCAGCCGGTTTATAGTCGGCCAATGTTCGGTGCCTATGGTCGATCCGTTGAAAACTCGGCCATCACCTTTGTTTCGCAAGCCGCGCTGGCGGACGGGATCGGTGATACACTTGGATTGGCAAAGCAGACCGTCGCTGTCCAAAACACGCGAGAGATTGGCAAACAGGATCTTCTGCTCAACAACGCGACACCTCATGTCGAAGTTGATCCAGAAACCTACGAAGTCCGGGCAGATGGCGAATTGCTGACCTGCCAACCCGCCGAAGTGCTGCCAATGGCACAGCGATACTTTATGTTCTGACTAAAAATTATGCTGCATTGCACCGCGCGCAAGGCAGAAATGACCAAACACCCACTTCAAAGTGAGGCCGATATGACAGATATTAATGCCCAAGGGAGGACCAACGTTTACGAGGGTCCAAATGGCACACTCAGCAACACAATCTCACGCACGCTTTTCGCTGCCCGGTCTGGTCGCGTCCATTGCAGCATCAGTCTACGGGGCTCTGATCAGTGTGGCCGAAGCTCAATCACGCGTTCGACAGGTCGAATTTCTGCAATCGCTCAGCGACGAAGAGCTGACAAAACGCGGCCTGTCACGCGAACGGATCGTGCACCGGGTGTTTGCGGATTCAATCTGGCTCTGACCATTTCTGCTCCAGAGGAGGCGACGGTATGACCGCCCTGCTCTGCACCGCACGCCGTTACTCGGATCATATGCACGGCGAGTCCGCAGATTGCCTGTCTCTGACTTATGACGATCGGTTTTTGCGTCGCAAGGTTCTGACCTGTGAAAGTGGCGAACAAATTCTCGTCGATCTGTCGCAAACCACCTCGTTGAACCACGGTGGCACGTTGGTTCTGGACGACGGTCGCGAAGTGGAAATACAGGCTGCACCCGAAGCACTGCTAGAGGTTTCCGCTCCGGACCTGACACGCATCGCGTGGCATATCGGCAATCGCCACACGCCCTGCCAGATCGAAAAGGACCGTCTGCTGATCCAGGTCGATCATGTGATCCGAGACATGCTTTTGAAAATCGGAGCCACAGTGCGCGAGGTGCACGAACCGTTCAACCCCGAAGGCGGAGCCTATGGCCACGGCAGGACACATGGCCACGCCCACTGACGCCGATATCCTGACGCTGACCCAGTGGTTGTCTCCGGCATACCCTGTGGGGGGCTTTGCTTATTCTCATGGGTTGGAAGCTGCAATTGACGAAGGAGCGGTCGCCAGCTCCCAAGACGCCGAAGACTGGATTTCAGATGCGCTGGAACACGGATCTGGATGGAATGATGCTCTGTTCGTGGTGTCCGCATACAACGCGCGGGACAAAGATGAACTTTTTAGCATCGATGCCAAGGCACGGGCTATCTGCGCGTCATCCGAAAGGAAAATGGAAACCGAACTGCTGGGACAGGCGTTCGGGACTGTCACAGGAGATGTCTGGGATTTAGACATCCAACAGCTTTCCTACCCAGTTTCAGTAGGTCACGCCGCGCTTCTGCAAAACCTCCCCCTACTGCTGACGACGAAGATGTATCTACAAGCATTCGCAAGCAACTTGGTCGCTTGCGCAACGCGTCTTGTGCCGCTGGGGCAAACCGACGCGCAGAAACTAATCCGTAATTTGACACCGCTATGTGCTCATATCGTCGAAAAGGCGCAATTGGCAGGTTTAGAAGAAATAAGTTCGACTGCGTTCCTGACGGACATCGCGTCGATGAGACACGAAACACAGTATTCAAGGATATTCCGAACATGAGCAGTATGAACGGCCCTCTTCGCGTTGGCATCGGTGGTCCGGTTGGAGCCGGAAAGACCACTTTGACCGCTGCCTTGTCTGAAGCCCTGCGCGATGCTTGTTCAGTGGGCGTCATCACCAATGACATTTATACGCAGGAGGATGCCGAAGCGCTGGTGCGCATGCAGGTCCTTCCCCAAGATCGGATTATCGGCGTCGAAACGGGCGGTTGCCCACATACAGCAATCCGCGAGGATGCATCGATAAACCTTGCCGCTGTCGCTGAAATGCAGGAACGCCATCCAGATCTTGATATCGTTCTGATCGAAAGCGGTGGCGACAATCTGTCGGCTACTTTCAGCCCGGAACTCGCAGACCTTACAATCTATGTGATCGACGTCGCCGCTGGAGAGGAAATCCCGCGAAAAGGCGGACCAGCAATAACAAAATCCGACATCCTGGTCATAAACAAAACCGACCTGGCGCCACATGTTGGCGCTTCACTGGAGGTCATGGAACGAGATGCAGCCAGAATGCGCAAAGGACGGCCATTTTTGTTCTCGTCCCTTCGCCACAAAAAGGGGGTTAGCGCAATTGTTGACCTCTTGGTGAAGCAGGGGGGGGTAATGATCTCAGAAGTGAATTAGCCCCCAGAACGGACTTGCCAAATTGTCAGCACCTAAACCCAATTGGAGAGGCCGAAAGTACAGGCTTTCATTTCAACGTTTGTCTGGGTGTTAGGTTTTGTCTTCACTCATCGGCTGTCCGTATACGAAATGCTCTTGCCAAGCTAAACAACTATCCGAAACCATACCATTCTTCGGGGCCGATTTGTTACGCGCTACGCTGGTTCCGCCATCAGATATTTCTGCCTGATGCGCGAAAGTTCGGCATCGCTGCTGCGCTACGTCTTGGTCGTTCGTGCCTTTGCAGAAATTTCTCCGTTTAGGGGACGCAAGTCGCGAAATTGCGACGTTTGTTGTCGGCTCGGAGCAGTCGTTCCTAGAATTCATCTCAATGTCTGTTCCGCGGACATTTCTGTCATTCGCCATGGCTGCAATCTGCTGGGCAAAACAAAGGATAGCGGCCACCAACCTGCCGTTTGATGCATAGGCGAATAGTCTGCCGCAAGCGCAAAGCCATCCACCGGCAGGGCGGAAAGCCGACATTCCGCACACGAACTTCATCGAACCGGTATTATTCCTGACCTGACCGGTGGTCACAAAAACGTTCGGCGGCTGTCCCTGGCTGTCGCAGATGGCCCTTTCCTTCGAGCTTGCGCTGCCTTTGGTTCGGCCGATCAGCCCTCTTTGTCCCTTTAGTCCATAGGGTTGGACGACGTGCGTCCATCTGCAGATAGGTCTGATCAATCACCACGGGTACGTCCTCGCTATGATCGGCGTCCAGACCCTTCATCATTTCCGCTAAGAGGCCTTTGATGTGGACGTCCCCTGCCAATCAAACAAGTCATAAATTATCGAACTGTTAGAGAACAGGTGAACATCAGAGCACCGGAGGTTTAGCGCGGTCAAACGAGTAATCAGAAGAGTTTTTCGATTTTTTGATTGCCGAAACCGGTTTCGGAGCGAACAAATAATGGAATGAGAACGAATCCCAGTCTACCGAAGCGCGAATCTTCGCTCCGTCGCGATCCCTCATCCCGAAGGGTGAAGCTGGACGAGTTGGCTGATCACCTCGGTCTTTCAAAGAGCACCGTGTCGCGCGCTTTGAACGGGTATTCCGACATCTCGGAGACCACCAGAAAACGGGTCGAATCTACTGCAAGAAAGATGGGCTATCGCCCGCTCAGCCACGCGCAGGCGATCCGCACAGGGAAAGTACGTGCAATTGCGATGGTCATTAACAGCGGGGAACCGGACCGGCACAATCCGTTTCTGCAGGACTTTCTGGCAGGCGCTTGCGAAGGTGCCAGCGCATTCGATTGGACTATGACTATCTCAACGGCCAAGTCCGAAAAGGATATGCTCAACGTTCTGGGGCGCCTTGTGGAAGAGCGCAAGGCGGACGGGTTTATTCTGCCCAGAACGGAAGTCGACGACGCTCGTATCAAGTATCTAAGCGCCCTGAATGTTCCATTCATACTCTACGGTCGAACGGGATACGGGCAAGCGGACCCTTACGACGATACATCTTGGTTTGATATCTCGGGTGAAACGGCAATTCGTAGCGCGGTCAGTCGTTTGAGTGGTTTTGGCCATCGTCGCATCGGCTTCGTCGGCAGCGATCCGAAATTCAACTACAGCCACCTTCGACGTGATGGCTATCTCGAAGGTCTGAGCGCTGCTGGCTTGCCCAACGACCTTGAACTGATACGCGAGGACGCGCGCACCCGTGATGAAGGAGCAATCCAGGCGCGAGCTTTGCTGGAATTGGAGAATCCACCGACCGGGATCGTCTTTGCGACTGATTTGGCCGCATTAGGGTCATACACTGTTTGCGCCGAGTTTGGCCTGCAAATCGGTAAGGATGTCTCGATCCTTGGGTATGACGGCATACCCGAAAGCCAATACGTCAGCCCGGGTCTAACGACATTCAGCGTCGATTCACAGCGGGCTGGCGAACGCCTTGCTGAAATGCTCATACGGCAAACCCGTGGAGAAGCACCCGAAAGCCTGCGTGAGCTCGGCGAAGCCGTTCTTTTGGAACGGGATTCTGATGGACCACCGCGCCTGACACCTGAAGAGTTGGCGCGAAAAATTACACAATTCAAAAATGGAAATCGGGGAGGAGACCGATCATGAAACTTACACCAAAGGCATCTCGACTGATGCTTGGCACATCGCTGGCGCTGGCCCTGGCAGCCGTGTCAGCACAGGCAGATACAATTCGTTTCTGGACAACTGAGGAGCAACCAGAACGGCTCGCAAAGCAGCAGGAAATGGCGGACCAGTTTAAAGCGGAAACCGGCACCACAGTTGAGGTAATCCCGGTCACCGAAACAGATCTGGGCACACGAGCTACCGCAGCTTTCGCAGCGGGAGATCTGCCTGATGTGGTCTATCATCCATTGCAATACGCGCTGCCTTGGGCCGAAGCAGGTATCCTTGACACCGAAGCTGCGACAGAAGTGATCGAAGAGCTGGGCGCCGACACATTTGCACCCGGCGCATTGGATATGGCGGCCTTTAATGACGAAACAGCCTCGGTACCTGTCGATGGTTGGACGCAAATGGTTGTCTACCGCAAAGACCTATTTGACGAAGCCGGCCTGGATGCGCCCAACTCATTTGACAGCGTATTGGCTGCGCTGGAAAAACTGCACAACCCGCCGGAAATGTACGGCTTTGTCGCCGCGACCAAAGTTGATGAGAACTTCATGAGCCAGGTGCTGGAACATGTGTTCCTCGCCAATGGCGTCTCGCCAGTTGGCGCTGATGGTTTCCAGCCACTGGATGAGGCCAAGACAACCGAGGTTCTGGACTTCTACAAAGCAATCTCGAAAGCGTCGCCTCCGGGTGAGCTGTACTGGAAGCAATCGCGAGAGCTGTATTTCGACGGCAAGGCCGCGATGATCATTTGGTCGCCCTTCATTCTGGATGAACTGGCCGGCTTGCGGGACAGCGCTCCGCCAACAATTAGCGACGATCCGACCTCAAGCGAATTGGCGAGCAAGACTGGAATCGTGACCAACTTCTCTGGCCCGTCCAACCCGGATGGCGCAGCATGGGGCGATGTGCGGTATTTCGGCATTACCAACGATGCGGATACGGACGCCGCGATGGAATTCGTGAAATTCGCGATGGATGACGGGTACACCCAAACTCTGGCAATTGCGCCTGAGGGCAAATTCCCTGTTCGTCGCGGCAACGCCGACAATCCGACAGCCTTTTCTGAAGCATGGGCCGAGCTGCCTGTAGGCGTTGACCGCAAGGCCCCCCTGGGTGAGCTTTATGACCAAGCCATGATCGACGAAATCGTGGGCGGTCTGGACGTTGCACAGCGCTGGGGCGTGGCTGAAGGTCAATTGGCGCTGGCGTCGAAGATGATCAACTCTCAGGCCATCAACCGCGTGGTCCGGCAGTATATCGACGATGAGATTGACGCGGCTGCCGCAGTTGCAGCCATGAACGAAGAGCTGGCCAAAGTTCAGTAATCAACCAGCACCTGCAGCGGCGTTCGCGCCGCTGCTCGCAACCCTTCGAGGTATTCCATGTCTTCGGCCACCCCACCGACCGGAACCGGGGCTCTTGCCAAACGCGAGGCGCGTCTGGCTTGGGCGCTGCTGGCTCCGACCGTGATCAGCGTGTCGCTTGTGGTGATCCTGCCCTTGCTGGCGATCATCTGGATCAGCTTCAAACCGTTTACCCTTTCCGACCTGCGCCCGCCTGCTCCAGTTGTCCGTGAAAGCCTGCGCGGCTCTGGTGACGATCTGCGGATCGAATACCGCCTGCGCAACTCCAGCCAGGAAATCGCCGTTGAAGGCGTGACCCTGAGTGATGTGCTGCCCGACGGCGTTGCTGTGGGCGAGGTCACGGCACCCTGTGTTCTGGACGGGAAGAATTTGTTCTGCGATTTCGGAACCTTGGACGGCGGCCAGCGTGAGCGTATCCGCATCCCGGTCACGGTCGACGGAGATCTCCAAGCATTCGAGGATTTAGTCGAAGAATCCGAGCCTCGCCTCACAGGAAGCGGGCCAAACGTTCTGACCAACCTTGAGTTCAGCCTGGAAAACTTTGCCCGCGTCTTTGATGGCTCTGAATTCTGGGGCGTTCTCTGGGTCACGCTGTTCTACACAGTCTTCGGCACGATTGGCGCTTTGGTCATGGGCTTGTTCGCCGCTTTATTGCTGAACAAAAGCTTTAGGGGACAAGGCTTCATCCGTGGCCTCTACCTGTTCCCCTATGTCGCCCCCGTCATCGCCGTCGCATTCACTTGGGTGACGCTGTTTGACCCTTTCTCAGGTTCCGCTAACGCTTTGCTAGTGCAGATGGGGCTGAGCAGCGAGCCAATCAATTTCTTCGGTGAACGCCCATTGGCGCTGATCATGGTCACCGTGTTCGAAATCTGGCGCTATTTCCCGCTGTCGTTCCTGTTCATCCTGGCCCGGATGCAGTCCATCGACTCCAGCATGTATGAGGCGGCGGATATGGACGGAGCTTCGCCGTTCCAGAAGTTCTGGCTGCTGAGCATCCCGCAAATGTTGGGCATTCTATCAGTGCTGTTCCTGCTTCGCTTCATTTGGACGTTCAACAAGTTCGACGACATCTTTCTGCTGACCGGCGGCAATGCGGGCACCCGCACGCTTACCGTGAATGTCTATGAACAAGCCTTTGCGATCTCGAACATCGGTGCCGGTGCGGCGGTGGCCGTTGTGATCCTGGTGTGCCTGATCGCCTTCAGCTTTGTCTTCTTCCGCTTCATCAGCCGTGAGGAGGGTCTGTGATGCGCAAAGGGTATCTTACTGCCCCGGTACTGGGCGCAATCTGGCTAGTCGTGATCGCAACCACGGTGGCAATTACCATGTCGTTTTCAACCGGGGCCGCTTTTCGCCCACAAGTTCTACTCTGCCTGGTCTGGGGTGCAGTCGCCGGTTTGGTCTATGTCCGCTTTCCTGCGCAGCATGCTCCGGCCCGCCTCGGTATATCGGCGTTTCTGGGCCTGTCCGGGCTGACCGGGTTTGGTCCGGTTCTGATCGGCTCGGACACATCCCTGCAGGCTATTGTGGTCACAGTTGTCGCCATGACCGTCGTCATGCACCTTTCCCTGGCGGCGATCCTTAAAGAAACGCCAATCGGAGAGCTCACGCGCCATGAATACGAAGAGGCGGTGATCCGCTTCTTCACAGGGTTCGGGTACATATTCTTCACGGCAATCGTCGTGATCCCGTTCTACGTGATGGTCATGACCAGCCTGAAGTCTCAGCAGGCATTGTTACAGAACCCGTTGGACTTCTCGGTCGACTTGTCCCAGGGCACCGATCTGTTCCGCAGCTACACCGAGCTGTTCCGTGACTTCAATTTCGGTACATACCTATGGACTTCGCTTTATGTCTCGGTCCTGACCGTATTCATCACGCTACTGTTCAGCGTGCCCGGAGCTTACGCGGTTGCTCGGTTCCGGTTTCAGGGTCAAAAGGCGTTCTCGCGTTCGATCTTGTTGATCTACATGGTGCCGATGATCGTTCTGGCACTACCGATCTATATCGCCTTCTCGCTGACAGGGCTGCGCAACTCGATCCTCGGGATTGTCATGATCTATCCGGTCACCACGATCCCGGTGGCCCTGTACATGTTGCAAGGTTATTTCCGGGGCCTGCCGACCGAGGTGGAGGAAGCCGGGCTGATGGACGGTCTGTCGCGCCTGGCGGTGATCTGGAAGATCACCCTGCCCCTCAGCCTGCCCGCGCTGGCCTCAGTCTCGCTCTATGTCTTCATGATCGCGTGGAATGAATTCCTGCTGGCATTCATGCTGCTGGACGACCCGTCGAAATTCACTCTGACCCGAGGGGTCACGATGTTGAACTCCTCAGAAATTCCCCGTCAGCACCTGATGGCCGGTGCGGTGATCGCCACCGTTCCTATCATGGCGCTGTTCCTGGGGCTTGAACGTTTCATGACCAAGGGCCTCACAGCGGGGTCTGTCAAAGGATGACACAGATGAACCAACAAACGAACCCCGACCGCGAGGCGCGCAATATCCTGATTGCGAACGATCGCGGCGGCTACACCATTCCTACCGAGGGGCTGTATCCATACCAGTGGAACTGGGACAGCGCGATTGCCGCGCTTGGCTTTGCCCAGTTCGACCTCGACCGCGCCTGGACTGAGATCGAGACGCTGTTCACCGGGCAATGGGAAGACGGCATGGTTCCGCATATCCTGTTCCACCAGCAGGATGAAGGGTATTTCCCCGGCCCCGATGTTTGGGGATGCAATGGCCCGATCCCGTCTTCGGGCATCATCCAACCACCCATTGCTGCGACCATGGCACGTAAAATCTGGGAACAGGATACCGCGTTTGGGGATGCTCGCATGAAGGAGCTATTCCCTAAATTGTTGGCGTGGCATCGTTGGATCATGAAATGGCGCCTTGATGAATTCGGTGCCGTTTGCACGACCCATCCGTGGGAGGCAGGTCGCGACAACGCACCTGATTGGGACAACTCCATGGCGCGCATGGATGCATCGGATGTTGGGGAATACCAGCGCCGCGACACCAGCCACGTGAACAGCGACGACCGACCCACAAAGTTCGACTACGACCGGTACATCAAGCTGGTTCAGATCGGCAGAGATGCGGGATGGGACCAACAAGCCCTGTTGGCCCTGAACCCGTTCCGCGTCGCCGATCCCACTATGACGTTCACCACGCTTCGCGCTGCACGGGACTTGCTGATGATCAGCGAGAAGCTCGAACTGGAGGCCGAGGGCCTGAGTGAGGACATTGAAAAGCTGGAATCCGGCGCGCGTTCGCTTTGGAACGATGACCTAGGGAGCTTCGACTCCCGTGACGCGCATACCGGAGAGATGGCCGACAGTATTTCCAACGCGTCATACTTGTGTTGGTACGCTGGCATGGAGTCTGATCGGATGCTTAAAGGGTTGAAATCAGTACTGGAAACTGTGCCTTACCCCGTTCCAAGCTATGATCCGGATATGCCGAAATTCGACGCACGTCGATACTGGCGAGGTCCGACCTGGGCTTTCATGAACATGATGATCGGGTTTGGCCTGGCGGATATGGGGCATGCACAACAGGCAGAACAGCTGCGCCAGAAAACTGCCGAACTGATATCGGGCTATGGGTTCGCAGAGTACTTCGACCCAAAAACCGGCAGCCCTGCGGGTGGCCAGGCATTCACCTGGACAGCCGCCGTCTGGCTTCACTGGGCAGGGAGGGCCTGATGGGTAGCATCGAACTAAAGTCAGTCGAAAAGTGGTTCGGCTCGGCGCAGGTTATCAAGGGCGTAGATCTCAAGATCGAGGAAGGTGAGTTCATTGTCTTCGTCGGCCCGTCCGGCTGTGGGAAATCTACCCTGCTGCGCATGATTGGTGGGCTCGAGGACATCTCGCGCGGATCTCTGTTGATAAGTGACAGCGACGTCACAGATCATCCGCCCTCAAAACGCGGGCTGACGATGGTGTTCCAATCCTATGCGCTATACCCGCACCTGACGGTTGCCGAAAACATGGGGTTCTCTCTGAAAGTTGCAGGGGTACCTAAGGTCGAGATAGCCGAACAGGTCAACCGGGCCGCCGAGGTTCTCAAGTTGGGACCATTCCTTGAGCGCAGGCCAAAGGACCTGTCTGGCGGTCAGCGGCAGCGGGTGGCGATCGGAAGATCTATCGTACGCGATCCGACGGCGTTCCTGTTCGATGAGCCGCTTTCAAACCTAGATGCAGCGCTTCGTGTTGAGATGCGGTATGAGATCGCCAAACTTCACCAAAGCCTCAAGCGCACGATGATCTACGTCACGCATGATCAGGTTGAGGCAATGACTCTCGCCGACCGGATTGTTGTTCTTGAGTACGGCAAAATCGCTCAAGTAGGTACGCCTCGCGAGCTTTACGAACACCCGGCCAACCTGTTCGTCGCACAGTTTATCGGCAGCCCGAAGATGAATGTACTTCCCTGTTCCACCCAAGCGGGCAGCTACACCCTGGAATACGGCAGAAGCGGTGATTTTGCTCTGCCAGGTGTTGCCGAGAAGTTGGGTGTTCGTCCTGAACACATCGAGGTGGTTGCCGCGGGTGAGGGTCAGAGTGATGGGATAATCGAGGTGATCGAATACCTGGGTGCAGACACTTTCCTGATTGTTGATTGCGGCGTGGAAGAAAAGGTAACCGTCCGACTTAACGGTGATACGGACCTTAAGCCTGGGGCGAAGATTGGTCTGCACTTCCCGACCGACAAACTGCACTTTTTTGACGAAAACGGGCAGGCTCTGGGGCATGAATAGCAAATGCCACGCTCAGGCAGCAGGTCTTCGACGTTGCGAAGTGACAGCGGAAATCGAACATACATCATCAACATCAGGCGGATGATCTCAGGGCTGGTTTTGAAGTAGTGGAAGCGCGAGCGTCTTGTCATCCCGCGAAGCGACGACACCACCCTACCCGCCTCAAGCCGGTTTCCTCTGACAATGCCCTTTGGTGTCTTTTGCGTATTTCCGGAACATAATTGACAATTTTGGACGCTGTTTTACAAAATCGGCCATGACGCAGCCAATAGATCGCAAGTTAGACATAGTTGTTTTGGTGAGTTCGCATTTTAATGTTTCGGCGACAACGTCTTTCGTGGATCCATTCAGAGTAGCAAATTACCTGACGGGTTCAGCTCGATTTTCTTGGACCTATGTCTCAGACCCCGGTGGTCCAATTGAATCCAGCAGTGGCTTGGTCGTTGACACTGCCCCATTGGCGGAGGTGGTGAGGCGCAAGCCTTGGATGGTTCTGGTGAGTACTAGTTGGACACCTGAGCGTCACGGGACACCTCAGTTCAAGGTAGCCCTACAGAAATGGGAATCGGGTGGAGCAATCGTTGGTGGTTTGGATACCGGCGCGATTGTACTTGCGACGGCTGGACTACTCAAAGGAAAGACCGCAACGGTTCACTATGAACACATCGACGCCTTTGCCGAAACGGCCCATGACACCACCGTGTCAGAGAACATGATTATTATGGATGGAAAGATTTTCACTTGTTGCGGGGGTTCTGCAGCAACCGATCTGGGATTGCGGTTTGTACATTCTGTCGCTGGTGAGAGTATCGCCAATGCATCTGCTCGATACCTTTTTCATCACAATGTGCGCGGAGAAGGCCAATCACAGAACCCCAAAGACATGGAGCCGCTGGGTTACGTCACCTCTGGAGTGGTAAGGGACGCGATCGATTTGATGGAGGCGCACTTGGAAGCCACTTTGTCGATCCCTGAAATATCAGCGAGGTTGAAGATTTCGCAACGGCAACTTAGCCGATTGTTTCGGCAATATGTCCATAAGTCGCCGATCGAGTATTACCGCGACATTCGCCTTGATCGCGCGCGCGGATTAGTGACGCAAACTGAGCTTAAGTTCAGCGAGATTGCGGAAGCATCAGGGTTTAATGGACAGGTTCATTTCAGCCGGGCATACCGCAAACGATTTGGATTGACACCCAGTGCGGACCGCATTGAAGGCCGCACCCCGTTCGAGTTTCGCGCTTGGCCAATGTTCAATCCCGACATCAAGTCCGAAGGTGTTGGGTAGCTTTTTGCATCGCTGTAAGCATCTTGTCGCGTTGCGCTGATAACTCTTCGGTACTTTGCCCCTGAGTTTGATCGTTAATGCCATCGACCAGTTTATTGATGACATCCTCATCAAGACGAGGGTCGCCCAGGTCGTCCCACCAGCCATTGAATGTGTCTTTGAAATGGTCACAGAAAGCCTGCAGGCCACCATCGCCTGCGCCTAAGTGAAAAAGGGTTGTCGGACCCATCGCCGCCCATCGCAGTCCCGGGCCAGCCCACATCGCTTTATCGATGTCTTCGACACTGGCAACACCTTCGACCGCCATATGAACGGCCTCGCGCCAAACTGCGGCTTGCAAACGGTTCGCGACATGTCCTGGCATGCCTTTCTTGATCCGGATCGTGATCTTACCAATGTCTTTGTAGAAAGCTTCTGTGCGGTCCAAGACATCTGAACCGGTGGAATCATTGATGGTCAATTCGACCAATGGGATGAGATGCGGTGGGTTAAATGGGTGACCAAGGATCAATTTGCTGGGATCGCGCCATCCCTCTTGCAAAGCTTCAAGCGTCAGGCCGGAAGTTGAGCTTGAAACTATTGCGTTAGGGTTCAACTCTGGCTCAATCCCGGCATAGGTCGAATGCTTAATTGCCAGTCTTTCTGGCACGTTCTCCTGAACAAATTGCGCGCCCTGGACAGCCGCCTCGGCGGTTGAAACGAAAGTGATAGCGTCGGGTGTGGCCCTATCTGTGAGGTTCAACTCGTCCAGTGCCGGCCAGGCTTTTTCGACATAAGAGCGAACGGATGCTTCGGTATTCGGATCGGGGTCAAAGACCGTCACGCTACGGCCCGAGGCGAGAAACAACGCGGCCCAGCTTGCCCCTATCACACCGGCTCCAAGAATGGCGGTTCTTTCAATTTCTGACATCATAACAGTCCCGGATTAAGGGGGGAGGCCGCCGTCAGGCCACCGTCCACCGTGAACAACTGGCCGGTTGCAAAAGACGAGTCGTCAGAAGCCAGCCACACAGCCATCGCGGCAATATCGGCAGGTTTGCCAAAGCGTTTGACCGCGTGGCGAGCCAGCGCGTCGGATTTGGCCTTTTCCGGGTCATGCGCGAGGTCGAACGCTGCGTCCAGCATGCCTGTTTCAATCCATCCCGGGCAGATCGCATTGCAGCGCACCGCTGGTCCGTGGTCCACTGCAATAGAGCGTGTGAGCCCATGCACAAACGCTTTTGACGCATTGTAGAGCGCCATCGATGGGTCCGCGGCATTTCCCGAGATCGAACCGATGTTGATGATCGAGCCACCTTGCGACATTTCTGGAATGAAGGCACGACAACAGTTAAAAACGCCTCGCGCATTTACGCCCATCACTAAGTCCCAATCCGCGTCCGAGCTTTCGGTAACAGTTTTTTCGACCTGAACGCCGGCGTTGTTTACAAGTATATCAGTTCCACCGACTATACTGACGATCTCTGCAACCGCTTCGGCGTCAGACACATCCAGTGTGTACCAAACTACATTTTCCGGCAGATCAACTGGTTGAGGGCCGCGCCCGCAGGTAGTGACAGCGGCCCCTTCAGCCATGAACGCCTCAAAAATGCCCCGCCCAATGCCTTGCTTGCCGCCTGTGACAAAGGCGCGTTTTCCAGCCAACCGCATCAGTGTGCCACCATGACATGACGGATCGCAGTATAAGCGTCCAATGCATAGACCGACATATCACTGCCTGTGCCCGAGCCTTTCATCGCGGCCCATGGCATCTCGGGGGTCGCAACCCCATGCGTGTTTACCCAGGTGAATCCATAGCGCAACTTGGACGTCATTTGCATTGCTCTCCCAACATCTCGTGTCCAAACCGATGAGGCCAACCCGTAAGGTCCGTTGTTGGCGATCTTCAACGCATCTTCTGCCTCGGAAAAACGAGAGACAGTTACAACAGGTCCAAATACCTCGTTGCAGGCAATCTCTGCAGTGTTGTCGACATTGGCAATGACTGTCGGCTGGTAGAAAAAGCCGTCTTCTTCGCCAGACGCCCCACCGGAAACGATTTCAGAGCTGCAGCGTGCGCGATCGACAAAACCAGCCACACGATCCCGCTGTGCCGCAGAGACAAGCGGGCCCATTTCCGTTCCTTCAGCTTTCGGTGCACCAGTCTGGATCTGGCCAACTTGATCGGCAATCGCGGCCACAAGTTTGTCGTAAACACTATCTGCAACCATCACGCGGCAAGGCTGTGCGCAGTCCTGACCGGCATTGAAGTAGCTGCCATATCGGATCGTCTCGGCCACAGCATCGAGATCAGCATCATCAAAGACAATGACCGGCGCCTTGCCGCCCAATTCCAGATGAACGTGTTTAATTTTCTGGGAAGCAGCTCGCATTGCAGCCATGCCCGTCGCCGGAGAGCCCGTAACACTGATCCCTTCCATCTGCGGGCTGTTCATCAGGGTATTTCCCACGCCGAGCCCGCGACCATGAATCACGTTTAGCACGCCTTTTGGCAGAACATCTTGTAACAACTCTGCAAGTCGCAGAGTAGACAGCGGCGTGATCTCGGAAGGTTTCAACACCACCGAACATCCAGCCGCAATTGGTGCAGCAATTTTCCAGGATGCCATCATCAGCGGGTAGTTCCAGGGGGCGATGGCCGCGACAGGGCCAATGGGGTCGCGCCGGATCATCGAGGTATGACCCGCGACATACTCTCCAGAGGCAGACCCCATCATGGTGCGCGCAGCCCCGGCGAAAAAGCGAAAGACATCGATCGTCAGCGGCATTTCGTCATCATGAGCCGATGGCCAGGGTTTTCCCACATCCAAGCTCTCAAGTTCTGCCAACTCCAGACTGTTCGCCTCGATAACTTCAGCTATGTGAAGCAATATCGCAGCGCGTTCCGCGGGGGTCGTACCCGAAAAGGTCTCAAATGCCTCTGCCGAACCGCGAACTGCCGCCTCGGTCTGTGCATCGCCGGCCTCTTTTACTGTGCAGATGATTTCGCCTGTTGCAGGGTTCAGGATTTCCAACGCCTCTTCGGTACCTTCGACCAATTCGCCATTGATCAACATTTTCGTCTGCATAAGCGTCTCCTCAAAACCCAACCTGATCGCCGCCTTTAAGTGCGAGCCGCATGCGCGCTTCTGCTGGCGTCGCGACCGTAAGGCCAAGGTTTTCTACGATTGATCGGATGCGCGTAACCTGCTCCGCGTTAGATTTGGCCAACTCACCTTTGCCAATGAACAGGCTGTCTTCGAGACCAACCCGAAGGTTTCCGCCGCGCAATGCACTTTGGGTTGCAAAAGGCATTTGGTGACGGCCAGCGGCAAGGACAGACCATTCGTAATTCTCTGCCCCGAACAGCTTGTCCGCTGTGTTGTGCATGTGGGTTAGATGGTCTGCATCCGCGCCAACGCCACCCAAGATGCCGAACACCATCTGAATGAAAAAAGGCGGTTTGATCAGGCCTTGATCCACGAACCATTTGACGTTGTAGAGATGGCCAAGATCATAGCATTCGAACTCGAACTTGGTGCCATGATCACCACCAAGTTTTTCAATGGCGTAACGAATTGTTTTGAAGGTGTTGGGAAAGATGAAGTCCTCTGTCATCTCTAGGAATGGCTGTTCCCAATCATGCTGAAACTCGGTGTATTTCTGCAGCATGGGAAAGATGCCAAAGTTCATTGAACCCATGTTGAGAGATGCCATCTCTGGGCTAGTCGAGGTCGCCGCCAGCAGGCGCTCATCCATCGACATACCCAAACCGCCGCCGGTAGAGACATTCATCACCACATCAGTGGACTGTTTGATCACAGGTAAAAATTGCTGAAACAGCTCGGGGCGGGGGTCGGGTTTGCCGGTCTCTGGATGCCGTGCATGCAAGTGAATGATCGACGCTCCGGCTTGGGCCGCTTCAATACTTGCTGTCGCGATCTCGGCGGGCGTAATCGGCAGATGTGGTGACATCGACGGCGTATGGATGCCCCCTGTGGGTGCGCAGGTGATGATGACGGATTTGGGCATCAGAGTTTCATCTGCTGCACTTGTGCAGACAGCCCCCCGTCCAGAACCCACAACTGACCAGAGGCATACCGTGCTTCGTCGGAAGCAAGCCAGTTAACCAGGTTTGCAATGTCCTGTGGCGTCCCGTAGGTGCGCGTCGGATGAACATCGCGCACGGCCTTTTGCAGCGTTTCAATATTGCCGCCGCCGCCACCAGATCCATCTCCGTTGAAAAAGCTCTGCAGCATTGGGGTATCGATATAGCCGGGGCAGATGGCGTTTACGCGGATACCTTCGGGGCCATGATCGCAAGCCATTGCGCGGGTCAAAGCGTGTACTGCACCTTTGGTTGCGCAATAGGCCGCAAGGCCCGGATCAGCGATGAACCCATCGTAGGAGCCAAAATTGATGAGGCTTGCGCTATTCCCTGTCTTCGCCGCTTCGCGCATCAACGGGATGGCATATTTCGAGGTCAGGAACGTGCCTGTGGAATTAACCGCAAAGCTTTGGTTCCATTCCTCTAGCGTGGTCTCTTCAACCGTTTTTTCGATCTCGATCCCGGCCGCGTTCACCAGGATGTCCAACTTTCCGTGTGCGGCGCGCACATGGTCCATCGCCGCAACTGCGTCTGCCTCTCGCGTGACATCCAGCTTAACAAAATGACTGCCATCTTCGTCGTGCTGGTCTAACGATCCTTCCGGTGTGAGGTCAGCTGCAAATACTGTTGCCCCTTCTTTTAGGAACCGCGCGACAATTGCACGCCCGATGCCACCGCGCGCGCCGGTCACAAGGGCAATTTTTCCGTTCAGCATCATTGGTTTCAATCCTTCGAAGGCGGATAGCGGTAGCGACTAGCGGCCACCGTCCAATCCAAGTTGTTACGGACATACTGCTGACTTGCATCAGATGGTGGGTTGTAATCCCATGGCACGCTGGCACCTGCCTCCATCGCGGCATGTAACGCGCGGCGTGATTTCTGCGTGGCGATAATCTTCTTTCGCAATTCACTACCGTCCCACCGTTCGGCGACTTCGGCTGCAAAACGGGTTGCCGCATCAGCATAGTCAGGGTCCTCAGCGACATTCTTTGTTTCCATAGGGTCTGCGCTTAGGTCGTAGAGTTGCGGCGGATCGCTATCGCAATGAATATATTTCAAGGGCCCGCGCCGGATCATGATTACGGGATAGCCCGTCATCTCGGCACAATACTCACCGATGGCTTCATCAACTGGGTCGTATTCGCCACGGGCCAAAGGCATTAGACTGCGGCCGTCGATCGGTTCTCCGATCATCGTCTCATTACCGCCGCCAATATCGATAAAGGTCGGCAGCAAATCGACCAGCGACACCGCATTCTGCGTTGTCCCCGCTACAACGCCCGGTCCGGCCATGACCAGTGGAACGCGTGCAGAGTGTTCAAAGAAATTCATTTTATACCACAGCCCACGTTCGCCCAGCATGTCACCGTGATCCGCAGTTACAAACACTATGGTGTTGTCCAACTCACCCGTCTCTTCGAGGGTCTGAATCAGTTCCCCGATCTTGCTGTCGAAGTAGCTGACATTGGCAAGGTAAGCATGACGCGCGCGACGGATTTCTTCGTCGCTGAGCGGCACATATGATGCTTCGATCCCATCCATCAATCGACGCGAGAACGGGTCCTGATCCTCTGTCGCGGGTGTAAAGGACGGCATGTCGATCTCATCGTCCAAATAGAGATTCCACCATTCGGGCCGCGCAACGTAAGGATCATGCGGGTGAATGAAGCTTACCACCATCGCAAAGGGCGCATCGTTCCCACGTGCTTTGTCTCGGGCAACATCGAAGAGCCAGCGATTGGCGGCAAAGCCAACTTCATTGTCATAGTCGATCTGAAAGGTCGCATGGGCCAAACCGCTTTCCTTGACGGTTTGCATGTTATGATACCACTTATCGATCCGCTCATCAGGCGCTTCCCAATCCGGGGTCCATGCGAAATCTGCGGGGTAGATATCGGTTGTTACCCTGTCTTCGAACCCATGCATCTGATCTGGGCCAACGAAATGCATCTTGCCTGAAAGACAGGTCCGGTAGCCTAGCGATTTAAGGTAATGCGCAAATGTTGGCACCGAGGCTCTGAACTCGGATGCATTGTCATAAGCTGCAATGCGGCTGATGTGCTGGCCCGACATAAAGGCAAACCGTGAAGGTGCGCAGAGTGGAGAATTGCAGTAAGCCGCATCAAAGCGCATGCCGCGCGCGGCTAACGCATCAAGGTGGGGTGTCTTGGCAACCTTGTGCCCGTATGCCCCAGTGAAGTGCGGTGCCAATTGGTCCGCCATGATCACAAGGATGTTTGGCCGTGTCACGCAGCACCTTTTGCGTAAGCGTCCAGGACTAGGCCATGGAAGTGATGTACGGCGTGCTCGGACTTGCCGGAACCATCCGGGTCATTGACGATCCGACCTTGGGTGAACGCAGGTGTGTTCATCCCGCGCTGCACACTTTCGACAAGGCTGATATCTTCGACCTGAAGAACTTCGTCCAGATAACGAATTGCGTCCAACTCCATCGCGTCGGGTTCCGGCGTCTCAAGGAAGAAGTCGTAAGTTTCAAGCGTCCGATCTGGCCCAACGGGGATGATGTTCAACACGATCATGCTTGACCGTCCCGGATACCGCATCAGGCAGGTCGTCGGATAGAGCCACCAAACCGCATGGGTTTTCACGGTGGCATTCGACACGTCATAAGCGGAATTCGGACTTGTGCCCGCGTCAGCCATATGGCTGGAGTAAATGCCGTAGGTCGTAACCTTATAGGTATCCATATCCACGAGGTCACAAAAATCCTTGTGCGCTGTAGGACAGTGATAGCACTCTAGGAAGTTGTCCACTACGTTCTTCCAGTTGGATTTGATGTCATAGGTCAGACGATGGCCAAAAGTGAGTTGATCCACATCCGGTGCCCAATGGCGCACTTCGGTTTCCAAGTTGCCGGATTGTTCTGACAAAGAAGTTGCCATCGGATCCAAATTAACGAAAACAAAGCCGCAAAATTCCTCGACCTGCACTGCATCGAGGCAAATCTCGTCTTTCCTGAAATCTTCGAGGTTTTCGGTATGTGGTGCGCGGGCCAATTGCCCGTCAAGTTTATAGACCCAAGCATGATAGGGGCACATGATCCGCGTTGTATTGCCTTCCCCCGACAGCAATTCATGCGCACGGTGTTTGCAGACATTATAAAAGGCACGAAGCTCACCCTCTTTATCACGCACAACGGCAATGGGTTGGCCGCCAATATCCACTGTTACATAAGATCCCGGCTCACGTGTTTTCTCGACATGACATACCCATTGCCAAGTTTTGGAGAGGATGGCGCGAAGGTCTGCGTCAAACCACTTGCGCTCGGTGTAGGCAGCAGCCTGCAATGAGCTGGAGCGCGATGGATCAGCATGATAGCCAAAGAAAATTGTATCTGAATCAGTCATGATTACGCCTCCGATGTTAGGTTAAATCTATTTCAAGTGGGATTCGGAGCTATGTTTAATCAGCCGCTAGTTTGATTATTTTCGCCAAGCATTTGGCTTTCGCGGACACCGTATTAATCCACCAAGCATTGGAATTAGCTGACAAGCGAATGCTGGCCCCTTGCCGGCACCTGTTCAGCGGTCATTCCTGCACATTGCAGCAATCAGCAAAATGGGCCCAACGCGGACATCTGAGCACTTTTGTCGGATGTCCACAAAGCGGCTGCAACCGGACGCCAATACCAGCCGGCACGCGGCAACGTCTGCTTTGACGTCCCACTGACTGCTTATGCGGGAACCGGACCTTGAATTGAACAGGACCTACGTCCGCTGTGCGGACAAAGCTAACTTTCATGTGGCGTGAATACGCACCTCGCTTCTTTCTAACCGACTTGCCCACACTTTGCCTTGAGACATAAGCAATCTTGATAGTATCTGATCCAATGAGAAATCTTCTGGCCACTATCGTCTGTGTTTGCGTTACCCCATGTTTTGCGTTGGCAGATATACCGACGCCTTTCTACAGCAAATCTGCGTTGCTTGACGCTGACAGCTTAATTTTGTGCTCGGATTTTGACGAGATCAACGCTTCGCGTGTCTCTCAGTTTCTCAGCGAACTAGATCAAAACACCGCAACAGTGAATGTGAAGGATGGTCCTAAGCGCCCACCAAAAGCATTAAGTTTCAATGTGTTAGCAGTCGTCACCGGGGTTGAAGCTCAATATACTACCGAACAGTGCGCAAGCGACACTGTTCCATACGGAGGCATTGTATCGAACGAGATTGCAACTGCAGCAAAGAGGCTCTTTGAAGATTTGGAGCATCCAAACGCAGCAATAGATGCGGCACTCGGCGAGACAAAATGGGTCAGCTCAAATTTCTACCACGAAGCAGAAAACTGGGTGACTATCGTCATTGCGATGCGAGAGCCGTCCACTAATTTCACGATGATCAATTTGTTCGACCAACCTCATACGGCCTGTGAGCAGAATTCGGCTTGCGTAGAACCGTAGGTTTGGGCTCGAACCAGACCTTTGATGAGGCCGATGGAAACGGCCGCTTTCAAGGGCCGTTTGCTTCCTTCGGAATTTCGATGGGAGAGGCGAGCTTCACCGACCAAGAACGGTTGCGGCATGCGAATTAATCCTGATAGTTGGAGTGCAAAGTTTCGGTTGAATCCGAGTGCACAGTTTTTGGTAGCAACGCCGAATCTTCCCTGCAATTTCGTGCGCCGCAGTGCAGTGTTATGCGCGTCCCTACAACTTATTGTAGGTGCGCCCATAGCTTTGCATTTCGCCTAAAGGTTTGCGTCTTTGGCCCAAAGCTTTGGGCGCAGTGATCGCCCGTTGTTTCTTGAATTCGAAGCTGAATGCTCGCAGGGTTAATTCTTGACTAGCTCCTGGCTCCAGTCGCCATTCCGGTAAAGCTTGCAAAGCCGCTGCTTCTTGGCCAGAGCGGCTATGCCTGATCCGAGAACAGGACTGAAGGCTGCTAGGGTCAGGATGCATTGATTTTCGGTGCGCAAAATGACTCATGGCTCCCAAAACGGAGCGGTGACATGAGCGATCTTTATCGGCTAACCGACGAGCAGATCGCCAAGCTCGTCCCATTTTTTCCGAAGTCGCACGGCAAGCCCCGGGTTGATGACAAACGGGTGTTGAGTAGGATTATCTTGATCAATCGCAATGGTTTGCGCTGGCGAGATGCCTCAAAAGAATACGGACCTCACAAGACGCTTTACAGCCGATGGAGGCGTTGGAGTGAGAAAGGCATCTTAGCGCGGATCATGGCTGGTCTGGCCGCCGAGCACGGCGAAGAGAAGACATTCATGATTGACGCGACCTATCTAAAAGCACACCGCACTGCGACCAGTATGGCCGCGAAAAAGGGGGGGTGTGACCGCGTGATCGGTAGAACCAAGGGCGGCGCTGCATGCTATATGTGATAGCCAAGGGCGCCCGCTCAACCTGTTCGCTACCGCCGGGCAAGTCAGTGATGACATCGGTGCTCGGGCTCTGCTCAGCAGTATATCAAACGTGGATTGGCTGCTCGGGAATCGCGGCTATGACGCCGAATGGTTCCGAGAAGCGCAGATACAAGCGGCGAAACCGCATCGAGATTATGTTTGACAGGCTCATGTATTCGAGGCGCGTGGCGACACGCTATGACCGTTGTCCCAAGGTCTTCCTCTCAGCCATCGCACTCGCGGAAACCGTCATATACTGTTTATGAATCCGGACCCTAGGTCTCGTCATGTCAATTCCTCATGTAGAAAATCAGGCAACCATCGCAGGCCGAAATTAATCTCACGTATAAGAATTGCGGACTTTGCACCCGATCCAGAGACTGTATTAAATTCAAAATAAGTAGCGAAAATGGAGCGCTGCACTCTCCTCAGTCAGCCACCCGGTGCATCCGAACATCGGCCAGCCGTGACGGTTCTTTCAGCGAATGGTTCGAGCCCAAAGTTCAAATTGCTTCTCGACACACTAAGGTCTGCGATGCGCAGAATGCGGACTTTGCAAAGTCACGTGTCACAGCGCCACCTGCCCAGTCAGGACGGTCAAAAGCCGACATTCATCGACTCGGTACACTCCACAGTTCAGATACCCCATTCCTGCCGTTTACGATCGCATAGCAAATTTCAAAATGGATAAGGATATCTTGGAAAATGAGGCCCCAGATTTTAACCAAGGCCTCATTGTTTTCTGCGATGCCTATTCAGCTGGCATCGTCGAGGTTTCCGGATCAATTGTTGAAGCAACGCCTGCGGCCTCGCGCCGACCATCATTCCAAATTGCCTTGATCAAAGCGATGCACATAAGAGCCATCACAATCGAGAACGGCAATGCCCCAATCACCATTGCAGTCTGAATGGCACCGGTGCCGCCTGAAATCAGCAACCCTCCAACAACCAGAGCCAGTGCAGCACCCCAGAACATGATGTGCGGGCGTGCTTTGGGACCTTCGTCGCCTGCAGCGTTGATCGTATTCACAATCAAAACGGCAGAGTCAGCCGAGGTGACCAAGAATGTCATCAGTAGAACAACGATGACCACCGCCATAGCCCAGGCCAGCGCTTGAGCAATCGGAGCCAGCATGAATTCTGTCATGGCAAAGATTTTGTCGCCATTCGCTGCATCCAGGATTACGCCGTTCGCATTGCCATTCAATTCCAGATCAATCGCTGTGCCACCGGCCCATGCAAACCAGACAAAACACATCAGCGAAGGAACGATCATTGCACCCAACACAAACTCTCGGATCGTACGACCACGAGAGATGCGGGCCAGGAACAGTCCAACGAAAGGTGCGAACGCAATCCACCAGGCCCAGTAGAATACTGGCCACCAGCCTTGCCATTGGGCAAGCAGGAAGGATTCCGATCCTTCGACGCCATCAGATGCATAAACGTTAAAGCTCAGCCACGGCAGAGCGACCAGATAGTCCCAAATCCCGACGAAGAAAGCACTTGCGCCAAAGAACGTGGCACCGAAGATGATGAAGAAGCCCAGCAGGAATATCGACAACACCATGTTGATGTTCGACAGCCATTTGATGCCCTTGCCAACACCGGACAGCGCCGACAATGTCGAGGCGCCCATGATGACCAAAAGCGCAACAATGATCCCAAGCGTGGTCGCCGAACCATCAGCATGTGCCAACCCGCCAATACCGATCCGCGTTAGACCCGCTACGAACTGTTCAACCCCGAAACCCAGAGTTTGAGCAACGCCGAGGATCGTGGCAACAACGGCCACAATATCGATCAGATGACCCAGATTACCGGACAGCGCCTTGCCAAACAGCGGAGTCAGCGACGATCGGATCGTCAATGGTAATCCGCGGCGGTAGCTAAAGAACGCCAGCGCGAGGCCTGCAATGGCGTAACACGCCCAAGCACCAAGGCCCCAATGCAAATAGGACCAGACATAGGCGGTACGAACATTATCCGCCTCGAGGGCGGTTGTGACGCCTTGAATGACTGATGGGTTATTCTTGAAATGCGCGACAGGTTCCGCAACGGCCCATGTCAGCATTCCGACCCCGATCCCGGCGCCAAACATCATCGAAAACCATGAGAAGTTCGAGAATTCGGGCTTTTCACCTTTCACACCCAGGTTTAGCCGCCCTGCTGTGGGCCAGATTGCCAGCCCAATACAAACGATGACAAAAGCTGTTACGACCCAGATGTACCAAGCGGCAAATTGAGCCAGAATGGCCGCGTTCCAATCGCCCAAGACCCTGCCAGCTTGTGTAGGCCACACAATACACCAGACCACCAACAAACTGATTATGATCTTACTGATTACCGTCACGTTGACGCTGAACCCCCGATAAAAACCGTTGTCAGCGGTTTTGATCGGAAGTTCCGATAGTGGAGGCTTAACTGCCATATTCGTTTTCTCCCTATTGCTGATCAAGCAGATTGCAAGATCAGATTGCTCTGCCGTGAATGTCCATGCTGCGCTTGGAGCAGCCACAATCCGTGTCGCCCAACCGAAGCCAAAGAAAAGCGGCGAATTAGGTTCTGCATGCACAGTCTGTTAAATGGCAATCGCCCCACCGTGCAGACGAGACACCCCATCCAAAGATGCCCTCAGTAACCCTACCCACCTGCATTGCCATTGCAGGCTGAACCGTCTGGTTGCGTCTGTGGTCTGTCATAACTCGGTCCCATGTTTTTCTAACCGGGTCGGAAAATCACCCTTTGACAAAGTTTTTGGTACATATTCGAGTGGTTTTGCAGTAGCTCAGTAATTATGAGTGACATTAACCAGGCTAATATCAATCTCAGCCGTAACCTTGTTGCGCTCTATGCGTTTGAAACGGTCGCAAAACACGGGAACTTCACAAGTGCCGGAGAAGCGCTTGGCTTGACCCAATCCTCGATCTCTCAACGGATCAAAGGCTTGGAGATCGATCTGGGCGTAGTACTTTTCAAACGAGAACACCGAGGCGTTTCGCTAACGTATGAAGGGCTCAGGCTTCTCAACGTGGTCAAACCAGCAATGACACAAATGGGCTATGCGGTTGGTTCATTACTGGAACGTAAATCCAAACCAAGGGTTCGGATTTCTGCCGACTTCGCCTTCTCTACGTTCTGGCTGTTACCGCGTCTGGCCTATTTACGTGAGGAACTTGGGGACGAGATTGAAATTCAAATTCTGGCATCTACCGTGCCACCAGGCCTGGACGACCCGGATTGTGACATACAGATCCATGTCGCACCTAGGAGCCAGATTAGACCTGGTGAAATTCTATTATTGGAAGAAATCGTCGCGGCAGTTTGCAGCCCCCAGCTATTAGAAAAGATAACACCAATTCGATCTTCGACAGACCTACTGGATGTTCAACTTCTAAGTTTGTCAAAACCCGCCACCGCCGAGTGGCAAACCTGGCAGGGATGGTTTGATAACCTGGGAATTACAGGCGAAAGAAAGAAAAACTACATCAGCTTTAACAACTACGACATGGTCACACAGGCTGCTTTGGCAGGAGATGGCGTCGCGTTGGGTTGGATCGGCCTAATTGATGGCTTGCTCAACAATGGTTCGCTTGTGAAAGTCACAAATGACGTAGTCATAAGCGACGCTGGCTACGTCATGTCGCGGGACCCGGCCAATTTGGGTCGCGGTCCTCGCATGGTTTTCGACTGGATCGCGGACCAGGTTTTCTCATCGCCTTCGGCATAGTGCCCTGCATCGGCAGTGAAATCACATCTATCTTAGTCGATACTGTGCCTGATCCAAGTTTCCGATTTACATATGAAAGCGCCGCGCAATTTCCTGGCAGCCTAAGCAATCTTCTGATCTCTGCAATACTGCGACGTTATTCTGGTAGACCCGCTTTTAGCATAGCATCCGCCCAGAACTTGCGCAGGGCGTCAGTCTTGTAGACGGTGTGGCCGGTATAGGTTTGAACTGAAAATTGCGGATCGATGGAAAGAACGGCCTCTACCGCTTTCTTGGCGTTTTCAGTGTCATCAAAATCAGCGTGGATCGCGGCCATACGGACTTGGCACAACACGGTGCCAGGCAGGCGGGTTTCCAAGTGCCGGTAAACCGTTCTTGCCTGCTCCAGCTGCCCTAATCCGCGATAGGCATCCCCCAAATGGCTGAAATACCAGTCTGGGCTATAGGGCGACAGCCGAATGGCCTTTCGCATGCTGTTCAGGCTTTCCTCAAATTCACCACAACTATTGTACGCAATTGCCAGCATGGCATGAGAAAGCGAGACACTGGGTTGCCGTTCGATAGCTTCGTTGCAGAAGGCTTTGGCTTCATCAAAACGAGATTGGTTTGTGAAAATATACCCTTGTAGTGCATAGACATCAGCTGAGACATCGTTCCTCTTTAACAATGCATCGCAAATTGACTGGGCCTCGTCAGTTGACGCCTTTGGGTCTAGATGGAACCCAAGGCGGGCACCAGCTTGCAACGCCCACCCTAGGCCCGTTTTGAATGACGAGTTCTCGGGGTCAAGCTCAACTGCTTTCCGGTAAAGCTGAATCGCGGAAAGGTTCCCTTCTTTTGTAAATTTGTATTGTTCACTGATGCCACGCATCATCAAGTCCCACGCCTCAAAGTTAGGCGCTTGATCAGCCCAAAGTCTGAGCTCTTGCCCGTGTGTAAGGTTGACCGCCAATGAAACGGAGATTTCGCGTGTGATTTCATCTTGAACTGCAAAAATATCTTCAATCTGACGGTCATACCGGTCGGCCCACAAATGCGAGCCGGATTGACATTCAATAAGCTGCCCTGTGATGCGAACCCGCTGCCCCGCCTTTCGGACACTCCCTTCAAGGACGAAACGAACACCTAATTCCCGTCCGACCTGTCTTACATCGACAGACCTTCCTTTGTAGGCAAACGTCGAATTGCGCGCCATCACGATGAGACCATTGATATGCGACAAGGCAGTGATGATGTCTTCGGTAATTCCGTCCGCGAAGTATTCCTGCTCTGGGTCGCCTGACATGTTTTGAAATGGCAGGACAGCGATTGAAGGTTGGTCCGGCAACTCCAACCGCTCACCTGTCAGAACTTCGTAGAACTCAGGTGACAGGCGCGCCGGGTCGAGATCGATGTTGTAGGCCCCAATCTTATGTTCGATGTTTTTTAAGTTTTGCTCGCCCAGATCCCTGAAACTGCCAGAGACCTTTCCTTTGATCTGACGGTATACATCTTCGGAAATGCAGACGCCTCCAGGTTCTGCGATTGCTTCCAATCTTGCGGCCACGTTGACGCCTTCCCCAAAAATATCGGAGCCTTCGGAAATCACATCTCCCAGATGAATACCGATCCGCAACTGAATGGGTTGTCCGTGGGGGGCGTCAGGTTCTCGGTCCTGCATAGCCCGTTGAATGGCGACAGCGCAGTCCGCCGCGTCGACCACACTTGTGAATTCGGCCAACAGACCATCGCCCATCAACTTGACAATTCGCCCACTGGAATCGCGTATTTGGGGTTGAACCAATTCAGAAAGCAGAAGGTTTAGACGCCGAATTGCGTTTTCTTCATCGCGCCCCATAAGGCGTGAGAAGCCGACGACATCGGCTGCCAATATCGCCGCAAGTTTCCGCTTCACAGTCAGCCCTCCGCGAAAACCACGTTAGAGGTAATACCCGTCGCGGTCTACATTCGTGCCACCCCTTAACGTCTGCTATTCTATCGCGAAGACCCTTGTTGAAGCCAATAATAATATAGCCACCAAGGCTCCGTACGGCCTGAATTCAACTTTGGGGATTCGAAATCAAAGACCGCTTTGGACTGCCTATCGGTCACTGTTACAGGGTGCAGTGAACTTCAGCAACGAGCCCAAAGTAACCTATGCTGGAGTTTACACTGAAGTCAGCTAAGCACTGAAAGGCGACATCAATTGCAGCTCAAACTGAGTTGGTGCGCAAGGTCATCTTACGCGCACCAACCCCAACCGGATCAGATCATAGTTCCACAACGACTTTTCCGACCGCACCTCCATGCGTTAGATGCGCATAGGCGGCATCGACATTGCCCCACCCAAACTTCTGTTCGTCGACAATTGGCTTGAGCCTGCCAGAATCCACCAGATCCGCCAACGACCGCAAGATGTCTCCATGGGTTTGCCGCCCGACATCGTGCATCATTGGGATCAGCATGAAAACGACGTGCAGAGACAGACCTTTGAAATGCGCAGGCGTCAAATCAATCTCGACCATCGCGACCGTTGAGGCGACATGGCCATTGAGCCTGGCGGCTTCGAACGAGTTCGTCATGTTCAGCCCGCCAACGCTATCAAACACCACATCGAAGCCCACGCCATCAGTATGCTCGGCAACATAGTCCTCGACTGTTTGCGTTGTAAAATCTAAGGGACGCGCACCAAGACCCTCGATCAAGGACAACTGATCTGCGCCGCGGCCTGTCGCGGACACGTTTGCGCCAAGATGACGGGCGATTTGAACCGCGACATGACCAACGCCACCTGCGCCGCCCTGAACCAGAACAGTCTGCCCTTCGCCAACACCGGCGCGGGTTAACCCTTCGTAGGCCGTGATGCCAACGAGAGGTAGAGCGGCGGCTTCCCGCATGCCCAGAGTCTTAGGCTTATGTGCAATCAGGCGGGCATCTGCATTGATGTACTGTGCCAGAGAGCCCGGAAGGTCCACCAAACCACCGGCGCAGCCGAACACCTCATCGCCGATGGCAAAACCTGTCACGCCTTCGCCAATCGCGATGACCTTGCCAGCAAAGTCCATACCAAGCACAGCCGGCAATTTGGGGGACAGGGGCAGGTCCGCGCCCATGCTGTGGATCATTGTATCGACGGTATTGACGCTAACCGCGGCCACTTTGACGACCACATGCCCAGGTATCGCGACCGGGTCGGGCACTTCACCAAGCTCGAACGGTGCATCGGGTCCGTAGGTATTTAAAACCATTGCTTTCATTGGGGTATTCCTTTTCTTCCGTGATGGTTTGGTTCGGGGGATCAGTTGATGTCCTGCACCTGCATCACCAGATCGCCCCACTTGCGCTGGTTTTCGATGTCGTGTTCCAGGCCTTGTTCATCCGCGATGGTGAATCGTTTGACCGCCGGAGTTTTGCTGGTGGCCTGATAGAGCCAATAGGCTTCGGCCTTCAGCGCCTCATCAATCGGTTTGTCGATGGATTCATAAACCATCTGTTTGCAGGCATTGATCGACTCTGCGGGGAATTGTGCGATCCGTTCGGCAAGTGCGGTCACATACGGGCCGATTTCATCCGGCTCCAGAGCCTTGTTGATGGTGCCCAAACGCTCTGCATCATCCGCGTCGTAGTCTTGCGCGCTCAGGATGATCTCAAGCGCTTTTCCAAGGCCGGTCTGACGCGCCATGCGCGAGGCGCCGCCGCCGCAGGGCAGGATACCCATGCCAACTTCCATCTGCATGAACTTATACTTTCCCCGCGCTGCAAAGCGCATGTCGAGGGCCAACGCCAATTCGTGCCCACCACCACGTGCAAACCCTTCCAGCTTTGCGATAGTTGCCTGCGGCACCTTACTGATCCGCTCGCAGATGGATTGCAGATCCAAAAGCTGCGCATCCTCGCGGGATACTGCCTCAGTCGACATGTCCTTGAGCAGGTCGGTGTCGTAGTGGCAGACCCAGATTTCCGGATTGGCAGATTGAAAGATTACGACCTTGGTATCGCGATCACGCTCCAGCCGCATGGCCAGACTGTTGAGATCTGCCAGCATTTCCTGGCCCTGCACATTCACGGAGCCAAAGTTGAATGTCACTGTAGCGATACCGTTCTCAACGGCTACGTCAAAGGTTTGAAAGTTCTCGAATTTCATCAGGCAGTCCTTTCTTGGGCCTCGACGCGGCATGCGCGAGGGTCAGGGGAGAGTTAATGGTGGAAGTACGAGGCGCTTTCGCGCCGCGTTGGTCAGGCAGTCTGGCTGATCAAGTCTCTTATTGTGTTCATGACGTCTGCAACGTGACCTTTGTCCAGCGCCGCAGCATGCGGATTTGTGAAGGCTCCACTATCATTGTCGAAATATGCACCCGACGCACCAGCGAACTGCTCACCCAACGCCGCATCAACAAGAACATCAGCACCTATGCTCATGTCGTTCCCGGCAACGCCGAAGCCCTCTTTCACCATTTTTGAGGCCAATAGTGATCCGGGATTTACAGCGACCATAACCGGTGCCTCGGTTTGCGATCTCGCCCATTCCCGGGTCCAGATGGTGATAGCCAGCTTGCTTTGAGCATAGGCTTCCATATCCGCCAGCGGAACATTGCCTTGCATGGCCTTGATGTTCACCGGGGCCTGTGCTGCCGATGACAGATTCACGACCCGCCCGTCGGGGGGAATGATCGGCAGTAGCAATTCGGTCAAAAGGTATGGTGCGAGCGTGTTCACCACAAAGCGGATATCCTGCCCATTCTCAAGCACGGTTTGCGGGGCTTTCAGCACACCTGCGTTGTTGATCAATACATCCAACCTGTCATGTTCGGCCCGTATGCTTTCGGCCAGTTTTCGAACCGCGGACAGATCGCTCAGATCTGCGGCATAGGTTTCGACATCGCCTCCGACAGCGGCAGCTGCGCTCTCCAATTTGGGTACACTGCGACCATGCAAAAGCACTTTGTGCCCATCGGCGGCCAGCTTCTTTGCTGTGAGCAAGCCAATGCCGTCGGTCGAGCCTGTGATGAGAATAGTTTTGGTCATCGGTCTGTTCCTTTAGGAAAAGTCAGACAGCAAAGTGTCTGCTAGGTGTTCGAGGGTTGAATCGATGGAAGCTTGATTGAACCGAACGTTCAGGGCGACGTGATTGACCCCGAGCGTTTCAACCTCGCGCAGATAGCTGCGAAGGAAATCGGTGCCAGACTGAAACCCAAGATGGATCGGACGCGGAGGCGCAGCGGGGTCGGCAACGACATCGACATAAAGCGACTGCATGACGGGCTTGTCCAGTTGGCCCGCTTCCCTAACGCGTCGTCGGTAATCCGCGATGACCTGCCCCTGGGCAGACGCATTGCGCGGATAGGTCATCCAACCGTCGCCGTTCTGCGCCACCCAATCGGGGGATTGCTGGCTACCGCCGGTAATAAGCATCGGCAGACGTGTGCCATGCGGCTTTGGCAATAGGTCAATACCGCCAGACAGCGTGCCCTGAGCGCTTTCATACTTGGGATAGGCCGTTCCAACCGCGCGAATGTAGTCAATGCAGTCGCGGAAACGTGCCCCTCGGTCGTCAAAGCTGTGGTTCATCGCCGGGTACTCCTCGGGGCGGTCACCTGAAGCAACGCCCAACAGCAACCGACCACTCGAGAGCATATCTGCGGTCGCCGCTGCCTTGGCCACATGCGCGGGGTGACGCAATGGCAAGATGACACTCGACGTTCCAAGCGCAATCCGGTCTGTCACTGTTGCCAGAGCACCCAGATAAACAAATGGATCGTAAACTTGTCCGGGATCACCAAAGCTTGGAACATAAAACGGCACGTCGCGCAACCAAAGTGCTGCAAACCCAAGTTCCTCGGCTTTCTGAGCCGCTTTCAGGTGTCCCCGTAGCGTCGGCTCTGCGTCGACGGCATAGGCTTCGAGAGGCAACACAAGGCCAACGCTCAGTCGTCCGGGACGGAACACCCGGTTGTAGGCCACGTTGATCTGGGCAAACTCAGTAGGCTGCACTTTATCCAACATCTCTGGGTTCCTTTAGTAGAGCACCAAAGTACGGCTCTCGATGCTTTTGCGCGTTGCATGGGAGTCATCCGTCCGACCAGTGTGATCAAAAACTACAACCTCGCGCACGCCCAACCTGTCCGACAACGTCGCTGTCAGCTCAGCATCGTATACCGGTTTCCAAGCCTCTCCGGCAAAATCCCGAGCCTGCGTTTCTAGCGATATGAATTCAACGGCATCAGAGGCAAATGCAACTGTGTTGGTAGTCGCGCGGGTATCTTCCAGTGCAACAACCGCGGAGGTCAGTTCGGGGGACACCAGATTACCAGCAGTCCCGCCTGCATCTAGCTCAAAAGCTTGCCGGTAGGGTTTGTGAACGTGGTAGTTGACTGTGGCTGTCCGCGCCATTTGCTCCTCCTTCGCATGCTTCATTGCATCGATGAGAGGGATTTAACGTCAATCCAATTGCATATAAACTACCTATTCACGGATTGATAATTCGGGTTTGCTACACAATGGGACTTGATACAGACGCGCTGCGATTATTTGTAAGAGCGGCAGAAATGTTGAACATCAGCGCGGCGGGGCGCGCATTTGGAATGGCCCCGGCCGTCTCAAGCGCAAAGCTCGCCAAGTTAGAGCAGAGTTTGGGTTCCGAACTGCTGCATCGCACTACACGCAAAGTGTCGCTGTCAGTTGAAGGTGCCGATTTCCTGCCTTTCGCCCGAGAAATCATCGCGCAGGAAGAGGCCGCACTTGCGGCTCTGGGCAAGCAGAAAACAACCATCAAGGGCACGTTGCGTTTCGCTGCGCCAAGCAGTTTTGCACAGCTCTACATTGCGCCAATCCTGCCTAAGTTCCTTGAACAGCACCCCGACCTCACAATAGATCTGCGTCTGTCGGATGTGCAGTTCGACCTGATCGAAGGAAGCTACGATCTGGCACTCAGGAACGCGCCACTTGTCGACAGCAGCCTTAAGGGTCGCAAACTGGCTGATGACCAGCGTATTCTTTGTGCCGCGCCGCACTACCTCGACACGCACGGCGTTCTCGATACACCAGCCGATTTGACAAACCACCATCTGATCGCTTTCCAAAACCGACAACCGCGACCACTGACAGGACCGGCAGGCGAGAACGCCATTTTCGATCCCGCATCAGCCAAAGGTCAATTGATTATCGATGACGGTCAATGCCAGGTTCACGCCACATTAGCCGGAGCCGGTATTTCCTTGAACGCTCTATGGAGCGTGCACGATCAACTAAAATCAGGCCGATTGATACGGGTTCTCCCAAGCTTTGAGGCCAGCGAAGCCAATGTCTTGTGGTTGATCTATCCCAAGTCCAACGTGCTGTCCCCCAAAGTTCGGGTGTTCATGGACTTTCTGGTCGCTGAGATTGGCACAAAGCCTCCTTGGGAAACATGAGTGCAAAGTAGGTCAAGTGCGCTTTCAGACATCCTGACGCCAAGGTCGGAGACTGGCGCTAAGCGGACATGCTTTGTCCAATCGCGAAAGCCTGATTTGTCCACACAGCAGCCGTACGCTGCAACTTGTTCGAATGTCCACGTTGCGGACTTTGCAGTCATCCGCATTTTGCTCCAAAGCACCGCGGTCAGCCCTATGCGGACATTCGTAACACAGTTTTTCAGTTCCGGCTTTGAGCCTGACGCCGTCAGAGATTGATGGGAGGTGTCGTCACACTGGTTAAGGTTGCAGTTGCAAACAGGATCAGGACAACGGCCAACATCTCTATTGAAATCGACCGCCGGAGAGCAATTTCCGCGCCACGCTTCTCAGCCCTGAGAGCCGGAGCAAATCTCAGCTTGTTCAACGCCGCGAGGCCAAGAAGGGCAGAAACGATCACGACCTTGGCCAAAAGCACCAATCCATAGGCCGTCCCTAACAAGGCGGCTACGGAGCCCGAAAGCAGCCATGCGAGTGCTGCGCCAGCAACAATCAGGACGGCAACTCCGTAAGCAGCGACATTGCCAAAGTGGTGCAGTAGATCGGCCCCAGTTGGAGTGGGCGCCGCTTTGCGCAAAGGCAGGAGAGCACCGACCCAAAACGCGGCAGCCAGTAAATGCAGAACCAGCAAGATTGCGAGAGCAACCCTGGGCTCTCCGAGCGAGTGGCCCACCTGAGCAAAGGAAATCGCTATGGCAAGGCTGCCCGCCAAAGCGATCCAGTGCCCGACGCGCGGGAGCAGGATTGCTAATATCGCGAGTTCACCCATTCCTCGCCAAATCGCGGCGGTGCCAAGTGGACTGTCCCAGACAAAGCCAAGCATCATTGGGTCCGTCGCGCCCTCTAACCCCATTCCGGATATCCGCGCCGCTCTGACACCGAAACGCAAAGCCAGAACGGCGAGACCGAGAAGCGCCGCACCGACCGCGAGGTGACGTGCAAGGCGCAAAACGGACGCATCGGCGCGCTTGGAAAAGAGAACGATGAACAGGACGCTACCCATCGCCAGCAACGCCGCACCGTAGCCAAGTGCCTTCGCCAATATGGCCAAGACGACGACACCATCTATAGGGGACAGTCCGGTCACTCAGCGACCGTGAAAGAAAAACTGCCCTGCATCGGGTGACCGTCGGAAGCCATACCGCGCCAGTCGAAGCGGTAGCTTCCCGGTGTGAGCTCTTCCAGCGGCACAGCCCGGAATTCCGTAGCGGGGTCCATACCCGTTTCGCGGTCAATTTCGACGTCGCCATCTGGGGAGGTGAGCGTAACCGAAATGATGCGCATCGGATCATCGAACCGCATGGAAAGCTCCGGCACTTCCGTGACAGTCGCGCCGTCAGCCGGTGTCGTTGCTTCGGACTTTGAATGCGCAGCCGCAAGCACAGGAACCATTGCTACGACCAAGCCGATAAGAGTTTGTTTGATCATCTGAGTTTTCCTCTATTCGGATTGGGCATTCAGTTCATCGTGGTACTCACGAAGGTCATTGGGCCAGGTTGACTTGATATAAGAAAGGACCGCTATGATTTCGTCATCGCCGAGCACACCTTCATAAACCGGCATACCGGTTGGGGGCGCATTTTCCATCAGTCCGGCCAGGCCAAATTTGGTCAAGGTGAAGAGCGTTTCATCATCGTGGTGCCACGTATGACCTGTGGCGTCATGCGGCGGCGCAGGTAGCAAGCCATCCTCGCCGCGTATCCGCCAGTTTGGCTGTCCTCCCAGGCGCGCTCCGTGGCAGGCAGCACATTGGTCCGCGTAGATATCTTTTCCAGTGGCGACCAGTTCGGCGTATCCGGCTTCAATAGACCGACCGTTTTGGAGGGCTGGACCTGAACGAACGCCACGGCGAAACCGGCGAGCGCAAGCCCACCGGTGACCAACAATGTTGTGCGCCATAACATCAGGTGTCGAACGGCTGCGCGGTGCCGGCGCGGTAGTATACCGTACCGGCCCCCGCCTCTCCCCCAAATGCAATGACGTCGTAACGAGCGGACGGATCGTCGCCCATACCAGGGGAGCCCATTGGCATGCCGGGAACAGCAAGCCCTGTGATGTCAGGCCTATCCTTCAACACGGCTTCCAGTGCTTCAAACGGCACATGGCCTTCAAAGACATAACCATCGGCTTTTATCGTGTGACAGGATGCGAGGTTCAGCGGGATACCCCGCGCTAACTTCTGTGCTTCGGGGTCGATCAGTTCCTCAACGGTGACGGCGTAGCCACGTGCGCGAGCCAAGTCGGCCCATGCGTGACAACATCCGCAACCTGGTGAGCTGAGCACGTGCATTGGGGTGCCTGCTCGGACGGGAAGAGCGGTCGCGACGAGAGCAGTTACAGACAGTGTGGTGAAGTGACGACGTGTGATCATGTCTGTCGGTCCTTTGATGTGAAAATTGAACGGAATGCGGGCGAGCGCCCGTTGCCATTCAGGCTTTCGGAGGACCGGTAGGAACACCCAGTGCGCGGCCCGAAAAATCGGCTCCTGCGTACGTCACACCAACCACTGAGATGACCAATGGAGCTATCGGCGAAATCCCCGCCGTGGCGACAAGATCACCAAAACAGGATGTTGAACCCATACCGCTAGTGGTGTCGCAACAATCCGCAGCAGCTTTCTCGGCATCAGCCAACAGATCGTCGTCCGCCATTTGAGCATGATGACCAGAATGATCCGATCCATGGGTCAAGCCATGCTTCACCGACGCTGCGGACGCACCAGAGAATGCAATAACAAGAAGTATCGACAGGACCAGGCGAAACATACCAAATACCTACTGGGAGTATGTGGTTTTGACAAGTTACGAGGATGAGTCGACGCAAACGATCCTAGTTGCACTCATTATGGTTGCGCCACATCTCTGGATCATGCCCGTCTAATGCGGTTTTATATGAATCACCTGAAATTCCGGTAAAACTGAATTTTGACTGACCTGCTTATTTGTCAGCAACGGAAAGGTCAGCAGGTGGGCGTTTAGCCCAGAGTGATGCCGGTGATGAAGGTGTAGGAGCTTTCTAACAGATCGATGACGACATCCAGCTCTTCGGGTGTGGTTGGAGTATAGATCATGACAAAGCCGCTCCACCCAGGACGTTGCTTGGCCCAAGGGTGTGCGACGGCCCAGCCAGCCTCAATTGCCCTTCGCGCCATTTCTGGGTCGAGCGAGGCGTGCAAGCTGCCATCAGGATGCATGTGCGCAAACTCAAATCCACCGACGATAGAGTTCGGTTGGGACAACAACATATCGGGATCAAGCTGAAAGCCAATCGCGCCAGGTAATGATATGCGTGTGGGGCCAAGTATGACCCCCGGGAATTGCGCAACTCGCTCCAGCAATAGCTGGGCCAAATCGGCATTAATTTCGACACCAATCTGAGTGTGCGGCACGCCGCTTGTCGTTTCGGGACGGGGCGAGATGCGCTCCGGCAAGGAGCGCTCTTGCGCGGACGCCATCGAGCACATCAATGTCACTACCGTCACAGCAACCGCCAATGTTCTCAGGTGTACATTCATCGTGTTGACCATCCGCCAAAATTAAAGAATGAGTGCTCAGCGCCGTATCGGTGCCCCTGCACGCATCATTCAGCTTTTAACGCTTCGATATTGATCAAGAGCTCTATTTCGTCGCTCACCGCAGGTGCAAAGGCCCCAAGTCCGAATTCAGACCGCACGATAGTCGCCGTGGCAGCCAGCCCCAAGGTCGGCGTGCCCTCTTTTGGGCCAAACGGGTATGGCGCTGACTTGTTAAGCGTTGTTTCCAGAACAACAGGCTTGGTGACGCCATTCATGGTCAAGTCGCCAGA